>DASWZL010000098.1:0-7763 GCA_036404475.1 Thermoplasmata archaeon
CGTCGCTGGCAGGGGCTCACCGGGAAGGCCCCGCCCGCCGATGCGGAGGCCCTCCGGGAGCACCTCGCGAACGCGCTCGCGACCGTCGCGGGGCACCCCCTCCCACTGACCGAAACGGAGGCGGTCGTGCGCCGGTTCCTGCGGCCCGCGAGCGAGGTCGAACGGTACGAGGACGTTCCGCGCGCCCTCGACCGTCTCCGCTCGCGCGGCGTCAAGGTCGGGACGCTGACCCCCCTTCCCGCGGACTCCGCCCGCTGGCTCCTCCACCGCTGCGGCCTTCCCGAGACCCTCCTGCTCGGCTCGGGCGACGGCCCCGGACCCTGTGTCCCGGACCGGGCCGCGTTCCGGGCCGCGGCCGAGGCGCTCGGCGCACCCCCCGAGCGGGTCGTGTACGTGGGCGACCTCTTCTGGAGCGACGTCCGGGCCGCGGCGCGCGCCGGCCTACCGTCCGTGCTCCTCGACCGACGCGACGCGTGGCCGAAGGTGCTCACCGGCCGATTGACCACGCTGGACGTCCTCGAAGCCACGCTCGCGGCCGGGGGCTCCCCGTCCGAGACCGAAGGGACCGAAGGGGAGGAACGGAGCGACCCACCGCCTCTCCACTGATAACATATATACTGACCACGCCGGTGCGGCCCCTACCCATGCGATCCGTCAAGGTCGACCAGTCCGAGCTTCACCAGATCATGGAGCTGTACGAGAGCGTGATGTCGCATGCCTGTCACGGATTGTTCTTCAAGGAGGGCTCGGTCATCGGCTCGGCGATGGCCGAGGAGGCGCTCAAGGACCGGGCGCACTATTTCGAGCGGGTCGCCCGCCTTCTCAAGGAGCGGGGATGGGTCGAGGAGATCACGTTCTCCGACCCGGATGTCATCGTGAAAGGATCGATCGAGGTCGCCCCGAGCGACATTCCGACCTGCCACCGTCTTCGGGGCATGCTTCGCGAGTTCTACGAACGTTTTAAAGGGGGGCGCGTTAAATGCACTGAGGAGATGTGCTCCAGCACCGGGCCCTCCGAGTGCCGCTTCCGAATCGAGGAGCTGTAAGGAGGGAATGAAATGATGGCAACGGGAAACGTCGGGGCAGTCGTCAAGGACCTGAAGACCCGCATCGGCGGAATCGCGACGGCCCTGGTCTCGCGGGATGGCCTCGTCCTCTACGCGGACGTGCCCACGGGGGTCTACACCGAGACGTTCGCCATCATGTGCGCCACCATCCTCGGGGCGGCTGCCACCGCCAACACGGAGCTCAACCGGGCCCCGCCCGAGAGGATCGTGATCGAGGGGAACGATTCCAAGACGATCATCGTGGGGAGCGGCAAGAAGGCGCTCCTCGTCGCCGTCGTCGACCAGACCGCGGACCTGACGAAGGTCCTCGCCGAGGTCGTCAAGGTCGCCGACCTTCTGAAGGCGAACTAGACTCAGGACCGGGCGGGCGGACCCCGCTCCCGACCCCGCTCACGTCGGGGTCGCGTTGAGGTCTTGGACACCGGGTTCCGGGCTCAGTCGTCGGACTCGTCCCGTGGCGACGCGGGTAGCGTACCCGGCGAGCGCCGCCGTGAGGCGAGCCCAGGCCATGACCCCGCGCTGGTCCGAGAGCAGCCGTCGGACCCGGTAGCGGCCCCAGAGGCTGCCGTGCTTCTCCGTGAGCTGCTTTCGGCCGTAACCGTTCCAGAACGCCTGGATGAGGAACCGGAGGAACGTGGTGCGCATGTGGTGGTAAACGATCGCCTCCGGCCGGTAGGTGATCGTGGCCCCGGCCTGCACGGCCCGCATGTTGAGGTCGATGTCCTCCGCGGTGGTGAACCGCGTGTCGAACCCCCCGAGGCCCAGGAACAGCTCCCGCCGGTACGCGAGGTTGCACGAGGGGAACGTGACGTCGAATCCCTTCTGCAGCAGCTCGACCCGCTCGAGCTGGCCGTAGTGATGCTTCCCGACGACGACCGTGCGACCGGCCACTACGGGGGACCCGACCAGGCCCGCCTGGAGCTGCTTCAGCCACTGGGAGTCTGCGAAGCAGTCGCCGTCGATGAACGCGACGAACTCCCCGCGGGCCTCGTGGACGCCCGCGTTCCGGCCGACCCCTCGGGAGCCCGACCGCTCGAAGACCCGCAGGACGTCCGGATGGCGCGCGGCGAACGCCTCGGCCGCCTCCCGGGTCCCGTCGCGGCTCTCCGAATCGACGAGGACGACCTCGAGCGGCCCCTCCTGGACGAGGAGGCTTTCTAGGAGCTGTTCGATGTGCGGCGCTTCGTTGCGAACGGTGATGACAACCGAAACGAGCGGGGAGTGGGTGGGGTTACTTCCCAATGTCCATCACGACGACGTCCTTGACCGCGCGCATGCTCTTGAAGGGGAGCACGAGCCGGCCCGAGGCATCGCTCTGAAAGAGGCGCTGCTCGACGTCCTCGCTCGGGGTCACGAGGACGTGGGCGATCCCGCCCGTCAACGTGTCGACGACGAAGTTGTCGATCATGCCCAGGATCTGGCCGTCGTTCGTCATCACGGTCTTTCCTCGGAGTTCGGTGAGGAACTTGCGCATAGGGAGGGCCTCGAGCGCCGATGGCGGAGGGGCGTATTTAACCGTTGGCCGGTAATGGAAGCACGCCCGGGCCGTGCCGGACCACCGGCGACCGGTCGCCGTCGTTCCGGCATCTCGCGGAGCGGCAATGCTTATATGAGGCACCCGGGTCGAGGGCGTCCCGCGCATGGCCCATCCCATTCCTAAGGAGAATTCCGAGCTCGTTCGGCTCATCGTGGAGCTGCGCCGGGCGGCGCGTTCGAACCAGGCGCCGATCTGGGCGTCGGTCGCGGACCGCCTCGAACGGCCCCGCCACCAGGTGGTCCCCGTGAACGTGGGCCACCTCGACCGGCTCACCGAGTCCGGCGAGACCGTCATCGTCCCGGGGAAGCTCCTGTCCGAAGGGCGGTTGTCGAAGAAGCTCACCGTCGCCGCGTTCGCCTACTCCCAGACGGCCCGGACGAAGATCCACGCGGCCGGCGGGGTCGCGATCACCGTCAGCGACCTTCTGAAGACCAAGCCCGACGGGGCGGGGGTGCGGCTCTTTGCCTGACGCCCCGGCGCCGTCCCCCACGGTCGTGGACGCGAGCGGCCTCGTCCTCGGACGGGCCGCGAGCCTCATCGCGAAGCGCCTGTTGAACGGTGAGACGATCGTCGTGGTGAACGCGGAGAAGAGCGTCGTGACCGGCGGGCGGTCCCAAATCGTCGCCCACTACACGGAGGCCCGCGCCCGGGGCTCGGTCCGCAGCGGGCCGCACTTCCCCCGGTACGCCGACCGCATCTTCCGTCGCACCGTCCGCGGCATGCTTCCGCATCTCCAGACCCGGGGCAAGGTTGCGTTCCGTCGCCTCCAGGTCCACATCGGTGTCCCGCCCGAGTACGCCGGGCATCCGACCGAGACGATCGAGGGCGCGAAGGCCCGACCGACCCTCCGTCCGCCCGTCACCCTCGCCGAGGTCACGAAGCTCCTGGGGGCCCGGGGATGAAGGCCCCCGTGATCGTCCTCGCCACCGGGAAGCGCAAGGCGGCGGTCGCCCGGGCCACCGTGCGCAAGGGGGCCGGCCGCGTTCGGTTCAACGACCGCCCGCTCGAGCTCGTCGAGCCCGAGATCATCCGCCTGAAGGTCCAGGAGCCGCTGCTCATGGTCGGGGACCGCGCGAAGAACCTCGACATCGCGGTCCGAGTGGCGGGCGGGGGGTTCGTCGGCCAGGCCTCGGCGGCCCGGACCGCCGTGGCTCGCGGCCTCATCGACTGGCTCAAGGACGACCAGCTCAAGGAGATGTTCAAGCGCTACGACCGTTCGCTCCTCGTGAACGACCCGCGCCGCAAGCTGCCGAAGCGCCCCGGCGGCCGCGGGGCCCGCAAGCGTCGGCAGAAGTCGTACCGCTGAGTTCGGAGGTGTTCGGTCGATGACGATGATGGTGCCGGTCCGCTGCTTCACCTGCGGAGCCGTGATCGGACAGCACTGGGACGAGTACCGTGAGCGGACCGCGCGCGGCGAGCCCGCCGGAGCCGTGCTGGACGCGCTCGGGCTGAACCGGTACTGCTGCCGCCGGATGCTGCTGACCCACGTCGACCTCCTGGACGAGGTCGGTCCGTACGGCTGAGCCCGCGTGAGCCTCGGCTTCGTTTCCGTCCCTCTCGCCGGCGTGGCACGGTCGCGACCCGTTGTGTTCGGGCCTCGCCTCTCGTGCCGTACGAAATGGAGCGAAGCTAGCGGCCCCGAAATCGAACGCCCAGGGGGAAGGGAAAAGGTTGGTCTCTCCCGTGGTTCCGGGAGAGAGGTCCGTGCGGCGGACCCCTACTTGTCCTCGTCCTCGTCGTCCTCTTCGGCCGCTGGCCGCTTCTGGCGCTCGAGTCCCGAGCGCCCGGACCCGCCCTTCGCGCCGCTCTTTCCGGTGCGGCGGCGGTAGTAGAGGATGAGCAGCAGGATGACCACGACGACCGCGACCGCGATCGCGACGTACTCGAGCAGCTGAGTCGTCGGGTTCGGTCCGATCGAGACGGACATCGTCGCGACGTTCGGCCCGTTCTTGTAGTCTCCGGAGAACTCGTTGGACGCCGTCACGTTCGCGTACAGGACGTAGTTACCCGTGGTCGACGGGGTCCAGGTGATCACCGCGCGCACGGTGGTGTTGTACGCGAGGCTCGCGATGCTCCCGGTGGCGAACGAGACCGTGTTGACGATGCCCGGCGAGGTGTAGTTGTAGAACGTCACGGAGGCCGGAGAGCCGCCGATGTAGTTTCGGCTCCCTCCCCCGCTCGGCGAGAGGAGGTAGAACGCCACCGAGACGTCCTCGCCGACCGCCTTCGAACCGCCACCGACCGTGATGTTCACCCAGTACGTCGCGGACGACCCGTCCGTGAGGCTCGACGGGCCCGTGAGGTTCGTCGCGGCCATGATGGGGCTGGTGGTCGTGTTCTGCGAGACGGTGAGCGATTGCGTGGTGTAGCCCGAGTTGCCGTTCCCGTCCTGGACGGTCAGGTTGATCGTGTAGGCGGTGGTCGACGCCGGCATCCAGAAGGACGGATACGGCTTCACCGACGTGGCGTTCTTCCCCTGGTGGAACGACGTGTTCTGCGAGTTCGTGACGAGCCAGTAGTAGCTGACCACCGACCCGTTGTGCGGGTCGCTCGCGTTCGCCCCGTTCAGAAGGACGTTCGCGGAGAGGTTCGCACCGGCGACCACTCCGCTCCCCGTGACGGACTTGCCGCCCGAGGTGAGGACCTGGAACGCCGCGATGGGCTTCTGGGTGTCGTTCACGAGGAGGACGAGCGTGGTCTTGTTGGACTGGCCGGTTCCGGACCAAACGGTCAGGGTGAGGTTGTACTGCCAGCCCTTGAACGGGACCGCGGTGCCGCCCACGGTCCCCGAGGTGAGGTAGCTGCCCGCCCCCAGGAACTGGACGGTGAAGTTCGACCCGAAGTAGGCCCCCTGGCCGACCGAGTAGTTCGCGGTCTGCTTGAATCCCTTCGAGGAGACCAGCGAGAACGACGCGACCGAGAGGACGCCCGCCACATTCGCCGAGGAGCTGACCGCGGCCGAGCTTCCGCTCGCGTTGAAGTACAGCACGGTGCCCCAGTTGATGAACACGTAGGGGGTCGACCCCGCGGTCTTGTTCTCGCTCGCCGTGGAGTTCACGGAGATCTTCGGGACCACCGGCCCCTGCGCGACCCACACGTAGAACGGGGTCGAGTTCGTGAGCCCTCCCGAGCTGGTGACCGTGAGCTTCCCGGGGTACGGGCTCGCGGCGCTCGCCACCTTGTAGGTGTGGTTCGTGGTCGCCGTGGTCGAGTTGGCCGTCTTGCCGTCGCCGAACGCCCAGGAGAACTTCGTCCCGTTGGTCCCGGCCGGGTAGAGGGAGTTGAGGGCGCTGAACGTCACGTTCTGGCCGACCCCGACCTCAACGGTGTAGTTGTTCTGCGTGCTGTTGAGGACGTTGTGGCTCGAGAACGCGAAGTTCGACACCGACGCATTGACGACCGGGGTCAGCGCGGAATACTTCACGATTGAGAACTTGGCGCTGCCCACGAGGGAGGTGCTGGGGAGCGATTGGAGGGTGAAGCTCGTCCAGGTCCCTCCCGTTCCCGCCGCGGTGAGGCGCGTGCCCGTGGGGGCTTGTGTGGCGGCCGCGAGAACGTACCCGCTGGGCAGCACGAGGGTGTAGTTGTAGACGTCCGAGCTGGACGCCGGGTGCGCGAAGCTGAATGCGATCGAGTACGTGCTCGCGTTGGCCGGAACCGTCCCGTTGAGACCGTAGCTTTCCGACCACTGGTAGGTCAGGTTGGCGGTCGAAGAGAGGCCGCACGGGCCCGAGCAAGTGGAGGTCCAGTTGGCGCCCGTCGACGGAGCGATCTGTCCGACGAACCCCGTGCCGTTGACCGAGGTCTGAGCCTGGACCGCCGGGAAGAACGGCCCGCTGGAGTTCACCCAGGTCGATACCGTTCGGAGCAGCGAGCTCGGGAAGATGGCCGAGTGGTTGAAGTCGAGGCCGAGCTGCGCCCACAGCTGGCCGACGGTCGCGTTCGGGAGGTTCGGGAAGACCGTGTCGTTGCCGAGCGTGGCGACGGTCTTGACCGCGAGATTCCCGGAGCCGCTCGCGACATCGATCCCCGAGAAGTTGAGGGTCGTTTGGAAGCTTCCGAGCTGGCCCGGGGTCAGCGGGGACACGAGGACGTTCCGATAGAGGGGGGTGGTGGGGCTCGAAACGGTCAGGGGATACCAGGTGGTCCCGTAGCCGATGGAGGAGAGGACTACGTCGAACGTCTGCGAACCGCTGACGAAGTTGAGCGGGTACGTACCGGCGGAGTAGTAGCCTCCCACCGGAGTGGCGCTCGAATAGATGTAGCCGTTGGTCGGGTCGAACAGCGTTACGTTCCCGGCCGTCGGGACGTGGGCCGAGGGGTTCGACTGGAGGTTGACGTAGCCCGAGACCACGTAACTCTGGATGTCGGGGTTGATCCGGACCACCGCACGGGTCGGGACGGCCGCCTCCGTGATGTTGTACTGCATCGACGGTCCGGCCAGGGACGTTTTGAGGACCCAAGTCCCGAGCGGAGCGGCGAGGGCGAACGACCCGTTCGAAGCGGTCGTGTTATTCACGAGAACGAGCCCGTTGTACTGCGGGTCAAGCAAGGAGACCTGAGCCCCGGGTTCGTACGGAATACTTCCCGAGCTCACCGTGCCCATGATGGTGCCCGTGTAGGGCAGGACCGAGACACCGGTGATGATCGTAGGATAGGTCGAGGTCGTGAGCGCGGTGGCGTTCTCGAACTGGAAGACCGGGTTCTGGTCCACGGGGAGAATGGCGCACTGGTAGTGGGGCTTCGCCGGGTTGCACCCGGGAAGGCTGACGTTCCCCTGTGGCGGCACCCAGACCCCCCAATAGCCGGGCACCAAGGCCCCGCCCGTGCTGTTGGTCGTGAACTTGAACTGTCCGCTGCCTCCGATGACCGTGGTCGTGAAGACCTGGCCCGTGGCCCGAGAAATGAGGTCGACCTGCACACCCGCCGGGACAGGGGGCGGCGAGGACCCACCACCCGACTGTTCCACGTAGCCCGTCAGCGTATAGTTCGCTGAGGAAGCGGCCTGCGCCCCGGCGATCGCGGCCAGTGAGCTCGTCACGAGCGCGACCAGCACCAGGACCCACAGGGCGGCGCGGTACTGCTGTCGAACCAACTGTTTCACCTCTCCCGTATCGGCAGCCTCCTATCGGAGGCGGCGCGCCGAACCTGGCCCTGCT
>DASWZL010000099.1:0-3262 GCA_036404475.1 Thermoplasmata archaeon
ATTGGATTTGGCCATACTGACGGGAGAACACGAAGCCCTCCTCGCCCGTATCGAGGCGGAACTGAAGGATTGGGACAAGATGCGCGGGAACGCGGCAAAGTATTTCGCCCGCCATCTCCGCGAGCTGGTGAAGGAGGGACCCAACGAGCGCGCCGCGTTCGTCCGGTGGCTAACCGAGAGCCCCTGTCCGGAGGCGCAGTACTACCGCCGTGCCCGCAAGAACTTCGACGCGGCCCGACGTGGGCTCGCCCATCGCTGGTCCGAGGCGCACAAGACATTCCGGGACCTCGGGCGCCCGGGAACGGGGCCCTCTGACGGCGCCATCGCCAAGGCGGAGGCACGGTAGTGACGCACCGAGTGGTCGAGCCTGCGATCGGGCCACCCGGTGGTCGCGAGACGTGCGCCCGCTGCGGATTCACTGTGAACTTCACCGGCGCGTCACCGAAGGGAACGGCCCGACTCCGCGACGTACTGAACGACCACCTCGCCCTCTGCCCCACCCTGCCGACGGCACGCCAGCGGCGGGACCTCAAACGGGCCGTCACGTCGGCCCGTTTCCTTTACGGCGAGGCCCGCGCCGTCGAAGTGGCCGAGGACCATCTCGCCAGGATCGGGGGCGCCAATGCGGCGTGACCACGAGGAGCGGGTCGACGTGATGTGCCCGGTTCCGTTGTGCGGCCGGGAGTTCGGGACCCTCTCCGGGTTGCGGAGCCACTTCGACTACAAGCACCCGGAGATTCGGGGGCGCCAACGGTCGCTCCTGCGCGACCTGGCGCGCCGCGCTGCGGGCTGGTGGGGGGTGCGGCCGTGAGGGACCCGTTCATTTGCCGTATCACTCACCGCTGGCGGTTACGCCAGGCGCGGTTCGCGGCGATGGTTGCCTGGTCTATGCTGGGAGGGGACTGTCGGACACCCGGTCGGGGAGAACCGGCCCCTTCGGAGAAACCATGAATCGAGATCAGTGGCTCGCGTTTCTGCGAAGTAACGATGAGGAGGCGAAGGAACTTCTCCAGCAGCACCCTGGCCTCGAGCCGGTTGGGGACGGGCTCGATATGAAGGCCCGGTGGAAGGACCCCGGGTTCAGGGCCCGGAACGCGGCTGCGGTTCGGGAGACGCTGAAGGCCCGGTGGAAGGACCCCGGGTTCAGGGCCCGGAACGCGGCTGCGGTTCGGGAGAACTGGAAGGACCCCGGGTTCAGGGCCCGGAACGCGGCTGCGGTTCGGGAGAACTGGAAGGACCCCGAGTTCAGGGCCCGGCACGCGGCTGCGGTTCGGGAGAACTGGAAGGACCCCGAGTTCAGGGCCCGGAACGCGGCTGCGGTTTCGGCGGCGCAGCGCCGTCGGTGGCGTACCTATCGGAGGAAACCGAGCCCATGACGCTCTCGCTTCGTCGGGCCCTCTTTGAACTGGTCGCCGCCTTCGACCGTTGCGAGTGTCACGCCCGTTTCAACACTCCGCACGTCGACTGCGACCTAACGGACGCCATCAACAACGCGCGACTCGCGCTGGCCCAGAACCATCGGAGGAAACCGAGCCCATGAAACCAGGCGCCGTGGTCCTGGCGACAGGACGTGAGCTCGCTGCGGGGTTCACGAACGAGGTAAAGTCGCGCGGCGGCTACGCGGAGACCGTCGGGTCGGTCCGCCGCTGCCGGCCGATCGTGGGCGACGTCGAGGCCCTGGTCCGCGACCTCCCCGAACCGGAAGTCGCGGCTGCCATCGAGGCTGTCGGCGGACGACGCGGGCCGCCGAACAAGGCGGGCGCCCGCGCTCCGTGGGGACCCCGGTACTACCGGGCGGTCCTCCCCGCGATCGGCGCCGGCGACCGGGCGGTCGGGCTCGACGTGTTCGTCGTCCGCCCGCCGGCCGAGTGGGGCCTGCTCAAGCTGATTCGGACAGGGGCCGCCGACTTCTCCCAGGCGGTCGTGACACGACTCCACCGGTACGGTCTTAAGGCGGAAAACGGGCGCGTAATCCACCTGCCGGACAGGGCGTTCCTGCCGACATCAACGGAGGAGTGCGTCCTTCGCCTCGCGCGGCTCCCGTGGATACCGCCGAGCGAGCGGGAGATGGACAACCCGGCGACGGTGGCGGCGTTCCGGGGGGAGGCCGCGCCGTGGGAGTGCGCCGACCCGCCGGGGCCGCGCCTACTCCCGGTGGTCGCCCCGGCGCCAAGCCCCGCCGATCGCCCGCCCCCGGTCCTATGCCCGACATGCGGAATGGTACACCCGCGGGGGGGCTGCCCGTGATTTCGGTCCCGGACAGGACACCTGTTCGTAAGGTCCGGGAGGCGCGTCCACCCGAGTTCACTACCTGCCCCTGGTGCCACCTCCCGAACGACCCGGTGTGCCACCCGCCGGGACTGTGGGACCGCCACATCGCCTTCGTCGCCCACGAGGTCGCCGACCGAATCTTGGGGGTCCGGCCGTGACGCTGTCGGTGTGCGCGACGACGCTCAACGCGCGCCCGTACGTGGACCGCTGGCACGCGAGCCTCCAGGGGGCGTTCCCCGACGAGGTCGTCGTCGTGGACGCGGGCTCGACCGACGGGACGCCCGAGCGGCTGCGCGAGCTCGGATGTCGGGTCGTCGAGTTCCCGTGCGACCTCGGGTCGGGGCGGAACGCCGCGATTGGGGCGGCGCGCGGCGACACCGTCCTCGTGTGCGACGCCGACAACGAGTACTACCGGCCGGACCTCGCCACGGGGTCGCGGCCGGGCCGGTTCCGCGTCCTGGTGGACCGGGCGGCACGGAGCGTGTGGACCGTGACGGGGGCCCGGTCCCTGTTCCTCCGGTACCCGTTCGTCAAGGTGCGAACCTGGGGGACGGTGCGGGACGACCTCATTTTCTTCGCGCGGGCGCCGGTCGACTTCATGTCGCTCCCGGACCCGTTCCTGTGGGTCGACACGCCCCTCGGCCGCGACCTCAAGCGCGGGGGCGTGGACTGGGGCAGGCGGCCGGTCGTGTGGCTGCGGAACCGCGCCTGGTTCGGCCGCGGCGGGTTCACGATCGCGGACGGGGTCCGGCTGTCGGCGCGGCTCGCCCGGGGCCGGGATTGGCGGTACGCCGCCGACATCGCCGGGGTCACGACCGCCCACGTCCTGACCGCCGGGGCCTCGGGGAGGGGGCTTTGAAATCATATCGCCCCGGGGAGCCGTTGTGAAAACGGTTAGCCTACCTTGAAAACGGATTGGCTCGCCTACCAGACGCTTACGGGCTCGAATGGAACCCTCTCTTACTTCCCTCGAGAGCGGTGAATAAGGTTA
>DASWZL010000100.1:0-7930 GCA_036404475.1 Thermoplasmata archaeon
CGAGCCACTGCGCATCCACTTTCGCTTTGGAAGTCCTCTTCACCAGCCTCCCTGCATCCCGCGACACTCCCTTGAGGCCGTAGGGGACCACCGTGCTTGCCAGGATTCCACCCACCACGCCGGCCTGTCGAGAGTGGTAGCCGGACTCCATCGCGAGGGATGCCTGCGTCGCGAGACCCCTCGCTTGGCTCGCCAATTGCTTGAGAGTCTCGTTCGGGTCCACAGCCCCGGACCACTCTATTAACTGCCCCAGTCGCAGCCGCGGTTCCCGGCCTCTGTCGAGATCCAAGGAATGTTGCGCGCAGCGCGGTAGGCCAGGATTCTGCCGCACTTAGCGCAGAATTTGGTCATGCCATCCTCGAGCTCCATCGGGTCGTGTATGCGAGCCACAGGCGATTTGTTGGGTTCTCGGCTTCTGTCCATGGGGTATCTCCTTCCCGACGACCAGCCCAATCACGCCCTGCCGATATCGGTGTCGACTCACCCCGCGCTCCTCGCGGTCGAAAGGAGTGGGGCATGACGACCACCCTGTTAGTACAACGAAGGTTGGCCCAATTCCTTGGCTGCCGCGGTGTCCTTCGCGGAGATACAGGCGAGCCCATACTCCTGATAGGCGGCAACAACGGCCTTCAGCCTCGCCTTCTTCGCATCAGCGTCTTGCCGAATGGGTCCGCCCTTTCCGCTTGCTCCCTTCTCGGCGATTGAATAACGTCGTGCGTCGTGACAGATCCAACACGTCTCGATACCGCAGGAGGGAGAGTTGTCGAAGGGGATGCTCGGCTCCGTTCCTTTCTCCGCAAACAGAACCGCGGCGTTGTGGAGTTGGCAGTTCGTTGGCGGGGGAGACACGTCGGCCCCATTCTTTTCGACAGTCTTAGACGTTAGGGTTCGTGCCGTCGTCCACATTTCGCTCCGGCCCCTCCAAGATGCAGATGACCCCGCAGCTACGACACATCACGTTGCGGTAGATGACGGAAGTCACAGCGTTCCGCCGGGTCAGGTCGACCGGCGTGCCGCAGGTCCGGCAGGTCGGATTGGGCTCCACAGAGGCTCCATCGAGGCGGCGTGATATGGACCGCGAGGTGGGATCTCGAAACGGGGGCCAAAGCCCTCTTCTCTATTCTCGTGATTTGCCTAGACGTGGGCGAGCGACCGACCTCAGACCCAACGAGAGAGCCCGAGGCCCCAGCAGAGGGGTCACCTACCAAGAAGACAGAGGAACTCGACCCCCGAACCCAACGTCTCGCTGAACAGGCATTGGCGAAGGCGAGAGCCCAATTCGACGCAGCTGAATTGATTGCAGCGAAGGGTGACTACCCGCTTGCATACTCATCAATGGTTCTCTCCGCCGAAGAGGAGGCGAAGTGCATCCTCTACCGGTGCGTGGCGATGGGTGTCGCCACGTTTGACCCGCGGCTCGCGGAAGATCACATCCTTCTTCGGGAGAAGGACCTGCGCGTGCATCCGATCAAGCAAGGTACGTTCGTCCTTGCCAACTTCTTTTCCGCCATCCTCTTCGCGGGGGCTAACCTCGCGATGCGAAATGCGGCGGGAGAATCGCTCACTCAGGAGAACGTGATGGAAACGATCCGATCCGCGATGACCATGGTGCTTGAGGAGGGTCCAACGGCCGAGGACCTTGAAAAAAGGAAACAGGCCGGCCAATACTCGGGAGATACCACTTCCAGTGGAGCGCCGGCAGTTCCGGCCTCTCAGGAGGAGTATGATCAATTGCACGACCTTCTCGATTTCCGCATCGAGTTCCACGAAGCGAGTATGTCCTACAGACCGCAAGCTGAGGATTTGCGAGACGGAAGGGAGAAACTCAGAGCATGGAGGGCGGAGCACGGCGGCCCGACAGGAGGGAGCGATTTCGACTTTATGGACCCTCGGCCCAAGAAACGAGACGCGGGCTCGTCACGAGCTGCCTGATTCGCAAGCCTGCCCGCGCTGCGCGCAATCCGTTCTCGTCCCGCGCGCTACTTGCGGCCCCGTCATCGGCCGCGCGCGCCCCATATCAAGGTCGCGGCGGGTGTCCTCGTCACGTTCGTCACGATCCGCCGTCGAAAGTGACCGGGAAGGACTCCGTCGGCCCGCCCCGCGTGAGCTCCTTCCCGGCAAGGAGTATGGTGGGTAGACCCCTCAAGGGTGGAGGGCCTTTCGATGCGGCTCCGGTCGAGGCTTCGCGACCCGCTGGTAGCCGTCACAGTCGGCCTTATCGTTGCGCTCGTCGCGTTCCTCGCCGCGGCATTCGTCCCGGTCGTGCCGCACAACTTCTCAACCTCATTCGGGGCCAGAATTGGAGAATCGACCCTGGCGTTTCCGCCAGACTCGTGGGTCTCGGGCACTTGGAGCGCCCCCACGCTGGAGGGCGCGACGTTCGATGTCGTACCGACGGGCGGATCTCCGATTCTGTCGGAGAACGGCACATCTGGCACATTCTCATTCTTCGTCACGCCATTCTTCGAGACGCAGTCGAGCTACCGATTCTTCCTCGAATACATGACGGCAGACCATGAAATCCTGTTCGACCCGGTGTTTGTGAACGGAACCTACTTCGCGCCACTCGTGTGATCCCCCGAGGAGTCCTCGCGGCTCAAGCTGGTCAAGTCGCTTACCCGGGCCTCTCGGTGCGTTCGAGAGGAGGGTCGCGACGTTCGAACTGTCACGTCGACCAGTCAATGCGGCGCGACAACCCACAGAATCGCGGAAAGGGCGAACATCATCGCGAGCGCGAGCAGCGCGGCGAGCAGTCGTTGACCCAGCGTCATCGAGGTCCCGAGGCGCTGTCGCATGGCGGCCCATTTAAGGCGCCGTAGCCGACGGCACCACGTTTCACGTTTCAGTTCGCGATCCCGTCCTTGGGCCCTACGCGCTCCTCGCGGTCGATCATCGAACGCGCGTCTGTGTTTCATCAGGGGGTGGGTTGATTATCCCCCTCGCCTTTAGGCTGACCTGGGCTGGAAGGAGGAACCGGTGGCCGGAGTCCTGAGGATTGCATTCGGTATCGTCCTCGTCATCGTTGGATTACTATTCTTGATTATTATTATCGGAATAGTTCCGCTGATTATTGGAATCGTTCTGATCGCATCAGGAGTGAGTGCCAGAGGTGACGAAGAACGGATGCGAAAGCAACAGGAGCAAACGAACTTACTCCTTCAACAGCAGATGCAAATGACGGCGATGCAGATGAACCGTCAAGCCGTTCCCGGTCAGTATCCTCCAAGTCCCCAGTACGCACCCGCGCCTACAGCGCCCCCGGCCGAGCGTTATTGCCAGTACTGCGGCACAGGAAATGCCAGAGCCGCTGGCTTTTGTCAGAAGTGTGGGGCGGCTCTTCCCCCTCCTCCGTGAGCTCACCCACCTGGATGTAGCCAACAGCGGAGAATTCCCGTAGGGAATCTGGCGTCAGTCAGAGCGCGGCCGCCCGCGCTCCTCGCGGCCGGTCATCGACTGCGTCTTGCTTGGGTCAGTGCCCCACAACGCTTGGCGTTAGGATGATTTGTGCAGACCCCGTGTAGTACCTGTTCTGGGCCGCTCGAAGTTGGACTCCGGCATACGAATTGAACGTCAGTGGTTGTCCATCTCCAAACGATCTGCCGGCGGGTAGGACGGTCGTCGCTTGGTAGGTCAAGACAAGGATCCCCCAGAAGTTCGGATGATCTGCACCCTTCCGCTCCAACCAGTTCTTGGCGGCACGGACAATTGTTGGCAAACTCGCGACCTCTACCGTCACCCCGCCGACGAGGAGGGCGTTCGGGCGGACGCCCGTGAGTTGAGGGTTCTCTCCCCCAAGCGCTCGATTCCACGCGATTCGTATACCGTTGAACGCATCCGTGTACCTCACGTGACGGAGCGGGCCATCGAATTTGTTAGAGCTTTTTGTCTCGATCTCTATGGTCGCCCCCTCTCCGATAATCAAGTCGACTACCCTGCCGCCGGCGGGATTGCGGATTGGAAGTCGGACAGGGTACTTCGTGTACGAGCGAACGTGGTCCGCGAGGCCAAGAGTGAGCATGGCGTGGCGGAAATCGCCGCGATTAGCGAGCGTGGGGACTACCTCTCGAAAAATCTCGTCACGATGCGAACGGTCGAAAATCTCCACGGCTGCGCGATAAGCGAGAAAATCACCAAGGTGGCCAGGCAGCCGTAACTCTCGGTACTCCTGGGCGAACTCCTCGGCCCTCTGGTCGAGGATGGCCAAGAGGTGTCGCTCGCGGTCGGGACGTCCCGCGAGGCGGAGTGGTTCGTCTTCAGCTTGGATTCGTTCCCAGGTGGATCCTAGCAGCTCCCGGAGCCGTTGGCGCGTTGCTTCCGCAAGTTCGGGTGAGAAGACTGGCGGTTCGGGCACTTTTCAGACCAGGCACCAGCGGCGTATGGATTTTGGCTGTCTTGCACGGGTAGGTTGGGTCTCATGCCAACCCGACGCGTCCCGCGCGCTGATTGCGGTCAGGTCATCGGGCGCGTGCGCCCTTCATGAAGCCGGCGCGGCCGCGACTCGCCCCTCGCGCCCCTCGCGGTCGCCCATCGCCCGCGCGCTGATTGCGGTCATGTCATCGGTCGCGCGCGTCCTTCATCGTATCCGAGGGCTGGGGCGGTTCGCGGAGCTGGTGTGGGGGCGGCTCCGAACCCCGAAGACATGAAATCTGCGGAGGCCAACACGGGAGTATGAAAAAGAAGGCCTCGAGGAAGGGTGAGTCTTCCTCCAAGCCGATTGAAGCAAAGGTCAAGGGAGTACCCGACTGGCGTGGCGAGACCATATCCCGACTCCGGGGGCTCATCAAGGAGGCCCTCCCCGATGCGGTCGAGGAGGTGAAATGGAGGAAGCCGTCGAAACCCACCGGGGTCCCGGTGTGGTATCAGGACGGGATCATGTTCCACGTCGAGGCCTTCAAGGACGACGTGAGGCTGACCTTCCTCAAGGGCGCCTCACTCAAGGACCCGAAAGGTCTCTTCGACTCGCGCATCGGACGCAACGCCATGCGTGCCCTCCTCATCCATGAGGGAGACGAAATCGACAACGCGGGCATCAAGTCTCTTCTCCGCGCCGCGGCGGCCCTGAACGCGTCCTCAGGCCGCTCGACTCGACGAACGCTGAGCGGGTGACGCGCGTCGAGGTCCTTCGCTCCCTAGCGCTGATTGCGGTCCCGTCTCTGGACGAACCGCGCGAATTCGTCCGCTCGCGGAGGCTGGGAAGCCTCCCCGACTCGGCCGCGCGCGCCCTTCAGGAAGCCGGCGCGGCCACGACCCCCCGCGCGCTCCTCGCGGTCGGTCATCGAACGCGCGCGACCGCAGGCTCCGAGTGACCCTCACGGTGGCGGGCTGGGGTCGAGGACCTTCGGCGGTCGCGTCAGCGACGACGGGCCAGACTGTAGTCGAGCTCGTAGGAGTGGACCCCGTTCTCGATGCGCCCGGTAAGCCTGCCCTTCAACCCGGCCAGCTCGCCGCTGCCGGAATCCGGAATCACTTCGACCCTCGAATCCTGGACTCCGCGGTCAAGAATTCCCCAGTGTTGGAGCAGGAACGTCCCGGTGCGCCCGTGGAGCCGACCTTGAACGCGCTCGATCAAAACATACCCGGCGGAACCTTGGAGAGAGGTCTTCCCTGTCGACATGCGGCCGCGGCCCGTGCCCTCGAGGTCGCCATGAAATCGCTTCTCGACGATCATCCTGCCGAGCGTGGTCCCCTCGGCACTGTCATCTTCGCCATCTGGGTGCATTTCTACGTCAAAAACGCCATGCGCCTTCGCCATCTTCGGTTCGCCTTGAGCATCGTAGATTCCCGGGGATTTGAGCCCGGCGGCAAGAGGTGGTGGAACACCACACGGCGGGCCCGGCGCGCGGCCTCTTCCGACCCGGGTCAGTTCGCTCGAGGGTGCGGCTTCGCCGGGTGAACGCCGCTCAGGACAATGACGGGGGCGCGGGCCGGCCACTGGCGGGGGCACGTGCGGTCGGCCCCTTCCGGGCGAGTCCTGAAATAGCGCGAGCCCGCTCGCGGCCCCCGACCGGCGATGGCGGATTGGTTCAACGTGGTCACCTGGGGAGTCTTCGGGGCGCTCTCCGCCCTCACCCTGCTCGTTCTCCTCTACCGGACGAAGCGGGGGCCCTCCTTCGTCAGCGCATCCTCCGAACGCTGCGGCGGCTCTCCGGACGAACCGACCTCGAGTGGATCGACTCGCAGCCGATCCTCGTCGCGCGCTGATTGCGGTCCCGTCATCGGCCGCGCGCGTCCTTCGTGAAGCCGGCGCGGCCGCGGCACCCCCGCGCGCTCCTCGCGGTCGGTCATCGAACGCGCGCGCCCGGGACGGTGGCCACTGCCCCCGTTAAAGCGCGGGCATTTGGACTTCGAGGAGGCAGTAAACCGGCTCACTCATCCCTTCCAACGTCGCGGAGATGTTGTAGGTGTTGCCCACGGTCTGGTTTTGGGGCGAGAGTTCGACCATGAGCTGGAGGCCCACTGCGAAACGGAACAGATCGAGGGTCGGTGACTCCTGAGCCTGGCTCTCGTTAACGATGTCAACCTGAAGGGACAACTTGCCCAGGCCATGGAACCATGTGTTGCTCCATTGGGACGCATATGCCGCGTAAGGACTGGAGACATTGGTGTCATTTAACCCCGCGACCGGGCTCACCCCGGCCGTCAGATTGGTCGTCCGGCTGTCGAGATCGTTCATAGCAGAGTCGACGGAGGAGGGGCTCACGGAAGCGGATATCGCGCCCGTAACCTGAATTTGGAACGTCTCGAGGTAACCGTCCGATCCCTCGTTGTTGACCCACGTTGCCACCGACATGTCGAACGTCGAGGTGCCTACGGTGCCGTTCTTGACGAAGGAACTCGTCACGTTGATTGTCTGGTACACGTACGACGGTCCCCCGTTGATTCCTAAGGCCGATTCCCAAGGCAACATCCGCGAGACCGTTCCGTCCGAGGCGGTAATCGGGGTCGGGGATGGGCTGGCTCGCTGGGTCTCCACATCGATCACGACCGCGAGAAGGACGACTATGATGACGGCAATCACTCCCACGGAAACGTAGAATCGCCCGCCTCGCCCGCGCCGGCTGCGCGTCGCTTCAGGTGCGGGAGTAACCTCGGCTTGCCGAGAAGCGTCCGCGGTCGGCGATCGGAGTGAATTCTCGAGGGAAGCCATCGACTTCAGAAGCCAAAGCCCTGAGAAACCTTTAGCCTGCTGGCTAAGCCTTCGTGGCCCTACGGCCGCGCGCTGATTGCGGTCCTGTCATCGGCCGCGCGCGTCCTTCATGAAGCCTGCGCGGCCGCCCGCGCACTCCTCGCGGTCGGTCATCGAACGCGCCGTTCTTTGGTGGAGCGACGGAGTTCCGTGGGTTCAGTGGGGCTGCCGGAAGCTCGAGATTTGCTGGACCTGATTAGTTGTCAACCGGAACCGCACCACCCGGAGGCCCGGTATCACGTCGACAAAGTCGGGACCGACCCGGAGGACCGCCGGCCACCTCACGGTCAGTCCACGCGGTGGGATCATCAGGCGAAGGCCGACAGGAGAGATCCCCAATCGACCGACGATAGGAAATCGCCTCGAAATTACCCCGAACGCCCACAAGAACAGTACGGCGGCCCACGGCAGAACGAGCGCGAGCCCTGCCCAATAGGGAATCGTCGGACCCGGCCAGCCGCCGACGGTCACCAGGAACTCCAGGGTCAGAACGATGACCACCAGAACGCTGTACCCCATGAGGACCCCGAAGAATATCCGGAACTGGGCTGCTCGAACGCGATCGCCTTCGACCCACTTCCACGGAGGCTCGTCAGGCATCTCGCGACCCCGAACCTCGAAAGGTCAGTCGAGCCATTAACCTAACGGAGAGGCCACGGCGCGTGGAAGGATTGGGGGTTCGCGACGCCCGCTGTTCGCGTCCGGTTCTCGCGCGAACGCGCGCGCTCCTCGCGGTCGTTCCTC
>DASWZL010000101.1:0-6517 GCA_036404475.1 Thermoplasmata archaeon
CTTCGTGGGCCCGGAAGATGATCCTCTGACCGCCTCGCTCCGGACGATGGCTGCAACACGGGTGCGTTTGAGGTCCAACGCGGGCCGTGTCTTCGTCTGGGGAGAGCAACCGGCCACGCCGACGTTCGTGCTTGCCGAGGCAGAGGAGAAAGCGGAAACACCGTACCGGCTTCTCCGCATCGTATGACTCGGCGGCCCCGACTTCGGTCCTGACACCCTTCGTTTCGGCCGCTCCAATCGGTCGGGGCGAACCGGGCAGTTCCTCGAACGAGCCAGAGCGGAAGCGAACCCACGGGCTAGCCGAACTCCGGGGATGACCTTCCAAGCGGAGGGGAAAGGGCCCCTATTCATTTGCGAAAGTCCCCCGCAATGACCCCCCGCCTCATCTTGTTCGAGCGGCGCGGGTCCTCTTGTTTGCCGAACGGTCAATACGCGCCCGTCATGGGGTTCGTGATGCTCATAGTGGACTCGGAATCGAGTAGGGACAAATCAATTCGTCCCATAGTTGCCCATGACGCCCAGGGCAAGAGTGGTTGAGAGATAGATCCTTCTCCTTTCTGTCGGCTAAACCGAGTGCTTGACGCGGACGCCAGGACTGACCGAAACGCTCCCTCCCGTCTGGGACCGAGCGGGGCGGCTTCTCGGCGCGCCGTGGAGCAGCCTTCGACGGCCGAAAAGTCAATACAGGCCCGTCGTTGGTCCCATGGTGTCCGGAGCGGGCTCGTAGTATAGCTTGGACATCACGGAGGCCTCCGGAGCCTCAAACCCGGGTTCGAATCCCGGCGGGCCCGTAGCCCCCTCCCCAGAGGTGCCGGCGGCTACCAAGTAGAGGGTTGGAGGTTGCGCCGGCGTTTGCGCAGGATGCCGTTCGAGTGGGATTCCTGTCTCGTGGCCACGGCGTTCGACCTCGCGGACCCCCCGCGTCCTGCGAGGCGGAACTGGCGGGACTCCGGGGGGCCCATCGTCCGCGCGGCACTCACGGGTTCTGCTAACAACGTTCAAGTAAGCGTGCTCGGGTCCGGGGTCGGTCCATGCCCGCGGAGAAGGGAGGGGTCCGCGACCTCGAGTCCGAGGGCCCCGAGGGAGAGGAACCGGTCCACTTGGTCGAGCGCATCGAGGAGGAGCTCGACCTCCTCGCGCGGAACGTTGACATCCTCGAGAAGCTCGCGAAGAGTCCCCCGATCGGAATCATCCGTCTGAGCGAGGCGCTCCAACTGCCCATCCACAAGACCCGGTACTCGCTCCACCTGCTCGAGCGAGAGGGCGTCATCCAGCCCTCCGCCGACGGGGCGGTGATCACCGAAAAGTCGAACGAGTTCTGGGCGGACCTCAACCAATCGCTCGAACGGATGACCGCGATCATCCAGCACCTCAAGAGTCGGGCCGTCGAGCACGCGAGCCGACCGCCTTCGAGCCGGAAAGGCTATTAGCGCGATGCCGGCTCAACACCCCCGGTGCCGCCGTAGCTCAGCGGTAGAGCGATCGGCTGTTAACCGAAAGGTCAGCGGTTCGAAAGGGCGGCGGTGTTCTGCCGTGGCCCCCCAAATCCGCTCGGCGGCGCCTCCCCACCCTCGCCGGTGGGCCCGTAGCTTAGTCCGGCTCAGAGCGACCGGCTCATAACCGGTCGGTCGACGGTTCAAATCCGTCCGGGCCCATCCACAGAGCACGCCATAACTCAGCGCGGTGTGGCGGAGACTACCTTCGGCGGGGGTCGCTCGCCTTCGACCGTGGGTCGGCCCGTGCGCAGGCACGGGATCGGAGGACGAATGACCGCACCGCAGACGACGAAGGTCGCCCGAGTGACGTATCGGCAAACGACAGTTGCCGACGTCGATGTCCTGACCGACCACCGTCATCGGATGTGGACGGCGATCGGGGGACGCACCGAGACCGAGATCACCGAGCACGACCGACGATACCGAACGTGGGCGAAGCTCCGGCTCCGTTCGGGCGAGCTCGTGGGGGTCATCGCGGAAGCGCCGGAGGGTACGCCCGTCGGGAGCGGTCTCGTCTGGTTCCGCCCCGACCAGCCGTATCCGCAGACCTCCACTCTCGCGACCCCGTACGTCCTCTCGATGTACACACAGCCCGATTGGCGGGGAAAGGGCGTTGCCTCCGCTCTCGTACGACGTTTGGTCGCGGTCTGTCGGGTCGGTGGATACCCGAGCGTGGTGCTTCACGCGTCCCAACAGGGTCGTCGGGTCTACCGCCGCCTCGGCTTCGACAGGACGTGGGAGATGCGGTTCTGGATCGACCCGCGGATCCGGCGAAGGCGGGCCTTAGCGGCGGCGAAGGCTCGAAAGAAGAGGAAGAAAGGGTTGGACCGGGCGCGCTAACCGCACCCGCACCCGCCGGACCCGCAACCGCAGCCGCCCGCCTCCGCCTCGGGCTCGGAGCCCGAGGTCGTCGGCGCGTTCGGCGGCGTGATCTTGAATCCGGAGACGTTCAGGTCCTGGACCCAGTCGATCCGAGCCCCGTTGACCAGATCGGCGGAGAGGTCGTCGACGACGATCGAGAAGCCGTCGACCTGGACGACCTTGTCCCCGGTGCGAGGCTTGTCGAACGCCATTCCGAATGAGGGTCCTCCCCCGGAGCCGCCGCCGCTGCCGCATCCCCCGCCCGAGCCGCAGCTGCAACCGCTCCCGCAGCCGCCACCGCCGCCGGACTGGAGATAGACGCGAACGGCCATGCCGGGCTTCTGGCTCTTGATCAGGTCCCGGACCTGGTCCTGCGCCTCTTTTGTGACTTCCAATGTGATTCCACTATCGTTCATGCCTGGGGCCCTCCTCGATTCCCCGAAATAGGACGAGAGGTCGTCTATAAAACGCCGGTGTCGCGCGCGTCGTGACTCATGCCGAGAACGACTTCCCGCAGGAGCAGGTCTCTTTGGCGTTCGGGTTGTGGATCTTGAACCCCGACGCTTCGAGGCCGAGCAGGAAGTCGACCTGGACGCCCTCGAGCAGCGGAGCGCTCGCCCGGTCGACGACGACGAGGAGCCCGCCGTCCTGGAAGGCGACTTCGTCTCCCGTCTCCCGCTGGTCGAACGACATCCCGTAGGTCAGGCCCGAGCATCCCCCGCCCTGGACGTACAGGCGCAGGGCGGACCCGGGCTTCCCCTGCTTCTCCATGATCTTCAGCACCTGGTCCCGCGCGGCGGGAGTGACTTCGACCGTTACCATCGGGCTCTCTCGGACGTTCCAGCCCGGGCATGGGTAAAAAGCGTTGCTAACGGCCGGGAAAGCTAGAGGCCCCGCGGCGGAGTCTTATCTAGAGGCCCGAGCTACTTGGGGTCGATGTGCCGTTTGTTCGGAGTCTTGTCGGTCCAGGCGGAGTCGGCGGAACCATGGCTCGTCCGGTCTGCCCGGTCGCTGCTGGCCCAGTCGAACGTCGACCCCGACCGCGCCCAGAAGGACGGTTGGGGTATCGGATGGTTCGTGGACGGTGGACGCACCCGGGTCGAGAAAGGCGCGAGAGGCGCGTTCGCCGAGGGGGAGCGGGAGCACTACCTCCGGGCGGCCGCGGAGGCCCGCGGTTCGCTGATCCTCGGTCACCTTCGGCACGCGAGCAACCCGCTGAAACTCCCGTACGAGAAGCTGATCGCCCTCGAGAACTCCCAGCCGTTCGAGAATCACACGAGCCTCTTCGCGCACAACGGGGCGATCTCGTTCCCGAACGAGACCCGTCCCTTCCTCGGCCTGCATGAGTCGAAGGTGCGCGGCGTCAACGACAGTGAGGTGCTGTACTGGTTGCTGTACCGAAACACCGAGGAGACGGGAGACCCGCTCTACGGCTTCGTGCACACGGTCGAGGACCTGGTCCGCGTCTGGGAAGGCCTCGGCAAACCCGCCATTCCTCCGTTCTCGGGGTTGAACGTGCTCTTCACCCGCGGGCCCGACGAGCTCTGGGCGTTCTGTCTGTGGACGGGAGACCACGGAGCCGGTCTCTTCGACGGGAACCGTCGCTACTACGAGATGACCTACCAAGCAGCGTCCCAACGGGTCATCGTCGGCTCCGAACCGTTCGACCGAGAGCCCGGCGTCTGGAAATCGATGCCGAGCGGGACGTACCTGACCGCCCGGCGGGGTGCCCATCACGTGGACGTGACGGTCGGTAAGATCCCGCTTCCCAGCGCGCTCGAGATCCGCCCGCCCCCGAGCTGACGGGCACGGCCCGTGACGCTCGTCCGTGGCCTCGGGCGGTCATGACGAGCGAGATGCTCTCGGGGCCGGACCTGGGGGCCGGCTATCTCCATCAGCTCTCCCTCGACCGGGACGGCGAGCGGACAACGTTCACGTACCACGCCCAGGACGGCGGCGCCGACGCGAACGGGCCGCCCAAGGGGCCGCTTGACGTCTTCGGCTTCGTCCACCCCCCATCGCCGTGCGGGTTCGGCGGGCCCCGATGCTGGCACCGTCGGTTCTTGCTCCCCGTCTCGGAGGCCTCCCGCGCCCGGCAGGCGTACAATCGGAGTCGGTTCGTCCTCCAGACGATGCTCGACCAGGTCTACGACCGGATCCCGGCCCGGGTCGGGACCGCGCTCGAGGAGGTGGTCCGCCGGATCTCGGGGCCGCTCGCCCAGGAGGCGATCGATTGGTACGTGGGGGGTTCGGCCGCCGCCTGGCTGCTCGGGGCCGCGATCGCTCCGGGCGACCTCGACCTGGGAACGACGCGCGGCGGAGTGGACCGAATCGCCGCTCTCCTCGCGGAATACCTGATCGAACCGCTCGCCCCAACGGACTGGCCGACGGTGGGGATCGTGCAGGGGGCGCGCGCCTTCGTAGGGACTTTTCAGGAGGGGGCGCGCGTGGAGTGGGCGGTCCCGCTAGAACCTCGGACCCCCCTGCCGTTCGAGGAGTGGAGCGGTCGGACGGACGTGGTCCGACTCGCGAACGTTTCCTTTCGCGGGCATGCGGTTCGGGTCACTCGGCCCGAGTACGCTCTCGTCCGGGCTTACGAGAAGCGACGACCGAACGATGCCGGGGCGATCGCGGAGGTCGTCCGGCGCCTCGGTCCGGACGGGGAACTTCTCGACTCCCTGCTCGCGCGTTCCCGCCTCCCGGTCCCCGAGCGGACGACGATCCGACGGCAGGTCCTCGGCGAGTTCTTGGGGTAGCGTTCCGCGGTCATCCTCGCTTTCCTCTCAAAGCGCACCTTCATAGACCTCGAGCCCGAGGCCCGAGGGATGCTGGCCCCTCTTGCGGTCCCCGTTGCCGAGCACCTCACCCCTCACGACCTCGTCACCTACTTCCGCTGCCCGCACGAGATGGAGCTCGGCCACGCGTTGCACGCGCTGAGGACGACCGGAACCCTCGGGCCCGTGCGCACTCCCCCGGACGTCGTCCCACTCCGTCAATCCCCGCTGTTCTCCCCTCCCCTCGGTAAGCTCACCGTGAACGAGGGTCGTCTCGACCTCTTCGACGACGACCGCCTGGTCTACGAGGACCCGGGCGAGGACGACCTCCCGATGCTCTTCCCCTCCGAGCGCGTCCAGATCGACCCGAAGTTCACCAACGCCCACAGCACGCTCATCGACGCCGCGTGGGGGTTCGCCGGTCGCCCGGATCTCGTGATCCGAACGGCGGACGGGGGGTTCTACCCTGTCGAGTACAAAGAGACCCATCTCTTCGGCGGCTACCATGAAGCCCACGTACGCCTCTTCGACACTATCCAAGCGATCGCGGAGTGCCGCCTCGTCGAGGTCACGTTCGGTCGTCGCCCCGCGTTCGGCGTCGTTCTCTACGGTGACGAAGCCGGCGGCGGGCTCCACGAAGGGTGGGTGCGGGTCCCCTACGAGGAGGCAGAGGTGCACTGGCTGGAGTACGCGCTGCGCCAGGTCCGTGAGGACCCCGTGCGGGCACCGGTCCCGGCCGAGCGCAACTGCGTGAGCTGCGCGGCGAACGCCAAGGGGTACTGCCGATACGCGGCGGCCCGCCCTCCGGACGGTCGGGACCCCACGTCCCACGGGCCGCGCGGGAGCCCACCCTAAGCTCGGGCCGGTCCGTACCGCCCCCTCCCGAAGCCCGTATTCCCGGTCGGGGAGGGGTCCCCGGAATGTTGCCCGACGCAGTGGTTAAATAGCGCCTCCCACTGCCACACGAGCCGCGCCACGGCGAAGCTGTTCGGTCGGCACATGCACCCGCAGAGGCCGGGGCCTCTCCGGGGAAGGGCGAGGGTCCCTTCGCCGACCCGGCAAGGGACCGATGACGCCGATCACACGCGTTCTGGACGCTTGTCAAGTGTAATCAGTGTAGCTGAATCCTGTCAGTTGGGGAATGGCTAGGCTCGGGCGCCGATGAAGGTCGTGCCAAGCTGCGATAAGCGGTGGGTAGGCGCAAGGAACCTGTGATCCACCGATCACCGAATCGGAACTCCGGTCCCGCAAGGGACATTCCGAAAGGAAGGGGAACCCCCCGAAGTAAAGCATTCTAGTAGGGGGAGGACAAGAAATCAACCGAGATGCCGCTAGTAAAGGCGATCGAACGCGGCCAAGGACAAACCGAATCCCTGCCCGGCGAGG
>DASWZL010000102.1:0-21758 GCA_036404475.1 Thermoplasmata archaeon
TGCTCACGCGGTCATCGAGTCCAACACGATCGGGGAGTTCGTCTACGAGACGCTTGACCGCCTCGGTGTCGACGTCTGTCTCGCGAGCCCGGCCCAGGTCAAGGCGATCGCCCAGGCCCGCGTGAAGACCGACACCGTAGACGCTACTACCCTCGCCCATTTGCTCCGAACGAACCTCATCCCGGAGGCCTGGGTGGGCGACGAGGAGGTGCGCGAGCTGCGCAAGGATGTCCGCGCCCGACGGGGCCTGCGTGACATCTCGACCGAGCTCAAGAACCAGATCTACGCCGAGATGATCCGCAAGGGGATCGCCTACGAGGACGGAGTGCTGCGCTCGAAGAAGGGTCGCGCGTGGGTCCGTGACCAGTTCGTCGACAACCCTCGAGTGATCGCTCGCCTCGACCTCATGGAGCAAACCGAGACGACAATCGATGAATACAACAAGACGGTCCTCCTCCCGAAGTTCACCGAGGAGTCGCAGGCGCCGCTCCTCGCCACCATCCCGGGGGTGGGCTACTACACCGCCCTCACCGTCGTCGCGCTCATTGGTGATGTAACGCGATTCCCCGACAGCGATCACCTGGTCTCCTACGCCGGACTGGCCCCGCGGGTCCACCAGTCCGCTAACGTCCTTCACCTCGGACCCATCACCAAAGAAGGGCCCCGCGAGCTCCGCTGGGTGCTGGTCGAGGCGGTCCACAGTCACCTCAAGCATTGCGACGCGAAGGACGTGTGCGGGCTCTGTCGGTTCTACCGACGGCTCAGCCGCCGCCGTGGGAAGATGAAGGCGACCGTGGCCACGGCCGCGAAACTGCTGCGAGTGATGTATTGGATGCTGAAGATGAACCAACCGTATCGACCCCAAGGACTCGACCCCGAGGTCGGTCATGCGGGTAAACCGCCATTCGATGATTGAGGCGTGGTCCTTGGGCGACAGGGCGTAGAAGAGCCATCGTGGGAGAGAACCCCGAATCGGGTGATTGCCCGTCGGTACGGCGAGAGGTCAACGGTCAAGAGGAACGACGATGTAGCGGAAACCGCAGCGAGGAGCCTTCAGCATAGGTGACCGACCGCAATCATCGCGCGGGACGAGACGAGCTCGACCCCCAGGCCGTGCCTTACGCCGAACCCCCCGTTACAAAACCCCTCGCTTAGAGAAAGGTCCGAGCGGTCAGCCGAGGCTCTTCTATTACGGAACGGGCCCGTTGCCAATGCGGTGGTTCTCCGGTTGAGATCGGAAGAGAAGGGTCTATGGGCGGCCGATGAACCTACGGATCTTCTGAGGGGCGAACTCCTCGATTCCCTCCAGCCGCGATCCGTCGGGGCGTACGAGGAGGGGCAGCACGTCGTTCGGACCCACCCACCGATCGACGGCGTCTTGGTGGACGCTCGCCCGGTTTACGTCCACGACGGTCACCCTTCTCTGCTCGCGGCGGGCGATCTTGAGCACCATCTCCGCGCACTGTACCTGTTGAGGTGGAAGGTGCCACGGACGACTGTCGGTCAGCGGGGGTTGGGCCTCGCCCATAGCGGGCGGGATGTCTCCAGGGGGATGCGCTGAGAGAGAGATGGGAGTGCGCGCCCCGAACGGGAAGAAAGCCTCCACGACACGGCCGAACGTGCCATCTTTCGACTTCACCATCGACTTCCCCAACGAATCGACGCCCGTTTCCGGCTCTCCCGCGACGAAGAGGAAGATTTCGTCTTCACCGGCTGAGGACATTGTTTCCGAATCGGCCCGCGGGCCTTAAGCCTCGCGGCGGAACGTCTTCCCGCCGTACCGGGGGCATCCGAAACCGATCACCGGTTCCATCTCGGACCGGAACGTGGGCTCCGGAAATGGACCCCTTTAGCGCCGCCTACCTCAAGAGGTCCGAGGCCGGGATGGAACTACTCTTCCTTTAGAACGTATTCGAGGTCGGGCCGGCGCATCTCTGACCTGACGTACGCCACGCGCTCGCGGAGTATCTCCTCCGTTCCGAACCGGTGGGCGATCTCCACGACCCGTCTCATCCGTCCGGCACCGACTCCACCGAGAAGGTCCTGGAGGATCTTGTCGGAATAATGCCGCCACCGAGGTATCATAAGGCGGGTGTACCACACAGCGGCCGGTGTCGCGTACCTGATTCCGTCCCGCTCGGTTGATTCTTCTTCGACAAGGAAGATGAAGAACTTCCCGCCCCCCCGGGGCAGGGTGAACTTCGCGGTATCGATCACGTCGAGGAACTCGCCACCCACCAATCGCATCGCGAATCGAGCGACGCCCTGGTCTTCCCATTGGAACTCTAGGTCCTCGTCGGACTGGAGGGCCGCGATCGTATCGGCATAATCGGCGGCGGTCACCATTACGTCGACGTCGCCGGTGGCGCGGATTGTCTTTCCGATGGCCTGCCCCCCAACGACGACATACTGGACCTCGTGACGGCGGAGGATGATGTCGGCCGCCTCGACCTCGGGCTCGGTCATCGGACTTCCGAGGTCGCTGGCACGTTCCTATCGGCCCAGTCGAGCTCGTCCTTCGGGAACGGTTCGCCGACCTTCGGAAGGCCGGGAACGAACTCCTGGAGCCTCACCTTCGTGGCGCGCTCCTCCATTCCCTCGTTCCGAACCCGGCGGTAGAGCTCGTTCGGGTCGAACTTCCCGGCGTTCCGCCGCGCCAGCTCGCGAGCGGCGAGCATGTCGACCTTGAGAAGGAACGTCAGCACCTCTTCGAAGCCGGGCGACCGGAGGGCGTCCCGATCCCGGACGAGCACTCGGCTGTACGCCGAAGAGGAGACCTTGCCAGCCAATCCCTCCCACACGAAGAGCAGCGGCCGAAAGTGCTCCGGGTATCCGT
Organism: Thermoplasmata archaeon; assembly: GCA_036404475.1. Classification (GTDB taxonomy): domain Archaea; phylum Thermoplasmatota; class Thermoplasmata; order Lutacidiplasmatales; family UBA184; genus Lutacidiplasma. The sequence goes on from DASWZL010000102.1 coordinate 2,837, forward strand.
GCGCTGTCACCCACTCGGGTGTCAGGAGGAAGAGGGGGAGGCCATGCCGACGTGCCGCCTCCACGTCCTTTTCGGTGTCTGCTCGAAGGCGATAAAGTGTGGGGGGCCGGCCCCGGTGCCTGACATCGACCGGAACGAAGACCCTCGGCAGGCTGTTCGCCTCGCCCGACCGGACGAGCCCCGATACCATCCTCATCGAACGAGAGACAGTGTGGCAAGTATTTATATTAACCTGCCCATTGTTCCGCGCTCCGAAGGGGCCGGACCGTTCCTAAAGGGACCCCTTTCCGACCGCAGGGATTGATTCCGCGCAGCGAGGGAACGGTCGCCCGCGTTCGATGACCGATCGCGAGGAGCGCGGGGAACGGTGAGAAGACCCGTTCAGGGTCTGCGACCGCACTCGTTCAGGACCCGGGCGAGTCGCTCCCTCCAACCCACACCGAAGCTCGAAGCGATTTCGACCTGGTCGGCCAGTTCGGGCCGGTCGTGCATCCTGAGCCAGGCAGACAATGCTGCAAGCGTGGCCGGGTGTCGAGCGACCTGATCCGCGAATGCAAGAGGCAACTCTCCCGCGACAGCTCGCGCCGCCGAGGCCTCCCGGAGAAGCTCGGGAAGGTGCTGCGATTTGAGGAAGTCATCGAGGGCGGTCGTAGTCTCCGGGAGTAAGGGTACGTAGCCGGGGACTTAACTATCGTGGGGCGCGGTATTGCGTGGCCGAGCGAACTTCAAGAAGGGACGCGCGCGGCCGATGACCTACCGCGAGGAGCGGGCGAGGTCGCGTTCCTTGCTACTCGGGCAGGCCTTGGGCTTTCCAAGCCGGATAGCGAGTGAGTTTTCCCTCCGCGACGTTTCCGATGTACCGGCCGTGAACCGAGAACTGCATGATCCGCTCGCCTTGGCTGGCCCGTTTCGCCCAGGTGGAAGCCTTCTCGGGATTCTGCTCGATGCCTTCGATCCTGTTATCTCCATACTGGAAATAGACCATCTTCAATCCCCGGTTTCGGCTTTGAGTCACGGAGTAGGTGCCGTCCGGGAGTTCAACGCTGCCCTTCCCCTCCGAGAGTGCCTGGCGCCATACGTCGATGAGGAGCTCGCCGAGCGTTGAGGTTGGCACAGCGTCCCGCCAAGGCCGTGCGGGATTTATGAACGGCGACCGCGTTCGATGACCGACCGCGAGGAGCGCGTCGGGCGTGCGGAGACGCCCACGCCACGACGATCGGCTCCGCCCGCGAGCTACCCCTCCTTGGCTAGTCGTCGAATCCAGTAACCGGTGCCTCGCGTCCCGCCTGCCACAGGAGGGCGTTCATCTCGCCGCGGTGTTGGAGTTCTTCCTCGATCATGTGCACCAGCAGGACCCGGAGTTCGATCTTACGAGGGGGATGGCTCGGGATCCTCAGGGACCGGTCGAGATCTCCGGGCTTCAGTTCCCGGATTATCCGACGGACATAGCGATCGACCGTCCGCACCTCACGAGCGGCCTCGGCCCGGGCGTACCGCTTCCCGAGCGGGTACCATTCGGGCTCGGCCTCGCCTGAGTAGACCATGAAAAACCACTGGCGGTAGGCGTCGAGGACATGCATGAAGATGTCCACGAGCGAAGGGAAAGAAGCGCCTCGGTCCCGATACCGCGCGCGGGGCGGCAGCTTCCAGATTGCATCCAGGTACTTCGCCCTCGTTCGCGAATTGTAATCGTACAGTTCCCGTATGAGGTCAAGCTCCGTCGACATCGAGACCGCAACACGCGTACCCTTCAAGACCTTGACGTAACGAGACGATCGGTGCCGACCGACCTAATGAACTACGTGAACGGCGCGCGCGTTCGATGACCGACCGCGAGGAGCGCCAGGGGTGGGGTCCGGGCGAAGCCGCCGTCTCGTATAGACCAGGTAGAGAGGAATAGTAGGTCGGTATCCGATAGTCGATGTCTACGCTACGTCCTCCTTCGGTCGAAGCTCCACGGGTAGTTCACGCGGCCTTCCTCAAAGATATCGAACGTCGCCTCGAGCCGCTCCTCCGAGGGGCCGTTCTGGCCGACTGGCGGCTCTATTCGGGGCGCTCAGCCGCAGGATCCCTGAGTTGGCAGTTGGCCCGGAACCGAATCCTCTCCACAGACGGGTTGCTGGATTGGGCTCGGACGGCTCGCCGCCAAGCGACGGACCCGATGACCGCCCGCCGATTCGAACTCCTCGAGCGGATTGCAACCGAGGCCATCCTAGAGCAACACCCCTCGATCGCTCGCCCGAGGGCGAGGCTCCAGCAAAAGATCGCCGCGTTCCGACCGTTGTGGAACGGGCGCAGGACAACCAGGGCTGCGGTATGGGAGCGGATCCGAAAGAGCGATGACCGGGAGGAACGCCGGGCGGCATGGTACGCCGAGAACCCACTCTATCTGTCCATCGAGGAACCTCTGAGAGATCTCGTGCGTCTCCGGAACGAACGAGCTCGGCGCCTGGGCTACCGGTCGTATCCGGAGTATCGACTGGCGTTCGAGGGGTTCACCGTCTCCCGTCTCCAAGACCTCCTCGACGAGGCGGGACGCCACGTTCGGACGGTGGCTCGCCAGAAGCGGGACGGATTCGAAGACGCTACCGGACTCCGCGGCTGGTATCCCTGGGACGTCGCGTACGCGGATGAGCTCGCGGCTCGGATGCCCGAGGGTGCCTTCAGGGGACCTCCCATGCTGCGATCCGTACTGGCAGGCGTGCGCGGGTGGGGATTCGGGCCAAGACCGTTGAAGTGCCGAGTCAACCATCACGACTTGGCGTTCGGGGGCATCGAGATTCCGGTCGATCCGCCTCGAGATGTCCGAATCGTTGTACACGCGGCGGCCGGTTGGACCTACTACATGACACTCTTTCATGAGGTGGGGCATGCTGTTCACGCTCGATCCACCCGGCACCGTCCTCCGCTCGTGCGCTGGTATGAGTACACGCCGGGTTTCCCGGGGTTCGTGGAAGGCATTGGCACGCTCTGCGAAGAGATTCCTCGCTCGCCTGAGTGGCTGGTCACAAGGCCAGGCGTGAACCGAAAACTGGCCACTCAGTTCGCCCGAACCCACAGCCTTTCGGGGATCCTCGCTATGACTTGGCTCATCGCATGGATTCGGGGCGAGCTCGATCTCTATCGGAACCCCGACGCGGACATCGCGCAGACGCGATACCGCTGGCTCCGTCGACTGGGAGATTACGATACCTTTGATCCCCTTTCTTTCGCCGATTCCTTTTACGTAGAACTTCCGGTGTACTCGCAGAGCTACCTTTTTGCCACGCTGTTCGCCAAGCAATTGCTCGCGAGCATGCGCGGAGAGTTAGGAGGCGATCTGTGGCCGAACCGACGGTTCGGTCCGTGGCTAACCGAAAATTGGTTCCGACACAGCGGAGAGTTCGATTGGGTTCCCCACGTAAGGGCAACCACGGGAGAGCCCTTCGGCGCGGCCGCTTTCAACCGCTGGGCGAGGACGGCACTAGCCGATGTAGGGAGCGATTAGCGATCGTGCCGTTAGCGAAACCACCCCCTTCCGAACGCGAGGATTGATTCCGCGGAGCGAGGAAACGGCGCGCCTGTTCGATGGCCGACCGCGAGGAGCGTACGGGGCCGCGTTCGAAGCGTAGCGAGAAATAGACCGAGGTCGTTCAAACCTTCGACTCGGGGAGGTGCGGTCCGGGTCCGCACCGGACTCAGAGACCTTGAGCAGCAGCATCGACTCCACGCCGACCGCAATCGTTGTCGCGGGCGGCGAGGAGGCGCGGGTCCTTCTACGAGGCCTTCTTCGGTTGCACCAGTTTCGGGTCGACGGAGAGGCCGTCGGGTCGACCCAGGCAATTGAGCTGATCCGGGTGCATCGCCCTTCGCTCTTGGTCGTGGACGCCCACCTCGCGGAGGGTAGCGTGAATCTACTCATTGGGCACGCGAGAGGCTTGGCCCCGGGGCTCCGCGTGATCCTGATCGCGTCGGTGTCGCACCCCCCCACCCCTCCCTCTGATCCGAACCAACGTCCGGACGCCGTACTTCTGCGGCCGTTCCGCATGCACCAGTTCGTGGAAGTGCTCGTCCCGCCTGGGGCCGGCAGACCGCTGAGCCCACCATAGGGCCGAGCCCCTAATGGGGAACTCGTGCGGTCGATAATCGATCGCAAGGAGTGCGACTTAATCGCAAGGCATTTGCGTTCATCGTATTCGAACCCCCGGGCGGTGTAACTCCTCCTCTGACACCTACCCCGAGGCCTTCGAAGAAAGAACGCGGCCCGACGAGGGATTGCCGCGTCGGACAATTGTCTCGGAGGGACCGCGAACCGTAACTTGGATGACCTGGATCCGGTTCAATCGCGCCATCAGGGCGTCGTCCACGGTTCGAGTCCACCCTTTATTGACTTGGAGCGGGGTTCTCGTGTTCGCCCGAGTAATGGGTCCCGGGGGGCAAGTGGCCCTTTCTGGGAGGAGATCACCATACCAACCAAGCTCCGGACCTTCGCTCGCGACTGGAAGGTACCCACATCGTTCGGTTTCTGGGGGGCTCCCGCGGTTGACCGGTGTCGCCTCGCGTGGACGGTCGCCCGCAGGATCGACCCGGATTTCTACTGGCTCCAGGTCGAGGATCCTCTCGAACCCCGCGGGGCTGACGAGCATTCGATCGTGACCCAAATCGCGTCGGACCATCTCTTCGTCATCAATCCAGAGGAGCTTTCCCCTCATCCCGAGCTCGGCACCATCGCGAGCTGGATTGTCCGTGAGGACATTGAGGCGGATGCTCGGCTGCGCACTTTTGCGGACTTCATGCGTCTGCCGAACCTCGCGCGGGACCTCCTCGAAGGTCGTACCCCGTACAACTCGACCAAAGCCCTCGTAATCGCCAACTCGAATCGAGCCGCTGACCTCTACTCGGCGGAGGAGCACGGGATCCGCCCGTTCATCGATGCGATCAACGAATGCGCCACGACCATCATCTTCACCACCACCAAGCCCTCGGAACCGCGGAATGCCCGGTACGTCGACTACCTGTTCCACCTGGAGGGCGACGAACCGGGAGGGCGCTCGGTGGTGACGGTCGAGTGTCGGCAGGGCGCCCCCCCCGGGGCTCAGGGGCTCTTCACCGTGGGATGCCGACGGGATCTGAGCGCCCTCATTGAGGAGATTGGGCGTTCCTGAATCGAAGAGTAGCAATCTGATCGCCAGGCCATGCCGGTCGATAACCGACCGCGAGGAGCCCGCGGTTACACAACCTACCCCGTTCCGACCTTGACTCCGACGAGCAATCCGCGGTCGGGCATCAGGCCGCGGGCCAGGAACCGGGACTGGAATCCCGCCGCGTCCATGAGCTCCAAGAGCCGCGTGCGAGAGACTAGTAATCCCACATCAGTCACTTCGAGGTGACGGATACCCCGACCGGGTTCCGCGATGAGGTAATGGTACCGGATAATCGAGCGGTTCCCGCGGCGTGAGGAAAACGCGACGCGGGCCACTCTGACGGTAGGACCGTCATAAGTGCGGACATGGAGCGCGGACGACAGAAACTTTGAAGGGTCAATCCAGGGCTCCACAATCGCGACCCCGCCGGGGTTTAGGTGGCGGGCGAAGTTGACGAACGTGGTCCGAAGGTCCCGCTCGGTTCTCAAGTGCCCGATAGCGCTGAAGAGACAACTCACGACATCGAATCGCTGGTCAAGTCGGAACGTGCGCATGTCCCGCAGCACGAACCGAACCTTGGGCAGGCGACGGCGGGCGATCCGAAGCATCTCGCGGCTCCCGTCGACCCCGACGACCGGGTGATTCCGACGCAGAAACTCGAGGTGCCTCCCGGTGCCGCACGCAACGTCCAACCAAGTCGTTCTCCCGGATCGGCCCAGGCGTCGGGCGATCGTTTCCAGACGCCCGGCCTCGGCGCGGTAGTCCTTCCACGCGTTCAGACCGTCGTAGTACTTCGCCAGCTCTCCGTAGAACTGGGAAAGACCGGACTGAGTCACGCCAGCGCCTCCACCCGTGGCCACTCCCACCGGGTCGTGGTATTTCACAGACTCTTCTTTCCTCTCCCCCTCACGAGCTTCCTGAACGGCGCTCGCGTTCGATGACCGCCCGCGAGGAGCGCGAGGGCCGCGGGGAAGTCGGTGCGATGCCGGGGCCCGTGGGAAAACCCCCCCCGTTGATAGAGTGCTCGCGCCTCTGAACTGAATTCCCGCCCCGCGAAGAACTCTTGATGGATGTTGTCGGGTTGATCAGTCTACGTGGCCGGATGAGAGAGGTGACCGGGATGGTCTTGCTCCTTCGGAAGGCACTCATCATGGCAATCAAGACAGAGGCGCTTCTGGCCTGTCGAGAGCCGTTTGGCGACGGCCCAACACTCGTCCATCGTGCTATGTCCACACACCCGACAAGGGTGAAGCAGTGAAGGCATCAACCTCGAATGGAAGGCAGCGGCTTAGAACGCTTTCGTCCGGGCGGCAACGATCTGGACGGGCACTGTGAGGCTACGAACGGAGTGCACGCTTGAGCTTGCCTCAGGCTGGCAACTGATCCTGGGGAACCTAGCCCTTTCGGAACGCAAGGATTAATCCGGATCCGAGGGAGTCGAGGAGGCGCCCCCACGAGCTTCCTGAACGGCGCGCGCGTTCGATGACCGACCGCGAGGAGCGCGCGAGGCCTAAGGACGGAATCGCGAACTGAAACGTGAAACGCGGTGTCGTTGGCTACGGCGCCTTAAATGGGCCGCGATACGACTGCGCGTGCGGAGGTCCATGTCGCTCGGGCAGAGACTGCTCGCCGCGCTGCTCGCGCTCGCGATGATGTTCGCCCTTTCCGCGATTCTGTGGGCCGTCGCTCCGCATTGAGTAGTGCGTGCGGCCGAAGATGGGACGGGACGTCCGGGCGCCGAGGTAGCTCCTAGGCGCGGCGGTCCCGATTCAGGAGCTATCGCATCGACCTCGGGCGTAACGACTCTTGCACCTACTGAGTGAGCCTGGGTGGACGCTCGGCGAGATTGTTTCGGGACGGGCTATCGACCCGGTCCGCCGATCCGCATAGGCAGGAACGCGCCGGACCGGAGGGTTTCCACCCTTCGTCCAAGACTCCCCCTCCGAGATGGCACGGTTCACCAACGGATGTCTTGGAGTTGTGAGATGGCCCGGTAAGCACTTTCCCAATCAGGCTCGCTCCTTCGTTCGTTCGGGAGGACGCCTGCATGAACCCGGGAGCAATTGGAGCGCTGGTCCGAGATCAGCGAAGGAAATGTTGCCCGACGGCAGCCCGGCAGGACTCAGAGGAGCGCGGCAAAAGGCGCAAGGTACGAGTAACTCAGGTTGACGTACACGGTCACGGGCACCGGGGTCATGATTGTGATTTGCGCTGGCCAGGCTTGGCCGGGAGTGGATAGCACGAAGCTCCCGGAAGTGTTGGTAGCGAAGCAGGAGCTGTTCCCGAGGAACGCCCAGACGACTATCGGAGTTCCGTTCGGATCCGCATAGGTAGCGGATAGCGTGGCTCCAGTGCCCATCGTTGGGCTATCAACGAAGATGAAACCGGTGTCATTCGGCGGGAAGTCAATCCCCACGCTGTTAGATTCGCATGCCGAAGGCGCCTGGGCAGGTCCGACGGCCAATGCCAAGTTGGTATTCACGGGAACGTTGATCCAGTGGTCTGCAGTAACTACCCTCTCAGCATACGAATGGGTAACCGACACGACAGGGACGTTGTTGATCACCCACAGTGCCACGATCACCGCGACGATTAACGACAGAACGGTAATCCACTGTTTGTTCACATACCACCATTGTTGACGCGTGAGCCGCGGTCTCCTCGGCGGCGGAGGGGGCGGGTTGTCCTCGAGAGGCGGGACGTAGTCGTCAACGGAAGTCACTGGCTGGGGTGCGCGGGAGTAGGCGCCAACACCGGCGGGTCGCTGGGTGGGGACAACCGCCATGCCCGAATATGACTCTGCGGCGATATCAGAGTTGCCTTACGCAGGGTCGCGCCGGCTTCTTGAAGGACGCGCGCGACCGATGGAGGACTGCAATCAGCGCGCGATGACGGGCTGACGCAGCCCCAGAACGCCTGTCCCGGATGTGCCGCCAATCGGGACCGACAATCGGCCATGGAGTTGGAGAATCCAGACCGCGAGTACCCCGAAGGCCAGACTCTCGCCCACCGACTCGGCAAGATGTCCGATCTGGAGCCCAGCGGACATGCCGGTGGCCAACAACATGTCCGCCCCGATCAAGACGCCGTATAGGACCCCCACTCCGAGGGCAGTGTCTCGCGCGTCCAACGTGAGCGCGCGAATCCACGGAACGGTGAGAGCCACGGATGCGATGGCCCACAACGGCTGGCTCAGGAGCGCGAGTCCGGCATTGGTGACCGAGGCCTGCTCGGAGCTGTAGCCCGAGGGATCCAATGCCCGCGCGATGGGTCCGTACACGAGGGTGCCGAAAAGGATGAACAGGAGCGTCCAGACAACCGCCAGCTCTAGAAGCTTGGTTCTCCACTCTCGCCATGGCATCCGTAGGCGGGACGGGTTCGGGTGCTCCCCCTCCGAAGGACGAGGTCCAAAGAAAGTGACGGCCGTAACCGAAAACACGCCCGCGATCACCAAACCGTTGGCGACCATACCGACCGCTCTTGAAAGGGGAACGACTGACGCGACGTAGGTCGTTTCGGTAGCCGGAAGAAGGTACATCGTGCCATAGACGACCGCGAAGACGGCAGCCGCAAGCACCCAACGCGATCCCCGGGAATACCGGAGAAGAACGATCACGACCGCGGAGATCAGGGCGGCAGCGAGCAGCCTCGCGAGAATCGCCTCGATCGAGTTGGCCCTCCAGCTGAGAGACCCGTAGTCGATCGAAAGAAGCACGAAGAGGGCCGACGCCTGCGCGATGGTCAAGGCTACCGGCAGCGAGACCGGCCAAGGCGCGCCGGGAATTCCCGGGCCCTGTCCGGGTGCCCGGGTCAACGCCGGAGCACCGCCGGGACCCGTTCCACCGTTTCCATCTGGGAGTTCACGCCCGTCCGAGGTCTCGGAGAGCTGCACGACGCTCACCACCTGGATCCATCGTCCGGGCAACCATAGGCTCGCGTTCGGCCCGTCTCTGAGGAATGAGTCAATCACTCGGCGGGACCTGTCCGAGGCGTTCGGGCAGTGGTGGAAGGAACGGACCGGAAGCTACAGTTCCCTCAAGGTCGGGAGGCGGTCGTGGGCCAGGCGCCCGGGCGTCCCAACGGGGCGGCCCACTCGACCAGCAGCCGGTCCCTCCAAGTGTCGAACATTCGCCCGGAGTACATCACGTTGGGGACGACACGCTCGAACCACGTCTCGGATCTCAGCCGCTCCTCAATCCCCTTGAGCTCCTTCATCGTGCTCGTCCAGCCGGGGACAATCCACAAACCCGGAAGGTTGCTAAAGACGAACGGATAGAGGAGGTTCGGCGCATACTCGCCCTGAAGCCGGGCCAGTACGGACTCCCGGTCGGCGCCCGGTCTCAGTTGAAGGTGCCACATCGTCATGATGTCGCTCGAGTCGTCCGGATACCACTCGAGGGAGAACTCGGCCTGCCTGTCCCGGACCATCCGCCCGAGCCTGCGACCCACCGTCTTGGGCGAGACGCGAGCCTCGCGGGCGACCCCGGTCAACGATCTACGTGAATCGGCGTGCAGGGCGAGAAGGATCCGGCTATCCACCCGGCCTAGTACTGGCTTCTCAGGTAACCCGCGCCCCATCGGGATTATTCCGACGTTCGGCCGGGAGATGGCGGCCCCCTTCATGATCCGGGCGACGCAGGGGTCGAGCTCGAACCCTGACCTCAGGTAGGCTCCAACGTAGAGGATGCCGCCTCCGGCAAACGCGATCCAGTAGACGCGATCGTCTTGGCGGACCCGGTCAACGAGCGCGGGGTTGGAGGAGGCATCGGACTCTCCCCAAACGATGACGTTCGTGGCACCCAGCGCCGCGAGGCTAATGCGCGCCGTGAACGACCGAATGACGCCTGATGTCCTGAGGGCCTGGATCCGGGCGTGTACGGCCGCGGTGGAAAGGCCGAGCTGTCGGCCGAGTTCCCGGTACGAGAGGCGGGAGGCCCGTTGAAGCTTCTGGCAGAGGACCAGGTCCACCAGGTCCATCGAAAGCGGGGATTGGGCCAAGGCAGTTATCCTTTGACCCAAGATGGAGGCACGAGAACTCACCACAGCCGGCTCGGGGTTCGCGCTTTCCGAACCGCGGGCAAGCGCGCCATCACGCTGACCCTCGAACGGCGGCCGGCGGGTGTCTGAACTGCTTGGGGAATCCCCCCTCCGACACAACGGATTTGAACCCTCACGTAACCGGTTTTGAATCCCCAACGCCATCGGCTCCCCATTGTCTGGACCCGGAGCGGTCGCTTGGGCCGGCGCGCGCGGCCGATGATCGAACCACGAACTGAAACGTGAAACCTGGTCCCACCGGCTACGGCGCCTTAAATGGGCCGCGATGCGGCTGCGCGTGCGAAGGTCCATGACGCTCGGTCAACGACTGCTCGTCGCGCTCCAGATAGAAACGTTCCACCTGAGGATGGGCCGAGCTGGCAGAGGATTGTTCACTGCTGTGGCGAGAGCAGCTTTCCTGACCTGATGACGTAGAGAATGTTCTCGGGAGCCAGCGCCTCTATGTTCGCGGTAGGGTTCCCTTTGACGATAACCGCGTCCGCCCTGAACCCCTCCTTCAGGATGCCGCTGTTCTCCAAACCCAGGCACTCGGCCGCCCTGGACGTGGCAGCAATCAGCGCCTCCCTGTTCCCCAGGAACTTCGCCTCAGCCGCGATCTCCTCGTAGTTCCTGCCATGAGGTCGAGCCGCGTCCCCGACGATGTCCGACCCCATCACCACCTTCACCCCGTGTTCCTTCGCTATCACCATGTCTTCGGAGAGGTGGCGCTTCACCATCTCGTTATACCTGTTTTTGTAGGCAGGGTTGCTGTAGGTAACCAGGGTCGGAACGTAGTAGATCCCCTTCCTCGCCATCGCACTGGCTATCCTCGACGTGAGGCCCAGCCCGTGCTCGATGGAGTCCACTCCAGCCTCAACGACGCCGCTGAGCGCGTCCTCCCCGTAAGCGTGGGCCGCCACCTTCAGGCCGAGGCGCTTCGCCTCGTCTACTATGGCTCCAATCTCTTCCTTCGTGAAGTTGGGTTTAATCCTCCCTCCTCGAGAGAAGGCCCCCGATGCGTAGAACTTCACCACCTTCCCGCCGTCTCTCGCCACCTTCCTGACCGCTTTTCGGCACTCCCAGGGGCCGTCGCAGAAGACGGTGTAGGACGCAAGCTGCTGCGCCAGCTCGAGGGGGAAGGACGGAGGGTCGTCGTCCTCCCCGGTCTGGGCGAGCGCCCTTGAGCAGGAGACGACTTCAGGCCCCTCGATGGAACCCTCGGCGACTGCCTGGGCGAGGTGCACTCCCCCCTTGGTCCCGAGCTCCCTCACCGCGGTGAACCCTGAGTGGAGGAGCCGCCTCAGGTCCCCAGCCCCTCGGAGCACGGCCAGTGTGTCGGGTACCGATGCCCAGGCTGTTACCCCTTCGCCCTTGGCGGAGTAGAAGTGGACGTGGGCGTCTATGAGCCCGGGGAGTATGGTAGCGTCTTCGAACTCGAGCTTCTTGGCCCCCCCGGGCTCCTCCACCTCTCCTCTCTCGCCAAAGCCTTGGATGACCCCCTTGTCGGTGTCAATCTTCACGACCGCAGACTTGTGGAAGTTCCTTCCGTCAAAGGCCCGGCCCTTGAATATCAAAATGGACATCTGATTCGCCAGCCGACGAGCAAGCCGCGGTTCGTATTTGTCTATGGGCCCGCACTGACCTGTGCGAGCCGCACGACGACCCCGGGTCCGAAATCAGTAGTTCGGTCACACCCCCACGGTCTGACCGGGGTGGTCGCTCGGCTGCCAACGCGCTACTCTCTCCGCTCGGATCGCACGTCCGACGGTCGCGACCGCGCGACCACACCCGCGAATGACTCCCCCGCGTCCATGTCCCGAAGCTTCGCGTGGAGCGACCGGAGCACGAGCACCTTCTCCTCGAGGTCCTCGAGGATGATGCGGTTGACACGCGCCCGCAGCTCCTTCGCGGTCTCGCCGTCCTTCGCGTAGTCCGCGAACCCACTGCGCGCGGACTCGAACGAGCCCGCATTGAAGACGAGCTGGCCGGAGGCCCAGGGACGGCCTGCCTCGACGCTCGGAGAGGCATCCGCCTCGGAGTGGGCGGGATCGGTTGTGAAGTCTAGTTCAACTGGGGGCTTCGCCTCGGCCGGCTTGGCTAGGAGCGCGCTCGCGGGGATGAACCCAGGGACCGACGCGAGGTCGACGCGGCCGCGGGTCCGACCGCCGAACCACAACCGGGAGACCCGGGCGAACGGCGACCAGACGTCGGGTTGTTCGGGGCAAACAATAGTTGAGTGACCCGAAACTGCTTAATTCCGATTAAGCGCGTATACTTCCGCCTGCCGGCTCCGACGGCTTCTGTTCAAGGGCTTAGGGTCCGACTACGGTCCAAAAGGCAGCTAATGAAAGCCGAATCGACTGGCCGACGGAGGATAGTCCTCAAGCCGGCGTTGATCGCTCAAGAACTCCCCTCAGCAAGGACCCCAGAGCCGGACCCAACGATAACGCCCCGGAACGTGGCCGCACCCGCCCCCGCGGAGGAGGTCGACGTAGCAAGGTTCCGAGATGTCCTCGCCGTCGTCATTCTCCCAACCCTCAACGAGAGGGAGGGACTCGCCCGGACTCTGGGGGACCTTCCGCTCGACCGGTTCGCGGTACCAGGTCAGAGAATTCGACCCCTCATCATCGACGGGGGTTCGACCGATGGCACCCTGGAGGTTGCCCGGGAGTGGAACATCCCCGTGCTAAAGCAAGCGAGCCGGGGGAAGGGTGGAGCCATGCTCGAGGCAATCGCGTGGGTGCATCGGATGGGAATTCCGTTCGCGATCGTGCTCGACGCGGACGCCACCTACCCGCCCGACCGTATCCTCCCGACCCTCGACCTGCTGCGGGGCGGCACCGACCTCGTCATCGGAGTACGCCGGCCCGTGTGGGGCTCGCCGACCGACTTCACAGACCTTATCCACCGGGTCGGCAACGTCTTGTTAAGCTCTATCGCGAGTTTCCTCGCCGGCCGGCCCATTCTCGACCTATGCAGCGGCTTCTGGGGTGTGTCAACGAAGCGGTTCACGGATCTCGACCTCGACGTTTCGACTTTTGCCATCGAGGCCGAGCTTGTCCTCAAGTCGATTCGCCGGGGCTATAGCATCCACCAAATCCCCGTTGCCTACCGCCAGCGGCTCGGAACCGCTAAGCTGCGAGCGCTGGGGGACGGCAGCAGAATCCTCCAAGCGATCCTCCGGCACGCACGCCCGAGTCGCCGCGCCGCGCAGAACCCCCGCGTTCCCACCTCATGGGGCCGTGACCTGCTATCGATCGGAATAGTGCTCGGGAGCTACGGTGCCCTGCTCGAATGCGCTCCCTCTGAAGCCGCCGAAGCCGGGCAGCTCGCTCGCTACCTCCAAGGGCAGCTCCCCGAAACCCGTGTGCGGATTGGGACTCCCGAACCCGCCGACCCTTCCCCCCCGATTGGGCCGGCGGGAGCCTCGCCGGTCGGGGAAACCTACCCTGAGACCGCTTCCTCTCCGCTCAGCGTGTCCCTGCCCTCCGCTGGTTCTCTTGTGGGAGAGGCCCGTTCGGTCAGCGTCTTCATCCACTCTCAGCGTCGACAGCTGACGATCGAACTCCCCCCGAGCGAGACCGAAACAGTCCCCGGCCAACGCACGCGTTCGTTCTCGTCGCGCTCCGGGGGCTGGAAGATGTCCAGTCCATCCTATCGCACACGATTCCCTTCGCTGCTTGTCGTGACCTCTCGGCTGAACTTTCAGCCCGAGCGTCAGCAGCAGGCCCTGTTGTCCGCCAACGGATTCCACGTCACGGAACGCCCGCGCGAACCGCCCGGCCCCTCCGAGCCGCTGGCTCCCATGGGGTTCTCCCGGACCAAGTGATCAGGGCGTGCCCAGCGTCTCGCCGCGGTTCTCTCTCGGCGGCCCGCACGCGGGGCCATGCCCGAACGCCGGGCCCAAGCCCTGCGATATCTCTGCTGCCTCGATTGGCGCGCAGACGTTCGAGTGTAAGGACTCTCATGGAGTGCCGAGCGACCGAAGAAGGGCGGGCTTTGCGGCTCGACGTCGATGCTCTTCGCGCTCCCCCCTTGCCGGCGGGTTCTTGTCCAGCCTCCGGTTTCGAGTTGACGCGAGATTGAGTAGTATCGACCCCTGCTACTGGGCCCAAACCAAGCCGTGGGCCAAGTAGTCCGAAAGGTCGTACTGGGCCGGTATTCTACCCCCCGGTCGGTTCAGGTGCCTCGGCGCCCGCACTCCAAGGGCGGCCCAAGCAGGCTCCCTTCACGTGGTATGGCCGGAAGATAATCGGGTCCGAACTAAGCTTTGTCCGCGGGTTTCCACTTGCCGATTGGACGACTTTCCTTAGTGTATATCTGAAGAGTAGAGCACTACGTCCTAGCCGTCGTAATCGGGCTCGTCGGGTTCTCGCTCCTCGATTTCGCGCTCTCGGTGGTTTAGCCTGGCCGAGACTCGAGCACGGCCTTCGACCCGTTGAGCGGGGAGACGAACTTCCACCCCTTCTCGATCCATGCATCGACCTCAGTGACATTAACGACCCGTTGTGTTCCCGGGGTGACGGCCGGCTCCGGCACGTCGGCTTGGCTCGTATTCCGGACTAGGTCGTGAACCTGTTCGGGTGTCAATCTACCGGCGAGTGCTTCCTGGATCTGTTCGTCGGGGACGCCCTTTGCTTTCAGGAGCTCGCTCAGGACCACCTCGAGATTCTCGACCCTGTTCACGGCAACCTGGGGAATGGCGGAGATGAACCGTTCCCACTCCCGGTAGGCAGCCCTCATGTCCTCGATCATCTCCACCGGCAGCCGACCCTTGTTCGTCGTGTACCGGGCCTCGATAGACCCCTTGTGACCCATCCAGAAGACGCGGTAATCGTGGGCCAGCTTGCCCTTCGATTCCGCTATCAGCAGTTGGGAGTCGAAGTACGCCCTCAGGACGTAGGGCCTGGCGTCGAAGCCGCTCCGGTCGATGGCGGACCGAATGGACTCGGAGATCTTCGATGTCTTGATGAAACGCTTCCTGACGTAGATTGGGCTGAGAATGTCCGACTCCGGCCCGAGCTTCTCCCCGGCCTCGAGCCGTTCCGTCAGGTAGGCGGCGACGTACTCGCATCCCTCGGTCCCGATGAAAGAGAAGTAGCTCAGCCCGGTCTTCGATAGTTCGGGACGGATGACGACCTGGGCTGGTGTCTGCTTGAACTGGGCGGTCTTCCCCTTGAGGACGAGCTCGGGGAAGTCCTTGACCGTGAGACCATCAGTCCCGCGGTAGTTTCCTAGAACCTGGGGCCGGATACCGGCGAAGGCCATGAGTGCGACGGCGACCCGCTGTTGTCGGCTCCCGGCGAGGAGGATGCGGCGGAGTTCCTCTTGGGTGGGGACCCTCTCATTACGGAGAGTGGGGGTCTGCTCCGTTCCTCGGATCCTGATGGGCCGGTCCACCTTCTTGCCATGGTACGCGAGCCAGGAACGGACGGCTTTAATGTAGGTCTGGACCGTTGACCCGGCCATACCCCGCTTCTCCTCTTCCGAGACGAAATCCAGCAGCACCTCGTGCGCTTTCTTCTTCGACAGGACAGCGACCTGCTGGAGCGAAAGACCCGTCCTGCGAGCGAAGCCGCTGAGGGAGCGGAGGTAGTTCGAGGCCGTTACCGGAGAGCCCCTCTCGAGGTTCGCGTACCACCGCTTGACGTCAGGATCGCTCAATCGGTCGCGCTTCTCCGCTACGCCCGGCCGCTCCCCCGTTCGCACCATGATTGACCAGAGGACCCGCCACCAGTCAAGGGTATTTACCCCGCGAAGGTAGAACTCCCGCCGGGAGCACCAATCTCTATTGGCCACTCACGCCGTGCTGTTGGAAAAGGGTCTCTTGGCAAAGCTGAGGGTCTTGCCCTGAACTCCGTCAAAACGTCTCGCACGCTCCTCGCGGTCGGGGGGATCAGGCCGCTCTTAATCGAAGGTTCTCAGGTGTGACGTCGGGCGGGGAGAGATGATCGCCCGGAGGGGGGGCCGATGCGAGCGAATCACACCTTGGCCGACCGCGGGGAGCCCCCAGGATTGACCCGCCCGGATAAGTAGTGTATGGCCGGCTTGGGCCGAAAACCTGAGCTCGAGCGGAGGATTCTCCGTGGCTTCGAAGGAAAGACCAGATTCCCGCTTCCCTTCTGCGAATCGAGGTCGTAGATCGAGCTCAGGATCTGGGTCGCCCCCTGCCCCCTCGGCGTGAGTCGATAGCGTTGCCTAGTCGCGTGGGTGACTAGTCCGCTTTGGGTCAGCTTACGAAGGTGGAATGCGACCTTCGAGGTGTCCTTGATATTGGTCGCCCTTACCGCCTGAGTGAAAGTGCACGGGCCTTCCGCAAGACGGTGGAGGACGAGACGACGGATCGGGCTGGCCAGAGACTCGAGCGTCAAGTGCGCATCGACCGAACCAATCGACGCTCGTACGGTGAGCGCTCCGGTGGCGGTGATCTTGTTCGGATCGTACCCCACGGCGAGCGGGCCCTTCCCTTTCAAAATCGCCTGGATTCCCTTGAGGAGTGCTGCGATTTCCTCCTCCCGGTGACGGGCGAGAACGTGCTCAACACCCGCGATAACCACGGCCGCCTTCTCTCTCGACGCGACGAACCCCTCGACCGCCTCGCGGATCCGGGACGGGTTCTCGGGGTCCAACGGGCGATGACTGACCTTGCCGGTTGTGACGGCGACGGGATCAGGCGATATGAGGAGCACCTCGTATCCCTCCTTCGCGGCAAGGGCGTTGGCATACTCGACGGGGTCGCGCGGCTTCGCTCTGGCTCGGCTTAACTCGAGCTGTGCGTTGACGAGCTCGAGGACTCGCTTGATCTGGTTGGGCCGGACGGGCTTGCGTACGTAATCGAACGCGCCCAGCTGCAATGCCTGAACGGCCGTCTCCACTGTCGCCCTCGCGGTCAGCATGACCACCAATAGGCGGGGCCACCGCTCTGATACGTGGGTCAGGAGCTCCATGCCGCTCTGTCGACCCATCTCGGGGTCGGTGAACATGACGTCAAACTCCTCCCTCTCCAGGGCGATTTCGGCCTGGGCGCTGGAGGAGACACCCGTCGCCGTGTGCCCGCTATTGCGGAGCACGGCGGCAAGTTCCTCCCGGAACGCCGAATCCTCGTCTACGATGAGCACACGCATCCGAAGCCCTTCTGAACCCCCATTCAACCCGCGGTACGCGCGGCGACCACGGGCTAGCCGCCCCTTCTTCCTCCTGTCGAGGAAGGAAGCTGTCCGTTCGAGGAAGGAGGCTGTCCGCCTGCGCTTGGTAACCATCAGCACTTACGACCAGAAGATGGGGGTTAAGGTCTCGCTTAATCGGACTCGAGCAGGGTATCATCCCCCCGTGAGCGACGGACATTGCCGTCGCGGTTCCCAGAGGTGGCCTGGCGGGTGCCCGGTTCATCACCCTGATCGCGATCGTAATCCAATCATTGATTGGTCCCTTGGGATGCGGGTCCATGACGAAGCGTATGGGTCCGGCAAACTCGCCTGATGTCTTAGTCCCGATCCTCACGTCTTGATGGGGGGGGTTCCCGAGAGACAAATCGAAGCTCCTAATGCCCGTTGAACCCGAGGGTAGATTTCGAACAGGGTATTGCCTGTGGCAACGGATGTGATCGGCAAACCCAAGGGTGAGGATACGGGTACGGAGCCCTCCTTGGGTAACGAGGTGCGGGATCAGTTTCTCGAACACTGGATCCGATCGCCCGCGGGCTAGAACAGTAACTATGCCAAGCAGCGCGACCACGTTTAGGTGGCCCCCTGGAAATCGCCGGGCGAGAAGGTCCCGTGCACAGACATCCGGGTGCTCATCGAGTACGCGCAGGAAGTGGGGATGGGGTGGATTCGCGGCGCGACCATCGAGGCGACCGTGGGGGAGCTCGAACGGGTGCGGGAGATTGTCCTGCGGACCGGCGAAGTGGAGTTCCGGTGAGAGAATCGACGTGTGTGGATCTAGCCATTTGTGGATAAGGGATTCATTCGCCGTTATCGAGGTCCGTTGGGAGAGGCCACTATTTGGATAGATTCTTAATCTGGATTAAGAGCCGCGCCCCGCTCGCACATCCTCCATGCGCTTCGTCTCACCCAAAACATCTGTCGGCAGTCCGCTCCTCACAGAGTCCCTGCCTGACCGGCTCTTAAGAGACGCCAAACACTTGGGTCAAGTGCTGAAATCTGGCCCTGCCTTCACCCCCTACTGAAATTGGTTTAAGCCAACGGGGATTCTGGTGGATTCCGAGGAGGTCGTGATCGCCGAGACGAAGTGGGGGTCGACGTGCGCGTTCTCGTAGTCGACGACGATTGGGAGTTCCGAGACGAACTCGCCACCCTGCTCAGCGACAACGGCCATTCGGCGACGGGCGTCACGTCAGCTTCCATGGCTATCAACGCCTTGGAGCGGGAGGAGTTCGATATCATGTTCACTGACCTCAAGACGGGTCGGCGGAGCGGTATGGACCTCTTGGCCACCGCGCGGAAGCGGTGGCCCCGTCTCATCGTAGTCATGCTGACCGGCAACGCGACCGTGGAGACAGCCGTCCAGGCCCTGCAGCTGGGCGCGTTCGATTACCTCCGCAAGCCGATCAAACCCGACCAGGTTCATCGCGTGCTCGATTTCGTCAGCCAACAGCTCACGCTGACCCGGGCGGGAGCGAAGCCGCTCGACCCCGTCCAGTATGCCAGCGCCCTCGCCGCAGAGGGCGGTTACGAGGTGCTGCTCATCTCACCCCCTCCCGTCCACCTGACCACCGAGAAGGTCAGCCATGTCCCTCTCGA
>DASWZL010000103.1:0-6561 GCA_036404475.1 Thermoplasmata archaeon
GACGTGAAGGAAACGAGTTCGATGGTAGAAAATGATCCCGATGTAAAGGCATCGGCAAGCACAGACAATGGGGCATGCATCGACAAGGCTTGTGACGAGGCCCTGGTGGTCCTGGAGGACTTGTGCTCCAAGGTTCCCCCCAAGCTGCTCAAGAGCAAGGTGAAGAGGGGGATAGCAAAGGGCCTGACGAGCATGGTCAAATACTGGAAGGAACAGGGGGATTCCGTTGCTTTCCCCCCCATAGGATAGAGGGCAACATGCAGACTTCGAACAACGCAATCTTCGACTCCACGGCGGCATTCTCGGGGAAGTGGCGGGACATCAACAACTTCGCGGCCTTGTCCGTCCACATCATCGGGCTGGAGGCCACCTCCGACACCTGGATCGAGGTCTCGAACAACCCCAACGTCCTGCTCAACCAGCCCAGCGACTACGTGTCGGGGTACAACACCCCCGTCCTGGTCCCCAACGCACCCTCGGGCATCTCGGGGGTGCCGATCACGGGGAACCTGGCCGCCCATGCGAGCTACTCCCCACCGGTGTCGGGGGACGTCGAGGAGGAGGCGGACGTGGCGTTCAGCGCCGACGGGACCCAGGCCGTGTGGAGCCCCTCCTGCCTCGTCTGGAACTACATACGGGTGGTCAAGACGGGAGGGGGGAGCGTTGAGACCATAGCGTACCTTTTTGGGCAGATCACCTAGAAAGGCGGCTTCCTTCCCGCGACAAGGGGCAGAATGGGAACCATCCGCATAGTCGACCCCGTATCCAACTCCATAGCCACGGTCGACGGCATCGTCATCACGTGGGTAAAGGCGTACAACCCCACCGTCACCTACAGCTTCGGGCATACGGTGAGCTACGCCAATAGCTCCTGGCTTTCCCTCCAGAACAACAACAGGGGCAACGTCCCCGCCGCGGGCTCCCTGTTCTGGGGCCTCATCGCCTCCGGCATCGTCGGCCCGACCGGGCCGACCGGCTCCACGGGCCTCACGGGAAGCACCGGCCCCCTCGGCCCGACCGGCCCCACGGGGCCGATCTCCGGGGTGTCGTTCGGGGAGCTGACGGTGGAGGACAACGTCATAGGGACGTTCCTTCCCAATGCCAACCAGCATTACCAGATAGCCGGGATATGGCAGGCCGGGAACCACAATGCGGGGGTCACCCCGAGCCCGCCCGACAGCAACCTCGTCGTCAACCAGGCGGGGGACTACAGGATCACATGCCAGGTTTCGGCGACCGCGCCGCCCGGCTCCTACCGCCTCACCCTGTTCCAAAACGGTACCGAGGTCCCGGGGACCGAGGTCGTCCTGACCGGCGACCTAACGGGGGCATACCTGAATGCCACCCTCGTGGGAATGTCGTCGTTCGCCTCCGGCGATACCGCCGACGTCAGGGTGGCGTGCAGCACCGCAGGCCAGACGTTCACCGTCTTCGACGCCAGCCTGAACGTCTTCCTGATGGGGGGAGTGGGCCCGACGGGCCCTGGAAACTTTACTGGCTACACCGGCCCGAGCGGGCCGACCGGTTACACCGGGCCTGTGGGGGCAGCGGCCTCCACTGGGGCGACCGGATACACTGGCTTTACGGGATTCACTGGCCCCGCCGTCACCGGCCCGACGGGCCCTGGAAACTTCACGGGCTACACCGGCCCCACGGGGCCCGGAAGCACGGGTGCGACCGGCTACACCGGCCCGACCGGGCCGGGAAACTTCACTGGCTACACCGGCCCCACGGGGCCGACCGGGTACACGGGGCCGACCGGCCCGACCGGGCCGGGGAACTTCACGGGATACACGGGTCCGAGCGGACCCGGAGGCACGGGGCCCACGGGCTACACCGGCCCGACCGGGCCTGGGAACTTCACGGGATACACTGGCGATACTGGCCCGAGTGGCTATACCGGTCCCATCGGTTTGACCGGCCAGACAGGGGCGACGGGATACACTGGCCCTTCCGGCCCGACCGGATACACCGGCTCCCTCGGCCCCACGGGCTTTACCGGACCCATCGGCCCCACGGGGCCAACGGGCTTTACCGGTTTTATCGGCCCTACGGGCTACACGGGCCCGACCGGCTTCACCGGCCCCGCCGCCACCGGCCCCATCGGCCCGACCGGGCCGACAGGCTACACGGGAGATACCGGCCCGACAGGCTATACCGGGCCCGTGGGGCCGACCGGGTACACCGGCCCCACGGGGCCGCTAGGAGGCCAGGGAGTGCCGGGCGACGTCGGCCCGACCGGGCCGACAGGATATACGGGTTTTACGGGCTTCACCGGCTTCACGGGGCCCGAGGGAACCACGACGGCAACCGGTGCCACGGGCTACACCGGCCCGACCGGGCCGACCGGGTACACGGGGCCCGAAGGTCAAGCGACATCGACTGGGGCCACGGGCTACACCGGACCGAGCGGTTTCACCGGCTACACGGGACCCGAGGGGCATGCGGCATCGACTGGGGCCACGGGCTACACGGGATCGACCAGCGATACCGGTCCGACCGGCCCGATTGGGCCGACCGGGTACACGGGCTTCACCGGTCCCAGCATCACCGGCCCCACGGGGCCGACCGGATACACCGGCCCCCTCGGCCCCACGGGGCCAATGGGCCCTACGGGCTTTACTGGTCCTACGGGCCTCCTTGGCTCCACTGGTCCTACGGGCCCCATCGGCCCGACCGGGCCGACCGGATACACCGGCTATACCGGACCCATCGGCCCCACGGGGCCGACAGGGTACACGGGGCCGACCGGCCCCACGGGCAGCACCGGCCCGACCGGATATACGGGCCCGATGGGACCGACCGGCCCTACGGGCTACACGGGCCCGACCGGGTACACGGGGCCGAAAGGGCGGCAGGTGGTCAACGTCTCCGGCCCGGCGAGCTACAATGCCAACCCGGAGGACGTCGTGTTCTGCACGACCACGGGCGGGAGCGTCACGGTGACGCTGCCCCTGTCGTCGGCGAACAAGAGCGCCGAGGTGGAGGTCGTGAAGGTCACCTCCGACTCCAACGCCGTGACGGTCGCCAATCAAATAGGCGATCTTACCAACGGCAGCACGCCGTGGACCATCTCGTTCGGGAGGTCGGCCATGGACGTGATAGCCGATGGCGGGACTTCCTGGAACATAGTGTGAGGAAACGATGAGCTTCTTCGAAGAAACGACGCTGAGGGACGGCGCTGGCAACCTGATTGCCTCGTTCGTCAACCCGGACTCGACCCACGCCCTGGTGGTGAGCGCCACGCAGTACAGCATCGCCGACGCGAACAACACGTCCACGACGAACCTCGCCGCGGGGGCGACGTTCACAGGGACCAAGACCAACACGCTCGGCTCGCAGTCGATCCAGGTGATCCTGCTGGCCGACCAGGCCTGCACGGTCAACATCGACCAGTCGGGCGACGGCACGAACTACGACATAACCGACACCTACTACTACAACACCCAGCGCAGCTTCTCGATCACCTGCCAGGCGGCGGGCAAGGCATACCGCATCCGCGTCACGAACACGGGGCTCAGCACCACCACGACGTTCCGCCTGGAGGCGTTCATCGCGCCCATCAGCAACACCCTCCCGCGCAGCCTCGACGCGCTCGGGAACCTGAGGGTCGGGGTCAACGCCCTGGCCGACCAGTACGGCTTCACGGGGTCCTTCGACCCCTCGCACCAGCTTGCGATCGCGGAGCCCTTCCACCTGGTCGGCCCGGTCTTCGTCGGCACGGTCACCGACACGAACTTCTGGACCGTGGGCAACTCCGGGGCGGGCTCGGGGGCAGACATCGGCAGCACCACCACGAGCGTCGCCACGCTGACCAGCGGCACCGCCAACTCGGGCTACGGCAAGCTGGCGAGCGTGCGCCTCGGCAGGTTCATCCCCGGCTCCCCCGGGCGGTTCAAGGGGTACCTCCGCCTGACGGCCCTCTCGGTCGCCAACACCATCAGGGCGTGGGGGGCCGTCACCCTGAGCACGGTCGCCCCGCAGGACGGGTTCTTCTTCTCCGTGAACGGATCGGGCATCCTGTCGGTCAACTCCGCCAGCGGCGGGGCGGTCATGAGCGTGGCCAGCGGCTCCTTCAACGGCACCGTCGAGACGGTGACGCTCGACACCAACCTGCACACCTACGAGATCGTCTACACGTCGTCCGGCGCATGGTTCCTGGTGGACGGCGTCCTGATCCACACGATGCTTGCCACGACCGCCCCCCTTGTCACCACCATGACGCTGCCCATCGGCGCATGGAGCGCCAACAGCGCCAGCGGGACGGCGAGCGCCGTCCTCCAGTGCTTCAACGTGAGCATCTACCGGCTCGGGCGCGGGAAGGCGACCAACACGAGCCACTACTTCTCCGCCGCCACGACGGGGACCGTCCTGAAGTACGGGGCGGGGGAGGTCCACAGGCTCCTCATCTCGGCCCCAGCCGCCAACAACGTAATAACCCTGTACGACAACACGGCCGCCAGCGGGACCGTGCTGTGGGGCTCCGGGACCATCAACAACGCTGGCAACCCGCTCCCCTTCTTCATGGACCTCAGCGACCTGCCGTTCTTCAACGGCCTCACCTACGTCCAGACCGGCAATACGGGCGTGACGATAATCTACGAATGACGCATGGGGATGCCGCCTGGGGATGCGGGGCTTCGGCGGCTTATCGGACTACCGATACCTTGAACAGAAGGGTGTCCCGGCCGACCTGACACAAGGAAGCTCTTGCTTCCTTTCCAGCCGCGGGACCAGGGGAGACCCACGACAGGGTTCCCCGCACGCGGCGACAATGCGGCGGCGGCCAGGCCGGGACTTGGTCGCCGCCGACCTTCCTTGCCTTCCTTAGACGTTCCTCTTTGCCCGCCCATGGAGCATGCCGCCGAGCCCGAGCAGCCCCGATCCGAGGAGCAGGAGGCCGCCCGGTTCGGGCGAGACGCCCTGAGTCCCGACGACCACGAAAGCGTCAGAACAGGTGCCGCCACCGGGGAAGTAGGATGGGCAGATGTCGGGCGTGACGTAGCCCACCGAGCTGTTCCAGGCCGCGGATGGGCCGTCGTTCATGTCCCAGAGCGCGGGATCGCCGGGGACGCCGGTGGTTGCGTCGTAGAGCGTCAGCCAGTACGTGCCCGCACCCAGAGGGACCGGGCCCGTGCCGAAGGCGTCCACGTAGATGTCGTAGCCGTAGGTGTTGGTGAAGGCGTAGTAGTTGGTCGTGGCGGAGGTGCCGCTGGCAAAGACGGGATCGGCGACACCGAAGCCAGGGGCGGTGCCGATTGCCCAGCCAATCGAGGTTATGGGGTCGCCGGGGGAAGCCCAAGAGGCGATCTCGACATACTGCACGGTTCCCGGCGAGGTCAAGGTGAACGTGTTCGCAGTCGCAAAGCCGAGGTTGATGGGCCAAGCGTCATCGTTGCCGTCAATAAAACCATTGCCGCAGTACAGGCACACCGTGCTTGGACCAGACGAATTCGCCCTGGCCATGCCGACCAAGGACAGACAGAATACAACGAGCAACGCCAACATCCCTGCTTTTTTCATGAGTAGTCTCCTTATTTCGACGAATGTAACTTCCCGACAACGCTATAATACGCTATTTTTGGCTTTTTTACGGGTCATTGCCCCCATGCCGAGCAGGCCCGCCCCCAGGAGCATCAGGGAAGGGGGCTCCGGCAACGGGGAGTCCACCACGGCAAGGAACTCCTGGCTGGAGCCCGGGACGACGGGCGTCAGGACGACGAAGCCGGGGAACTCGCCCGGCCCGTAGGTCTGGCCTTCCGTCTCCGCCAGCCACCACGCCGCGCTTGCGTCCAGCCCTCCCCGCAGTCCGGGGTCGGCGTCGGCCCATATCGCATAGGTGATGTCGCTGGCCTGATCCTCATGAGAGGCGATGTTCGTCACCAGCCATGCCAGCTCGCTGTAGAGGTCGAACGTCGCATGGGGGGAGCTTTGCTGGAACTTCGCGCCGCCGAGGCCGCCCACGGCGATTGGCGAGACGTAGGCGTCCCATCCGGGGGCGACCTCGTCCAGGAAGTCGTCGCAGTAGATGTCGATCTGCGGGCCTCCGTTGACGGTGCCGTAGTAGGGGTCGGTGTAGTACCCTCCCTGGCTGGCCCCGTTCGGGCCGACGAAGGCCACCCGGACCGTGTCCGCGGCGGCCGGCAGGCAGAACGGGATCATTACGAACAGCAGGAAGGCATAGGAATGTCTTTTCATGTCACTCTCCTCTGGGATTCCGGCGACGACAATCCCATAATACACTGTTTTTGGCTTTTTTGACGGAAAAAAGGATTTTCTCGGAGGGAGGCCGCCTCCCGGGCGTCAGCGCACGAGGAAGAGCACCTTGGTGCCCTCCGGCGTCTCCACCTTCTCCTCCACGTAGTCCGGCATTATCCTGCGCAGCTCCATGTGGTAGGACGACCCCATCGGGCATATCGCCGCCACCCTGAACCCCCTGGCCACGGCATGGTTGACCTTGGCCCCGAGCAGGTTCTTCCGCCAGTTGGGATCGGGCCTTCCCTGCGGCCAGGGCGGCCCCGCGATCGGCCTGGGCAGGGTGGGCACGGGGGGGCGTCCCGG
>DASWZL010000104.1:0-12176 GCA_036404475.1 Thermoplasmata archaeon
GCCTCCGACCCCGCGCAGGGACTCCCTGGACGAGTTGAAGCAGGCCCTTACCGAGCTGGAAGCCCTGGTCGACAGCGAGTTCAAATCCTCGCCCCGACGCTTGCCGAAGGCGGGACCCGGGGAGCCCGGGTTCTGTGCCGATTGCAGTCGCGGGCTGCCCAGCCGCCCAGCTCCGGTCCGTTGCTCCGGCTGCGACCGGGAACTCTGCGTGGATTGCGCCCTTTCCTCTCAGTTCGAGGACGCCGACCTACGGTGTATCGACTGTCGAGCCCGCGGGCCACGGACCGGACCCGGGGCCACGACGGTCGCTCCATGACGCTGATCCGGGACCGGACCTCGCGGTCGATGGCCGGGAATCGGACGCGCAGCGCTTTGTAGGCCGAGTCTAGTCGGAATTCGTGACCACCCCTCGGCGGACCGCCCCGCGAGGTGTCCAGCCCCTCCCGAAGGCGATCTTTTTCGACATGGACGACACGATCTTCGACCACTCGCTGACGTGCCGAAGGGCGCTCGCACGGCTGAGGAGGACCGAAGCTCGGCTGCGGGGCCCAAGCCTCGACGCGGTGTGGCATCAGTACTCGCGTCTCCTCGAGATCGTCCAGCCCGACGTGCTCGCGGGCCGGATCACGATCCAGGCCGCTCGGGTCGAAAGGTTCCGACAGCTGGTCCGATTCTGCGGTACCGAGGTCTCTCCCGTCGCCGCCGCGGAGCTCTCCCGACGGTACCGCGGTCACTACCAGAGGCTGCGTCGGACCGTCCCGGGCGTCCGCCAGGTGCTCGAGCGTCTACAGGGACGGGCGGTGGTGGGCGTCGTCACGAACAACGAGGTCGCGGAGCAGGAGCGCAAGCTCGACCACCTACGTCTTCGCCCTCTGATCGACTTCATGGTGGTCTCCGAGGGCGTGGGTGTTTCCAAACCCGACCCGGGGATATTCCTTCTCGCGCTCGAGAAAGCGAAGGCGCTTCCCGAAGAGACGGTCATGATTGGGGACTCCTGGAGGAGCGATGTCACGGGGGCTCGGAACGTAGGGATCCGTCCGGTGTGGTTCAATCGGTTCCACCTCTCTCCTCCCGACCCCTGGCCGGTCCGCGAGCTCGACTCGTTCCGTTCCCCGACGCGCGCGGAGGCGGTGCTGGCCGAAGAGGGGACGGGTCCCGCTTTCCGGAGGTAGGTCCGCCTCCGCGCGCATTATAACGGACCCTCCGTTACGCGGGTAATGGGCGGAGCCCGCGAGTCGTGGCTCTCCGCGGCCCGGAGAACCCTTCCGGCGATGCGGACCTGGCGGATGGGCTTCCATCGGGAGCCGGAGCTTTCCCTGGAGGAAGAGCGGACCCAGGAGAAGGTAGTCGCGGCCCTGAGGGAGCTGGGCATCCCGTTCCAGGCGTTCGACGACTTTCCCGGGGTCGTGGGAATGATCGGGGGCGACCGTTCCGGTCCCGTGGTCGCGCTCCGGGCCGACATGGACGCGCTTCCCGTGACCGAACGGACCGAACTACCGTTCCAGTCCCGCTACCCCGGGAAGATGCATGCCTGCGGCCACGACGTCCACATGGCCGCGCTCCTGGGTACGGCAGCGATGCTCGTCCGGAGCCCGCGCTCCACCGGAGGACCCGTGAAGCTCCTCTTCCAGCCAGCGGAGGAGGAGGGTCACCGCGGCGGGGCGCTCCCGCTCATCGAACGGGGGTGCCTTGACCACCCGAGGGTCGACTACGTCGTGGGGCAGCACGTCGACCCCGCTCTCGCGCTCGGCACGGTCGGCTGGCGGGTCGGACCGATGATGGCCGCGGCCGATGACTTCCGCATCACGGTGATTGGAAAGGGGGGTCACGCGTCCACCCCGCAGCAAGGCCCGGATGCGATCGTCATCGCGAGCGAGATCGTGACCGGCCTCCAGACCCTGGTCAGCCGCGTCCGCGAACCGTTCGACCCGGTCGTCGTGAGCGTCGGGTCGTTCCACGGCGGAACCCGGAACAACATCCTCCCGAGCGAGGTCGTCCTCGAAGGGACCGTGCGGACGCTCCGGTCGAGCACGCAGGAACTGATCGAGCACAGCTTGAAGCGACGCGTCCGCGCGATCGCCGCGAGCCATGGGGCCCGGGCCCGCGTGGTGTACCGTCGCGGTTACCCGGCGTTAGTGAACTCTCCCGGGGCGACGAGGGTGGTCGCCGAGGGTCTGGCGGCCGAGCTCGGCCGAACGAACGTGCGGGAGGTCGAGCACCCGCTCATGGGAGCCGAGGACTTCTCGCGGTACCTCGAGCGGGTCCCCGGGACCTTCCTGCGCCTCGGCGTCGGCGTCCCGGACCGCCCGGCCAGCCTTCACAGCGCCACGTTCGCGCCGGACGAGAGGGCGCTCGTCGTCGGTGCGGCGGCCCTCGCGACGGCCGCGGAGAGCCTGCAACGGTCCCCGCCATGAACGTCACAGAGGTTCGCGCGGACTTTCCGGCGCTCCGACCGCGCGACGGTCACCGGCCCCCGACGTACCTCGACTCGGCCTGCATGTCGCTCGTGCCGTCCGCCGTCCTGGAGGCGATGGAACAGTACTACCGAGATTTCCCCGGTTGTGCGGGTCGAAGCCTGCACCGGTACTCGGAGGAGGTCGGGCGCCGCTACGAATCCGCCCGAACGGCCTTCGCCCGGTTCCTCGGTCGTTCGGACCCGGCCGGGGTCGTCTTCCTGCGGAACGCGACCGAGGCGATCAACCTGGTGGGTCAGGGCCTCCCGTGGCAGTCCGGCGACCGGGTCCTCGTGTCTGACCGGGAGCACAACTCGAACTTGATCGTCTGGCAGCGGCTCGCGGTGGAGCGGGGGATCCGGATCGAGATCCTGCCGCTGCCCGACGACGGTGGGTTCGACGCCAACGCTCTCGAGGAGCGGCTCGCGCGCGGGGTCCGCCTCGTGAGCCTCTTCCACACGTCCAACCTGGACGGTCACACGCTACCGATCCGGGAGATCACGGAGCGGGCCCACGACCGGGGCGCTCTCGTCCTCTTCGATGGCTGTCAGGCGGCGCCGCACGAGAAGGTCGACCTCGACCGCCTCGGGGTCGATTTCTACGCGGTCTCGGCGCACAAGATGCTCGGCCCGACGGGAACGGGAGTTCTGGCGGCCGCGACCGAGCGGCTCGGGTCGCTCCGCCCCCTGCTCATCGGGGGCGAGACCGTGGAATGGTCGACGCTCGAAACCCACGCCCTCCGCCCTCCTCCCCACCGGTTCGAGGCCGGCCTCCAGAACTACGCGGGCGTGATCGGGGCGCATGCCGGCCTCGACTACCTCACGCGCATCGGGTTCGATGCGGTCCAAGCCCAGCAGTACGCCGTCAACGCCCGCGTGACCGCCGCGTTCGCGGACGAACCCCGGGTGCACACCCTGGGACCCGCGGACCCCCGGGCGCGCTCGAGCGTCTTCGCGTTCACGGTCGACGGCGTCGACCCGCACGACGTGGCGGTCTTCCTCGATGAAGGACACGAGGTCCTGGTCCGCTCGGGGATGCACTGCGTCCACTCCTACTACTCCCGCCGCGGCCTCCCGGGGAACGTGCGGGCCTCGTTCTATCTCTACAACGACCGGACGGACGCCGACCGGTTGATCGGCGGCCTGCGCGAGCTTCTGGAAAAGGTACCGGCGAAGACCGTTACCGGTACATCGGCTCGGACGGTTGCGTCGACGCCTCGGGGCGGCTCCGGTCGGCCGCGTGCTTCTGGATCGAAAGCAGCTGCTGCTCGATCCGCTCGGCCTCGGCGTAGAGCGGCACGGGGTCGAGGGGCGTCCGGAGCAAGATCTGGTTGATCGTCTCGATCACCTTGGCCGCCGCCCGGGCGTCCGGGTAGTCGGCCTGCGCCTCGGCGAGGAACGTGAGGACATCGAACCCCCGGCGCCGGCCCTCGTTCAGGAGGACGCCCGCGATCCCGGTGATGACCCCTTCGGCGAACGGGATCATGTTCGGCTCGATGTAGAGCTCGCGCGCCTTCCGGGTGCTCGCGACTCCGTAGACCTTCACGTCGTTGATGTGGAGGGGACGGCTCGCGCGGGTGGAACCGGGGGAGGCCTCGACGACCAGGCCCTCCGGGGAGACGAGGAGGGAACAGCGTTGCTCCTGGACCCAATCGAGGATGGCCGTAGCGAGAGGGTGGATGATGGACGGTGCCGGATGGAACTCGGAAACGAACGCCACGAGCTTGTCCGCACCTCGTCCCGCGCGGTCCGCCGGAGGCCGGCCGGCGTAGATCCGCACGGGGTGCTGAGGGATCCCGTTCCGGACCAGGGAGACCGTGGGGAACGCGGGCGATTCCACGATCCCGATCTGCTCCATCTCGAGGGTGTCGATCAAGTAGTTCGCCACGATGGAGCTGACGAGGCCGACGGAGGGGAACCCGTCGATCACGATCGCGCCTTCGACGTCGACGCGCTTGATCTCGTAAATCCGGACCTGGTCCGGCGCCATCGGCATGGGGCTAGAGCGACCTCTCGACGATCTGACCGAGTTCCTTCGAGATCAGATCCACGATATCCTTCGTCATCGCGCGACGCACGTCGGGCGGCAGCGCCGAAAGGCCAAGACGGGCGGTGGCCGTGCCCACGCGCACGAGCGCGGCGTACTCGGTCGCCCGCGCTGCGAGAAGGTCCTTCACCGCGTCCTTGAGGTCCTGGGCGAGCTTCGGGTCCTCCTGGAGCGTCTTCTCGAGATGCCGGCGGATCTCGTCCTTGACGATGTCCCGCGTCGCCTCGCGGACCAGCTCCTCGGGGCGAAGAAGGTCGGTGGTACTCTTGAGGAGCACGTCGAACGGTTCACCGGAGGACGAACCATCGGCCATCGGGTGGCGAAGTCGGGTCAGAGGGATAAGCGTTTGGCTGTCCGGTCGAACTGAGCCGAGACCGCCGGGCGCCGTAGACCGGGGAACCGGGTCCGGACCGCCTCGGGCGAGGATGCGAGCGGAGGAAGGGTTTATCCGAACCCGGACCTCGACCCGCCGGCGTGGGCCGGTAGATCAGCGGAAGATCGCTACCTTGGCAAGGTAGAGGTCGCGAGTTCAAAGGGTCGGGCCGCGAGGAGCGGCCGGCCGGAGAATCTCGCCCGGTCCACTCCCGGTTTCTCTCTCCTGTCGTTCGGCAGGTGTCGATGGTAGGCACCGACACGAAGGGCAGCGATTTATACCGGGTGCCGGATGGACAGGTCCGTGGACGTCGACCTCCGGGAGAAGATCGCCGGTGAGGTGGTCCTGTCTCCGCATCCCGGCCGCACCCTCCGCAAGTGGAGGGAGGATTTCGGGATCTCCCAGCGGGACCTCGCTCGCCGGCTCGTGACTGTCCCCTCGGTCATCAGCGACTACGAGTCGGAACGACGCGTGAGCCCCGGGGCCGGTTTCATCCGGCGGTACGTGGAAGCCCTGATCGCCCTCGACACCGACAGCGGGGGGAAGGTCGGCGAGCGGCTCGGGGTCCGGCCGCACTCGGAGGGGATCCTCGGGATGCGCGAGTTCGCGGTCGCCATCCCCCTGAAGACGCTCGGCGACCGCCTGGAAGCGCGGCCGGTGAGCCGGGTCGACCTGCATCGGGACATCCACGGGTTCACCGTCCTCGACGCCCCGCGCGCGATCCTCTCGATCGACGCGGCGCACTTCGTCGAGGTGTACGGCTGGACGACCCAGCGCGCGCTCATCTT
This sequence comes from Thermoplasmata archaeon, assembly GCA_036404475.1. GTDB lineage: Archaea > Thermoplasmatota > Thermoplasmata > Lutacidiplasmatales > UBA184 > Lutacidiplasma. The sequence continues at coordinate 5,661 of DASWZL010000104.1, forward strand.
CTCGAACGTGAAGTACGGTCGGTCGCCGATGGTGGCGATACGGGCTCACCCGATGAAGCCCGCCGCCGTCTTCTTCGCGAACCCGGGCCGGATCGACCCGCTCGCGATCCGCCTCTCCGAGGTCGAGAACATCCCCCTCCTTACGACGGCGCTCAGTGCGCCGGCGGTGCTCGAGCGACTCGAGGAACTGTAGAACAGGGAGGAACGAACGATGGAAGCAGGCATCGTGAGCTACGGTGCGTACGTGCCCCGGCATAGGATCACGCCCACGGAGATCGGTCGGGTCTGGGGAGTGGACGGGGAGGCCATGGGCCTCGGCCTGAACGTTCGCCGAAAGAGCGTCCCCGCCCCGGACGAGGACACGATCACGATCTCGACCGAAGCGCTGCGGACCGCGCTCGTGCGGGGCGCCATCGACCCTCAGCAGATCGGAGCGCTGTACGTAGGGTCGGAGTCGCACCCGTATGCCGTCAAGCCGTCCGCGACCGTCGTCGCTCAGGCCGTCGGCGCGACCCCGAACCTTACCGCCGCCGATTTCGAGTTCGCCTGCAAGGCGGGGACGGCGGCGATCCAGACCTGTCTCGGGCTCGTCGGGGCCGGCATGATTCGCTACGGTGTGGCCATCGGGGCCGACACGTCCCAGGGCGCCCCCGGCGACGCCCTCGAGTACTCGGCGAGCGCCGGGGGAGCGGCGTTCGTGATCGGGAAGGAACGGGTCATCTGCCGGGTCGAGCGGACGACTTCGTACACGACCGATACACCGGATTTCTGGCGGCGGGAGGGGCAGCGGTACCCGAGCCACGGCGGCCGCTTCACGGGCGAGCCCGCGTACTTCCGGCACGTGACCGAGTGCGCCCACCGGATCATGGAGGCCTCCGGGACGACCGCCAAGGACTACGAGCACGTCGTCTTCCACCAGCCCAACGGGAAGTTCCCCCAGCGCGTCGGTAAGCAGCTCGGCTTCACCGACCCACAGATGCGCTACGGCCTCGTGACGCCGGCGATCGGCAACACCTACTCGGCCGCGGCGCTCCTCGGACTCGCGAACGTCCTCGACCACGCCGGACCTGGGGAGAGGATCCTCGTCGTCGGCTACGGTTCGGGCGCCGGGTCGGACGCATTCGACCTCGAGACCACCGACGCGATCGCTTCCTACGACAAGGCCTACGGGCGACCGGTCGAGTACTTCCTCGAGAACGGCGTCGAGCTCTCCTACGCGGTGTACGCCAAGTTCCGGGGCAAGATCCACATGGGAGGGGAGTAGCGATGCGCGAAGTCGCGGTCCTCGGCGTGGGCCAGACGAAGTTCGGCGAGCTCTGGGACCGCTCGTTCCGCGAGATCGGGATCGAGGCGGGCCTTCAGGCACTCGTCGACGCGAAGCTCTCTTCCCAGGACCTGGGCGGGCTCTTCCTTGGCAATATGGCGTCGGGCGCTCTCATCGACCAGGAGCACATCGCGCCCCTCATCCTGGACGCCACCGGCCTGGGACACCGCCACCTGCCCGCGGTGCGGGTCGAGGGCGGGGGTGCCTCGGGAGCGCTTGCCCTCCATCAGGGATACCTGGCCGTGGCGAGCGGCCTCTACGACTTCGTCGTCGTGGGCGGCGCGGAGAAGCTCACCGATGTCCCCGACGAGACGGCCGCCCGGATTACGAGTTCCGCCGCCGACCATGAGTGGGAGGTCGTCTTCGGAGCCACCCTGCCCGCGCTCTGGGCGCTCGTGGCGCGTCGGCACATGCACGACTTCGGAACGACGCGCGAGGAGCTCGCCCGCGTCGCGGTGCACGCCCACGAGATGGGCTCGAAGAACCCGAACGCCCACTACCGCAACAAGCTCACCCTCGCTCAGGTCATGGATGCCGGCCCGGTCGCCGAACCTCTGGGCATGCTCGACTGCGCTCCGCTCTCGGACGGGGCGGCCGCGGTGGTCCTCGGGCCGATGGAGCTCGCCCGCAAGCACACCGACACCCCGGTCCGCATCGTCGCGAGCCAGGTCTCCTGCGACACGATGGCCCTCCATCACCGTCGGGAGATCACGCGCCTCGAGTCGACCGTCGTCGCCGCCCGGCGGGCGTTCGACCAGGCTCGGCGCACCCCGTCGGAGGTACAGGTCGCCGAGATCCACGATGCGTACACGATCAGCGCTCTCGTCTCGCTCGAGGACCTCGGGTTCGTCGAGAAGGGCCGCGCCGGTCCAGAGTTCGCGAGCGGCCGGTTCGGTCCCGGAGGGAAGACGGTCGTGAACACGTCGGGTGGGCTGAAGGCGCAAGGCCGGCCGTTCGGCGCGGTCGGCGTCGCCCAGGTGGTCGAGCTCGTCCGCCAGCTGCGAGGAGAAGCGAAGGAACGGCAGGTCTCGGGGGCGAACCTCGGCCTGGCCCAGGACGTGGGAGGCACCGGGGCGACCACGGTCGTCCACCTCCTCGAGAGGGCCGACTAGGAGGGGACCATGTCGGTAGCACGATTCTGGCGCGAAACGCCGCGAAGGTACAACCTGGGCGGCTCGAAGTGCACCATGTGCGGGACGGTCTACTTTCCGCCCCGCGCCGTCTGCCCGGAGTGCACCAGCCACCGGCAGTCGATCGAGAAGATGGTGCCGTACCAGCTGTCCGGTGAGGGAGAGGTCATCTCCTACACCATCGTCCACGACGCGGCCGAGGGGTTCGAGATGCAGGTGCCGTACGCCCTCGGCCTCGTGAGGACGCCCGAGGGGCCCATCCTCACCGGGCAGATCGTGGACATTGAACCGGAGACCGTGGCGATCGGCCTCAAGGTCCGCGCCACCTTCCGGAAGCTTCGGGAAGAGGGCGCCTCCGGGGTCATCCACTACGGGTACAAGTTCACCCCGCTCGACGAATCCGGGGTCCTTCCCTCCGCGCGGCGCCCGGTCGGCCCCGCGCCGCCGAAGGACCTCCCGAGCCCGGAGCGGATCTCGACGTGAGCGCTCCCGAGCGACAGGCCAGCGCCTCCGCCCCGCCGGCCGAAGAGCCACCGGCGGACGAGGAGTACGCGCGGGCCTACGCCGCCGGTTACGAAGAGGGGGTGCGGGGCGCACTGCGAGAGACGCTCGAGCATATCTCGCACGGTCACACCCCTCAGGAGGTACGGATGCTGACGGCGAGCCGGCTCGCGCGCCTCTCCGAGGAGGTCGAGCTGAAGCGCAAGAGCCTCCTCGCCCCCCCGCGACGCCCGGCCTGGGGCTCGCTCCTCCGGCCCCCCGCGCCGGCACGCCCCTGGACCGGACCGGTCACCGCGACGTCGGCCCCGGCGTACCGGCTCCTGCCGGGGCATTCCGTCCTCGTGCGCGAGGAGCGACCCGCCCGCGCGGTCGCGATCCTGCGCGGAAACGTCGCCGCCTTTCCCCGGGTGGCGATCGTGTCGATGCGCCCCCCGGACGTGCCTGGGCTCCCGGCCGACCATCGTCTCGACCTCACGGTGGGGGGCCCGGGCACTCCCGACGACCCGAACCGGGGCTCGCTCTCGCCGGGGGAGATCAGCGGTCGGCTGCGAGACCCCACCGAGGCGCCCGGAGGCGCCCTCGTCTACGTCGACGCGCTCGAGTTCCTCGCGACCGAGCACAGCCTCGAGACGACGGTCAAGTTCGTCCACTGGCTCGTGACGCAGGTCCAGGAGACCGGGTCCGCGCTCCTCGTCTCGTTCGACCCGCGCGCGCTCGACGTCCGCGACGTGAGCCGGCTCGAACGCGCGTTCGAGAACGTCCTCTAACGTCTACCAGACCATCCGGCCCCGCGCGGCCCGAGGGAGCTCGGACGGTCGCCGTCGCCGTACGACACGCCATCCGAGAAACACGGCCTCGACCCGGCCCGATGCACCCCGCAGGAACTTGACCGAGCCCGATTGGCCGTGGACCTTCGTGACGAACTCATCGTTCCCGGCGGGACGGAGTCGCAGGTTCTTCTCGATCGCTTCGATCCCCCGGTAGTCCAAGCGCAGGTGGTCCCTCCGGGCACGGACCTCGGCCCAGATCCCTTCGCCCGAGCAGTACCAGCCCGCGTACGGTCGGGTTGGCCCCGGCGTGCGCAACGGCTTCGGCGTCTCCTCGAACGGGGTCTTGGTAGGCAGGTCGAGCGCGAGGTTGACCGCGGCGGCGAGCAGGGGCTCCACCGGGGCGCCGTCGGCGTTCGAGAGGACCGCGCCGGCGATGCCACGCCGGGGAACGGCCGCGATGAGCGAGCTCACGCCTTTGAGGCCCCCGCTGTGGTGGACGAGGACGGTCCCGTGGTAGTCGGGCCGCACCGCGAGGCCGTACCCGTAGTGAACGCCGTGGCGGATCGGCACGTGCGGTCGGATCATCTCGGCGACCGAGCTCGCCGACACGATCCGCTCTCGGCCGACCCGGCCCCCGGTGAGGAAGATCTGAAGGTACTGCAACAGGTCGGTCACGTTCGTGCGCAGCGATCCGGCCCCGCGCAGGCACGTGTCCTCCCACCATTCCTCGCTCGGCACGAGCGAGTGCCGTTGGCCCGTCCAACGCGGTGAGTAGAGGGTCGTGACCTCGGGCTGGCGGAAGAGGACCCCGGTATCGAACGTGGTCGAGGTCATACCGGCCGGCCGGAGGAGCTCCTCCTCGAGGAAGCTCTCGTACCTCCGGCCCGACACCCGCTCGACGACCGCTCCGAGGAGCCCGAACGCCTCGTTCGAGTAGCTGAAGCAACGGCCGGGAGGTCCGAGGAGGGTGTACCTCTCCTCCGAAAGGTAGCGCATGAGCTGCTCGTAGGTGTCGATTGGCGCGTGGTCGGGGTCCACCCCGACACGTCGGGCGACCCGAGGGTCGTACGGTGGGTCGCGCCGAACGCTGCGCATCGACGTGTAGTAGATCGACGGGAGTGGCGGCAGGCCGGAACTGTGGGTCAGGAAGTGGTGGATCCGGATCGGTCGGCGGGAGCTCGCTCCCGGGATCCGGAGCTCGGGCAGGTGGCGGATCACCGGGTCGGAGACCTTGAGGAGTCGATGCTCGGCCAGTCGCAGAATCGCGAGGGCCGTGAACGATTTCGTGACCGAGGCGATTCCGTAGACGGTCCGGGGCGTGGCGGGAAGCTTCGCCTCGCGGTTCCGGAACCCGTACCCTTGGGCGAACGGCGCGCGTCCCGGCCGAAGGAGACCGAGCGAGAGGCCGGGGGTCCTCGCGCGGGACATCCCCTGCCGGACGATCCGGTCGAGACCCTCGAGCTCCTTCGTCACCTCACCACTCCTTCGCCGGCGACAACCCGTACCCCCATAAGCGTGCGAACCTTTCCCGTGCAGCCGATTCCCGGGGACTCGTTCGATGGAAATCGCCGTCTTCAACGACTCCTACCCGCCGGCCCAGGACGGGGTCTTGGCCGTGACGGAAGGTCTCGTCAGGGCGGTCCCCGTGACCGTTCCCGGCGCCCTCGCGACCGCCCTCGGGGAGATCCTCGACGCTGCCGAGGTTCGGCGGAAGCCGTGGGCCCACGCAGCGGAGATCGTTCGGCAGACCGCCTCTCTCGAGAGGATGGCCCGCCGCTTTATCTCCCTCTACCGACTGGTGGGGGAGCGGAGGCAATCGCGTGACGTCGGTATCCCTGCCTGAGCTCGATTCCCTCGCTCGACGGCTGGTCGGGGAGCGGCACGACCCGTTCAGCGAACGGGCCCTGGCCCGCGCGTACGAGGAGTACGTCTCCCGCCACCGCCGTCCGGTGGCCCCGGTGGCGTTCCTTGGTAACGGGACGGAGTACCCCACGGCCTACGCCCTCCTCGCCGACCCCAAGCCCGGCCCGACTACCCTCGAGATCCGACCCGAGCCCGCTCCGCCTCCCGGCGAATGGGGGTTCCTCCGGCCCTTCGAGCGGATCGTCCTTCGCCCCGACGGTTCGGCGGACCTTCACCCGCTGATTCCCGGACCTCCCGAGCGAGGGATCGCCCGGCTCCTGCTTCGCGAGCATTACCTCCCTCGCTCGCGGGGGGACGAGGACCGCGGCGTGGCTGGAGGCAATCGGGTCAGCCTGGCCGGCACCATCGCGACGCTCGACCGGGGGCTCGTGGTCTACCGCGAGCAAGGCCTCCTCCCGTTCTCCGTCGCGGTCCTGCTGTACCTCCCCGAGGAACGGGTTCGATACGAGTTCGACCTCCTCGAGACCACCTTGCTCCCCGACCCGCGCTCGGGCCGCCTCCCGCCGAACCGTCGGGTCGGGCGGAGCTCCCGGCTGAGCTTCGCCGTCGACCGCGTCATCGGTCGGGGCGACCTCTCCCTCCTCGCCGCGCGCTGCCTCGAGGTCCTGAGCGAGTCGCAGGGCCTCACCTCGGTCGAGCTGGCCCACGTCTTCGGCAGCGTGCGCGAGCTGGTCGATTCCGCCCTCCAGGGGCTGGTGGCCCGCCAGCTCGTTACGTTCGACCGCCGGACGGGCATCTACCGTCCGCGGATTGAGGCGTTCGTCCCGACCGGGACCGGACCGCCAGCGTTTGCCGGGCCGGACGCGGCCGGCTCGGACTCGATGCTCCGCACGAGCGTGCAAGAGCTGATCGCCGCCGCGGACGCTCG
>DASWZL010000105.1:0-1744 GCA_036404475.1 Thermoplasmata archaeon
AGGTTTGGGCCGACGACCCCGGGAGAAAGTCTAGCACGGCCGCATCCCCCTCGTGAAACAACTCCCGGAAATCGGAGGAATCGGCGAGTGGGGTTAGTAGAAAAGGAGGGTAGGCGACCGAATTCTGGCCGGTCACGAAGACTTCGGTCACATTGAGCAGCAGCAGATTCGACCGGGTGGAGTTCGCATAGATGCCACTGGTAAGATCCGCGACGACCGTGGCGTACGAGAGATTGGTCGGTTGAGGGTTCATCGGGTAGACCACGTGCACCTGCGCGAACTCCGGTAGGAATTGCGCCGCGGAGCCGGGCGCCACGAGGACTCGCGAGCACGTTGGGAGGTGTTCCTCGGTCCATTGAAGGGCCTCGAGGTCGAAACTCGTGACGTTGGCGCTCTTTTCCGTTTCGCTGCTGAGAAAGTTAGGGACGTTCGCCGCGGTCACATACGCTCCGGATACGAGGGGGACCGCGATCAGGATTGTTAGACCGACAATCGTGCCCCAGCTCGTCCCCGAGCGATGCGAACGGCCCAGCTTCCAGCCAACGAAACGAGTCCCTTTGCTCGGTCGGCCCGCACCAGAATCCGGCGAGTCGACGTGGTGGGCGAGCCAGCGTCCCGCCGCCGCCAGCGGAAGCAACGCAATCACCGAGAGGAAGATGAACAGGACGACCGAGGCTTCGGCCAAGTTGGAGATCCACTGGATGGGCTCGAGGGGCGAACCCGGAATCGTTGTGAGGACGAGAACGCCGACGAACAGGAACGAGGTTACCGTCCCAACCGTGACCGTTTCACAAAGCCCGACCGGGAGAAGCTCCCTCCGTCGGACCGATGGGATGAGGAAAACGACGACAAGGAGGGCGAGTCCCGCAGCCAAGAGGAGCTGGAGTTCAAGGCTCAGGTAGGGAAAGGGGGAGAGCTTTGCTTTCCAAGGGACAAAGGGATCCAGTTCACCCTCGATTAGCCGTAGGTTGAACGGGTAGGGTGAGGTTGGTGGCACGTAGGGAGGATTTCCGGCCTGGGTGAGGACGTGGCCGGGATAGGGAAACCAGATCGCGAGTCCAATGAAGCTCCGGAGGATGAATGCGACGCCGAGCGCCGCGATCAGGACCACGCGTTCTATCCATGCACGGATTGCACGGACCCCTCCCTTCTGGAAGACCAGAACGCTCGCGACGAGCAAGAGCACGAACAGTTCGCTGGCGGCCGGGGTCAGGGCCGTCAGCGCACCGACGAGGAGACCCATCAGAACCACTCCGCGCCAGGGTCGTGGCGGTGCCTCAACGAAGGGTCGCGCGAGCCCCATCAACACCATGAGCAGCGGGAGGGCTAACGCGAAGTCGTACGCCCCTCCGATGAGGAGGCGTGGCCAGCTCGCGACGAGGCCGAAGAACGCGGCAAACAGGAGGCCGAGGTACGGACCTGTTCGTGCGGGTGTTCCGGCCAAGCGGCTCCCCCAGCAGAAGGCCGCAGGCACCGTCAGGCAGAGGAAGACGGGGAGCAGGAGGACCGGTGTCGAGACGGTCGACCATCCGAGCAGGAGCACGGGGACGGTCATCCACACGGTCGTCCCAAGCGGGTACACGACCCCCCACTCGGCGTACGGTCTGAGGGTCCACGGAAACGTGTGTCCGCTTAGGGTTAGATTTATCCAGACCGCCGTCGCACCGCCGTCGTACGTATTCGGGAACACGACCTGCCATATCGGAAGCACCTCCAGAACCAGCAATCCGATCGTCGCGAGGGC
>DASWZL010000106.1:0-2689 GCA_036404475.1 Thermoplasmata archaeon
GTTGCGGACCTTGACCTTCACGAGTTTCGAGATGTTCTCTCCCTCGGTCAGGATGACGTTGTCGACCCAGCCGGACTCCCCGAAGCGGACCGTGACGCTCGTCTCCCGCCGCTTCTGCGGCGTGAGCAGGTCGGTCTTCTCCTCGAGGAAGCGCGGGGGGCTCGTCTTTCCGACGAGCACGTCGCCCTCGGTCACCTCGAGCTCGGGGAAGATGAGGCCGTCCTCGCCGAGGTTCCGATACGCCGTGTCGACGCGCGCTCCCGCGACGTCCGGCCTCGGGATCTCGAACCGGTCCTCCTGACCGCCGGGGTACTTGCGCTCCTCGCCGCGGTACGTTCGGAAGAACGACGAGCGGCCGAGGCCCCGGTCGATCGCGCCCTTCGAGAAGACGAGGGCGTCCTGCATGTTGTAGCCCTCGTAGGAGAGGACCGCGACCACGAAGTTCTGCCCGGCCGGCCGCTCGGTGAAGTGGACGTAGCGCATGGTCTGCGTCCGGAGGAGCGGGGCCTGCGGGTAGTGGAGGAGGTGGCCGCGGGTGTCCGGTCGCCGCCGGTAGTTGACCGACTCGACGCCGAGCGCCTGCTTCGCCATCCCCGAGCCCATCGTGTTCCGCGGGGCGCTGTTGTGCTCCGGATAGGGGATGAGCCCCGTGCAGACGCCGAGGATCAGGTTCGGGTCGATTTCGAGGTGCGTGTGCCGCTCGGTGAGCAGGTTCGGGGTCGGGAACGTGCCGTGGCAGAACCCGCACTCGACGGTCGCGCGTTCGCCCTTGTCGCCCATCGAGGCCCAGCGGATGTCGGAGCGGCTGAGCGCCTTCTGGCACTTCGGGCAGCGGTCGGGGGAGACGTAGGCGTCGACCGCGATCAGCGCGTCCTCCTCCTCTTCCGCGTCCGCCCACTCGATCTTCCCTTGCCGGACGAGGTCGCTGAACGAGAGCGTGCCCCGGGCGAGCTCGTCGAGGTCGGAGCGCGAGACGCGTGGGACGCCGTTCTTGACGACAACCAGCGGGCGGCGGAGGCGGCCCCCGTCGCAGTGAACGATCACCTCGTTCATCTCGTCATCGTAGCGGACGTTGATCTCGTAGGTCTTGTCGCCGAGGGTCGGAGAGAGGGTCCCCGTGCGCCGGCGCTCGCGGATCTCCTTGACGAGCTCGAGGGGCTGGGAGTGGAGACCGACCAGGTTCCCGTTGACGTAGACGCGCGCCGCGCGCTTCCCGCGGGGAGCGGCGGACTCCTGGAAGACCTCGGGACCGATCTCGCGGGTGTTGAGGTCCCGGAGGATGAGGGTGACCTCCTCCTCGTCCGTGCCTTCGCTCACGTCCACGCACAGGGCGTAGTTCTTGACGAGCCCGCAGTTCTGCCCCTCGGGCGTCTCGTTGGGGCAAAGGCGGCCCCACTGCGTCGGGTGCAGGTCGCGCGCCTCGAAGTGCGGCTGGCTCCGCGTGAGCGGGCTCGTGACGCGACGCAGGTGGCTGATGGTCGACATGTGGCTCGTCCGGTCGAGCACCTGGCTCACCCCGGCCCGCCCGCCGACCCAGTTCCCCGTCGCGAGGGCGTGAACGAGCCGTTGCGTCAGCAGGTCCGGGCGGATCGCGCTCGCGATCCGAAGGTCCTTCTTGCGCGCGAACGACCGCTCGAGCTGGTACTTGAGGTCCTTCAGGAGGAGGGAGAACGCGACGCGGAAGAGGTCCTCCATGAGGTCCCCGGCGAGCTTGAGCCGCTTGTTCGCGTAATGGTCCTTGTCGTCCTCGCCCCGGACCTTGAGGTGGAGCTCGAGGACCGTCCTCGCCATGCGCGCGAGGTAGAGCGCCTTCTTCAGACGGTCGGGCTTCGTGTCGCCGAGGTGCGGGAGGAGGGAGCGGTCGAGGATCCCGTCGACCTTGCGCTGACGGTACTCCTTCGCCTGACCGGTCGCGAACTTCTTCTCGAGGAAGACGAGCGCGTCCTCCGTCGAGAGGACCCCCTCGGGCGGGTAGAGCTTCTTCGAGACACACTCCTCGAGGTTGACGTTCAGTAGGTGCTTCATCGTCTGGACGAACGGTTCGTCCAGCGGGAGAAGTTCGCCGAGGACCGCCTGGAAGATCTCCTCGTCGTTCTTCATCCCGAGCGCCTTCATCAGGATCACGAGCGGGATCTGCCCGCTCGCTGTCGGGACGGAGACCTGGAGGACGCCGTCCTTCTTCTTCTCCACCACCGTGAGCGAGCGGTACCCGCCGCGTTGGCTGAACACCTTCGCGCTCTCGATGGGGGTGCCGTAGCGCTCGTTGAACTCGGCGAAGATCCGGTTGGGCGCGAGGTCCTCGAGGCTGATGATGACGCGCTCCGTCCCGCCGATGATGGCATACCCTCCGGGGTCGAGCGGGTCCTCCCCGTACTCGACCAGCTTCGCGCGGTACTCGTCGTCCGAGAGCCAGATCTGGTCGTCCTCGGAGATCTTGTACCGGTTCAGGTTGCACGGGCGGCTCTTGACCATGATCGGGAGGTCGCCGATGTGCACGTCCTCGGGGGCGCGCTCCACGCCGTTCTCGACGACCGTGACCTTGAGGAAGATGGGGGCCTGGTAGGTGAGGTTCCGGAGCCTCGCCTCCATCGGGGTGAGGGTCGGCTTCGAGCCGACCGGCTCCTTCACGAACGGAGCGCCGATGAAGATCGTCGGCTCCGCCGAGGGGTTGACGTTCCCCCGGGCGTCC
>DASWZL010000107.1:0-159727 GCA_036404475.1 Thermoplasmata archaeon
CGCTCGAAGAAGGGTCGGGCGTGGGTCCGCAACCAATTCGCCGACAACCCTCGCGTGATCGCTCGCCTCGACCTCATGGAGCAGACCGAGGCCACAATCGACACCTACAACAAGACCGTCCTGCTCCCGAAGTTCACTGAGGAGTCACAGGCGCCGCTCCTCGCCACCATCCTCGGGGTGGGCTACTACACCGCCCTCACCGTCGTCGCACTCATTGGCGATGTGGAACGGTTTCCCGATAGTGATCACCTGGTCTCCTACGCGGGACTGGCCCCGCGGGTCCGCCAGTCCGCCACGACCCTCCACCTCGGACCCATCACCAAGGAGGGACCCAGCGAGCTCCGCTGGGTGCTGGTCGAGGCGGTCCACAGCCACCTCAAGCACTGCAATACGAAGGAGGCCTGCACGCTCTGTGGGTTCTATCGGCGCCTCAGTCGCCGTCGCGGCCAGATGAAGGCGACGGTGGCCACGGCTGCCAAGCTACTGCGGATGATGTACTGGATGCTGAAGATGAACCAACCGTATCGACCCCAAGGACTCGACCCCGAGGTCGGTCATGCGGGCGAACCGCCAGTCGATGATTGAGGCGCGGTCCTTGGGCGACAGGGCGTAGAAGAGCCATCGTGGGGAGAGAACCCCGAATCAGGTGATTGCCCGTCGGTACGGCGAGAGGTCAACGGTCAAGAGGGACGACGATGTAGCGGAAACCGCAGCGAGGAGCCTTCAGCATAGGTGACCGACCGCGAGGAGCGCGCGGTCGGATTGGAGGTGACCATGTCCGGAGGACTGGGGCCGCTTGCTTCCACGCCGCTTTTGTCTCGTGACCCGGACCACTCCGAATGGTGGCGAGACCCGCCCGCTTGACGCTTGTCCCGTTCTTACCCAGACCTAGCGACTCGGTCATCTGGAGCCGGCAAGCGAACCGAACGAAGCTGAGGATGCGGTCTGGAGAGAATCAAGGGTCGGTCACGTAGCGAGTACCGTCGTGGAGGCTTCGGACGTCGCGGCGGGACCCCACAGAGGTGAAGCCGGAACCGCGGCAAACGACCGGGAACTCCGGGGGGCTCGGTTCGACTCCGCATACGCCCGGTTGCGCCCCCGGCGCAAGAGACCCGCATCCTGGAGCTCCTTCGTGATCTTCTCGACCGCGAGACTGACGTCCGAAGGCCGGCGACCGCCGGTGCAGACCAGCTTGCCGCTGCCGAAGAGGAGGACCACCACGCGCGGTTCCGTCAGGCGGCAGACCAGCCCGGGAAACTGCTCGGGCTCGTATTCCACGCGGTCGAGACCGAGCGTGATCGCGACCGTAGTCAGGTTGATCTCGCTCTCCAGGTCGGAGGTTGCGACAATGTTCTGAACCTGGGTCTTCGGGTGCTTGAGGATCTGCTGGCCTCCCTTGCGAATCATCTCCGAGACGGTCCGGATCGACTCGTCCACCTGCCTCATGCTTTTCCCGCCAGTGCAGACGACCTTGCCCGAGCGGAACAGGAGGATGGCGGTCTTGGGCTTCTTTAGTCGATAGATAACTCCCGGGAACTGTTCGGGCTCGTACTCCGCCCCGTCGAGGGTGAAAGCGACCGATTGCAGGTCCAGTTCGTCTCCCAGGCTGGTAGAGGCCACAACGTTCTCGATTCGAATTCGCGTCACGGATGTATATATACTATTTAAATGACTATTTAAAGACCTGCACCCTCCCCCGCGTCGCACGGCGTTCGACACAGACCGGTTGAGAGAGTGGCATCGCACCTGAACTGATTCGCCTCACTTCGCGACCGGGAGCTCGAGAAGCGGCGCGTGCGTTCGATGACCGACCGCGACGAGCGGGTCGGGACGCATCGAGGTCGGCACGATACCTACGAGAAGTTCGACCCGACGGGTGGGTCGGGTTCCGTACGGTTTGCCCCCGGGGTGGACGGGCTTATTCGGTGCCAGGTGCATGCCGCATGCGTAGATCCTTCAGAATGGACAGCTTACACGAGGTCGCCGCACGGAGCCAGGCGAGTCTGCCCGCCACGCCGGCGCCGGTCGGGCTGGTCCTGAACATCATGCACTTCGCGCTCCACGACGGACCGGGAATTCGAACGACGGTGTTTCTCAAGGGTTGTCCCCTACACTGTTGGTGGTGTCATAATCCCGAGAGTCAACGACCCGAGCCGGAAGTGATCTACTTTGAAGAACGCTGTATTCGATTCGGTGACTGCGTTCGCGCGTGCCCCCACGGCGCGCTTCATCTGGACGAGCAACGACTCATCCACGACCCCCGTCTGTGCCAGCACTGCGCGGAATGCGTGAGCGCCTGCTCGGCCTCAGCCCGCCAGCTGGCCGGCCGCTGGATGACCGTATCGGATGTGGTAGCCGAGGTCTCGAAGGACCAGGTCTTCTTCGATGAGTCCGGAGGTGGCGTTACCGTCTCCGGCGGCGAGCCCCTGATGCAGGTGGCCTTCGTGGAATCGCTGCTCGCCGCCTGCCGGGCCCGACGGATCCGGACCGTTCTCGACACCTGCGGATGGGCCGATCCAAACGCCCTGCTCCGAGTCAGCGAGAACGTGGACCTGTTCTTCTACGACCTGAAGTTGATGGATAGCGAACGACACCGGCACTTCACCGGTGTGAAGAACGACGTGATCCTGCGGAACCTGGAGATGCTGGCCGAGCGCGGAAGCGCGGTGGTCGTCCGCGTTCCCGTCATCCCCGGAGTGAACGACGATAATGACAACATGGAGGACCTATCTGAGTTCCTCATCCGATTGGGCCTTCGAGAGATCGATCTTCTCCCCTACCACCGATTTGGAAGTGACAAGTATCGCAGATTGCACCTACCCTACAGGATGGAAGGGGTGGCCCCGCCTACGGACAGGCAGATGGAAGCCCTTGCGGCAGGTCTGAGGCGGGACGGGTTCACCGTGCGAATCGGGAGCTGATATGAACGAACGCGTGACCCGCCTGAGGCAAGCGACACTCGACACACGACCTCGGGTTTCCATCGAGCGGGCGGCACTCATCACCGAGTTCTACCGTCAGGACAAGACCGTCTCCGTTCCCATCCGCCGTGCTCTCGCTCTTCAGTACCTGACGGAGAACGAGGAGATCTACATCGGAAGGGACGATTTGATCGTCGGCGAGCGCGGGCCCGAGCCCAAGGCGGCCCCCACCTTCCCGGAGCTGTGCTGCCATAGCCTCGACGACTTTGAGATCTTGAACTCGCGGGAGAAGATCCCGTATCTCGTGGACGACCATGCTCGACAGGTCCAGAAGAACGAGGTGATCCCCTATTGGCAGGGTCGGTCGATGCGCGACCTGATCTTTGCGGAGATGACCCCGGAATGGAAGAATGCGTACGAGGCGGGCCTCTTCACCGAGTTCATGGAACAACGCGCCCCCGGTCACACCGTGTTGGGGGACGTCATCTATCGCAAGGGCCTGTTGGACCTGAAGGCCGATGTCGCCGACGCCTTGTCCCACCTAGACTGTTTCAACGACCCCGAAGCGTCCGCGAAGAGGGACGAACTGCGGGCCATGGCGATCGCGGCGGACGCGATGATCCGATTTGCGGAACGTCACGCCGAAAAGGCGGAGGAAATGGCCCAGGCGGAGACCGAGCCGGGCCGTCGGACGGAATTGCGCAGGATCGCCGAGGTGTGTCGCCGCGTACCGGCCCACCCTCCGCGGGATTTCTGGGAAGCGGTACAGGCCTATTGGTTCACTCACCTCGGCGTAGTGACCGAGTTGAACACCTGGGATTCCTTCTGCCCGGGGCGCCTCGACCAGCATCTCGACTCCTTCTATCGAAAGGGCGTGGAAGAAGGCACGTTGACCCGAGACAAGGCCAAGGAGCTGCTCGAATGCCTCTGGGTCAAGTTCAACAATCAGCCCGCTCCCCCCAAGGTCGGTGTGACCAACGAGGAGAGCGGCACGTACACGGATTTCGCCAACATCAATAATGGGGGATTGACGCGCGACGGGTCGGACGGAGTGAACGACGTCACCTATCTGATCCTGGACGTCATTGACGAGATGCACCTGTTACAACCCTCCTCGAACCTCCAGCTGAGCCGGAAGAATCCGGATGCGTTCCTGAAGCGCGGACTGGAGATCGTGCGCCAGGGCTGGGGCCAGCCGTCGGTCTTCAACGCCGACATGGTTGTTGAGGAGCTGCTGCGCCAAGGAAAGTCGGTAGAGGACGCGCGGTGCGGCGGAACCTCGGGGTGTGTCGAGGCCGGGGCGTTCGGAAAAGAGGCCTACATCCTGACGGGATATTTCAATCTCCCCAAGGTGCTGGAGGTCACCCTGAACAACGGAGTGGACCCGCGCACCGGCAAGAAGATCGGGATCGAGACCGGGGTCGCGCGCTCGTTCTCGTCCTACGATCAGTTGTTTTCCGCGTTCCGCCAGCAGCTCCACTATTTCGCCGATGTCAAGGTGCGGGGCAACCAGGTGATCGAGCGGCTGTTCGCGGACTACATGCCGGCCCCGTTCCTCTCCCTGCTCGTCGACGACTGTATCGCGAAGGGCAAGGACTACAACGACGGCGGCCCGCGGTACAACACTACCTACATCATGGGAGTGGCGCCGGGGACGTGCACCGACAGTCTCGCCGCGGTCAAGTACCACGTCTTCGACCGCAAGACCGTGACCATGGGAGAGTTGCTGGAAACGTTGGCCCGCAACTTCGAGGGTCAAGAGAAGTTGCGCCTGCGGTTATGGAACAAGACGCCGAAGTTCGGGAACGACGATGACTACGCGGATGCCATCCTGGTGGACCTGTTCAACGCCTTCTTCGACGAAGTGGATGGGCGGAAGAACACGAAGGGGGGACACTACCGGGTGAACTACCTATCAACGACTTGTCACGTCTACTTTGGTTCGGTGACCGGGGCCACCGCGGACGGACGCCGTGCCGGGGAACCTCTTTCGGACGGCATCTCGCCCGTTCAGGGCGCGGACCGCAATGGACCCACCGCCGTCGTCAAATCCGCGGCCAAGATGGATCATGCGCGTACCGGAGGAACCCTGCTGAACCAGAAGTTCACGCCCCAGGTACTGAAAGGGGAGGAGGGACTCGGCAAGGTGGCGGAGCTGGTCCGCTCCTACTTCCGCTTGGGCGGACATCACATCCAGTTCAACGTCGTCACCGCGGCCACCCTGCGCGCCGCGCAAGCGGACCCCGACAAGTACCGCGACCTGATCGTGCGCGTCGCCGGCTATAGCGATTATTTCTGTGACCTGACCCGCGCCTTGCAGGAAGACATCATCGCGCGCACCGAGCACGAAGCCTTCGTGACTGCCCTGCCCGAGACGGCCCCGGTCTGAGGAGTCTCGCTCGCGCCGGTCCCAAACGCAGGGCCCCAATCTCGGATCGTTCGACCCGTCAGCTCGCTCCGTGGGTGATTTATTGGGGGAGGTCGTGGGCGGCCGATTCTGGCATGGCCGGCACGACCTCCTCACCGCGTTGGATCCTCTTCATCGTCATCCTTGGGACCCTGATGGCCTCGGTGGACACTACCATCGTGCTCCTGGCATTTCCCACGATCGCCGGAGAGCTGCACGCGGGTCTGTCGACGGTCCTCTGGACGATTCTGATCTACCTGCTGCTGGTGTCGATCCTGACCACCCAGGCGGGCCGCATCAGCGACCTGTTCGGGCACGGCCGTCTCTACAACGCGGGGTTTGTGATCTTCACGGTGGGCTCGGCCCTCTGTGGCTTCGCCCCCACGGCGACCAGCCTCGTCGCGTTCCGCGGAATCCAGGCGGTCGGTGGCGCCTTCATGGTCGCTACCGGAACGGCCATCCTCGCCGACAACTTCCCCCCCGCGGTCCGGGGCCGGGTCTTCGGTTTCACCGCGATGGGATGGAACGTCGGAGCCACGCTCGGGATCGTCCTCGGGGGTGTACTGACGACCTTCGTCGGCTGGCGCTACATCTTCTTCATCAACGTTCCCATCGGAATCATCGCCGTTTCCCTGGGCTACCGGTACCTCGGCGTGGGGAACCGCACGAAGGCGCGCCTGGACATCGCCGGGATGCTCCTGCTCGCCGCCGTGCTGGGGCTGATCGTCTACGGAGCCACCGACTTCGCCTCCTACGGCGCCTCGGTGTGGAACCTGAGCCTCATCGCGCTCGGCGCGGTGATGGCCGTACCGTTCTTCTGGTGGGAACGGCGCGCCATCAGTCCGACCATCAACCTGGTGCTGTTCCGTTCCCGGCTGCTCTCGCGATCCCTCGCGGCGTCGTTCCTCCAAAGTCTGGGGTATCTCGCCACGGTCTTCCTGCTGATCATGTACCTTCAGGGGATCCGGGCCCTCACGCCGCTCGACGCGTCGTTACTCCTCGTTCCGGGATACGTCCTCTCCTCGGGCCTCGCGCCGATCGCGGGCCGATGGGCCGATCGCTGGGGACCCGCGCGCCTGGCGACGCTCGGAATCGCGTTCATGCTCGTGGGCGTCCTGCTGTACGCCCAGATGGGGCTGACGACCCCGATCCTGGACGTGGCGCTCATCTCCCTGGTCACGGGGATTGGCGGTGCGTTGTTCTGGCCCTCGAACAACAAGGCCGTGATGCACGACGTGCCGCCGGGGTACTACGGGTCCGTGTCGGGACTCCTTCGTACCCTGTCCAACTTGGGGACCATCGGCAGCTATACCCTCGTAATCACCGTCGCCTCGTTGGCGATTCCCCGGGCCGTGGCGTTCGAAGTGTTCGTGGGCGGCCGAGGGGTGATCGGCTCCGTATCGACCGAGTTCCTCACCGCCATCCACGCGGCATTCTACGTCATGGCCGTGGTCCTAGTGGTAGCCGCCGTGCTCTCGGCGACCCGCCAGGGCCGTGACGACGTCGCCGACGCGATTCGGTCCTGAGGACAACGACCCTTGGGGGTACCAGTTCAGCTCGAGCTTCCGACGCGAGCGGGGGTCCACCAGGAGTACCCAGATGCCCCCGCCCCAGCTTCGCGTGTCACCCCGACGGACCTCCCGGAGACCTAACGCCTTGGTGTAGAAGCGAAGCGACCGCTGAAGATGGGTTACCCTCAGTCCGACGTTCTCGAATCGCATGACGCCCCGAGGGGATGGGGAGCCTATTCCCCTGACGCGACGGCGCGGAAACGCGAGGCGGTCGGAACGGAACTGGACGCGACGCTCGCTTCCACGACCCGACCGACTACGGGGCGGGAGCCGCCGGGACGTCGCCGGGTTCGGTTTCCTTCTCGAACTCGTGGTCTTCCCACATGTCGTAGGCGATCGCGACCGCGGCCAGCTGCGTGATGATCGCGAGGGCGTTCGCGACGTGGAGGAGGAGGAGGACGCGGTACACGGAGACGTTCGCGACCGGCACGACCCAGTCGCTGCCAACGTTGAACCACAGGAGGAGGCCCAGAACGGCCATGACGACGGAGAGGCTCCACGAGGCCTTCGCGACCCGCTTGACCCGTCCGGGAACTCGGGTCTTTCGGAGCTGGTCGAAGCAGTAGTACGTGATCAGGATGATCGCGAAACCCAGGGCCAGGTGGAAGTAGGGAACCACGGCGGGTGGGTCCGGCCACATCCCGAGGAGGAACTCGAGGAACACGACCCAGATGACCAGGTAGAGCGCCGACCAGAGCTTCATCCACCGATCCCTTGAGTTTGGGAGAGGGAACGTTCCCTCCCGGGGGAGGGAGACCTCCGTGAGGGATTAAGAGACCTCGGTCAGCTCGTCTCCATACACGCCCCCCGCCGCGCGCCCACGAGAGGGCGCCCGGGAAGCAACGGTCGGAGCCACTTCCGCGGGGACTATCCGATCGGAAAGCCGTCGAGGAATCCCCACCAGCCTTCGAGCGAATCCCGAAGGCCTCGCTCCGCGTCGCGGCCCGCGGCCGGGTCCCCCCGGAGGTAGCCCCTCAGCAACCGGCGCTCCGCCGCCGAGTGTTCCACGTCCGCGAGGGTGTGCACGCGGAAGAACTCATGCGCCGGCTTCGACCGAATTCCGTAGTGGGCACGCAGACCGCGCGATTTCTCGGCGGCGACCTCGGAGAACTGAGACTCGTACGCGTAGAGAGCCCCCAGAGCGGCGGTTGCGCTCCCTCCGAGGGCGTGTTTGTCGTACGCGGCCAGGAGGCGCCTCGTCGGCCCCGTCGGCCTCGGGGGAGGGACGCGGGCTCCGATCGCCCGGGCGAAGTCCAGCCAGAGCTCGGGGTGGGTAGGCGACCGCCCCTCCTCATCCACGAGGTTCTCCAATAGGACCCGCCGGTCCCTCGGGTTCGCGATCCGGGAGTAGGCCCCCGCCACGTAACGGGGGAAATTGACCTCGAAATGGTAGTACTGACCCGCGTACTCCCGCAACGTCTCGATCGGGAGTTCTCCCCTGGACCATGCCGTGTAGAACGGATGTCGCAGCAAGTGCCGTCGGCGGACGAGTTTGTCGAGGTCACGGGTCGTCGTCATCGAGAACGGAAGTCAGAGGGGGGATTCGTAACTTTCGGTCGGGTCAAAGGGGTTCGGAGGACCACCTTGTGGCGCTCTGGGGAGGTCGCCGGGTCCATGTTTTCTGTGCCGCACGTGTGCGGGAAGGATATTCTTCATCGACTCCGGCCCGTGCTGACGGGGAGCCTATCGGGCACGTCCCTCCCCGCGGCCGCTCATTCTCCCGTGCGAGGAAGCTCCGGACCGGAAGGTCGGTCGGGGCATCCTCCCCAAATAGCCAGCCCCGGTGGCTCGCCCCGGATTCGGATGGCGGCCGACAACGTGAGCCGGGATTTCGACACGCTGTCGGCGGTCTACGACGAGACACGCCAACCGCTCGACCCAGCGACGATCCGGAGCCTCCATGACTATCTTGAGGAGCATCGCTGGGGGGCGATCCTCGAGGTGGGTGTCGGAACCGGCCGGGTCGCCCGTCCGCTCGTCGACCGGGGCTTCCGGGTAGTTGGGGTGGACGCCTCCCGCGGAATGCTCGGACGTGCGGCGGCAAAGGGTCTCCCGTACCTTGTGCGGGGGAACGCCTACCACCTTCCGTTCCCGGACGGTTCGTTCGACGCGGCCCTCTTCGTCCACGTCCTTCACATACTGGACCGGCCCGAGCTCGGCCTTCGCGAAGCCGCCCGGGTGGGCCGGCATGGCGTACTCGCGATCCTGGACCTCCCCCCGAAGGGAGAGGGTACCGACCGGCCTCCGGAGGAGGAACCTCGTCGAATCGTTCGAGAGATTCTAGCCGAGGCGGGCTACCCTGACCTCCTTCGTCCAGGGCCCCGCGCGAAAGAACAGGAGATTCTTCGGACCTATCCGCCCACGGAGCTACGGGTGCTGAGCGACCGAGAGGTCTCCGAGCCGCTTTCGAGGCGGCTCGACGCGCTCGAGAAGCGAGCGTACCGCCACGTCCTTCGGGTCCCCGCCGACGTCCTCGCGCGGGCTGTCGCGGCGGCGCGCGCGCGGGTAGGGGCTCGTACGGTCACCTACCGACGGACGGAGGCGCTCGCCTGGTGGGCCGGCGCGCCGGGTTCCCCGGCTTAGCCGCGCTAACGGGTCCCGAACGGTCGCGAACTACTTCGCGAATCGGTGCGCCATGACGTACGGAAGGACTCCGCCGGCCCGGTAGTACTCGAGCTCCGTTATCGAGTTCAACCGACACGTAACCGTGAACGCGCGAGCCGTGCCGTCCTCTGCCCGGGCGACGACCTCGACGGAGGCCCCGGGACCGAGGGAAGTTCCGGTGGGAAGACGCAGCGTGAACGACTCCCGACCGGTCAGGCCGAGCTGTCTCCAGCCTTCGCCCGACCGGAACGCGAGGGGGAGAACCCCCATCTCGATCAGGTTCGCACGGTGGATCCTCTCGTAGCTCTCGGCGATCACGGCCCCGACTCCGAGCAGCCGCGGGCCCTTGGCCGCCCAGTCGCGCGAGCTTCCCTGGCCGTAGCTCTTGCCCGCCAGGACGATCAGGGGGGTCTTCTCGGCTCGGTACCGCTCGGACGCCTCGAAGATGGGCGACGCTTCGCCCGATGGGACGTGGACGGTGTACCCTCCTTCCTTCCCTCCGGCGAGCTGGTTCTTGAGGCGCACGTTCGCGAAGGTGCCCCGTACCATGACCTCGTGATGGCCCCGTCGGGCGCCGTACGTGTTGAACTCTCGGACCGCGACCCCGTGGGCGAGAAGGTACCTCCCGGCGGCGGAATCCTCGGGGATCTCTCCCGCGGGCGAGATGTGATCGGTCGAGACCCGGTCGCCGAGGAGGACGAGCGCTCGCGCCCCCTCGACGAGGACCCCGTCCTTCGGGAGCCACGGCGCGGGAAGGTCAAGGTAGGGAGCCACCGCGAGGTACGTGGAGTCGGGGGACCATCCGTACTGAGCGCCCGTGGGTGGGTCGAGGGACTCCCAGCGATGGTCCCCTAGCTCGATGTGGCGGTACTTCTCCGTGAACAAGGACGGGTCGAGGTGGGCCTCGACGATCCGCCGCACCTCGTCCGCGGCCGGCCACAGGTCGCGCAGGTAGACGGGCGAGCCGTCCGGTGTCCGTCCGAGGGGCTCGCGCGTGAGGTCGAGGTCGACCCTTCCCGCGAGAGCGTAGGCGACCACCAGCATTGGGGAGGCGAGGTAGTTCGCGCGGACCTCGTTGTGGACCCGCGCCTCGAAGTTCCGGTTGCCGCTCAGGACGGCCGCGACGAAGAGGTCGCGTTCGCGGACCTGCTGGCTCACCGGCGCGGGGAGCGGTCCCGAGTTGCCGATGCACGTGGTGCACCCGTACCCGACCACCTCGAAGCCCAGTCGGTTGAGGTACGGGAGAAGACCCGAGCGCTCGAGATAGGCCGTCACGACCTTCGACCCCGGCGCGAGGGACGTCTTGACGTGGGGCGGGACCTTTAGACCGAGCTCGGAGGCGCGCTTCGCGATCAACCCGGCGCCCACCATCACGCTTGGGTTCGAGGTGTTCGTGCAGCTCGTGATGGCCGCGATGACCACCGACCCATCCTCGACCGGTGGGGAAGGCGAGCCGCCGGCCGATGCCGGAAGGTGAGGATGTCCCTTCCGGTAGGAATCGAGCGCGGCCCGGAAGGAGGTCGGTGCGTCGCCGAGCGCGACGCCCTCCTCCGGGTTCCTCGGTCCGGAGACCATCGGGACGATCGAACCGAGGTCGATCGCGAGGACGTCGTCGTAGTCCACCGACCCCGGCGCCGGAGAGCCCCACAGCCCCTGGGCCCGCGCGTACGCCTCGACCCGGGCGACGAGGTCTGGGCTCCGGCCCGTGCCGCGAAGGTAGGCGACCGTCGCCTCATCGATCGGGAACAGCGCGGCAGTCGCTCCGTACTCCGGGCACATGTTCGAGACGGTCGCCCGGTCGGGAACGGAGAGATGACCGACGCCCGGTCCGAAGAACTCCACGAACTTGTCCACGACCCCCTTCTCCCTCAGACGGCGCGTGACGGTCAGGACGAGGTCGGTCGCCGTGGCGCCCTCGGGGAGCGAACCCGTCAGCTCCACGCCCACCACCACCGGTGGGGCGAGGAAGTAGGGTTCTCCGAGCATCACGGCCTCGGCCTCGATCCCGCCGACCCCCCAACCGAGGACCGATACTCCGTTCACCATGGTCGTGTGGGAATCGGTCCCGATGAGGGTGTCCGGGAACGCGACCCGGCTCCCGTTCGACCCGCGGGTCTCCACTACGGTCGAGAGGTGCTCGAGGTTGACCTGGTGGCAGATCCCGTTCCCCGGAGGGACGATGCGTACGTTTGTGTACGCGCCCTTGGCCCAGCGGAGGAAGCGGTACCGCTCTCGGTTGCGTTCGTACTCCCGGTCGAGGTTGATCCCGAGCGAGCGTGTCGAGCCGAAGCTGTCGACCTGGACCGAGTGGTCGATGATGAGGTCGACCGGGACGACCGGGTTCACCCGGGCCGGGTCCACTCCCCGGCGCGCGGCCGCGCTGCGGAGGGTGGAGAGGTCGACGATCACTGGAACGCCGGTGAAATCCTGGAGGAGGACCCGTTCGGGGTAGTACGCATACTCGGTCCCCTCCGCGATCTCCTCGCCGTTCGCGAGGGCCACGAGAATCTTCGGGTCCGTCACGCGCGCGTCGAAGTGCCGGAGGACGTTCTCGAGGAGGACACGGGTCGTCCTTGGGCGGCGGGAGAGCCGGTCCGGGTCGACCCCCTCGAGGCGGTCCGCGCGGTAGATCGTGGCGCGCTCGGATCCCCAGGTCAGCGAGTCGGTCACTCGAAGCGGGTCGGACGAGCCCATGACGGGGCAGGAGGCAGGGGTTTTTGGGCTCTTTGGCCGGGTCGGGCTAGTCCGGAGCCAAGGGGACCGAACGCTCCCAGCCCAGCCGCACGTGGGCTCCCGGAAGGGGAACGGCGGCCGGCGTCCTCATCTCGAGTCGCTGGCCGTCGTCGGTCCGCAGGACCACCTGGTTCTCCCGGCCGACGGGGCCGGCGACGAGGACGGTGGCGCCGAGACCGTCGGCACCGGGAGGGAGGAGCCGCAGGTCGGTCGGCAGGACCCCGGCGGGACCCCCCGGCCCCGCCAGGACGTTGTACCCCAGGAACCGGGCGGCCCGGACCGTTCCCGGGTTCCCGAACACGTCGGACGGTCGACCGAACGCGTGAAGCCCCCCGTCGAAAAGCAGCCCGACCCGGTCCCCGAGGAACAGTCCCTCCTCCCGGTCGTGCGTGACATGGATCGCGGAGGTACCGGACGCGCGGAGGACCTGACGGAACTCCGAGCGGAGCTCGGCCTTGAGCTCGACATCGATCGAGGCGAACGGCTCGTCGAGGAGGACGAGGCGGGGACGAGCGGCGAGTGTGCGCGCGAGGGCGACCCGCTGGAGCTCTCCGCCCGAGAGCTGGTCCGGCCGCCGGTCCTCGAACCCGGAGAGGTGGAGGAGGTCGACGAGGCGCCCGACCTCTTCCTTCACCTCGGCGGCCGGCCGACGCTTCAGGAGGGGGGCGTAGGCGATGTTCTCGTAGACCGACCGGTGGGGGAACAGCGCCGGGTCCTGGAACATCAGGACGATTCCCCTCTGGTGGGGGGGACGGCGCGTGACGTCGGCGCCGTCGAGGAGGATCGTCCCTTCCGTCGGGCGCTCGAGGCCGGCGAGGCAGCGCAGGAGCGTCGTCTTGCCGCACCCGTTCGGTCCGAGGAGGACGAGGAACTCGCCCTCGAGGAGGTTGAACGAGACGTCCCGGAAGACCGGCACCCCGTCCCATGCGGCGGAGAGGGCCCGGACCTCGAGGAGGGACCTAGAGCTCGACACGGCGACCTCCGACCGCGATCACGGCGAAGACGGCGAGGCTGAGCAGGAGGAGAAGACCCGCCGCCGCATCCGCGACGGGGAAGAGCCGGACCTCGGAGAGCGCGTACAGCGCGACGGGCAGGGTCGTGAGCTGCGGAGGGACAAGGAAGTTCGTCGCGGTGAACTCACCGAGGCCGAAGGCGAAGGCGAACATCCCCACCGTCACGAGCCCGTCCTGGACTCGGGGAAGGTCGGCGTCCAAGAAGGCGCCGAAGGAGGTCGCCCCGAGCGTTCGAGCGGTGTCCCGAGCC
This sequence comes from Thermoplasmata archaeon, assembly GCA_036404475.1. GTDB lineage: Archaea > Thermoplasmatota > Thermoplasmata > Lutacidiplasmatales > UBA184 > Lutacidiplasma. Next base: position 13,500 of record DASWZL010000107.1, read on the forward strand.
GCCGCGGAGAGGCCCGCGAGCGGTATCTCCAGGCTCTGGAGGGCGAACGGGAGGGCCAGGATCGCTTGGCTCACGATCACGAGGGTCCAGACGTTCGAGCCGGTGCCGAGGAACGGGCGCCAGAAGGAGGAGAGGGCGAACGCCAGGACGACCGGCGACAGGAGGAGCGGGACGAACAGAAGGAGGCCGAGCGCCACGGCCCGGTCCGGTCGACGCACGACCGCGTACCCGCTCGCGACGCAGAGGAGAAGCGCGAGCAGCGCGGCGACTACGGCGAAGAAGAGCGTGTTCCCGATCGCCCCGAGCGCGGAGACCCCGAGGTGGGCCGTGGTCGAGGCGGAGAACAGCTCCGTCCACGCCGCGCCGGCGCCGAAGCTTCCGGTCGGCGCCACCGTCCGATAGAGGACGGCGGCGAGGAGCGCCGCCTCCGCGGCGAGAACGAGCGTGGTCTCGAGCGCCAATGCCCAGCTCGCGGGGGCCCGCCAATCGATCGGGCGGGGGCCGGCGGACCGACGCCCCGGGCTGGCCCTCAGGCGGCTCACCAGCGCGAGGTACACCGCGGTGGGGAGGAGCAAGAGGAGCACCATCGCGAGCGCGAGGACGGCGGCCGCGTTGGGCTCAAGGAAGGTCTGGTCGAGGGCATAGACCTGGGCTTCGAGCGTGTAGCAACGGGAGCTCGCCCCGCAGAGGAGCAGGGGGGGGGCGAAAGATAGGGCGGAGAAGAGGAACGTCAGAAGCCCTCCGGCCGCCGCGCCGACCCACGTCGGTCGCGCCCAGACCTCGCGGTACGCCCGGAGCGGCGGCCCCCCCAGGGTGGCGACCGTCTCCTCGAGCTCGACCGAGGCCCCCTCGCAGCCGGTCGCGGTGAGGAGGAGCACGATCGGGACGTTGAAGAAGAGATTCGCGGCGATGATCGCCGGGATCCCGCTGCCGAAGAAGGACGTGAAGGGAAGGGCGGTCGAGACGACGCCCGAGGGGCCGAAGAGGTCGAGCACGCCGAGGACGACCACGAGGCTTGGCAGGAGGAACGGAACGAGGAGCAGGGAGCGGAGGAGCGACCGACCCCGGAACGAGTACCGACCCACGAACACCCCGGCGGGGTATCCCAACGCCACGGCGAGGGTGGCCGACAGCGCTCCCTGCTCGAGGGAGTTGTCGAGGGAGCGGAGGTTCCGCGTCGCCGAAAGGACCGAGACGAACCCGCTCGTCCCACCCACCTGGACGAGCGCGTTCGCGAAGAGGATGGCCACCGGGAGGAGCGCGAAGAGCGCGACGAACGCGACCACGGGAAGAAGGAAACCGACCCCTTCGCGTCCGACCTTCATCCTCAGCCCCCCGCGAGCGACTGCCACGTGTCGAGCCAGCCTCCGGAAGCCGTGAGGTTCGCGGCGACCGCCGACGGCGTGGTCGCGTTGTTCAGCGCCACGACCGTCGCCGGGTCGATCGCCGCGGAGAAGACCGCGGGAAGCGCCACCGTCTCGTTGGCCGGGTACTCCCACTCATTCTCGGGCAGGTAGGACTGGAAGGTGCCTCCCAGAATCCAGTCCTCGAGCGCTCGGGCGAGCGCGACGTGCCGGGAGCCCTGGACCACGCCCACCCCGTAGATGGTCCGCCAGCCGTACGCGATTCCGTTCCACCAAGAGACGGTCGAATTCAACGTTCCCGCCGCTCCGTTCGCGAGCGCGTACGCGGGGTCGGTGGCATAGCTGACGACGAGCTGGTTGTCGCCCGAGGGGGTCCCGAACTCCCCGAACGCGGTCGACCAATCGGTGGCCGGGTTCGGATGGGTCTCCGAGAAGAACTTCTGCCAGAATCCCTGCCAGTTCTGGTGAAGCACGGTCTCGTAGTACTCGACCTGCCAGGCGAGGAACTCCTCGCCCGTGATGTCATAGAGGGGGTTCTCGGTGACGAGCTGAGCGGCCCAGCTCGAGTTGTCGACGAGCTCGGGCATCGTAGCGTGGGCCACTGCGCCGGTCGTCTCGTTCAGGAATCCGGGAGTGTAGTCGACCGCGAGGAACCCGTACTCGTACGGCACGACCCCGTGATCCGGACTCAGCTCCGCGACGAGCCAGGGCGGGATCGTCGCGAGGTCGGGAGGGGAGTACGGAGCGAGCAGCCCCAGCGATTCCGCCTCCGGCCCCGTGATCTCGTCAAGGCCCACCACGAGGTCGGCGGCAGGGAGGCCGTAGCCCGCCGGGGATTCGAGGGCGCTCACAAGGTTCCCCGACGGACAGACGAGCTCGACGTGGACCCCGTGGGCCTGCTCGAACTCCCCCAGCAGCATCGAAAGGTTCGCCTGGCCGCAGTTGCCGCTAAAGAGCGCCGAATAGGTGTAGACCACGAGGGTGGTTCCGCCGGACGCCTGTGCGCTCGAGTAGTATTCGTAGGTCGCGAAGCCCGCCACCACGACGACCAAGGCGATGGCGACGGAGAGCAACGCCCGTCCGATCCGGCCGGGTCGGCGCAACCGCCGGGGGCCCGGACCTAGGGGGGTCGGTGAGCTTGTCACATCCTCCGCGGGCCGGCGGAGAGTCGCCTCAAGTTTCGCATCGCGTTCCCTTCGCGGGCATTATCCCGTGCAGGTTCGTGGGGTCGACGAGGTTCCCCTCGTCCTCTCAGCCGGTGCCCAGCTCCCCCTGCCGCCCGCAGCGAAGGCGTCGCTCCCATTAAGATTTCGGGACGGCGGGGGCCGTCCGTATTATACGCGCGTCGGTTCTTACTGGGACGGCATCAACGTATGAGCGACCCCATCATGAAGCTCCAGTACGGTTCGGAGCTGGTCAAGCGAGGCTTCGCCCGCATGCAACAGGGCGGAGTCATCATGGACGTGACCACGGCCGACCAGGCCGCCATCGCGGAGGAAGCGGGGGCGGTCGCGGTGATGGCGCTCGAGCGGGTTCCCGCCGACATCCGGGCGGACGGGGGGGTGGCCCGTATGGCCGACCCCGTCAAGATCCGGGAGATCAAGGAGCGCGTCTCGATCCCCGTCATGGCGAAGTGCCGGATCGGCCACACGGCCGAGGCCCGGATCCTCCAGTCGCTCGCCGTCGATATGATCGACGAATCCGAGGTCCTCACCCCCGCCGACCCGTTCCAGCACGTTGACAAGAAGGCGTTCAAGATCCCGTTCGTCTGCGGCGCCCGAAACCTCGGGGAGGCGCTCCGCCGGATCGAGGAAGGCGCGGCGATGATCCGAACGAAGGGCGAGGCGGGCACCGGCAACGTGGTGGAAGCGATCCGACACATTCGCCAGATGCGCTACGACGTGGCCGAGGTCCAGAAGCTCCCGAAGAAGAACGTCGGCGTCTGGGCGAAGAAGGAGCGGGTCTCGGAGTCGATCGTCAACGAGGTCCGAACGCTCGGGCGGCTGCCGGTCGTGAACTTCGCGGCCGGCGGGATCGCTACCCCGGCCGACGCCGCACTGTGCCGCCTCCTCGGGGTGGACGGGGTGTTCGTAGGAAGTGGGATCTTCAAGGCCCAACACCCGATGAAGGTCGCCCGGGCCATAGTCGAGGCGTCCCTCCACTTCGAGGACGCCGACGTACTCGCGCGCGTCTCGTCGGGACTTGGGGAGGCGATGAAGGGGTTGGAGATCGCCACCATCCCCGCCGATGCGCGGCTGCAGACGCGCGAGTCGGAGCCGATCTCGGTAAACTCCCGGCGCCCCTTCCCCGCGACCTGACCGCGGCAGCGGGGCCCGCGGCGATGGCCGTAAAGGGGGGGTCGCAGTAGGGCGACCCCGTGCGGATCGTCCAGGTCTCGCCGTTCTTCCACCCCCATGCCGGGGGCGTGGAGTCGCACGTCCGCGGGATCGTGCGCGAACTCGCCCGCCAGGGTCACGAGGTCACGATCGTCACCTCGCGCTACGACCGCCACCTCCCGGCCGAGGAGGAGACCGAAGGCTATCGTATCCTCCGAACGCGGACCCTGGGGGTCCTCCTCGACACCCCCCTCGATGTCGGCACTCGCCGCACGATTCGCGCTCTCGCGCCGGACGTGTTCCACCTGCACTACCCTCCTCCCTTGACCTCCTACTTCGCGACCCGGGAGCTCTCCCGTAGGAAGATCCCGGTCTGTCTCACCTACCACTGCGACCTCTACCTCCCCAGCGCCGCGGGGAGGTTGCTCGCGGGCCTCTACCAGACGGTGTTCCTGCCCTCGACCCTCGACCGCACGGACCGGATCGTCGTCCATACGAAGAGCTACGGCAGCACCTCCGCGATGCTGCGAGGACGGGAGCTCACCGTGATCCCGTCGGCGGTGGACCTCGCCCGATTCCGGCCGGACCTCGATGCCAGCGGCCTGCGGGCGGACCTTCACCTCGAGGGAAAGCGGGTCGCGGTCTTCACCGGCCGACTCGTTCCGCACAAAGGGGTGGACGTCATCCTGGAGGCCCTCGCCCTGCTACCCCGCGACGTGGTGCTCGTCGTGATCGGGGCCGGACCTCGTCTCCCGAGCCTGGTCGGGCTCGCCCGGAGGCTCGGCGTGTCCGACCGCGTCCGGTTCTGCCCCGCGGTCTCCGACGAAGAGCTCCCCCGCTTCCTGGCGCTCGGCGACGTGTTCGTCTTCCCTTCTCAGAACCGCCTCGAAGGGTTCGGCCTCGCGGTGGCCGAGGCGATGGCGGCGGGACTGCCGGTCGTGGTCGCCGACATGCCCGGCGTGCGGGAGGTCATCGAGCCCGGGCGCGAAGGTCTCCTCGCGGAGCCCCTCATCGCGAGCGACTTCGCCGAAAAGGTCCGGACCATCCTGGACGACCCGTCGCTCGCGAAGCGGATGGGCCGCGCGGGCCGGGACCGGGCCGAGGCCCGCTACGGCCTGCCAATCGTCGCTCGCTCGCTCCTCAGCCTGTACGAAGGCCTGCGCGCAGCTGGTTGATCTGGACTTTCAGGCGCTCGGCCTCCGCGCCCGCCGCCTTCCTCCAATCGGGGCCGGCTGAGGCATACAGGATGCTGCGGGAGGCGTTCACGAGGAGGGCGCGTCCGTGGGCATCGACCCCCTCGCGAACGGCGGTGGCGAGAGAGCCGCCCTGCGCCCCGACCCCCGGGACGAGGATGGGAATCCCGTTGCCCAGGGTGGCACGGGCGGCGTGGAACGCGTCCGAGAACGTCGCACCGAGGATCACTCCCACGTTTCCGTGAGCGTGGGCGAGCCGGCGAACCTCCCCGACCACCGCGAGCCAGAGAGGTCCTCGAGGGGTGGGGATCTCCTGGAAATCGAGCGAGCCGGGATTGGAGGAGTGGGCGACGACGAACACGCCGTGGGCCGGGTCGTCCAGGAACGGTTGGAGCGTCTCCCAGCCGAGCCACGGGGTGAACGTGAGCGCGTCGAAGCCGAACTGCCGGAACACTCCGTCCCGCACCATCCTCACGGTGTTCGGGATGTCGTTTACCTTGAGGTCGAGGATCCGGAGCCGGGTCGGCCCGATCTTGCGGCAGAGGCGAGAGAGGACCTCGATCCCGGGCGCGCCGTACTGGAGGTAGGCGCCGAGCTGCATCTTGTAGGCGGCGACATGCGGGTAGGTCGCCCCGATCACGCCGTCCAGGAACCGGGCGATCTGCTCCCGCGGCGGGAGGCGACGCAGGGCCTGCGGCATCAACGCCGGGTCCGGGTCGAGGCCGACGCAGACGAGCGAGTTCCTCGCGACCAGAATCCGGTCGAGCCGCTGGGAGAACTTCGGCACCACGACGCGCGAGTCAAGGTCCTCGGGGGAAAAGGATTATGACCGGGGAACGCGCCCGCCCGCGCCCCCTCGGGGAGGCCGCTCTCGCCGGAACGCGCCGTTCACCATCCGTGGGCGGCGGGGCGCTTTTATGACCGGGCGAGGTGGCCGACCGTGCGTTCTCTCCTATGACCGCGGAACCGACCCCCTCCCCCTCCACCGAAACTCGCCTCCGGGACCTTCGACTCACCTCGTCACCCGTCGAATTCGTGGCCCGCGTGGTCACCTTCGAGCGACGCGACGTCACGCGGAAATCCGACGGTAGCCGTCGGCCCTTGATCTCGGGTCTCCTCAGCGACGGGACGGCGACCGTGAGATTCACCTGGTGGGACCCGCCGCGCGAGGGGATCGAGCGGGGCCTGGTGCTCCGCGCGGTGGGCGCGGAGGTACGGGAGTTCCGCGGACGCCCCGAGGTGACGTTCAGCTGGAAGACTCGCGTCGGCCCGGCGAGCCCGGCCGAGCTCCCTCAGGTCGACGCCGACGAGGTCCCGTTCCGTACGGTCCGGGAGCTCCGCCCCGCCGACGAAGGGTTCCGCATCGAGGTGCGGGTCGTGCGCATCGCGGCCAAGAGCGTGACCGTCGGGACGGAGCGACGGGTCGTGCACGAGGGGCTCGTGGCCGACCGCACCGGGGCGATCGCCCTCTCGGCCTGGAGTGACTTCGGCCTCAAGGTCGGCGAGGCGGTCCGGATCGCCGGAGGATACGTTCGCGGGTTCCGAGGGCGTCCGCAGTTCGTGCTGGACGAGCGTTCGATCGTCGTCCGCGTGGCGGGGACCGACCTCCCGGACCCCGCTCAGCTCCTCGCGGCTCCGCCCTGCTCGATCGCCCAGGTAGAGGACGAGGGGGGCGGGGAGACGGTCGCTGTGGAAGGGATCGTCGTGGGCCTCCTGCCTCCGAGCGGACTCGTCTTCCGGTGCCCCACCTGTCAGCGCTCCGTCCGCAGCGGAATCTGTCGGGTGCACGGACAGGTCGACGGCCGGGCCGACCTTCGCGCCCGAATCGTGCTGGACGACGGAACGGGGGCGCTCACGGTGAACGCGAACCGGGCCGACACGGAGAGGCTCTGGGGCGTGACGCTGGAGGAGGCCCAGGCACGTCTCCGCAACCAACCGGACCCGAGCCTGCTCGAAGAGCAACTGCTCGAAGCCCTCCTCGGTCGCCGGCTGCGGGTCCGCGGGGTCGGAACGAACGATGAGTTCGGCGTGACGCTCACTCCGGAATCGATCGACCGGGTCGACATCGACCTGGATGCGGCGGCGGAGGAGCTCTCCGCTCGACTCGGGGAGCGCCGCTGATGTCGCTCCGGGAGCCGGCCTGGCGGGTCACGGCCCGAGAGCTCGAGAGCTCGCTGGAAGAGGAGAAGGGGGAGGGCGAGCGGCCCGCCACCTACCTTCTCTCTCCGTTCGCCGCTCGCATGAGCCGCGTTCTCCTGGCCGGGAACCTCTCGCTGGCCGAATCGATCGGCCGGGAGGAGTCCCAGGCGTTCTGGCGGGCGCGGTTGAGCGACCCCACGGGGGCCGTGGCGGTCACCGCCGGCTCCTTCCAGCCTCGGGCGATGGCCCAGCTGCGCTCCGCCTCCGCGCCTCGGCCCGCGATCGTGGTCGGCAAGGTCCACCTCTTCCGAGGGCGGGATGGTGTCGGGTACGTTTCGGTCCGGGCGGAGGCCGTCCGCTCGGTCGCCGAGGCCGAGGAACGCGCCGCCCTTGCCGACATCGTTCGGCAGACCCTCGACCGCCTCGACCTGCTGGAACGGGTCGAGAAGGAGCCCGGACTCTCCGAGGAGACGCTTCGCCAGGAGGGAATCCCCACGGCGTGGCTGCGCGCTGCGAAGGAGTCCCGGAGCCGGTACCCGAACGTCGATCGTCCGGCGTTCCGACGCGAGCTCGGGAACGCCGTCCGCCGCGTGGCGGGCGAGAGCGGGCCTTCCCGCGCGACCTTGCCGACCCCGCCCACGGTCACCGTGACCCGCGCCCCACCGCCTCGTCCTTCCTCTCCCGCCCCGTCGGCCGCGGAGCGTGCGGAGGAGTCGCTGTTCCTCGACCAGCTCGACGAGGTGGCGGACGTCTCCGCGGACGGTTACGCGGACCTCAAGGAGGTGCTCTCCCGCGTCTCGGCCCACGGGCTCGTCGGGGAGCGGACCGAGTCGATCCTCAACCGGCTCGAGGAGGAGGGCGTCATCGAAGAGCCAATCGTGGGGAAGCTGCGCCGCGCCTGACGACCCTCCCCGAGGGTTTATATCGGGTCCCTCCTCGGGGGCGCGGGGGAATGAGGAACACCTGTCTCTCCGAATCGATGACGAGACCAGCGACGAGCTGACCCCCACCCTCTGTTCTTCGTAGACTATGGCGACCCAGCAACCTTCCCGCATCCTATGGGTCGTGGCCGTGGTCGTCGTCCTCGCCATCGCCGGGGCGGCGGCCGCCTTCGTCTACGAGTACAACAAACCGAAGGCGGCCTCGCCGATCCTCACCGTCCATCTGGGAGACAACGTGACCGTCAATTACATCGGCAAGTTCGGTAGCGGAGCCCAGGTCGGGCGCGTGTTCGACACGTCCCTCTACTCGGTGGCGACGAACAACCAGTCGTCCCCGAAGTCGCTCGAGTACCAGTCGCGCGGGCCCGTCACGGCCTACACTCCTCTGGCGGTCCACGTTGGACCGAACGCCCCCGCGAGCGGCTACACCGTCGGGAACCTCACGTTCAACACGGTCGTCACCGGGTTCTGGCAGGGTCTCATCGGTCTCTCGGGCAACCAGAGCCACACCCTCGTAGTGCCTCCCAACCTCGGGTACGGCCCTCTCAACGTGAGCTGCCTCGCCACCGTACCGCTGGTCTACACGGTCCCGGTGCTCGCGTACGTATCGGTCACGGAGTTCGGAACCCTGTACCCCGGCGTCACCGCCTCCGTGGGGGTGGTCTTCCCCGACCCGACCTACGGGTGGAACGACTCCGTGTTCGCGGTGAACTCGACGAGCGTCGCGGTCCAGTCGCTCGCGACCGCCAGCGGGACGACCGACCCGAACGGACTTCCGTTCGTGGTCTCGAACCTCAACTCGACCTCGATCACGCTCTCGAGCCAGCTCACCCCCGCGAACGCCGGGCTCGTCCTCGGTCACGCCACGAGCGGGGGACTCTGCGGGAAGACGAGTTTCATCGTCAGTTCGGTCGACCTCGCGACCGGCACCTTCACAGAGAACTTCAACCCCGAGGTCCAGGGCGAGACCCTCGACTTCGTCGTGTCGGTGGTCGATATCTTCCCGGTGTGAGAGGAGCTCACCCTCCGAGGGTGATCTTCCCGCGCTTCAGGAGCTCCTCGAGCTGAGCCTCCGCGGTCGTGGAGAGGAGCTCCTCGGACGGAGGACCGCGGGTATGGGAATAGGTACGGAGCATGCGACGCGCCTGTTCGCGCCGTGACCGGGACTTCGCGAGAAGCTGGCGAGCCTCGTGCTCGAGCTCGTTCATCTCGCGGCTTAGGCTGTCGACCTTCGCGAGGGCGTCGGCCCGGGCCCGCCCCTTCTCCCGCAACGAAGCGATGAGCCCTCCCGCGACCTCGAGCTTCTCCCGGACCGCAGTCATCTTCGAATCGCGTTCGGTCTTGGCTGCGGTCAGCTCCTGGCCGCGGAGGGCGAACTCCTCCCGAGCGGTCGCGAGCGCAGCCTCGGCGTCCTTGAGCTTCTGCTGGTGAGCCGCGACGACCACGGTGCGTGCCTCGGCCTGCTTCAGCTCCTGGGTCCGCTGGCGCAACAGCGCGATGAGCGCATTCTCCTCGTCGAGCGGTAGGGCACGGGTCTGCTGGCGAAGCTCGAGCTGGGCGATCTCCTTACGGATCTGGTCCGGGCGCACGCGCTCCCCGGGAGCGAAGGTGAGCCGCACCTCCCGCACCTGGACGATTGCTTCCTCGACCTTCTTGCGAGCCGCTTCGCGAGCGTTGCGGACCTCGGCGAGCCGCCGTCCGAGCGCGTGGTGCTCCTCGTAGAGCCGCTCGACCTCGGCCTGGGGGACCTGTCGGCGGTCGTAGATCGCCTTCTGCTCGGAAGAGAGGCGGCGCACCTCGGCGATCAGGTCCTCCCGACGATCGAAGAGGGACCGGAGCTTCGTGTCGACCGAGCGAAGCCGTTCTCGGTCGTCGCGGTCCTCGCGTTCTTCCTCGTCGGAGAGCAGGGCGCGCGGAGGCACGGCCTCCCGAGGAGTCGCAGCTCTCAAAAGCCCTTCTCTCGGGCCGGCTCAAGGAAGGCGAAAGGCCTCCCCCCTCGGGAGCTACGCGCGCGGTCGTCGGACGGGGCGCGGTTCCCGCGCCGGCCCCTCGGCGAAATGCTGGGCGGCGAAGAGGGCCGCAGGGACGGCCGCATCGATGTTGACCACTGCCAGGGGGGCGCAGGACTGCAGCATGGCGTTAAGGGCGGCCTCGCCGCGACCCCCCCGGCCGTAGCCCACGGACGTGGGAACGCCCACGACGGGAGCGCGAACGAGGCCCGCGACGATCGTGGGAAGCGCCCCCTCCCGGCCCGCGAAGACGAGGTATACCTCGGGCCGGCGCGCCTCCAGCCGGTGAATGGTCGACAGGAGCCGGTGGAGCCCCGCGACACCGACGTCGTACGCCCGAACGACCGGGATCCCGAGCTCGAGAAGGACGGCTCTCGCCTCCTCCGCGAGCGGCACGTCGCTCGTACCCGCCGTGAGGATTGCCGCGACCCCCCGTCGGTACCGCGGACCAAGAGGTCCGGGGAGTCGAACGAGCCGGTCGTCGGCCCGGAACTTGAGGCGCCGGCCCGTTCCGGACCGGGGACGCCAGGCTCGGAGCGCTCGGAGCTGGGCGGGGGTCGGTCGTGAGATGAGCGCGCCAAGCCTCCGCTCGGACAGGGCCCGGACGATGCCGAGCAGGTGGTTGATGCTCTTGCCCTCCCCGAGAATGACCTCGGGAACGCCGACGCGACGCGCGCGATCCCGGTCCAGCCGGGCGAAATGGCGGACCCGAAGCGCCCTCGGTTCCCCGCGCGGGCCGGAGGCCAACCTCCTCGACGTCACGTCGAGGACCACCCAAGCCGTGATATAGCGGATTCCGCTCACACGCCACCCTCGCGGTCCATGCCGGATTTCTCGCTGACCCCGGAGCAAGAAAGCCTGCGGGACCTCGCCCGGAAGTTCGCCCGTACCGAGATGGCCCCGCACGCGGCCGAGTGCGACCGGACGTCGCGGTTCCCTGAGGAAATCTACCGGAAGGCGTTCGACCTGGGTCTCCTGAATCTCAACGTCCCCGCCGAGTACGGGGGAAGCGGCCTCGGCCTGTTCGACCAGTGCCTCATCGTCGAGGAGCTGGCCTACGGCTGTGGCGGGATGACGACCACCGTCATCGCGAACTGCCTCGCGCTCGAGCCGATCCTGCTCGACGGTTCGCCCGAACAGAAGGACCGGTTCCTGAAGCCGTTCTGCGCGGAGTACCACCTCGCGGCGTTCGCCCTCACGGAACCGTCGGGCGGCTCCGACCCCGGAACGATGCGGACCCTCGCGCGAAGGGAGGGGGACCACTACGTTCTCTCCGGGGAGAAGTGCTTCATCTCGAACGCCCCCCAAGCCTCGCTCCTCCTCGTGTTCGCCAACGTCGACCCGAGCCTCCGGCACAAGGGAGTGACGGCGTTTGTCGTCGCGCGGTCGGCGGAAGGGGTAACGGTAGGCCCGGACGAGGAGAAGATGGGGCATCGCGCCTCCTCCACGGCCACGATCCGGTTCGACGACGTCCGAGTCCCCGCCTCCGACCGCCTCGGCGCGGAGGGGACCGGGTTCTCGCTCGCCATGCGCACCCTCGACCAGACCCGGACGCCGATTGGCGCCCTCGCCACCGGGATCGCCCAAGCGGCGCTCGACCACGCGGCCTCCTACTCGCTCAAGCGAGAGACCTTCGGGAAGCCTATCTCCGAGCACCAGGCGATCCAGATCAAGCTCGCGAACATGGCCCAGGCCGTGCACGCCGCGCGGCTTCTCACCTGGCGCGCGGCGTGGATGATCGACCGGGGTCAGAAAGGGACGCTCGAGTCGTCGATTGCGAAGTGCTACGCCTCCGACGCCGCCTTCGACGTTGCAGACGAGGCGATCCAGACCTTCGGGGGGTACGGATACATGCGAGAGTATCCCGTCGAGAAGCTCCTTCGGGACGCCAAGCTCACCCAGATCTACGAAGGCGCGAACGAGATCCAGCGGATCGTCATCGCGCGCGAGCTCCTGCGGGGATACGGCTAGACCGGGGACGGGTCCGTGGAGATCGTCGTCTGCGTTAAACCGGTCCCGGATGCCGAGACCCGGCTCCGCACGGCCCCCGACGGGACGACCCTCGACATCGAGGCGGTGAAGTTCGTCCTCGCGGGCTACGATGAGTCCGCGGTCGAACAAGCGCTCCTCTTGAGGGAGGCGAATCCCGGCTCGAAGGTGCATGTTGTTTCCGCCGGGCCTCCCCCGAGAACGGAGGAGGTCCTTCGGGCATCGCTCGCCCTCGGATGCGACCTCGCCACCTGGGTCGAGACCCCCCCGGGGGTGGCTCCCGACCCGGTCTCGGCGGCCCGGGCCCTCGCCCGCGCCGTGTCGGCGGTCCCGCACGACCTGGTCTTGTGCGGCAAGAACGCCGGGGACGACGAGGCGGGGGTCGTCCCGGGGGCGCTCGCCGAGCTCCTCGGGGTCCCGGATTTCAGCGCGGTCCTCGACCTGCGGTGGGATGCCGGCGCCGCTCGACTTCGGTTCCAACGGAACACCGAAGCCGGGGTGGAGAGCTGGGAGGCGCCCCTTCCCTGCGTCGTCGCGTTGCAGCAGGCCTGGAACGATCCGCGGACCGCCAAGCTCCCCGCGATCCTGAAGTCGCGGAGGTTGCCCATCGCGAAGGTCTCCCCCGAGGCGGCGGCGCCGACCGTGGGCACTACCCGGCCGACGAAGTTCGAGCTTCCTCCCCCTCGCACGGGGGCGAAGCTCATCGAGTTCAAGACGCCCGAAGAGGCCGCCCAGAAACTGGTGAAGGTCCTCAAGGAGGAGGCCAAAGTCTTCCCATGACGGGACCGACGTTGGTCGTCGGGGAGGTCCACGACGGCGGCCTCTCGGACGCGACCAAGGAGGCGGTCGGCTTCGCCCAGAGCGTTTCCGGCAAGGAGAACGTCGTCGGGTTCCTGGCCGGGAGCTCGTCCCGCGCTCCCGCCGCCGGCTTCGGCCGCTGCGGCGTCGCGCGAACGTTCGTCGCCGAGGACCCCCGGTTGGACGGAGCGGTCGGAGCGGTGGTGGCCCATCTCGTGGCGTCGGCCGCCGATTCGCTCGGGGCGGACCTCGTGGTCGTCGGCGGCTCGACGTTCGGCCGGGACCTTGTCGCTCGCCTCGGCGTCCGCTGGAGCGCCGCGGTCGCGACGGGAGTGACGAGCCTCTCGCGGACCGGCGCCGCCCTCGAGGTCCGTCGGCCGGTCTTCGGCGGACGCGCCACGGAGACGCGGCAGCTCGAAGGGGCGCACGCGGCGGTCGCGATCCGCCCCCACGCGTCCGCGGCCCCCCCCGAGTCTCCCGGAGAGACGGCCCTGACCGCCGTCTCGGTGGAGGGGATCCCGCCCTTGCTCTGGGCTCCCCAGCGGTTGGGCGTCAAGGTCGTTCCCCGGGGTGCCGGGCCGAGCTTGACCGACGCGTCGATCGTCGTCTCGGGGGGCCGCGGGATTCGCGCGGCCGAGAACTTCCGTCTCATCGACGAGCTCGCCGCGTCCCTCGACGCGGCGGTCGGGGCCTCGCGCGCGGTCACGGACGCCGGTTGGCGACCCGAGAACTATCAGGTCGGTCAGACGGGAAAGCAGGTGTCGCCCCAGCTCTACGTGGCCGTGGGGATCTCGGGGGCGATCCAGCACCTAATGGGCATGATCAGTTCGCGGGTCATCGTCGCGATCAACTCCGATCCTTCCGCTCCGATCTTCAAGGTCGCGGATTACGGTCTCGTGGCCGACCTCTTCCAGGTCGTGCCCGCGCTCACCCAGGAGATCCGGCGCGCGCGCGGACAGTGACCGAACGCCGACGCGACGTGCCCCCGACGGCTCGTTCGGGAGGACGTTCGGGCGTCGACCGTCCTACAGTTCGAAGGCGATCTCCACGCCGTCACGGAGCAATGTCAACGTCTTGACGCCGGCCGCCTTCTGGGCCGCCAAGAGGAGCTTCCGGGCGGAGCGCTTCGGGGACCCCGCCTCTCCCATCATCGAGCGAAGGAGCTCCGTGGCGAACCTTGGGTAGAGGGAGTAGATCCGAGGGTTCCACTTGACGCGGTCGAGCCCCGCGAAGCCCCGGAAGTCCGAAAGGATCCCGGTCGCCTCGAGCCGCCGGTCGTATTCCGCGAGCTTCCGGGCCGATGGGTCGCCCGCGGCCTTCGCCGCGAGGGCGGTCTCGGCGGCCTCGAGGCCGGAGCGGATGGCGTAGTTCATCCCCTGGATCATGATCCCGTTCGAGAAGACGAACCCCGCCGCATCGCCGGCCACCATCCAACCGTCGCCGTGGAACGCGGCGGGCCGGCTGGCCCACCCCGACGGGACCAGTTTCGCGCCGTACTCGACGAGCTCGGCGCCCTTGAGGCGCCTCGCGATCGCCGGATGGAGCTTGAACCGCTCGACGAGCTCCTGCGCGTAGGCGTTCCGGCCGTAGAGCGACCGGAGGGAGACGATGATCCCGAGCGAGAGGGTGTCGCGGTTGGTGTAGAGGAATCCCCCGCCCATCACCCCGGGCGGGAACAGTCCGGCGACCCACTCCTCCGCGTGCCCCTCGCTACCCGTCACCTGGAAGCGGTCTTCGATGACCGAGGGGTCGAGGTGGAACACTTCCTTGATCCCCAGCTCGGTCGTCTCGGGGGAGAGGTGGGGGTTCGGCTGGATCGGGGTACCGAGCGACAGGCGGGAGTTCGCTCCGTCCGCGAGGATCGTCACCGGGGCGGTCATCGTCTCCCCGCCTTGGACGATCCCGTGCACTCGCGTACCCTCCCAGTTCAGTCGATCCACGGGGACCGCCGCGACGACCGTGGCTCCGGCCTCCTCGGCCTTCTTGGCGAGCCAGCTGTCCGTCCGGGCGCGAAGGACGGTGTGGGCGGCGTACGGCTCCGTGTTCCAGCTGCCTTCCTCGAGGTCGAACGAGAGGGCGCTGTCGGCGGTCAGGAGGCCGAACCGCTTCCGGATGACGTGGCGTTCGACCGGCATCTCGCGCCACCAGTTGGGCAGGATGCGAGCGAGGTCATTCCCCCAGAGGAGCCCGCCCGAGAGGTTCTTGGCGCCGGGCTCGGCCCCGCGCTCGACGAGGAGCGTGTTCGCGCCCCCCTGGGCGAGGCGGATCGCCGCCGAGCTGCCGGCCATGCCGGCACCGACCACGATGACGTCAAAATCGTCGGCCATGGCCCGGCGCCCGACGCGGCCGGTCCGATTTAAGGTGCCCGCCCGGCCCGCGCCTCAGTGACCGGGACCCGGCATGACCAGCGGGCCCGGTGCCGACTGCACGTTCTGGGTCGCGTTCTCGATCAGCTTCTGGAACCGGAACGGCTTCGGTATCCCCTTCCAGTCCTCGTTTCCGAGGCGGCTCCCGCCTTCGGAGCTGACGCGCACGGTCCCGTACCCAAGGATGCGCTGGCCGAACGACTGGTGGACGTCGACCCCCCGGACCTGGGTCACGGGGATCTCATCGAAGCCCTTCCCGAGGATTCCCTTCTGAACGATCACCCGGCGATTGGTGACCGCGTAGACGGTGGTGATCCAACGGAAGTATCGGATGAGGAGCCAGAGAAGGCCGATGAGGAATAGCAGGAGCCAGAAGTAGGCGAGGTACTTCTGGCCGTCGGGGGAGAGATAGGTCTGGAGGGTCAACCCCGAATAGAGCCACGGGAACCAGTTGGGCAAAGCCGGGATGATCGCGTGGGCTGAAGCGAACGCCAGCACGCCGAAGAAGACCGTCCACAGTAGCGGGCCGGGGAAGTAGAAGATCTTCGTGGCGCGAGTCTCCTCCAGCAGATACTCTGTGTCCCCGAGGTATGTGGCCTTGAGCAGCTTCGGCATCCTATGAGGGGTCGTCGTCATGGGAACCGTTCCGAGGGGCATGGGGCCGGTTGGGAGATAAACTCTCGGGCCGCACGGAGAGCAGCGTTCCGCCCTTTCATGGCGCGGTTCGTCGGGCCCTCCATGGGGGTCACTCGCTACCCCGTCCCAATCGTCCCGATCTGGGAGATTCGGCCGGACGCGCTCAAGCTCCTTGCTCCGGTGAACCCCTCCGCGGCCCGGTGGACGCGTTCCGGGCGCTCCCCATTCTCAGCGCGACGACCCGGTCCGTATCCTCGAGGAGAATCCGCTCGGGGTGTTCCCTCGCCGGGCGCCCTCTTGAAATACTGGGGTCGACTCGCATTGTCGTGACCGAGACCCCCGAGCACCCCGGGGAGGCTCCGACCCCTCCGGCCGAGGAGGAGCCGACGCCTATCATCGAGGTCGTCGAGGGGGGTGAGGAGGTCGGGCGCCTCCCGCTTCCTCGACGCAGCCGCGGCGAGGTGTTCGGGATCGCGAACCAGCTCCTCGGGGCGGCCCGTATCCGAGTCATGTGCGAGGACAACGTCTCGCGGATGGGGCGGATCACCGGGAAGATGAAGAAGAAGATGTGGATTCGGGAGGGCGACCTCCTGATCCTGCGACCCTGGGGCTTCCAGGAAGGGAAGGCGGACATCCTCTTCCGCTACAGCCGAACCCAGTCCCAGTACCTCGCTCGTAAGAACATACTGCCGGCGTCGGTCAACATCTTCCAGACCGCGGAGTCCCCGTCGACGCCCTAGGAGGCAGGATGTGGGCCTCGTCCCGACGTCCGCTCTCGTCCCTCGAGATGGCGGTCGTCGAACAGAACGCGGTGGCCCTCGGCGTCACGATCGACGCCCTCATGGAGAATGCGGGACGCGCCACCGCCGAGGAGACGACACGCCACCTTCCCCCGCCCCCCGCGCGCGTCGCAGTGGTCGCCGGTACGGGGAACAACGGAGGGGACGGGACCTGCGCCGCGTTCTATCTCTTGCAGTGGGGTTACTCTCCCGAGATTTGGCTGGTCCACCCGCCAGTGGAGATCCGCTCGCGGGCCGCCCAGCGCTGCTTTGACCGGGTCAAGAACCGGGTCCCGGTCCGGGTGGGAGTGCCTCGACCGGAGGATCTCGCGACGATGCCGCTCGTCGTCGACGCGTTGCTCGGCACCGGTCAGTCCGGACGGCTCCGTCCTCCGATCCGGGAGGCGGTCGCGGCCATCCGGGCGAGCGGTGCCCCGGTCCTCTCCCTCGACGTGCCCACGGGGATCACCGACCCCGAAGGGTTGCGACCCTCCTGGACCGTCACGTTCACGATCCGGAAGGAGGAGATGGAGGAAGGGAAGGTCGGGGAGCTCACGGTCCGGGACATCGGCATGCCTCCGAACTCGTGGCGACAGACCGGCCCCGGGGAGTTCCACCTCTTTCCCGCACCGAGGGAGCCGCGAGGTCGGAACGGCCGTCTGGTCGTGATCGGCGGGGGCCCGTACACCGGTGCCCCGGCACTGGCCGCCCTGGCGGCGATGCGCTCGGGCGCGGAACGAGCCACGGTCGTGACCCCCGAGGTCGCGGCCGGAGCGGTCCGCGCCTTTAGTCCGAACCTGATCGTCCGGCCCGTCGGTTCGGACCGGTTCCGTCCCCACGACGTCCCCGCCATTCTCGAGACCGTCCGCTCCGCTCCCCCCGGTGCCGTCGTCCTCGGCATGGGCGCCGGCGCTCACCCCGAGACGATCGAGGCCCTCCGCTCCGTCATTGCGGCCCTTGCTCCGGAGGTTCCCCTCGTCGTGGACGCGGACGGCCTGGCCGCCCTCTCCGAGGACCCCGCGAGCCCCGAGCCGGCGCCCGTACCGGGGCTCGTCGCGACCCCGAACGCGGGCGAGTTCGAGCGGGTCTTCCAGGGTCCCTCGGCCGGGTCGTTCGAGGAACGGTGCGCCGCCGCCGAACGCATCGCCGGGGAGCGTCACCTGACCCTCGTCGTGAAAGGCTCGCCGGACATCCTCACGGACGGGGAGACCACCATCGGGAACTCGCATCACCACCTTGCCATGACCGTGGGAGGGGTGGGCGATGTCCTGGGCGGCGTTCTGGGGGGTCTCCTGGCCCAGGGGGTCCGCCCCCTGCACGCGGCCCGTCTCGCGACGTACTGGACGGGAGAAGCCGGTCTGAGGGCCGCCGCCCATCGAGGTTTCGGGATACTAGCGACCGACGTGATCGAGGAGCTTCCGGCGGCGCTGGTCGTCGGCCTTCAGCGGGTCGAGCGGGCGATCTAGGGTCGTTCGCGGTCCTCAGGCGTACCGAACCCGGCCTCGGATCACTTTCGCCCGAGCTCGAACGTCCTTGGCCCCCGCGGGATTTCCGTCCGCGTACCCCTCGTGGAACGCCCGAACGAGAGCGTCGGACCTCGCGCTCAGGGCTTTCAGGTCCTCCTCGACTAAGTGCAGGTCGATCCCGAGCTCCTCGAGCCCCGGGCTTCGGGTCCCCATCGACAGGTCGAGGAACGCCGGGGTCCTCCGGGGTCCTTCCGGGAAGAGCACGTTCGAGCTCGTGAGGTCCCCGTGGGCGATCGAACCGGCGTGCAGCACGCCGAGCGCGTGACCGAACGCACGGACCGCGACCGGGAGGTCGTCGGGCGGGACGTTCGGGTCCTCCAACAGCTGCCGGAGGGTCGGACCGGGGAGCTCTTCGAGAGTGAGCCGGTGACGCGGAAGGTCGATGTCGTAGATCATCGGGGTACGGACCCCGAGACGGCGGGCGTCGACCAAGAGGCGAGCCTCGTTGCGGGTCCTCTCCCGCCGGATGCGGTCGTCGAGCGCCTTCGGTCGGTAGGTCTTGAGGTCCCGTTCCTTGAGGAGGGCCGGAAAGCCCCACCAGTCGACCTTGCGGAGCGACGCCTCGGCCCCGCGGGAGACGGGAGGACCCTCGGCGGTCGGCTCGCTGGACATCGTTCGACCGGGCCCTACCGTCCTTTTCGCGCGACGACGCTCCGGACGATCGCCTCGCGCGCGAGGCGAGCCGCGAGGAGGCTCGTGTTCCCCGAGTCGTAGGGGGGACTGACCTCCATGATGTCAAGGCCCGCGAGGCGCGGGGCGGCCTGTCCGATGACGTACTTCACGTCCCGAGGCGTGAGGCCGAACGGTTCCGGGGTCCCCGTCGCTCCGGCGTACGCGGGGTCGATCGCATCGATGTCGAGCGAGATGTAGATCCGCTCGGTCTTGAGAATGTTGAGCGCCTGATGGACGGCGGCCTCGATGCCGTCCCGCGCGATATCGGCGGCCGTCACGTACGACATCCCGATGGTGCGATTGTCGTCCATCTCTTCCCGGGAGACCGAACGAACCCCGAGCACGACGATGTTGCGGGCGCCGACCTTCTCCAAGATCCGGCGGGACGAGCAGCCGTGACTGCGGCGGTCGCCGAGATAGCTCTCGCGGAAGTCCAGGTGGGCGTCGAGGTAGAGAACCCCGACGCTGGGCGAGGAGTCGGGGTACGCCTCGACCACCGGCGGCGAGCACGCGTGGTCCCCGCCCAGGACGATCGGCACCTTGCCCGCGGCGTAGATCGGGCGGACCTCTTCGCGGAGCGAGCGCGCCATGTCCTCGGAGCTCCCGAACTCCTCCGTGTTCCCGAGGTCGTGGACCGCGACCTCGGAAAGGTCGACCCCGGTCTCGAGGTCGTAGGACTCGAAGTTCCACGAGTGCAGGCGGATCGAATCGGGGCCGAACCGCGCTCCGGGGCGGAAGGAGGTCGTCCGGTCGAACGGGACGCCCAGGATGATGAACTCGGCGTCCTCGAACGATGCGCTAGCGTCCGCGAAGGTGGTCGGCCGCTGCACGGTCGTCGAACGACGGGGCTCTATAAGACGGTGCCTTTGGGCCATGTCTCAGCCGTCGTGGACCTCGGCCGGAGCGCGTTGGAGCCGGGCCCGGATGCCCATCTCCCCGTAGAGCAACTCCATCACGATGAGCGAGATCACGGTCGTCCCGATCGCCATGACGAAGAGGCCGAAGTACCCGTAGAGTTCAATCGCGATCGCGCCCACGAGCGGTCCCACGCTCCAGAGGGAGGAGTTGATGAGCGCGAACACTCCGAGGTACTCGGCCCGCTGGCCCGCGGGGGCCATCCGCGCGACCCACGCGTTCATCCCGGGCCCGAGAAAGGAGAGCCCACCGTTGCGGACGGCCTGGGCCGGGATCGTCTCCTCCCACGTGGCCGAGAACATGAAGATCCCATACGAGGCCAGCGTCAACACGGTGCCGTACCAGATCCCTCGGATCTCTCCGATCCGGTCGATCGCTCGGCCAAGCGGCAAGCCGGTCACCGCTCCCGTGACGAGACCCGCGATGGCGACGACGCTCACCTCGAGGGTGTTGGCGCCGAGACTGGCCGCCAAAAAACCGTAGAACGCCGCGACCGCACCCGAGCCGATCGCACGGATCGACACGGCGAACGAGAAGTTCACCACGTTCCGCATCTCGCGGAGAGGTCGACGCTCGTGCGGGATATCGACCCGTATGTCCGGCACGAGGAACAGGACCACCCCGAGCGTCCCGATCATGATGACGACAACGAACGGGAACAGCGCCTGCAAGCCGTACCAATAGGTGACGACACCCGCGAGAACGAACCCGACCACCGCTCCCGCGTTCGAGGTGGCGTTGAGGAGGCCGTAGCCCTCTCCCCGCTCCGTGGCCCGGGTCACGTCCGCCACGAAGGCCGTGTAGGCCGGGCCCCCGATGGCGAGGGCGAGCTCGGCGGCAATGAACAGACCGCCCGCGATCAGGTAGCCCGGTGCGAAGATGATCGCGAGGAAGAGGGGGAACGCGGCGGCCTCCCCGAGAAGCAGGAACGGCTTGCGCCGTCCCACGCGGTCCGAGAGCCGGCCCACCCATGGGCCGATGAGGCTCGCCGGCAACCAGGCGAGCGTCAGGATCGTGAGGGCCACCGGAAGGGAGGCGCCCTTGACCTCGACCAGGTAGAGGGGAAGGAAGACGACGAACAGCCCGCCCCGGTTGCTGGCGAAGAGCGAGTAGAGGGAGAGCGACAGAAGTTCCCGGGAGGGCATCGACGCTCCACCTCGGCCGGTTACTTACGCTTGAGCGCCGACGGGGACGCGCGGCGACGGGGCCGACGCGGTCCTCCCCGGGGGCGGGACCTACGAGGGAACGAACGAGGTCCCCAGCCCCGTGTTCTCGCGCGACCTCGTGACCCGGGGCCCTTCGGGGTCCTCAGCCCTTCGAGGCGACCGACGGAGCCGACGCCGCCGCCTCCTCCCGCAACACGCGTCGGAGCACTTTCTGCGCCCCGCTCCGGGGCAGCTGGTCGCGGAACTCGACACGGCGGGGCGCCTTGTAGTGGGCGATCCGCTCGCGAACGAACGCGATCAGCTCTTCGGGGCTGACCGAAGCGCCGGGCTTCCTCACGACGAACGCGACCACCGACTCGCCGCGTTCCGGGTCTGGGGCGCCGACCACCGCTACGTCCGCCAC
Source organism: Thermoplasmata archaeon (assembly GCA_036404475.1). Taxonomy (GTDB): domain Archaea; phylum Thermoplasmatota; class Thermoplasmata; order Lutacidiplasmatales; family UBA184; genus Lutacidiplasma. The sequence goes on from DASWZL010000107.1 coordinate 34,732, forward strand.
CGCGGGATGCTGGAAGAGCACCTCCTCGACTTCCCGAGGGTAGACCTTCATCCCGTTGACGTTAACCATGTCCTTCTTGCGGTCCACGAGGTAGGCGAACCCGTCCGGGTCGATCCGGGCGACGTCGCCGGTACGGAACCAGCCGTCCTTCAGGACGAGGTCGGTCTCCTCCGTCTGCCGGTAGTAGCCCAGCATCACCTGCGGCCCGTGGACCGCGAGCTCACCGATCTCGCCCGCGCCGAGGACCCTCGTGCCGGTCTCGAGGTCGACCACCCGTTGGTCGGTTTCGGGGACGGGGACTCCGATCGAACCCACCCGGCGCTCGCCCGCAAGGGGGTTCTGGTGCGTTATCGGCGACGTTTCGGAGAGACCGTACCCCTCGACCAGCCGAGCACCCGTGAGCTCCTCGAACCGCCGCTGGACCTCGACCGGGAGCGGCGCCGAACCGCTGAGGCAGTACCGGATCGAGCGGACCCGGTGCTTCGCGAGATCCGGTTGGCGGTTGAACGCCTGGTAGAGCGCGGGAACACCGGGGAACTGGGTCGGCTGGTACCGGTCGATGAGGGTGAGGAGCTCCCGGATTTCGGGGCGGGTCTGGAGGACGACGGTCCCTCCGGCGGCGAGTCCCATCAGGAGCGCGACCGTGAGCCCGTAGATGTGGGACAGGGGGATCGCGGCCATCACGACCTCCTCGCCGGGCTCGAGCCAGATGTTCCACGCGTTCCCCTGGACGATGTTCGCGACCAGGTTGCGATGCGTCAACATGGCGGCCTTAGGACGGCCGGTCGTTCCTCCCGTGTACTGGAGGACCGCCACGTCCGTCCGAGGGTCCGACCTCGCGAGGGGGGCCGAGCCGAAGGTCGTGATCGCCGTCTTCCACGACCGTACCGAGGGGTCTCGCGGGTAGGTGGTTGGAAGCCTCTGCCTCCGAAGGACGGTGTTGATGAACGGACGACGATACCACGGATAGAACTCGCGTAACCGAGCGACGAAGACCGCGGGAACGGCGTAGTCACCCCGGACGCGCGCCAGGTTCGGGTACAGCATCTCCAGCGTTACGAGCGCCTTCGGGGTCGCATCCCTCAGCACCCGGGCGAGGTCCTGCCCGAGGTATAGGGGGCTCACGGGCACGACGATGGCCCCGAGCCGGAGGATGGCGAAGAAGGCGATCGGGTAGGCCGGGCAGTTGGGTAGATAGAGGACGACCCGGTCCCCGGGGCCCACTTTCTCTCGGGCGAGGGAAGCGGCCAGCCGCTCGCTCTCCTGCCAGAATTGTCGGTAGCTCCACCTCGCCCCGTAGTACACGATCGCCGTGCGGTCGGGCCAGCGCCGGACGCTGCCTTCGATCAACTCGGTCAGGAGCTGGTCCGGTATGGCCACGTGCCGGGGTACTTTGGGAGGATACTGCCGGAACCAGACAGGATCCCCGAGCTCCGAAGGAGTCGCGGTCATCGCCCGTCTATCCGGACCCACCGTTCGCGGCCTCCACGGCGGGCTCCTTTTCCATCTCCGGAAGACCGAGCAGAACCCGCAGCCGTTCGAACGCTCGCTCGGCGGCCCGGGCGTCCCGGGTCTTGAACAGCAGACGGCCCGCGCGGCTGATCGTGACCTCCGGCTCGAGCGAAACGATCAGCATCACGCGGGCATCGACGACCGGGATGTCCTCCTTCTCGAGGACTGCCTTCACCGTCCGGAGGTCGAGCGAGGCCGGCGGTTCGGCGATCGCCTCATAGGCCCCGTTGTTCGAACAGAGCCGCAAGCGTCGGTACATATCGTCGGAGCGGGGTGTCCCCCACGCAGATAGCGCTTCTCGGGAGGCCGGCCCTCGTCGAACGCGACCTCCACCCGAGGATGGGATTCGCGGGACCGGCCCTAGGACATCGGGGCGCCGCACTTCGCGCAGAACTGAGCGCCCGCGACGTTCGGAGACCCGCACGACGAGCAGAAGCGCTGAGGGACACCGGGCCGTATCGGAGGAGAGGCGGGAGGTCCCCACGGGAGAGGTGCGCCCGATGGACCGACCGACGTGCCGTACCCCGGCGGTCCGTAGGCCGGCGGGGAGGCCATCGGCGGGCGCCAGGTGACCGAGATGATCCCGCCAATCAGGGCGAGGATGGACCCGATGTAGAACCCGCCGCCGCCGAGGAAGCTGATCAACGAGAATACGATGATCAGAATCCCCGACCTCCGGGCCGATGCGGGGCTGGTCTTGAGGTGGAACACCCAGACGACAATCAGCAATCCAAGGACGATCGCCAGGATTCCGAAGCCGATTACGGCCGCCACCACTGCCGAGGCTCCGGGAACGGCGCTCCCTATGAACGAACTGAGGAATAATCCCGCGACGACCACCAAGAGTCCGTCCAGGACGATGAAGATCCCACCGATCAACGATAGCAGGTAGGCGGTGCTCGGATACGTCGGGCCGTACGACGACGAGCTCATCGTCCTCGCACCGGGCGGTTGAGTATATCAAGCGATGCGGACCCTCGGAAGTGCGGGCGTGCTCGCCCGTGGTCTGTCTACAGGATGACCGCTTTCCGGACGCAGTCGTCGACCATCTGGTCCACGTCGATCCGCTCCTCTTCGTGGAGGATCTGGACGAGGTTCGAGCGGGTGGCGGGCCGGTCCGGGACCGCCTGGCAGCAAACCCCCGGACGGGTCGAGATCTCGTAGGTCCCGATCGACCTCGCGACGGCCTCGATCTCGTGCTTGTCGAATCCGATGAGCGGCCGGACGATCGGAAGTCCGACAGCGGCCGTCGCGGTCCGCATGTTCGAGAGCGTCTGGGAGGCGACCTGACCGAGCGCCTCGCCGGTCGCCAGGAACGTGGCCCCTTCGCGGGAGGCGATCCTCTCCGCCGACCGCCACATGAACCGGCGGCAGAGGACACACCCGAGGTGTCGGTCGGTCGACCGCATCAACGCGATCTGGGTCGGACCGTGGGGCAACAGATACATTGGGATCGGTTGGTGGTAGCGCTCCCTCAGCACCGCGAGGTGGTCGACCGTCTTCGCGAGCGGGGAATCGTCCGTGAACGGTCGGTTGTCCATGTGGACGGCCACCATCTCGTGGCCCTGGCGGAGCAAGTAGTGCAGCGCGACCGGGGAATCGATCCCCCCGCTCATCAACATCACGCCCCGCGCCATCGCCCTCGTTCACTCGGATGCGATATTAAGGGGTGCGCTCGTGCGCGCATTCCCCCCCGCGAGAGGTAAATAGCGAACCTTGGTCCAATCGTCGATGCCCGAGGAAGCCGCCGCGCCTCCGACGGAACTCAAGTGCCGTGTGGAAGGAAGCGGCCCCGCGGTCCTCCTGCTGCACGGGGTCGGGGGGAACCACACCGTCTGGAACGATATGGTCTCGGGTCTGGCCAGGGAGTTCCTCGTCCTCGCGCCGGACCTCCGAGGTCACGGTCGGACCCGCGCGCCGGCCGGTTCTCATTTCACCTTCGCCGAGATGATGGGCGACGTCGTGCGCCTCTTGGACGACCATGGGGTTCGTTCGGCCCACCTGGTCGGCCTGAGCGCGGGGGCCCTCCTCGCGCTTCGAACCGCGCTCGACCGACCTGAACGCGTCCGGAGCCTCACGATGGTGAGCGGGGCCGCCTACACGGACTCCCACACGCGAGCCGTCGCCGAGAGGTGGTCGGAAACGTACTCCAAGGAGGGGACCGACCGGTTCGCCCTCCGCCTCCTCAAGGACCTCTACTACCCGGACTGGGTGGAGGCGAACCTCGATTTCGCGGACGCCGTGCGCGAGCAGGTGAAGCACCAGGATTTCGCGCCCGCGGCCCGGTGGGCGAAGTCGATGGCCACGTTCGACGAGCGCGGCCGCATCGCGACCCTCGCCCGACCGACGCTGATCGTTCAGGCGATGAACGATGCGGTGGTGGACGCCTCGCACGGGCGCATCCTGCGCCAGTCGATCCCCGGCGCGCAGATCCGGATCCTGACCGAGACCGGTCACACCGTTCCGGTCGAGCGACCCCAGGAGCTCCTCCAGGCGATCACTGTCTTTGTCCGATCGGTCGAATCCTCGAACGCCGCCGCTTCTTCGTAGGCGGGCGGTCGTCGCGTAGCCCGTGAGCTTATGAGCCCCGGGCCGAATCCCGGGACGATGTCGGCTCCCGAGGCCTCCGACCTCGCCGCCCGTCTGTCCCAGGTCGAACGAGATCTCAGGGAACTGCGACAGCGGGTGATTGCTCTCGAACGGATGTTGGGCGCCGGAGAACTGCATCCCGCTGACTCGTCGACCGTGCAGAGGAAAGTCTCCTACGACTGGCAGAAATGAGCTCGTCCGGGTCCGGGGAACGGGTTCCCGGGACCGCCCCCGAGACGCTCTCCGAACTCCTCTCGCGATTTCCGGCCCTCGCTCCCCCCATCTCGATCGCGGGCGCGGCGGTCGTGATCGTCCTGCGGGACGGTCGTGCGGAGGTCGAAGCGTTGCTCATCGAGCGCGCGGAACGGGCCGAGGACCCCGCTTCGGGGCAGGTCGCTTTCCCCGGTGGCCACGTGGCGGATGGCGATGGCTCCCTCGCCGTGACGGCCCTCCGAGAACTCGAGGAGGAGGTCGGGCTCAGCCGGGCGGACCTGGCGGGAGAGCTCCGGTACGTCAACACCGTGCTCGCCATTCGCTTCGGTCTCAAGGTCGCGGTGTTCGCGACCGCCCTGGCCCCGGACGCCAACCCTCCCACGGCTCGGAGCGCCGAGGAGGTCGCTCACGTCTTCTGGCTCCCACGCTCGGCGTTGGCGACGTCAAGACCGATCGTGCGGGAGACGAGCCGCGGACTGGCTGAGGTCCGGTCCACGGTGTTCGAGCGGCACGTCCTCTGGGGGTTCTCGCGAAGGGTGCTTTGCCAGTTCTTCGGGGTCGCGACCGAAGACGAGTTCATCGGACCCGTCTTCCCGCCTCGCCTCCCACCTCCGGACGGGTGAAGTCGGAGGGAATCCTGCGGAAGAGGAAGGCCTGAGCCGGGATGCTCGACGGAGCGAAGATGTGGACTCGACGGCTGCGGTGTCCCCGCTGCCACGCGGAGTTCGACTACGACCTCGTGCCCGGGATGTCGGTCACGGCGATCCGCCTGGGGACCTCCCGGTACATGCGCTGCCCCCTGTGTCATCGGTGGGGCATGTTCCCGTTGACCCGTTCGAAGGGCGATGGCGGCGGCGCGGTGTCCGGACCGACGCCCATCCTGCCGCCCGAGAGCGGTACCGGAGGAACCGGGGAAGGTCCGTTGACGGGCCGAGCGATGCCTCGGTTCAACGACCGACGACCGCTGGCCCGGTGGGGCGTCCTGCTGATCGTGCCCGCGGTGGTCCTGATGCTGTTCGGTGTGCTGCTACAAGTACCCACGAACACCGAACTCCTCCTGGTCGTCGCGGGGCCCCTCGTCCTATGTGCCGGAGCGGCCTTGCTGATCGGGTTCTCCCTGCCCGACCGGGTCCGCTGAGTCCCCCATGCCCCCTCCTGGCCGCTCCGCCGGATGGAGGTCGCTTTCTCCTCGGAAACGTCCCCGTTTCCGAAACCCGATGATTTAAATATTGGTTTAAATACTCACGGCCGCGGGGATTTAAATGGTCAAGATTCGCATCGAGAACGTCGTAGCGTCCACCTCCCTCGGGGATGAGCTCGACCTCCAGTCGATCGCCCTGGGCCTCGACGGGGCCGAGTACGAGCCCGAGCAGTTCCCCGGCCTCATCTACCGGCTGAAGCAGCCCAAAACCGCAATCCTGCTCTTCCGGTCGGGAAAGGTCGTCTGCACCGGTGCGAAGAGCATGCACGAGGTCGAGGAGTCGATCCGGACGGTCGCCCAGCAAATCAAGAAGGGCGGCCAGAAGATCAACATGCACCCGAAGATCGAGGTCCAGAACATCGTCGCGAGCTCGGACCTCGAGAGCGAGATCAACCTCAATGCGATCGCCGTGACCCTGGGACTCGACCGGGTGGAGTACGAGCCCGAGCAGTTCCCCGGCCTCGTCTGCCGGATCGACGAGCCGCGCGTCGTGGTCCTTCTCTTCGGCAGCGGCAAGCTCGTCTGCACGGGGGCGCGAAAGCCCTCGGATGTCGAGGTCGCCGTCAAGAAGATCACGAAGGAGCTCCAGGGCGCGGGCCTCCTTCGCTGAGCCGCGCCCCGGAAGGAGCCGGGATGCCCCTGCCACGAGGTCTCCCGGTCGTCGACCACCACTGCCACCTCTCTCCGAAAGGGGACGGGGTCCGCGCGGTCGAACGGTTCCGGGCGGCGGGGGGGACCCATCTGTTCCTCGCGACCCAGAACTACGAAGGAACCGTCCCCCTCTCGCTCGAGGCCTACTCCCGACAGTTCGAGGTCACGTGGGGGCTGGCGCAGAAGGTGCGCGAGGAGGTCGGCGTGCGGGCCTACCCGGTCCTCGCTCCGTATCCCATCGACCTCGTGGAGGCGTCGACGAAGCTGGGGCCCCGGGCCGCTCTCGACCTCCACCGCTCTGCTCTCGACCTCGCGGGCCGCTGGGTCCGAGAGAAGAGGGCGGTCGCCCTCGGAGAAGTGGGTCGGCCGCACTTCCCGGTGAGCGCGGAAGTGGCCGCGGTCGTGGAGGAAGCGTTCCGACACGCCCTTCAGGTGGCGCACGATTCCGATTGTCCTGTGGTGGTCCACTCGACCGACCTGACCGCCGAGGGCCTCCTCGCGCTGGCCGCGCAGGCCCGCGAGGCCGGACTGCGTCCGGACCGGGTCGTCAAGCACTACACCCGGACCCGGGTCGCCCCAGGGTCGGCCGGCGGGGTCGTTCCGTCCTACCTGGCCCGTCGAGAGCTCGTCCGCGAGGTCTCGAAGGAGCCCGGACCCTGGTTCCTCGAGACGGACTATCTCGACGACCCGAACCGTCCCGGCGCCGTCCTCGACCTCGCGACGGTCCCCCGTCGGGCGACCGTGATCGCGGAGGACCCCGCGCAAGGGGCGGACCGGCTCTGGGTCCCCTTCGTGGAGTCGGTCGAACGCGTCTACGGTTGGCGCCCGGAGGTCAGCCCTGAGGGAGCTGCCGAATGACGTCCCACCGACGGGGGACCTTCCTGGTCCTCGAAGGGATCGACGGGGTGGGGAAGTCAACGCTTCTCCGGGCGCTCGCCCGGGCGCTCCAACGGAGCGGACTCTCGGTCGCCGTCCGTCGGGAGCCGGCCGACCCGCGCCTGGGAGCCCTGGCCCAATCGGCCGCCGCCGAGGACCCGTGGACGGGCGCGGTGTACTTCACCGTGGACCGCCACCTCGCGGCCCCCGACCTGGAACGGGACCTCCGCCACCACGACGTGGTCCTCCAGGACCGCTCGTTCTACTCGACGCTCGCCTACCAGGGGAGCGCGCTCCCTCCCCGCGATCGACGGCGCCTCGCGGAGCTCCAGCGGTCGGCGACGGTAAGGCCGGACCGGGTCGTCCTGCTCGACCTCGCCCCTTCGGAGGCCCTTCGCCGCCTGGGCAGCCGGGACCTGCGACGCGGCCCCCTCGAGCGACTGCGGACCCTCCGTCGGGTCGCGCGGGCCTACCGCGCGCTGGCGCGGGCGAACCGATGGCAGGTCCTGGACGCGGCAGCTCCCCCGGGCGACCTGCTCCGACAGGTGCTCGACGGGCTCGACCTTCCCGCCCGGCCTCGGCAGAGGCGGCCCCCCCGACGGCGAAGATGATAAGCCCGGCCTTGGTCCCCCCGTTCCAACGATGACTCCCGCGTCCCCCATCCTCGTTCGGGAGGAAACCCTCGACCCGTCGTACCTTCCGACCCGCCTCGTACGCCGCGACACCGAGCTGGAGCTGCTCCGTCGTCGCTACCGGGAATCGCTCGGTAAGGGGCTTCCGTTCCACCTCCTGCTCACCGGTGGAGTGGGCAGCGGGAAGACGGCGCTCGTCCGTCGGCTCGCGTCCGACCTCGAACGGGGCGGACGGCTCGGAGGATTCCCGGTGAAAGCCGCCTACGTGAACTGCTGGCGACGGGCGAGCGACCGAACGGTCATGCTCGACCTGCTGCGGATGGTCCAGGTGTCGCTCCCCGACCGGGGGTACTCCCTCTCGGAGATGCTCGACGTCTTCGAGCAAGGAATCCGGAAGAACCCCTCCCACCTCCTCGTGCTGCTAGACGAGGCCTCGAGCCTCGTGCGGCAGGAGACGAAGCTCGTCTACCTGCTCTCGCGTTCTCGCGAGGTCGAGCTCGGTTCGATCTCCCTCGTCCTGGTCGCGTCCGAGGACCTCTTCCCGTTCCTCGACCCGGCCAGCCGGTCGAGCTTTGGCGTGACGCACCGGCTTTCCCTGGCCCCGTACGACCGCGCCGCGCTCACCGACATCCTCGAGTCCCGGGCGGAGCTGGCCCTCCGTCCGGGAAGCATCGACCGCGAGGTCCTCGACCAGATCGCGCGCATCGCCGCCCCCAACGGAGATGCTCGCTTCGCGCTCGAGGTCCTCTCGGGCGCCGCGCATGCCGCGGAGGAAGCCGGGGCCGACTCGGTCGGGTCCGAGCACGTTCGGCGGGCCAAGGGCTCGCTCCTTCCCACCGTCTCGGAGACCCAGCTCGAGTCGCTCTCGACGCACGAGCTCGGGGTGCTCCTGGCGCTCTCTCGGACGCTGAAGCGACGCGGCGCGTCCACCACGAGCCAGAAGCTTCGGGCGAACCACACCGCCCTCCTCGAGGAGCTCGGAGCCGACCCGATGAGCCGAACGACGTTCTGGCGCACCTTGAAGGAGCTCGAGCGGGACGGCCTCGTGGTCCTCGAGATGGGGTCGTCGGGAGAGTCGAACAACGTCTCCATGGACGAGCTCCCCGCGAGTCTTCTCACCACGCTCCTCGAAGAGCGTGTCGGCCGCACCCGCTCGCGGAAAGCCTAAAGGGCCCGCGCGGGTCGGACCGGCGTGGCCAGCTCTTCCGTGCCCACTCTCACGACGGAGCCGTCCGCTCTGCCCGAGTGGATCCGCGTTCGCCCGCCTCGCGGAGCGGCGTACCCCGAGGTCAAAGGGATCCTCGGGGAGCTCGGACTCGACACGGTGTGTCGGGAGGCGCGCTGTCCGAACCTTTCGGAATGCTGGTCGGCCGGCGCGGCGACCCTCATGCTGCTCGGGACCGAGTGCACGCGCCGATGCACGTTCTGTGCCGTCACGACCCACTGGCCGCGGGGCGTGGTCGACCGCACGGAGCCGACGCGCATCACCCAGGCGGTCCATCGCTGGGGGCTGCGGTACGTGGTCTTGACCCAGGTCTGTCGGGACGACCTCGAGGATGGGGGAGCCTCGGTGCTGGCGGAGACCGTTCGTCGGATCCGTGTCGAATCCCCCCGCACTCTGGTCGAGCTCCTCGTCGGGGACCTCGGAGGGCGGGAGGATTCGCTGAGATCCCTCCTCGAGTCCCCCCCGGACGTCCTCGCGCATAACCTGGAGACGGTCCGGTCGCTCAGCTCCGAGGTGCGCGACCCGCGCGCCGGCTACGACCGCTCCCTGGGCGTCCTGCGGGCGGCCCGCCGCTTCGGCCCGGAGGGGTTGGTCACCAAGAGCTCGATCATGCTGGGACTCGGTGAGACCGATGCCGAGCTCGAAACGGCGCTCCGCGACCTGCGGTCGGCGGAGGTGGACCTCCTCACTCTCGGGCAGTACCTGCGCCCGGACGTGACCCACCGCCCGGTCCACCGGTACGTGCCGCCGGACGAGTTCTCCCGCTGGCAGGCGACCGCGCTCGCCCTCGGCTTCGGGGGCGCCGCGTGCGGCCCCCTCGTCCGAAGCTCCTACCGGGCGGAAGCGCTCTACCGTCGCGCCCGCGCCGCGCGGGGAGGTTGAGCGGTGGCGAAGAAGGTCCGCCGCAAGCCGGCGGAGGAGCAGGCCCCGGCGTTCGAATTCCCCGTCTTCGACGAGGTCGCCTTCGTGACCAAGGAGTTCGAGCTCACCTACGCGCTCGCGCTGGCCGGCGGGTTCACGGTCCTCGTAGGGGTCCTATCGTGGGTGCTGTCGGTCATGGGCCTCCTCTGGTACTTCGTGTTCCCGGTCGGGGTCCTTCTGATCGCCCTGATCCCGTTCCTCGTCCGACGCCTTCGGTCCCGGTCGTGGACCTACACGAAGGGGGATTGGGCGGGTCTCATCGCGCTCGAGTTCTTCGGATGGCTCGCGCTCTGGTTCGTCCTTCAGAACCTCTCGCCGCACGCCGTGTAGGCTACGTCACGGGTCGTCGAGCCAGGGGAGCCGCCTCGCGAGCAGCTCCCGGAGCGCCTCCCCGAGCGCCGGGGTCTCGGCGGCTTCGCCGAGGGTCCTCACATCGCACGGCCCCGACTCTTTGGGCGTGAGGTCCTTCCCGAGGGAGAGGCGGGGGAACGCCGCGCGCAGCACCGCCTCGGCGTCCCGATCGGCGCGACGGGTATCGACCCCCAGGCTCCCGTCGGGTCGGACGTACGGTCCTTGGAGGACGAGGTCGCTCTTCGCCCCCCACTTCTCGAGGAAGTGGCCGACCCGGTCGATGCCGGCCGGGGGACCGTCCTGGACCCGGACCTGAGGCCGTCGGGGATGCGCCAGCTCGACCGCGATGACGACCGAGCTCGGGTCGGCGGCGCTCGCCTCCCCGAGGACCGCGAAGTCGGAACGGGAGAGCTCGTCGGCCACGGCGCGCGCGGCCTTGCGCACCTGCGGATAGAGCGTGTCGTCCACGAGGTCCGGTCGCGGGAGGACGGCCACCGTGATGTGGGTCCCCCGGGCGCGGACGAGGGAGAGCGCCGCCTCCTTCGAGAGCGACACGTTCGCGCGCACCTCGAAGAATCGGGCGCTCGGCCGTTGGTGGTAGGCCCCGGCGGCGAGGACGAAGAGCCCGAGGTTCCTCTGCGAGAGGGCGCTCGCCACGTTGCGATTCGGGTCGACGGGGTCGGCGAGGACGAGCGCCACGTCGGGCGGCAGCCTCGGCGGTTCCTTCCCGGGCTCGGCGAGACGGACGGGAACCCGCCAATCCCGGGCCGCGACGAGCAGCTGGCGCAGCGAACCGAACCGAATCACGAGGAGCTCGACCAAGTAGCCCGAGAAGCCCTCCGTCCTCGCCTCGGAACCGTAGACGCCCAGCGACCGGAAGAACTGCTTGGCGAGCCGGACCTGACCGACGATCTCGGGGGTCTCCCGGGCGATGAGATACTCCTGGTGGAACGGAGTTCGGTCGACCGGCGAGAGCGGATGGGAGGGGTCGGTGATCGCGAATCCCGGGACGGCGTCGACCGTGAATCCTTCGAACTTCCCGCGGAGGTAGGGGTGCTCGGCGTAGCGGGTCTCGGGGTCCGACAGGACCGCACGCCCGAGGGCCAGCCCCTCCTCGCGCAACCGCTCCCGGGAGAGGTCGGGCGGGAAGAGCAGGAACAGGTCGACGTCCAGACGGTCCTGAAGGAACGTGCCGCGGGCTGCGCTCCCGGCGACGAGCGCCCGGGTGAGCGGGCTCGACCGCGCCTTCGCGGCCGCGGTCACCCGCTCGACGAGCGCGGCCCGCACCTGCGACACACGGTCCAAGAACTCGGCGGAAGGAGTGATCCGGGCGCTCACGTCGCGTTCGATCGCGTCGGCCTCCGCCGCCGGCGCAGGGCCTCCGCTGGCTCCCGTCATCGAGTGTCCGGGGACGTTCCGGCGCAGATGAACCTTCGGCTCGAGCCGCCGGCACGGGACCACGCTTATCGCCCGGCGGCGCTTCGTAGGAGGGAGACCCCATGACGGCTCTGGTCGGGCATCCTGCGACCCTCTTCGAACCTACCTCCGACCGGAAGGTGCGATGCACTGCCTGCGCCCGCTACTGCACGATCCCCGAGGGGTCGCACGGGTTCTGCTTCGTCCGCAAGAACGTGGCAGGTCGCCTCGTCCTCTTGAGCTACGGAAGGGCCTCCGCGGTGCAGGTCGACCCGGTCGAGAAGAAGCCCCTCTCTCACTTCCATCCCGGGACCCGTGTCTACTCGATCGGGACGGTCGGATGCAACTGGCGCTGCGCGTACTGCCAGAACGCCGAGATCTCCCAGGAGCGCGAGGTGGTGGGCCGGTCCCTGCCCCCCCACACCGCCGTGACCGAAGCGAGGAGGTTCGGTTGCAGTGGGGTCACGTTCACCTACAACGAACCGTCCATCTTCGCCGAGTACGCTCTCGACGTGATCCGGGAGGCGCACCAGGTCGGTCTCTTCGCGAACTTCGTGACGAACGGATACATGACCCCCGAGGCTGTCGGGTTGATCGGTCCGCATCTCGACGCGGTGAGCGTCGACTTCAAAGGGAGCGGGGAACCCGGATTCCTTCGGAAGTACGTCGCCGCCACCGGGCCGGAGCCGATCTTCGAGTCGGCGGCGGACCTGAAGAAGCGAGGGGTACACGTCGAGATCACCGACCTCATCGTGCCCCGGGTCGGCGAGTCCGTCGAGGCGACCCAAAAGCTCGCCCGGTTTGTCCGGGACGAGCTGGGTCCTTCCACTCCGTTCCACCTCCTGCGATTTCACCCCGACTACCGGATGATGGACCTTCCCGAAACCCCGGTGGCGACCCTCGAGAAGCTTCACCGGGTCGTGAAGGCGGAAGGCCTCGACTACGTCTACCTCGGGAACGTATGGGGCCACCCGCTCGAGCACACCTACTGCCCGCGCTGCGGAACGGTCGTGGTGCGTCGGTTGGGCTTCACGATCAAGTCCTGGCGCCTCGACCCCGAGAACTGCTGCTTAAAGTGCGGGGAGAAGATCCCGATCGTAGGACGGCTGGCCGAGGACTACGTGCCGTCGTTCGCGACCCCCATCACCTAGCCCGGCCTTCCCGCCCCGGCGGTCGGAACGGTCGCCCGCCCGGGCGAGGAACTCCGAGCGGGCGGACCCCGCTCGCTCGCCGCGGACGGATTCAGGACCCCAGCTGCTCGGCCCCAGGGCTTCGAACCCGTGCGTTCGCCCGCGAACCCGGTCGCCCGCGGCCAAAGTCGCCGTCAACCGAGACCGACGGGGCCCCCATATACGTGCGGACCCCCCGAACCGGTGAGGAGGGTTCGGAATGCCGAGATTCCCCGCCCGGACTCCCCGGGCCCGGAAGAAGGCCGACGACCGCACGGGTCCGGCGCCGGACGAGCCCCTCCCGATGGTCGAGATCGTACTGAGCGGGGTCGGCGGGGACGACTGGGTGACGGAGACCCTGAGGTCCCAAGGCGTGGCGTTCCGTCTCCTCGCCTGTCGGCCGGCCGATCGAGGGCGACGACGACTTCTGCGGTTCTTTGAGGTCCAGACGAACGGGGAGGGCATCGCCCCGGTGATCCGCCGCCTCCGTTCCCGCCTGGGCGCCCGCGACATCGCCACGGCGAGCCTCGGTCCGGACCGAGCTCTCCTACGCGTGTCCGTGCCGATCCCCGCGGTCTGCTCCGCGGCGTTCGACCTGGGCGACTTCTGCATCAGTTGCCCGTTCCTCGGAGGGGACGAGGGGACGGGGTCGGCGTCCTGGAAAGTGTTGGTCCCGCAGATCGTCGACGCTCGTCGTCTCCTCAAGGCGGCCGCGCGAAGTGGCGGACCGAGACCCTCCCTGGTCCGCGCGGGGGCCTACCGGAGGCGTTGGGGGCTCACGGGACGTCAGGAAAGGGCGCTCCGCATGGCGTTCCAGCTCGGCTACTTCGATTACCCGCGCAAGGCCTCCCTGTCGACCCTCGCCACCCGGCTCGGCGTCGGGCGCTCGACCGCTCTCGAGCTCCTTCGAAAGGCCACCACCAAGCTGGCGGCGCAGAGGTTCCTCGCAGAGCCGCCCGTCGACCGCCCGCCGTAGCGATTTGCCTCCCGCGCTGGGAGGGTCCGCTGCGGACGGGTGGGGTTCGTTACTTCGGGGTCGGGGTCCTCGAGTGAGGCAGGGCCTTCGGGTCCCGTCGCGAGGGAACCCGACCCCGCGATCGACCCGTACTCCGCACACGCGTCGATAGGACCGGCCGTCGAAGCGGTCGGCTCTCGGTCGCGAAGCGGTCCTTGCCGGCTCCCACGACCGCGCGGAAGATCGTCCTCACACGGGCCGGTGAGAGCCCCGCCTGTTCCGCCCAGCCTTGCGCCCGAGCGAGGACCCGCTCCTCCTGCGCCGGGTCCGAAACCTCCCCGTTTCCCTCGGAACGAAGGCGGATCGCGGTGCAGGCGGCCTCGACGCGGGCGGCCACGAGGAGGACGATGGCCCGGTCGATCTCCTCGAGGTCGCGGCGGATCGAGACGAGCGAGGGAGCGGCGTGCAAAGCGTCGGCCATGCCGACCGTCCGAGCTCGACGTGGGCCAAGTTCCTTCGACCGCACCGGTGCGGGGGCCGGCTCACATACCGCTCGCGGTGCCCGGGGTCGATGCAGATCGTTCTGGCCTCCAATTTCGAGGACCGGCTGGTCGAGGAGACCGCCGACCTTCCGGTCTCCACGTTCTTCGGCGGGTTCCCGGTGCAGCTGACGGGAGGCGGCCGACCCCCCCAGATCCTTCCCCCGGTCGACCGGGACCGGTTCCGCGCCCATCTCGAGGTGGTTCACCGACACTCGCGCCAGTTCTTCGCCACGCTCAACAGCAACGACCTCGGGTTGAAGGAGTACGGGCCGGGCTACATCGGCCGCCTCCTGCGAGAGGTCGGCGACCTGATCGACCTCGGGGTGGATGGGTTCGTGGTCGCCCTCCCCGCATTGATCGAGGCGATCCGGACCGAATGGCCGGACGTGCCCATCACGGTCTCCACGTTCGCTCGCATCCGGACCGTGACCCAGGCCGAGTACTTCCTGAAACTCGGAGCCCGGACGGTCATCCTGGAGGAGGCGAACCGGGACTTCCGGCTGATCCGCGGCCTCGTCCGCTTGGGAGCGGAGGTCGAGATCCTGGTCAACCAGAGCTGCCTACCGTCCTGCCCGTACCGGGGCCATCACCTGAACACGAGCTCTCTGGCTTCGCAGCCGGGCGCCCCGTGCCTGGCGTTCGAGTATCCGATCCTCGAGTGTGGCCTCGAGTACGTCCGGGACCCGGCGAAGCTCATCTCGGGGATCTTCGTCCGCCCGGAGGACCTTGAGGTGTTCGAAGAGGTCGGGGTCACTCGGTTCAAGGTCTCGGGCCGGAACCGCTCCACCGACTGGCTCGTGCGGTCGGCCCGCGCCTACGCGCAGAAGTCCTATCCCGGGAACCTCGTGGACATCCTCAGCCTGGTGCAGGTGAAGGGACCCTCGGCGGCCCTGAAGCGGCTCGGGGAAGGTCCCGAGGGCGAGGAGGCCCGAACTCTCGCCCGGGCGTTCGCCCCCCTCTCGGAGCTCACGATCGACAACCGGGCGTTCCCCCCCGACTTCCTCCGCCACATCGCTACCGTGGACTGCGAGCATACGACGTGCGAGGTGTGCGGGTACTGCCGCGGGGTCGCCCAGAAGGTGCTCCGGGTGTCGGACCGCCCGGTATCGGAGTACGCTCCTCCGCCCGACCTGCCCCCAGCGATCCGGGTCCTTCCCCAGCTGGGCGCCCCACCGAAGTGAAGGACCCCGGTTCGGCTACGCCCCCCCGGCGTGGGATCTAGTACGGAAGTTCTTGAGCATCGTACCCCTAGCGGAGGACCTCGAGGATCTCCTCCGTCTTCCGTACTCGGCCGATCCGCTTGAAAGCGATGTTGATCGCGGCATTATGCATGTCCGCGGAAGCGGAGGACATCGCATCTTCGGCGAATACCTGCTGGAAGCCGTACTCATAGGCGAACCTCGCCGTGCTCTCTACTCCATAATTCGTCGAGATCCCGCAGAGCACGATCGTCTTGATCCCTCTTCGTCTCAGCTGCAGCTCCAGCTCGGTGCCGTAGAAGGCCCCCCACTGCTTCTTCGTTATCGTCAGGTCGCCCTCCTTGGGTCCGATCTCCGGCACAAAGTCCGACGCGTCGGCCGACCCCGGCGCGGTCGAGCGCCACCCCGGGTCGTCCGCCACCACCTTGAGCCGGTCCGCTGGAGACGACACCACATGCACCAGGAAGACCGGCATACCGTTCCTTCGGAACGCCTCCGCGAGCTTTGCCGCGTTCTGTAGAACGACCTCGGCGCTGTGGGGGGCCAGCGGTCTCCCGGCGGAGGCGATGCCCTTCTGGAGGTCGATGACCACTAACGCGGTGCTCTTCTTGTCCATCTCCAATGCCATGGAATCAGGGCCTCTCTTGCCCGACCGAACAGGAGTCCCGCTTTATTTCGTGGCCTACCCCACTCCGCAGGGATCTCTGCACTCCCGACGCAGTGGCCACAGCGACGCGCCGTGACGAGGGACCCCAGCCGGGGCCCCTCTCATTCGTTCGGCGGGGCCGTGAGTCCCCAAACGAAGAAGGCGATCAACGCCCCGCAGATCCCGATGACCGTGCCCAACGTGGCCCCGCCGAGCGCCGGCGTCGTGGTGTAGTAGGCCATCTCGAACAGCGCGCCGGCCGCGGCGACGATGGCGACCAGGCCGAAGACGGCGAACGCGCTGATTCGGGCGGGCCGCTCGGGAGTCTCCGGCACGTCGGTCATGGACCGTTCACCCACAGAACCCCCCAGAGTCCCATCACCTGCCCGGTCTGTGTGCCCGTCCCCTCGCCCGATTCTCCGTTCGGGTTGTACGAGTACGAGACGGGGTCGAGGATCCCGTACAGGTAGACCCCCGGGGTCAGGGTCGCGTTCTCGGTCATCTCCTTCCCGATCTGCAACGACGCGGCCGTCCCCGGGACGGGCACGAGGCCCGTCGTCGGGTCGATACGGACGATGCCAAAGGAGTACGGCAGCGTGTAGTTGTGGTCGATGACGTACTCCTGCTGCTCGTTGGGATTGTCCGACGTCGCGTTGACCAGGTAGTTGTCCTGGTCGATGGTCGCGAGAGGCACCGTCCAGCCGAAGGTGACGGGACCGCCGAGCAGCGGGGCGCTCGCTGTGAGGGTCGGACCGGGAACCGAGTTGTTGAACGATCCCTCTCCGTTGGCCACCAACGAAGCGCTCGCCGCCGAGACCACGGGCGGATTGTAGATGTCGCCGCCCCCGTTGTTCGACTCGAACGAGCTCAGCGTCGTTGGGGTACTGTGTACCGGAGGGAGGACGATGAGCGCCGCGACGTCCTGGCCGAACCACGGACCATCGTACTCCCCGTCCGGCGCGCCGTACACGCCCGGGGTGCTCGGCGCCTGGAAGAGCGCATACGACGTCGAGCCCGGCACGGCCTGCACGTCGACCACCGCATAGTTCCGGAACGGAATGAGCACCGACTGGGTCGCCCCGGACGCCGTCAGGTTCAGCTGGACCCACTGGCCGGCGTACGCCACGATCGCGTTGTCGAAGGAACCGTTGACCGCTCCGGACTCGTTAGCGTTCCAGAAGTACTGCTGGCCGTGCAGGGCGACGTACTCGGTGCCCGCGGGGTCGTTGCTGCCCCCGGTGATCTGGTTCCCGACCGAGAACGCGGCCGGGGTCGAGGCGGCCAGAGCCCCGGCGAGGAGAAGCGTGACCGTGGCGACCCAGGCCTTCTCGGTCCACTCGCGCCGGGCCCGGGGGACGCGTCGCGTGAACGGCTCGTCGGCAATCGGGATCCGACTGAGCGACGGCGCCGTGGACTGGGCCGCCCGTCGCACCGTCTCGTCGAACGAGAGACCCGAGGCGTCGAACAGTTCGCCGCGGAAGAGCGTGAGGAGCGCGTTGGCCACGAACGGCAATTGGCCCACGAGCATGACGATGACCCCGGCGAACAGCATGAGCTGGTAGAATGTGATCGCGGGAAGGATCGGGACGATCACCTCCCGGCGGAGGACCCCCAGGTCCCCGAGCTCGTCGAACGCTAGGACGATCATCACACCGCCGACGGCGGTGAGCGCAAAGTGAAGGCGCGCGAGCGCCACCGAGAACCAATGGCGCCCGGAGAGGATCGGGAGGACCGCGTAGATCAGGGCGTAGCCACCGGCGACGATCGAGAGGATCGTGATCGCGTGGAAGTGGCTCAGCACGAACAGGCTGTTATGCAGGTCGACGTCCCACGGGATCGTCGCGACCACCGGACCGGTGAGGCCCCCGAAGATCGCACCGCCGAACGCGAGCAGGGTGAACAGCGCGACGGCGTTCCACTCCCACCGATTTCGCGGAACGCCTTTCAGCGTCATCCACACGGAGAAGAACGTGATGGCGGAGGGCAGGACGATCGCGAAAGAGAGCGCCATCGTGAGCCACGTCGCCCACGGGGGCAGGGGGGTCAGATACAGGTGGTGGATGCCGAGGAGCGGCGTCAGCACCACAAACA
The DNA here is from genome assembly GCA_036404475.1 of Thermoplasmata archaeon. Classification (GTDB taxonomy): domain Archaea; phylum Thermoplasmatota; class Thermoplasmata; order Lutacidiplasmatales; family UBA184; genus Lutacidiplasma. The sequence goes on from DASWZL010000107.1 coordinate 52,921, forward strand.
TCACGGCCGAGGCGGCGGCGAATCGGTAACTATAGACGGGTCGTCGCGCGAGGATCGGGACGAGAAGGTAGAGGGCGAGGATTGGGAGGAGGAACAGCACGTACACGAGGCTGTGGCCGAACGTCCAGAAGATGACCTGGTTGACGATCGGGTTAATCGCCCAGCCCGCGTACGCGGTTCCCATGTCCCAGACGGTCGATACGACCAGGGGACCGTAGGTCAGCGGGACGAGGACGACCAAGCCGACCACGAACCAGAGGAAGAGGGGATACTGGCGACCGGGCGTTTGGGCGCGTTTCGTCCGGGACCAGTCGCGCAGGTGGACCACAATCCAGCCCGCCCAGAGCAGGACCGAGGCGCAGAGGGCCAGCCACCCAAGGAACCAGAGGGGGCTGACGACGTACGAGCTCTGGCCGGCGACCCCAAGGGGAGAGAGGAAGTACCATCCGACCGCGGGGAAGTAGTTGTCGTTGAACGGTAGGAGGTAGACCGGCCCCTGCAGGAGCAGCATGGAGACGTTCATCAGTCCGACCGACGCGTAGAGGGACCACTTGTGGCGCGGGACGATCGAGAGGGCCTTGATCACGAGGAACCCGATGGCGGCCATCTCCAGCTGTTGAGCGAACCCGAACAGTTCGCGAATCCCGTGCAGCGTGACCGCGGAGTAAATCTCGACGTTCGAGAGTGACAACGTCGACCCGGTCACGTAGGCGACGACCTGGGATTGGAAGCTGAACGCGTCGGCTCCGCCGATGGCGCCCCACAGAATCCCGAGGATCACCATGAACATCGTGATCCGCGTCATCCAGTCGCGGTGGAGCAGGAAGATGCGGTCGAAGAGACGCCACTTGGCGAGGCGCTGACGGACCGCCTCCTCGATTCCGTCGAGGAACCGAATGAACGAGGGCGGGCGCCCGGAGACTGGAACGCTGTGCTCTTCCGCCCCAGGTCGCGAAGTTGAGAGGTCGCTCACCGACACGGCAGTGTTGCCTCCGAACCTCCGAGAAGACGGTCCGCGGCGATTCATCGGACCGCGGCACCTATCATATTAGTTTCGATGCCTCGGTGGGACGACGTTCTCGGTAGGGGAGTGCCGAGGGTTGTCGTTCACCCACGAGATGGCCTCGGGATATTGGGAAGGGATTCGTTACCCAATCTCGTCGTTAGGAATCGATTCGAACGACCGATGGAAGGGTTTCACGGTACGGGACGAGCCCGTTTCAGACCCGCTGGACCCGCACGTCCCGGACCGGAAAGGCGCCCTTATGCGCCCAGCTGGGGTCACGGTTCACATGCATCTGGTTCTCGGAGCCACGGGAGGGATTGGACACTGGACAGCAGTCAAGCTCGTCGAACGCGGCGAACCCGTGCGGGTTCTCGTTCGAGACCCAGAGAGGTTCCGAAGATCCTGGCCTGAAGCGAAGGGGGTGGACGTCGTTGCGGGGGACGCCCTTGTCGCGGAGGACGTCCTCCGTGCGGCCCAGGGCGCAACGACCATCTTCCACGGCGTGAACGTCCCCTATCCGGAGTGGGCGGCGAAGGCGAACCCGATGCTCGCCAACACGGTCTCGGCCGCTCAGACGGTCGGTGCTCGTGTTGTCTTTCCGGGGAACGTCTACGTCTTCGGTCACGCCCGTGCCGAGTGGGTGCGCGAGGACCATCCCATGGAGCCGCACACCCGCAAGGGTCGGCTCCGACTGCAGATGGAGCGGCACCTCGAGGAGCTGCATCGAACGGAGGGGCTAGCGTTCACGATCGTTCGGATGCCGGACTTCTACGGACCGTTTGTCGTGAATCGGCTGTACGCGGATATCTTCCGCAATGCGCTCCGGGGACGCTCGATGCCGTGGTATGGTGACCTGGACGTCCCCTCGGAGTTCCTGTTCATCCCGGACGGAGGAGAGGCCATGGTTCGGGCCGGGATGGACCCGAGTTCTGACGGAGAAACCTACCATGTCCCGGGAGCGGGCGTGACCTCTCCGCGGGAGTTCCTCGGGCTGGTGGCCCAGGCCGCCGGATCCAAGTCTCGCCCCAGAGCCATCCCGGGCTGGCTGCTGGCCCTGGTCGGAATCGCCAATCCAGAGGCCCGTGAATTCCGGGAAATGATGTATCTCAAGCGTGAGCGCTTCATCCTTGACGGGAGCAAGTTCCGTCAGAAGTTCGGGGTCGTCCCGTCAACGCCGTACACCACAGGAGTGCACGAGACCCTGGATTGGTTTCGTGCCCATCCGTGACGGCGAACCGAAGCGCCGCTCCTCTCTGGTGAATAGCCGCCGGACGACCCGAGGAAGATTGACGCGGCTGACCCCGCGCGCGCGGTTTTGAGGGCCGGCCGCGAGGTGCGCGCGGGGCCGAGCCACACGGATACCGTCCGAACCGATTCGAAGTGGCCCGCGCAGGAGCTTGGCACGCTGCGTTCCGGGCGTCTCGTCATCTCCAAGTACAGACACCCCCTCGCCCAAGCATGACCCTCTGGAACGACCGACCCGAGGCCTGGCACGAGGTCCTCCCCGGCGTGAAGCGTCGGATACTGGCGCACGGGGACGGCGTCATGCTCGTTCTCTTCGAGATTGCCCCGAACACGACCCTTCCCAATCATACGCACCCGCACGTCCAAGCGGGGACCTTCCTCGAGGGAGGCGGCGTCTTCCACATTGCGAACGAGACCTACCGAATGCGGAAAGGTTCGGCGTATTCCATCCCGGGTGGGGTGCCTCACGAGCTCGTCACCGACTCGGGAGGACCGAGTCGCGTCCTCGATGTATTCGTCCCCGAACGACAGGACTTCCTCGGGGAGACGGTCCCGGCGGACCAGAAGTGAGTCGGTCGCCTATCCTACGGACCTTAGGAGGCCCCCGTCGACCGGAAGGAGGACTCCGCTGACGTAGCTCGACATCTCGCTCCCCAAGAAGACCACCGCGCGAGCCAGCTCCTCGGGGGTGCCCACCCGTCCGAGAGGGATCTCGCGCTCGAGGGCGACTCGTTCGGCTTCGGAGGTCGTACCGTGACGGTGAGCGGCATCGGTCAGTAACTCATCTAGGCGGTCCGTTCGGACGTAGCCCGGAAGAATCCCATTCACACGAATCCCCTTCGGGCCGAGCTCCCGGGCGAGCGTCCGCACGAGCCCAGCGACCGCGATCCGGCAGACGCTCGACGTGGCGATATTGGGATTTGGCTCCCGGATCGCGGTCGAGGCGAGGAAGACCATCCGTCCCCCACGAGCGCCGGCGAGCATCGCTTCCGCCGCACATCGGGCCAGGTACGCCGGACTCACGACGAGGAGGCTCGCGGCGGCAGACCAGTCGTCGAACGACTGCTCCATGAAGACCCCCGGACGGGGGGAACCAGTAACGTAGACGAGGGTGTCGAGCCCACCGAGGTGACGGACAGTCTCGTCGAGCAAACGATCGAGCTCGGTCCGTTCCTTCAGGTCGGCGACCACGCCGTGCACTTCCCCAGCTCCTTCAAGCTCCCGCGTGGCTCGGGCGAGGCGCTCCGCGTTCGACGAGTTCACTACGACCCTAGCCCCTTCGGCAAGGAATGCCCTCGCGGCACCGAACCCGATACCTTGGCTCGCGGCCGTGACGAGCACTCGAGCACCGGAGAGACCGGAGGAGAGCGGCACGGGAGCACCTACCGATCAGGGCTCAAGGACCAGGGCTTCATGAAGGGAGCGCGCGTTCGATGACCGACCGCGAGGAGCGCGTGAGCCGGGCGGAGGTCAATGGGATGGCACACCCCGTTTGGAAACCCACAGGTTTCGTAAGGGGCCAACAGACCTACCCCGGGAGGCTACGAATCGTGCTCATTTCCGGCAGCGGTCCGGGCTTCGGTGTCCTCCGGCCCGATGGAACTCGAGCCAGGAATGACCCTGTGCGCCGGGGCCGTACGAACGAGAGGTTCTTGGTTGGAGACGGGATAGACGTGGGCACATGGCGACGGTCACGATGCCGGCCCTCGCTCCGAACACGGCGAATCCCACCGACGTGCGCCGCCCTCCACCTCCCCCGATCCTCACGTGGCGCGCGTTCCCACTCGTCCTCGTGCCGGTCGGGGCTCTGGTGGGAGCCCTCCTTGTGAACCAGTTCGTCTTCCTCGATTACGTTCACGTGATCTCGGGTGCCACTTGGACCGGGATTGACCTCTTCATGGGGCTGGTCATTGGCCCGGTCCTCGGTCGCATGGCCGGACCGGCACGGGCCGACTTCGTCCAACGGCTCGTCCCCACCATGCTCTTCCTGATGCCGACCCTCGCCTCCGTGGCGATTACCGCCGGCATCTACTTGGCGATCATGGACGGGGTCTTCAACCTCCACTACCTCGCGATCCAGCTGGCCGGGATCTTCGTCCTTATCCTCGCCGGGCAGGGATTTGGCATCTTCCTCCCGAACGAGGTTCGAATCGTGCTCGAGCTACGCAAGGACCGACCCAACATCGCCAAGATCGGACGGCTCGGGTTGCTCAACGCCCGTCTTGCGGGCGTTCAGGCGGTGTTCCAGGTGGCGCTCATCTTCGTAATGGCGAACCTCGCCGCAGGCCTCGTGAACCTCTGACCGTAGATATCTGGCGAAGAAGACGAATCCCCCGAACTTGGTCAGGTGCGACCTCGAATTGCACCGGAACGAGGCGAAGGCAGTCGAATGCGTGGGGGTGGGTTGTCCCGACGGCTTTGCCAATGCACCCGTCGATAACGACCTGTGGGGAAACGTGCGTAACGTTACCGACCGCGAGGAACGAGCGGGTGGCGCGGAGATTGGCCCTGGGTCGGGTCCCGTGCGGAAGCCACCTTTGGTCCCGTCATAGGCGGGTCAAGGAAGGACTGCCGCCGCACGTGTACCCAAGGCCGAGGGGGCAACTCCTGGCGCCGACCCTCGAGGCGGACTGACCGTCTGGGGGGGGACACTTGCCTTCTCAGACGTAAAGAGGGGCCAGCAGATGACCGGAGGGAGGCCCCGGACCCTATGCGACCCAATCCACCCGAACCGGCCAACGTGGGATTCCGCTGTGAATTCTGCGGGCGGGTCTTCCGCCGCACACAAGATCTAGAGCGCCATCTTGCGGCGGAACATATGGGGAGGCCGTACGCGCCTCGGTGCGAGGCCTGCGGCCGGACCTTCGAGTCACCCGGCGATCTGAAAGCGCACAATCAGGCAGTGCACGGTGCTCCTCCAGGGTGAGGTGCCGAGTGCGGGCACCTACCTCGATGGAGAGGTGCAGGCCCGGTTGCACCCAAAGCAATTCTGGTACTGTTCTGCGGGCTCCGACAGCCGACCGGTTGATAGAGTGTTGTCACCCCTGGACCGATTCCCTGCGACCGCGACCTCGGCGTAACGAGCGCGCGAGGCGAAGGGAAGGTAGAGGCGGCAGGAAAGCCGGGCTCGCCGAATCCGCTCTCGCTGGTGGCAGACGGGAGCTCGTGCCTCCGTTCACTCTCTGAGGAATGCGAGCAATTCCGCGTTGACCGGGTCTTTGAGGGTCGAGCACATGCCGTGCGGCGCACCCGGGATGACTTTTAGTGTGGCCCCTTTGACAAGTTTAGCTGAGAGAAGGGCCGACGCGCCGATGGGGACGATCTGGTCGTCGTCCCCATGGAGGACGAGGGTGGGCACGTCGATTCTTCTGAGGTCTTCTGTGAAGTCCGTCTCGGAAAAAGCTTTGATGCAATCGTAAACGGCCTTGTGTCCGGCCAGCATCCCTTGGAGCCAGAACGAGTCGCGCAGACCTTGCGAGACCTTGGCGCCAGGTCGGTTCGCGCCGTAGAATCGCGCGCTAAGATCCTTGAAGAACTGCGAACGGTCGGCGAGAACACCGGTGCGAATCTGGTCGAACGTCTCGATCGGCAAACCGCCAGGGTTGGCGGCCGTCTTTAACATCAGCGGGGTGACCGAACCAATGAGTACCGCCTTGGCGACACGCTTCGTCCCATGGCGCCCGATGTAGCGAGCGACTTCGCCCCCGCCCGTGGAGTGTCCTACGTGGACCGCGTCCCTCAGATCTAGCGACTCGACCAGCGCCGCGAGATCGTCCGCGTAGGTGTTCATATCGTTACCGTTCCAAGGCTGGCTTGAGCGGCCATGACCGCGACGGTCGTGCGCGATGCAGCGGAATCCGCGTTCGGCCAGGTAGAGCATCTGGTCTTCCCAGGCGTCCGCGTCCAAGGGCCAGCCGTGGCTGAAGACTACCGGCTGCCCGCTGCCCCAATCCTTGTAGTAGATTTGCGTGCCATCTTTGGTCGCGATACTCGACATCGGTTACTCTTTGCGCGGTCGCCCGCCGACACCCGAGGGCACCCGACCGAATACCCTTGTTGCACGGCTCGAACGGGACGAACGCTCTTCCCGGGCCCGACGACGACCCCGCTCGGAGGATTTCCGCAATAGACGTGGGACGCTAAGTCGACGTTCAGGGCCGGTCGGCGGGGAAACGACCAGCGTCGCACCGGGAGGATGCTCCACGTCGAAGATCGAACTGACCTACTCGAAGAGGCCGACCCGGAGCTCCGGCGCTGTCGTGCCACCCGACCTCGGGCTCGCAGCAGGTAGAGAGAAGAACTCGAACCGCGTCCTGGATGGGTGCTATGGGAGCAGAATCTCACTCGACCTTGCCAGCCATCGAACGCGGCAAGGGGAGGCCCGTGGTGTTTCTGCACGGATATCCCTTGAGCCATGAGATTTGGCAGCCGCAGCTAGAAACCCTCTCCACCCGTCACCGCGTCGTGCTGCTCGACCTTCCCGGCTATGGTCTCGCCCAAGAATGGCCGGTCCCCGATTCCCTCTCGGGGTGTGCCGAAATCGTTCACCGGACCTTAGCCCGACGTTTCGCGTCTCCCGTCGTGGTGGTGGGGCATTCGTTCGGTGGGTACGTTGCGTTGGAATTGTTTCGGAATCATCCCGAACAGTTCCAGGCGCTTGTGCTGACCAATACCCGCTCGGAACCGGACGGTGCGGAGGCGAGGGAGAAGCGTCTGGCGACAGCAAAACGGCTCGAGGACCCCTCGCAGGGCCTCGACGTCGAAGAGACCGCCCGCGGCCTTTTATCCCCGAAGACATGGGAGGGAGCCGGGCCACTTCCCGAGACGGTCCGCAGAATCGTCCGGAACGTCCCATCGCGAACCATTATCGGCACGCTCAAGGCGATCGCCGGACGCGCCGATCTTACCCCCGTGCTCTCCACCATCTATGTCCCGGCCCTCGTAGTCTGGGGAGAGGAGGACCGCCTGATCCCACCGGCGCAGAGTCGGTCGATGGTCGCCCGGGTCCGGGGAAGCTCGGGCGTGGGCATCCCCGAGGCCGGACATCTTCCGTCCTTGGAAGCCCCCGAGACATTCGCACGCGCGATGGACGAACTTCTCGGCCGTTTGTCGCCACCCTGACCCCCGGCGAGCTTCATGAAGAGCGCGCGCGTTCGATGACCGACCTCGAGGAGCGCGCGGGGCCGCGGCGAGGTCGGTGCAAGGCCCTGATCGGTGCGAAGGAACCGGTCCTCTCGTAGGACCGACCGTCCGGTAGGAGCGAATCGTTCCCGATTGGGTTTCAAGGGCGCGTGCATCGTCCGTCGGGGGATCGTGTGCAGGATGGCCCTGGCCTGGCTCGCTCGACGGCGACCGGGAAGGGCGACGGGTTCCTCGGCTTCTCTCGGACGATCTACCTCCTCGGGGCCTCCAATCTGGTGATGTCGGCCGGCCGTTCGGCCGCCTGGCTCTTCCTTCCCATACTCCTCTACACTTCCTACCATCTCTCCTTCCTGTACGTCGGCGCCCTCGTCTCGCTCGTCATCCCGGTCTCCCTCCTATCGGCGATCGTGGGCGGGGCGGCCTCGGACCGGTATGGGCGGCGAGCGTTCCTGGCGTATCCTCCCCTTGCCTACGCCCTCGTCTCCTTCCTCCTCTACGAGTTCTGGAGCCAGGGGCTGCTGGTCGTCATGGGGCTCTGGGCCGCCAACATGTTCCTGGGAAACGTGGGGTCGGGCGCCCAGAACGCGTTGATGACCGATGTCTCGGAGGAGACTCGGCGGATGAGCGTCTTTAGCCTCCTACGCATCTTTGGCAACGCCGGATTCGCGATCGCCCCTGCCCTGGGCGGACTCCTCGCGAGTCAGTTCGGGATTCCCGTGGTCTTCCTGGTAGCGTGCGTCGCCGCCCTCGCCGGGGGTCTGCTCCTCACGCTCTTCCTCGAAGAGACCCGTCACGAGAGCCCCCCGTCCGCTCGGCCGCTGCGGGAGACGGCGTCCTTTCCGTTCCACGACTCGATGTTCCTGGCGCTCGGAGTCCTGGGGATCGGCCTCACGCTCGCGGCCGGACAGTTCGGGACCGCGCTCAGCTTGTTCTCGGTGGGCGTCCGCCACTTCTCCTACGAGCAGGTGGGGTGGCTCTACTCGCTGAACGGCATCATCGTCGTGACCCTACAGATGCCGGTCGCCTGGGGCCTCCGGCGTCAGCATCTCCTCTGGATGGCGCTCGGGACGCTCTGCTACGGGGCCGCGTTCATGCTCTTCTACGTCGGAACGGTCTACGCAGTGTTTCTGGTCGCCATGGGCATCTTGACCATTGGAGAGAACGTGGTGAGCCCGCTGCAGAACACCATCGTCGCCGCGCTGGCCACCCGGGACACTCGCGGAAGCTACTTCGGTGCGTACGCCGCTATCACGAACGGAGCCAACGTCTTCGCCCCGTCGCTGGGCACGTTGCTCCTCGGTACCGGGAACTCACTCTTGCTATGGGGCACTTTTGCCCTTCTCACCGTGATCGTGGCCGCGGGGTACGTGGCGCTCCGGAAGCGGATGCCCCACTTACCCTGACCCCGATCGACGGGATGGTGCCCTATGCCCTTGAAGCGACACCTGTTCTTCGTCCGGCACTCAGAAGAGTTGATGCGCCCGGCCGGTTGCGGCCTCGATGCGGGAAACGACTTCTTTCCAACGCCGAAAAGGCCGCCGTCCTTCGAGCGGGGTTCCCGGCCCGCCGTCGGGTCCGGTCCCAGTGCCGGGGCCACGCATAGAACGAATCTTCCGACTCTATACCAATGCCGAAACAAAACGACTGGTGGGGCGACCGAAGCTCCCGGGCGAGGGATCCCCCCTTACACAACCCCCTCGTTAGAAATCGGTGCGAGCGGTCGACCCGATGGCCTCTCGCTAGGAAACGAGCCCGTTTCGGACCCCCCGCGGAGGATTTCGACGGGGTGGCCTTAATCTAACGGAAGTGGTCTGCGAGCCGTGGCCTCAATTCGGCGACTCGCTGCCATCATGTTCACCGACATGGTCGGCTTCACGGTCTCCGCCCAGGCCAACGAAGCCGCCGCCCTGAAGCTCCTGCGGGCGCAGGAGAAGCTCGTTCGCTCGGTTCTCGCGAACCACGGGGGTCAGGAGATCAAGTCGACGGGCGACGGCTTCCTAGTCGAGTTCGGCAGTGCCCTAAGGGCCACCGAGTGTGCCATCGACATTCAACGCCGGGTACACGAGCGGAATGCTAAGTCGCCCGCCGGGCGCATTGAGCTGCGCATCGGCATCCACCTCGGAGACATAGAACGGCGCAGGGGAGATATCTTTGGTGACGCCGTGAACGTGGCCTCTCGGATCGGACCCTGCGCGGCACCGGGGGAAGTTTGCATCTCGGGGCCAGTGTTCGACCAGGTCCGAAACAAGATTCCAAACCCGCTCGAGAAGCTTGAGCCGAGGGGCCTCAAAGGTCTCCAGATTGCCGTGGACATCTATCGGGTCGTACTGCCGTGGAACGTCTCGCCAACTCCACCAGCGGCGGGACCGTCCCGCATCGCTGTTCTCCCGTTAGCGAACATCAGTCCCGATCCCAGGGACGAGTACTTCGCAGACGGCCTCACCGAGGAACTGATCGGCGCTCTCTCTAAGGTTCGGGGGCTCCGAGTCATCGCGCGTACCTCGGTTGGACAGTACAAGTCCACGTCGAAGACCGTTTCCCAGATCGCGGCCGAGCTCGGGGTCGCTTCGGTGCTGGAAGGGAGCGTGCGGATAGCGGGCCGTCGGTTGCGAATCACCCTGCAACTCATCGACCCAGCCACCCAAGCCCACGTCTGGGCCAATACCTACGATCGGGAGCTGGACGACGTCTTTGCTGTCCAGACCGATATCGCGAAACAGGTCGCCGACGCCCTGAAAGTGGAGATCCAACGAGAAGAGGATGCGCGCCTGGGGGCCCGCCCCACCGTGCGAACCGACTCGTATCTCGCGTATCTGAAGGGACGAACGCTGCTCCATGGCCGGTCCGAGGAAGCGCTCCGCAGGGCGAAGGAGGAATTCGAGCTCGCAGTATCGTTGGATGCAACCAACGCCGCAGCCCTCTCGGGACTATCCGACGTAATCCGGCTCACCGGTGCCATCCGTCGAAAATCCCCGCTTGCAGACTGGGACGAGGCGAGCAGGGCCTTGGCGGAGCGAGCCGTTGCACTCGACCCGAGCTTGGCCGAGGCGCACACCTCGTTGGGCTATTCCCTCTGGGCCGATTACGACTACACCGGAGCCGAGACCGAGTTCCGGCTGGCGACGTCCCTGAGCCCCAGCTACCCGTCCGCCCACCTTTGGTACGCGGAGCTGTTGATCGACCAATGTCGGTATGACGAGGCGCTTCCCCAGCTCTCCCTCGCGGAGGAGGCCGACCCGCGGTCCTCGATCATCCTGGCCGCCCACGCGTTTCTCTTCATCCTACTCGGTCGACTCAACGAGGCGCGCGGGAGGCTCGACAAGCTCGGTGAAGTCGAAGGACGTGGACTATTGTACTGCGACTCTTGGGCCGATTACTGGATTGCCGAAGCCGATTATCCGCAGGCCCTCCGAGAACTCGAGCGTCTCGCGGAGTTGGATCCTGGGAATCCCGACAGCATCGTCCGCGCCGGCATGTGCTACGCGCGCATGGGACAGACGCAACGCGCGCGGGAATGCCTCAAGGAGCTCGAAGGGATGAGCCCGGGGCGCCGTCCTGATTCGGGCATCGCGGGGGTCTACGCTTGCCTGGACGAGCTCGACCCATGCTTCGTGTGGTTAGAGCGGGGCGCTTTCGAGAACTACGATTTGAACGTCGGAATCTGGCGGGCGAGTCCGCTTTTCGAGCACGTCCGCGGCGATCCGAGGTTTGAGAAACTCTTGAGACGGATGCACCTCATGTAACTCCTATCGCCAGAGCCTCGCCCAGGTGACACAACCCGCCCTTTGATGGACTGAGTCCCCGCTCGATGGCCGACCGTGAGGAGCCCGCGGGGTCGGGGAGGCAAGGACCAGTTCACTGCCGGGTCCGGCCGAGGACGGTGAGACGATCGTCGTGGGTTCAGCGTCTCAGTAACACCCTCGACTGGGGACGAGTGTACCGAATCCGTCCATCCAAGAGCTCGGGCGCTGCAAGATCCGGGAATCCTGGGAACAAATCCCAGTCGAGGGACGACCCGGATTCGACTTCTTTCCACAGAAATCTAGTCTGGGAAGCCTCGGTCGACCTCTGTCAAGAACCGAAGGAGGGGAGGAGCCACGAGGTCCGCTCGTGCCGCGGTCTCGAAGTGCGCCATCCCCGGCAATGAGACAAACCGTGCTCGTGGGATCAGTCTGCTCGCCGCCTTCGCCCCCTCAAAGTAGCCGTCCGCTTCCCCGACAAAGAGGAGGCAGGGGATTGTCAAGTGAGGCAGGATGTCACGAATCCGCAAGACTTCTTTCTGCTGCCACAAGAGCATGGCAATCAGGGCTTCTGGATCCGCTTTTGCGATCAACTGTAAGCGTTGAGGGAGGATCGCTTCGAGCAACGCCGGCCGCTGTGCAACTCGGATCTCTCGTTCGGCGGCTTCTCGGGCCGCGGCGACGAAGGCTTCGCGCCCGCTGCGCAGGAGCCGGATCGTCTGCTCGCTCCATTTGCTGGGATGGTCGGGGTCAGGGTCTTCCGCCTCCGCCCCTCCAACGATGAGGGAGGTAAGCCGTTCGGGAGCGTACTTAGCCATCCCCCAACCGATCTCGCCTCCTGAGGAGTACCCCAGGAAATGGGCCTGTCGAGCTCCGAAACTGTCCAGCACGGCCGTGACGTCACCCACGAGCTGTTCCATGCGGTACGCTTCCGGTTCGTGCGGTTTGTCGCTCTGACCGTGACCACGCATATCCATTACGATGAGCCGGTAGCTTTCTCGCAGTGCGGCCACCCAGCCGAGGAAGTAGAGCGCCTCCGAAGATGCTCCAAAACCATGAAGCAGGACCAACGGCCGTCCCGACCCCTCGACACGATAGAATATGCGAACCTTTCCGTGGCGTGCGTAGGGCATGGCGGTTCCCTCCGTTCCCGGCCAGGCCGCCGGAAACTCATCAGATTGCCGCCCAGACCAGCTCTGTACTCCCTCCAGGGCGCGATCTGTAATCGTAACGTCTGGGGAGAGGCCGGGAAGTCAGACCCATGCTAGGGGGTCCGCTAGTGCCAGTGAACTGACGCGGCTCGGACCAGAGCCAGGGATCGGAAGTGGTCGCGGCGAGGCTCACATAGCCTAGCTGTCCGAATACCACCCTTTTCCGGAAGGGAGGTTCGATTCCCGCGGGGGTTCAAATATTGAATGCCGGGGCCAGGATTCGAACCTGGGAACTCCTGCGAGAGCAGATCTTGAGTCTGCCGCCTTTGGCCGCTCGGCCACCCCGGCGCTGTTGACGCGAGGAGCCGACGAGCCTTATTCGTCTTCCGTTTCCTCGTCCACGAGGTCCCCCTCGTCGACGATCGGGATAGAGAGCGCCCCCTCGTCACGCCGGAGCTCCCGGGACTCTGGGGGAGGAAGCGGTGAGCCCGAAGCCGTCCCCTTCGTGGACGGAGTCCTATGTTGGTGACCGCATCGGAGGCACGTCCGCACCCGGCTCCCGGACCGGAGCCGCGTTCGGACGGTCCGCCCCTCCACCCAATACGCCGAGCACGAGCGGCAGTAGAGCTCCCGGTATTCGCGCCGAAGCCGGACGTTGTAGCGCATCCCGATCCGACGCGCCAAGGCCACGTATCGGTCCGCGAGCTCGGGGTGGAGACCACGAGCCTCCCGTTCGGCGAGACCGAACAGGTCGGAGACCCGCTCGCGGGCGATCCGGACCATCGCCCCGGTCCGGCGACCCTTCCGTCCCGTGTGCTTCAGGACTGAGGTTGCTGGCATACAGGGCAGTAGACCGCGACGCGACTGATGACCGTTCGGCACCGGATGCAGTACTTCCCCGCCGGAGGCGCTGGGATCGGTCCTACCGCCCCGGGAATAGGCGGGGCGAGCGTGGCGTACCCTCCCGTAGGGTAGGCCCAGGGCATGCCGACCGACGGAGGCGGGGGAGGCGGAGTCGGGCCCGCCGGGGACGGAGGTCCGAGGGCCGCCCCGGGCGCGGGGAGAGGGTGAGCCGGGACGTTGGCGGTGCTGCCCGCGGCGGCGTCGACCTGGGGCAGGGTGTAGCCGCACTTCGTACAGAACAACGCTCCTTCGCTCGCGAGCTCTCCGCAATGGAGGCAGACCGACACAGCAGGGGACAAGGTTAATGGCGTATATCACCGTCAGGTGCTCAGTGAGACACCGGTCGGTCGCACTCGTGACTCGGGACCCGGGGCTGTACCACGAGCTCGCGGGATTCTTGCGTGAGCGACGCGTGCCGACGATCAGCCTTCTGCCGGGCGACCGGATCCCGGACCAGGTGGCCGTGGTGCTCACCTCGAATTCCGAAGCGCCGTTGATCTCTCACTCGAACGTCCTCCCGGTCACCGAGGCCGCCGACCGCCGTAGCCTGGCCGCCGCGGTCCGACACGCCCTTGAGTCGGCCGACCCGACCGAGACGATCATCGTGGGCCTCGACCCGGGGCCCCGGCCGGGGTACTCCATCCTCGCCGGGGCGACGATCCTGGCCGAGGGCGTGCTGGAATCTCCCGAGTCGGCCGGAACGTTCGCGAACCACTTGCGACACCGGTTCCCTTCCCGTCCGGTCCTCTTCCGCGTCGGGACGGGGGACCCGCCCGCACGGAATCGGATCGTGAACTCGCTCCTGGAACACCACCGGTCGGTGGAGCTGGTGGACGAACAGGGTACCACTCCTCGGGGCCATCGCCGACCGCGCGACGCCGCCGCGGCCCGGACGATCGCCCACCTGTCCGGCCGCCCGGTCCGGGAGCCGCTCCCTCTCACCGTCACTCCGGGCGAGATCGCGAACCTACAGCGGCTCAGCCGAGAGGGAAGCGGCGGGCGACTGACGATCTCCCGCTCGAGCGCGCACCGGGTCCTCCAGGGGGAGATCACCCTCGCCGAGGCGGTCGCGGAAGCGATGTCCCGACCGGGCCGTTCGCGGCCGCCCGCCGAGGCGGCCTCCCCCCGGGAACCCCTTTAATCCGCCGGAAGGTCGCCCGGAACGTGGCGCTCTCACCTGAGGTCGAGGCGCGGGCCCGCCGGACGGCCTTGGAGAACGCTCTTGCCCACGACGGCGCCGCCCAAACGGGACCGATCGTGGCGCGACTGCTGGCGACCGACGCCTCGCTGCGGCCCCAGGCTGACGCGGTCCGTTCGCTCGTCTCCGAGATCGTCGCCGAAATCCGAGGCGTCCCCGCCGCGGAGCTCGAGGACCGACTCGCGGGGCTCGGGGGTCCCGAGACCGGACCCCCGAGAGTGGCGCGGAGCGAGGCGCCCGACTTCCCGGAGCTCCTCGGGGCGGTGCGGGGGAAGGTGGTCCTTCGCATGGCGCCGTTCCCGAGCGGAGTCCTGCACATCGGCAACTCCCGGATGCTGTTCGTCCACCAGCTGTACCGCGAGCGGTACGACGGGAAGATCCTCCTCGTCTTCGACGACACGGTCGGCTCGGCCGCCAAACGAATCGAGACCGAGTTCTTCGACCTCATCCTCGGGGACTGCGAGCTCGCCGGAGTTCGGCCGGACGCCGTCTACTACAAGTCGGACCGGATCCCGGCGTTCTATCCCTGGGCCCGCCGGGTCATCGAGAAGGGCGGCGCCTACGTCTGCCGTTGCCCGCAAGAGCTCCTCGGGAAGAACCGCGTCGCGGGCCTCCCGTGCCCCGAGCGCTCGCAGACCGTTTCCGAGACGCTCGAGGAGTGGGAGAAGATGCTCGGGAACGCCTACGGACCGGGCGAGGCGGTCCTTCGCCTGAGGACCGACATGGCGGACCCCGACCCGGCGTTCCGAGACCGCGTCCTGCTGCGGATCAGCGACATCGACCACCCCCGGGTGGGCCGGAAGTACTGGGTCTGGCCGATGCTCGAGTTCTCCTGGGCGGTGGACGACATCGAGCTCGGGGTCACGCACGTCCTCCGCGGAAAGGACCTCGTGATGGAGGACCGGATGCAACGGTACGTGTGGGACCTCCTCGGTATCCCGGGACCCCCGTTCGTGCATTGGGGGATCCTTCGGGTGCGGGAGGCGAAGGTCGCGAAGAGCAAGTCGTACCAGGAGGTGAGGTCCGGGCTCTACGACGGCTTCGCGGACCCGCGGACCTGGTCGCTCCGATCGCTCGACCGCCGGGGCATATCGATGGACGCGCTCCGTCAGTTCATCCTCTCGTTCGGCATGTCGCTCGCGGACATCGAGGTGCCCGCGGAGACCCTCTACTCGGAGAACCGCAAGCGGATCGACGCGACGACCGTGCGCCGCGCCTTCGTCGCCGACCCGATCCGGGTCGACGTCGAGGGATACCCGTTCGACCTCGCGCACGTGACGCTCCCGAACCATCCCGACCGCCCCGAGCTCGGCCGCCGGGCGGTCGCCGCGGGCCCGTCGTTCTTCCTGGCCCGCCGCGATCTGGCGGCGCATGCGGGGGAAGAGGTCCGTTTGAAGGACCTCGTCAACGTGCGGTTGGAGAACGAGGTCGCTCGTTCCCAAGGGACGATGCGGGCGGTCTTCACGAGTCGAGAGAACCGAAAGCTTCCCCGTCTCCAGTGGGTCGGCGTCGAGGGAGCGGTACCGGTCGACCTGCTCGGGCTCGAAGGGGACCATTCGACGGGGCTGGGCGAATCCGCGCTCTCGGCGTCCGGACCGAGAGAGGTCGTCCAGTTCGAGCGGGTCGGATTTGTCCGGGTCGATTCGGACTGGGTACCGGGGTCGACGCCCTTACGGGTCGTTTACGGGCACCCGTAGGTCCGCGCCGAGCTTTTAGTATCGGGAATCGCTCCCGCGTTCGAGCGTTGGATGAAGTTCCTCCATACGTCCATCACCGTCCGCCACATGGACGAGAGCCTGGCGTTCTACACGGAGGTCTTGGGTCTGCAATTTGAGCGACGACGAACGATCCCGGAGAACCACGCGGAAATCGCCTTCGTTCACGACCCGGTGTCGGGGGCTCGGATCGAGCTCACCCACTGGGAAGGGAAGGACCAGTTCGAGGCCGGGGAACAGCTCGACCACCTCGCGTTCGAGGTGGAGGACCTCGACCGATACCTGATGAAACTGCGGACGAAGAACGTCCGCGTGGCGAAGGAGCCCTACCGCCTATCGGGCGGGTCCTCTCGCATCGCGTTCATCCTCGACCCGAACGACGTCTGGATCGAGCTCATCGAACACTCGTCGACGGCCGGTTAGTCGGACGACCGTGGCCAAGGCACTACTCGACCCCGCCGGCGCCCTTCCCCGGCGGTCGCTCCTCGCGGTTTTCGGGGCGACGTTCTTCGTCCGCTTTGCCTTCGGCATCACGCTCGCGGTGTTCGCGAGCTACATCCTGGGTCGGCTGTCCAGCTTGAGCGGGAACGACGTGGGTACGGTCGGCCTAGTGGCCGCGATGGCTCCGATCGGGGAGTTCACGACCGTTCTGCTTTCGGGGATTGCCACAGACCGGGTCGGTCGATTCCCCGTGCTGTTCACGGGGATGGCGGGCTCGGCCGTTATCTTTGGCGTGGTCGCGCTCACTCGCTCGGTGTACGCCCTGGGGGCTTTGAACTTCCTGTTCGGAATCGCGAGCGGGGCGATCCTGGCGTCGAGTCTCACCGTCATCGCCGACCGGTCCGCGGAGGATGTACGGGGGCTCGAGATGGGGCGCTTCGACGCCATGAACCTCGCGGGCTGGCTGGGGGGGTTTGCCTTCGGGATCGGGATCCTCGGCTTCATCCAAGACCACCAACTATCGATCGCGTTCCTGCCGTACGTATTCGTGCTCGGTGCACTCACCTTGCTGGCAGGCCTCCTCTTCGCGTGGAACCTGGTGCGTGCCGTACCTCGGATTGTCCCGGCCGCGGGGTTCCCGGTCGCCCAGGTCCTGCGGAATGCGTTTCGTCGCGGTGTCCTTCTCGTTACCCTCCCGTGGCTGGTCATCTACATGCTGATCGGATACGTTCTCGTCTTCGTCGGGACGGCGTCGGCGGGGATCGGCTTCCCGGACACCTACATCGCCGCCGGGATCGCCGGTGGGGGCGCCCTCCTGGTCATCTCCCAACCCCGGTTCGGACGGCTCGCGGACCGTTACGGTCGGACGCGTCTGATGAACATCGGTGTGGCGGGCTTTGTCGGGGTGATGGTCTCCGCGTCCCTCCTCATCGCGTTCGGACCCCTTCCGGAACTACTGGCGGCTCTCGCCCTCAGCGTCGTGGCGGCGCTCGCGTATGGCCCGGCGGCCCTTGCGGCACTGGCCGACCTCGCGTTCGAGCTCAGTCGGGGCACGACGATGGCGATCTACTCCCTCACGATCTCGTTGGGGATGGTCCTGGGCCTCGTCCTCGGAACCCAGCTGGTCGACCGCTTCGGGAACAACGGATACTACCTGTTCTTCGGCGGAATCGCGGTCGCGCTCGTGGCCCTCTCGGCCTTTCGCTATCGGGAAGTTCGACTCGGGCCCTCGGGAAAGCCTACGCCTCCGGCTCGATGACGATGTGCCGCAGGACCGGGTGGCTCTGCTGGAGGGCCAGCGTGACCTCGTCGATGGTCGCCTCGATCTGGTCGGTGGTCAGGCCGTCGTGGAAGTTGACCCGCAACGCGAGGAGCGCGTCGTCCGGCCCGAGGACCATCGACTGAAGGGCCCGCACCTTCGATACGCGGGGGTTCCGCTCCACGACGCTGAGGATGGTCCGGGCCTCCTCCGGGTCCAGGGCCTGCCCGATCAGGAGCCCACGGCTCTCGAGCGTGAGGACGAGGCCCGTGATGACGAGAAGGACCCCTTCGATGATGGCCGCGGCGCCGTCCGCCGCGTACTGTCCGGTCCGGTAGACGACGATCAGGGCAGAGAACGCGACGAGGCAGCCGATGATGGAGACGACATCCTGGTAGAAGACCGACTTGAGCCCGATGTGCCGGGACTCGAGGAGGGACTGGAGGGTCTGCTGGGAGCGGCGCAGCTCGCGGAGGGTGACCGCGATGCTGACGGCGCTAACGGCGAGGGTCGCGCCGACCACCAGCAACGCTTCACCGATGTGGGAGATCGCGACGGGGCTCGCGGCCTGGCCGATCCCCGTAATCAGGGCCACGATGCCGGCCACGGTGAACGTCACCACGATCGAGACGAGGGCCCAGAAGAAGCGCTCCTTGCCTCGGCCGAAGGGGTGCCGATAGTCCGCCGGCAGGCGAGAGGCATAGAGCCCCCAGAGGAGGAGGACAGCCCCTAGGAGGTCGGTGACGCTGTAGATCGCCTGGGCGAGGACCGCCCGGCTGCCCGACATCACCGCCACGTCGAGGTTCAGCGCGAAGAGCGCTCCGTTGAGGAGTAGGGTTGCGAGGATGATGACCTGGGAACGCATGGCGCTCGAAGTCTCCGCCCGAGCGAACTACGGACGGAGAGACCGAGCATAAAGGGTTGTATCGGGAATGGACCCCATTGGGACGGAGCGCTGGGAAATAGGGTTAAATCACGGCGACCCGTGCTCGGCCGAAGGTGCTCCGATGAATGAAACCCCCGCCCCGCCCTCGGCCGCTGGGCCGGCCTCCCCGGCTCCGTCCCCCCACCGGTATCCTCGCCCTCCGCTCAGCCGGCTCGGCCTCGGCCCAGGGAAGTTGACCCGGTTGAAGCGACTCCTCTACAGCCATGGTCCGGGCGGCGGTACCCTCCTCGTCCTCCCGATCGACCAGGGGCTCGAACACGGCCCGGTCGACTTCTTCCCGAACCCCGACGCGCTCGACCCTCAGTACCAGTACGACCTCGCGAACGAGGGCAAGTTCAGCGGGATCGCGCTTCACATCGGGCTCGCCGAGAAGTACTTTCACGAGTACGCGGGCGACGTTCCCCTCATCCTGAAGCTGAACGGGAAGACCACGATCCCGGGCGACGCCCAGGCGTTCAGCCCCCTCACGGGGACGGTCGAGGACGCGGTGCGTCTCGGTGCGGACGCCGTCGGCTACACCATCTACGTCGGCTCGCCGGCCCAGGACCGCGATTTCCTGCAGTTCCTCGAGGTCCGACAGGAGGCGCAACGCCTCGGGATGCCCCTCATCGTCTGGGCGTACCCGCGGGGCGAGGCCGTGGCGAAGAAGGGCGGCAAGGAGAGCCTCTACGCCGTCGACTATGCGGCGCGCGTCGCCCACGAGCTCGGCGCGGACGTGGTGAAGCTGAACTACCCGGTCTCGTCCGAGAAGGACGTGGAGAGCCCGCCTCCGTACAACACCCTGCGTCTTCCCCCGTCCGAGGCGTTCCGCAAGGTCGTTCAGAGCGCCGGTCGCTCGCTCGTGCTCGTCTCGGGCGGAGAGAGGGTCAACGACGACCAACTGCTGCGCAAGGTCCGGTCCTCGATGGACGCCGGGGCGACGGGGATCATCTTCGGCCGGAACCTATGGCAGCGACCGAAGGCCGACGCGCTTCGATTGACCCGGGAACTGCATGCGATCTTCCGGGAGTACGCGCAAGCCCCGTCGTAACGCGCCGCTCCGCCTCTTCGTCGTGCTGGCGGGGGAGGACCATCCGAAGGCGTGCACCGGTCGTCGGCTCCTGCGGTGGGGGCGGGTCGTGCGGGTTCCCCGGGAAGATGCGAGCTTTCCCGCCCCGGTCGTGCTGGACCCCTACTCTCCCACGCCCCTCTCGGGAGCCGACCGCGAGGCCGCGGAAGGAGGGGGCCTCCTCGTGGTGGACTGTTCCTGGAACCGTCTCTCGTCCCGGGGCGCGTTCCCCGGCGATGCGGGGAGAGGCCGTCGCCACGGCACGCACCGGCGGCTTCCGGTCCTCATCGCCACGAACCCACAGCATTACGGGCGGGTCGCGCAGTTGAACACCGTGGAGGCGTTCTACGCGGCCCTGTACATCCTTGGACGAACCGGGGAGGCGCAGGACCTGATCACCGGATTCGCCGGGGGCGGCGAGTTCCTCGAGGTGAACCGGGACCGGCTCGACCGGTATCGAGACGCCGCGGGGCCGTCCGAAGTCACCACCGCCGAGAAGGCGCTCTTCGGGGGGACGTAAGACCCTCCCTGGCTCGTTCGCCCACGCTCACGCACCGAGGTCGTGGAACAGCACGACCGCGTGCGGACGAGCGGCGTGCTCTCGGTTCGACGGGCCAGGGCGGCTCAGGAACGTAGGCTCGAATCCCCGGAATCACTTGGGAGGCGGGTACGACCGCCCTTCCGTCGGGAGATGCTCCACCGAGAGGTCGGCCACGGTCCGAAGTGGGGTACGGAGGGGAAGGCGGGCGACGATCACGCCACCGTAGCGTTCGTAGATACGAGAAGTATGCAGGGTGAGGCACCTTCCTCCGTACAGGGCCCGGCCGGTGAGGTCCGGGTCGTGGCCTCGCAGCATGATGCGAAGGCCGGTGGCTCGGAGGAAGTGGTCGAGATCCCGTTCTCCCCATGGCAGAGCCGCGCCCCGACGAATGTGGGACGCGTCGCACTCGGCCCAAGTGATCTCCGCGAGACGCTCGTCGTCCGGCGAGACGAACGCCTCCGTCCAAGGAGTGGGAAGTCTCCCTCGGGGAAACCCCGCGTGGGCGAGGTAGGCCCCGTTCGAAGTGGTCACGGCAAGAGGTCCCCTCTCGAAGAGTCCGAGGAGACGGTCGTAACGAGTGGAATCCGGTCCCCACAACTCGTCTACCTCGTCGGGAAGATTGTGGGGCACCGTCGGGATCCGACGGACCACCTCGTGGTTGCCCTGGATCAGGAAGACTCGACCGGGGGTTTCGGCCGCGAGGCCCAGAAGATACAGCGCGTTCGCGACCGAACCCGCGCCGCAATCATCGGGAGCTCGGTCGACATAGTCACCGAGGCCGATAAGGCATCGGTTCCCTTCTCGGTACCGCTTGACGACCTCTTCGGTCGACCTCCAGTCGCCATGGGCGTCCCCGAACACGATCGCCTCCTCGGCCGTATCCGTGGGTATCTCGACCAGGGTGGGCCGAACCGGAACCCCCCGCTCGAGGAAATCCAGCACGTCGTCCACCTCCGGGGCAGAGAGACGCAGGAGCTCGGAAGGGGACCGAAGAGGCGGTGCCACGGCCATCTCGTCGACCCTCTCACGGAACCGGGAGAAGTGCGGGGGGCCGGAGTTCCCGGCGGTCGGTCCGCTCGACCGACCCGCCCTTTGAACCGGCGAATGCCCTAGGCAACAGGGTCCTAAGCCCTGCCTCGGTAGCCCCGCCGAACGAGTCGGACGGATTGGCCGAGCTGGAGCACCCCCGCACCGGAAGAACGAGGTGAGCGCGAGAGTAGCCCCGGCAGGAGTTTCGGCCGTCGGGGAATCCGACCCTCGCGGCGTTCGAACCTGCGTCGCGAGATCCAGAGTCTCGCATGATTGGCCACTACACTACGGGGCTACGAGAGTGCCAGCTTCGGGCCGTTGATAAACGTTACCGCGCGCAGGAGCCTCCGAGCCCCGGCGCCCAAGACGCGACCACACGACACAAATAGACCGGGACAGTCCCCCGCGCGTCCATGCCGGGGGGATTGCATGGCAGGGGAAGGGTGAATCCACTTGACCGTTCAGGGGGATTCCATACCCACGACCGAGGACCCGGCGAACTCCGGAACGGCGGTGGGATCGGCTCCCATCCCTGAGCCCACCCGGCTGCGGTGGAGCCGCCCGGCCACATTCCTCTACCTCGGGGTTCCCTTGGCGATTGGGATCATCGTCGCCTCCGACCCGGGATTCACCGCTGCCGGGCTCGCGAGCTACCTTCCGACCGCCACCGTCGACGTCTCGTACTCGTTCCTGCGAATGTCGGCGGCGTACCTGCTCTCTCTCGCGTTCGCTCTCTCGTACGGTTACTACGCCGCGTCCCACCGGACCGGGGAGCGCGTCATGATCCCGGTCCTCGACATCCTCCAGTCCGTCCCCATCCTCGGGTTCTTCCCGATCGTGGTCCTAGTCCTGTACAACCTACAGCCGTCCGGGTTCGGCCCCAACCTGGCCTCCGTGATTCTGATCTTCACGTCAATGTCGTGGAACATGGTCTTCGGGGTGTACGAATCCCTGAAGACGGTGCCCTCCGACCTCCGCGAGGCGGCCGACACCTTCGGGCTGAAGGGCTGGCTTCGGTTCCGCCGCCTCCTCTTCCCGGCCACCGTGAATCGGTTGGTGTACAACTCCGTCCTCTCCTGGACCGGGGGCTGGTTCTTCCTCGTCGAAGCCGAGATCTTCACCACCAACGGTGCGGCGCTGCCCGGGATCGGCAGCTTCCTCTCCTTCGCCGCCAGCGCCCACAACAGCGAGCAGTTCATCGCGGGCCTCATCGTCCTGGTCGTCGTCATCGCTCTGCTCGACTTCGTCCTCTGGAGGCCGCTCGGCCACCGTGCCGAGAAGTACCGATACGACCAGGCTCCCTCGGGGGAAGGAGAGGCGATCGCGCCCGCCGGGACGTCGGGGCGATTCCGCCGTGCGGCGTCGTACGTCACGCGCGGAGTCCGTACGGGCGTCTCCCGCCTGAGCACCCCGCTCGTCCAACTGGCCGCGATCCGGGCCCGACCGACACGACCCGCGAACGCCCGCCGCCAGGCGGTCATCTACCATCTCTCGCTGGGGACGATCCTCGTTCTCGTTTGGTTGATGCTCATCGCCATCGTCGTGGCTGTCTACACCGTGTTCAGCGGCACGATCGTGCCCCCGGTGCGGGCCCAGATGCTGCAACTTCCGTGGGCCGTGGGGGCGTCGATCGTGCGCCTCGTGGTCGCGTATGCCATCTGCCTCGCCATCGCGCTTCCGCTCGCGATCCTCTTGGCACGAGGTCCGCGAGCCCGACGCCTGGGACTGCCCATCGTCGAGGTGGTCGCGTCGTTCCCCGCGACGGCCCTCTTCCCGGTCATCATCTTCGAGCTCGTCCCCTACATCACCCCGCAGGGCGCGGCGATCCTCATGCTGATCACGGGAATGATCTGGTATCTTTTCTTTAACCTCCTCTCGGGCATCCGCTCGATACCGCCCGACCTCGAGGAAGCCGCGCGGTCGTTCGGGCTCAAGGGTCGGAAGTTCCTCCGTCGGGTCCTCGTCCCGGGGGTCTTCACGGCGCTGATCACCGGCTCCATCACCGCCTTCGGAGGGGGCTGGAACACTCTGATCGTGGCCGAGTATCTCAAGGTCGGATCCGGCCCGTCCCTAAGCGTCCTCGGCGTCGGCCAGCTGATCGACATCGGGTACGCCGAGTCCGCGAACGGAGGGTATCCGCTCATGGTCGCGGCGCTGTTCGCCCTGATCGCGACCGTCATCACCATCAACGAACTCATATGGAAGCCGCTCTACCGCCGGGCGGTCGAGCGATACCGGTACGATTGAGTCGGACGACCGGTCGGGAAGAGTGGGGAAGGGGCCGTGGCACTGATCCGGGTCGAGCACGTGGACAAGAGCTTCGCGTCTCGACATGGTTCGATCTCGATCATGCGCGACATCTCCTTCGAGGTCAAGGACTCGGACTTCGTGGCGATCGTCGGACCGTCCGGATGCGGCAAGTCGACCCTTCTGCGCCTCATCCAAGGCCTCGACCAACCGACAGCGGGGACGATCTCCTTCCAGGACCAGAAGGTCGAGACGGTCTGCCCTCAGATGGCGATGGTCTTCCAGAGCTTCGCCCTGTACCCCTGGCTCACCGTCGCCCAGAACGTCGCGTTCGGGCTCGAGGCGCTCGGCTGGGCCTCTGAGCGGATCGGTTCGCAGGTAGAGCGGTACATCTCCGTGACCGGGCTCGATGGCTTTCAGGAGGCGTATCCCCGGGAGCTTTCCGGCGGAATGCGTCAACGGGTGGGGCTGGCTCGAGCCCTGGCCGTGGAGCCGGCGGTCCTGCTCATGGACGAGCCGTTCAGCTCCCTCGACCCGCTCACCGCCGAGAGCCTCCGAGAGGAGGTTCTCCAGCTCTGGCGGGACCCCCAGCTCCCCCCCGATGCCGTGCTGCTCGTCAGCCACAACATCGAGGAGGCGATCCAGCTGGCGGACCGAGTGATCGTTCTCTCTCGGCGACCCGGTCAGATCCTCGCCCAGGTCGAGGTCGACCTTCCGAGGCCCCGGGACCGGAAGTCCACCGCGTTCTACGACCTCACCGACCGCGTCTACTCGCTCATCACGGAGGGAGGAACCGCTTTTGCGTCCCGGACCCGACCCGCGGAAGGGTCTGCCCCTGCCGGGTAAGACTTATAGAACGGTTCTTGGTAGGGTCGACTCCTGGGGACCGACGTGCCGACGACCTTCCCGAAGTGCAACCCAACCGAAATGATGGGGTTGCTGGTCCTCCTGAACTCCCACAAGGGTTCCGAGGACGTAGCCCTCCTCGCGGACGACCTCGACCTCGAGATCGACGAGATCTTTCCCGCCCTCGAGTTCGCCGAGGTCCTCCAGCTCGTGAAGGTCGTGGACGGGCGGGCCACCTTCACCGATCTCGGGAAGAAGCTCATGGGCGGTTCGATCCGGGACCGCAAGGCGATCATCCGCGACCAGCTGCGCAAGACGACGCTCTTCAAGACCCTGCTCCACGCCCTGGAAAGCGCGCCGGAGCACTCGCTCTCCGACGAGGACCTCGGCCAGATCGTCTCCTTCACCACCGCCCCGGCCGACGAGGCGGTGCAGAACATCGTCAACTGGGGACGCTACGCCGACCTCTTCCGCTACGATTCCGCCGAGCAGCGCCTGATCCTGACACGACGTTCGTCGACCGGAAAGGGCAGCTCAGGTCAGTCCCATCCTCCCTCACCTCCCGCGATTCCAGGGGAAGGCTCCTCGTCGGGTTCGAGAACGTCGGCCCCGGGCTCATCGGGACCCGAAATCCGGACCGCGGTGGTACTGACCGCCACGAGCTGAGCTCGACCCTCCCTTCGGGACCAAGAATCCCTCAGACTCGCTTTCACATAGCTCGGTCCGTTCTCTCGCGCCCGCCGGTATCCGCGACCATCCGACGCGCGGCGAGGCCATCCCACGGCGAGGACGAGTTTCCAAAGGACTTAAGGGGACATCCCTATCCCCGCCTCCGCGGGCACGTAGATCAGCGGAAGATCGCTGCTTTCGCAAAGCAGAGGTCGGGGGTTCAAATCCCCCCGTGTCCACTAGTGTCTAAACCCATTCGGGTTCAAACCCCCCTGGAGCTCGGCCTTTCCTCCGAGATCCAAAGACCGGCTCCATGACGGAATGGTCATGGGCATGATGAGTGAATCCTCAGGGGCGTTCCAACCGCCCTCTGGAAGAGGGGGATTTGTCACAACACTCTTGCCTGGCGCTCTTTGAGGCCTTCTATGGGCTATCCCGACCGACCACCCACCTGGGTGAAGCGAGCCGGTATGTGGTGGACGGCGTGCTCGCCCTACAGACTGTCCCGAGGGCAGGGCGGCTCCTGCGACCGCTTCTCCCGTTCCTCGCACGAGCCGACTGGGCCTTAGCGTTCGATCCCGATGTATCACAGCGTGGCGATCAATGTATCGCGAGCGGGTGCTCGCCTAACAAGTCATCGAGACGATACCCCTCAATCGACCCCTCATACTCCTTCAACAAAGCCGCAACCATTTTTGCCGCCTCGACAGGGTATTTCCCGATGGCGGTCTCCGCAGCAAGAACCAAGCCATCCGCTCCATCCAGCAGGGTGCTAATGACATCGTTCACCTCCGCCCGCGTCGGGGTGCGCCTCGTAACCATGGATTCCAGTAGATTCGTAGCGACGTAGACAGGGGTTCCCAGCGCGTTTGCCTTGCGAATGATCCACTTCTGGAGTAACGGAATGGCCTCGAGTCTGACCTCTCGGGAAAGATCGCCTCGGTCGATGATAATGCCGTCCACCTTCTGCGCTATTCCCTCCAGATTCCGTACGCCTTCTCGACTTTCGATCTTGGCGATGATGGCGTCTTTTGGCCCTATCATCTCTCGGAGCCGGTCTACGGCACTCGGATGGTCGCAAAAGGAAAGATGAAACACATGGATTTGGTTTTGAACTGCGATTTGGATGGCGAAGAGGTCCTTTTCCGAGAAGGCAGATAGTTGCGGCGAAGGAAAGGCGGTGACGGCCTGGTGCGATTCTATCTCACCTCCCGTGACGACCGTGGCCTCGGCGGCGCCACCGCCTACCCTGTCGATTCGGAGAATGACCGAGTCAAAACCGATGCTCATCCGCGTCGCAGGCCTGAGCTCTCTGACGGCACTTCCTGGGGTGAGCGGGATGGTGGATGCGTCGCCCTTGATCGCCTCGGAAACCAAGCGCACTTGGTCCCCCTCACGAACCGCTACCCCGTCGTTCACAACGCCCGTCCGGATCTGCGCTCCTTCAGTATCAATGGCAATGGGCACTTGGGTGCACTTCTGGATGAAATGGACGACACGTTCTAAGTCGGCAATGTCGGTGTGCGACAAGTTGATTCGGAAACTCGTGACGCCCGTCGCTTCGAGTTGAGAGATCACCCCCTCTTTCAGCGAGCTGGGGCCAAGAGTGCAGATCAACGTTTTTTGGGCAGGCATCTGTTACCTCTCCGAGTTCGTGAGCGTCCGGGGTTACCCGTGTTCAGCCACCACCGAGTGGTACCGAACTTCCAGCAGCCAAGATTAACTTTAAGGATTTGGCGAGAGCGGAGCGTGACTGAAACCTCCTCTCCACACGGGGACGATCCTGGTCTTCTCATCCTTGAAAGTGTGTGTAACTCCAATCGTACTTGCCCGCGGGTTGCTTCAGGGAGCTTCGGAAACAATCACGTTGCGGGCGAGGTGAAGATGCGCGAAGGTGACGCGTTCTTTAACGAGAGATCCCACAATCGAGCGTTCGAACCGATTTCTAACAACGGGGTTGTATAGTAGGGGATTTCCCGCCGTGGAGGAATGGTTCCCAGACTGCGGTCCTCCGGTCGATGTGGATCGCTCCGTCAACCCCTTCTCGCAGACTCGCCTCTCGAAGTGGGACGGCGGTCGAAGGCCCGCCTGGACCAGGTCTTTGCCTCGGTTTTGAACCCTTAACGGTCTGATGCCCCCCGTGTCCATTAGTATCTAAACCCATTCCCGGCGAAATCCCCCTGTGGCTGCTCCTCCCGGTGGGTGTGAAACCGTCCGCGGGAGGTTGGTGAAGGGAGCGCGCGATCGATGACGAACCATTCTGAGGCGGGGTCGCCCCCTCAGCGGAATGCTTGGATCAGCGGGTTCTGCGCGTGTATGCGTTCCAATAGGGGCCGTCGGCTCACGGACGACCGCTAGCCGCGGTTGCGGATTCCCTTCCTGGTCACGGCGGGAATGGATACGACCTGAGGTAGGTTCACCAGTCCGAGGAAAATCAGAATGACCCCGATGAACTCCGAGTAGTAGAGTGCGACGGGGAACGAGGCGATGTAGAGCGCCCCTCCACCGGCCAGAACGCACGCTCCAACCCCCATCATCAACGTCTGCCAGTTCCATCGCCTTCGCAACGCGACGACGACCGCGCCGAGCAGGACGAATGTCGCGGGCACCGTGACCAGAGAGGAGAGGAGGATCAACAGCAGGGGGGGGTTTCCCGAGACGACGCCCGCGGAGACCATCGTGCTCGGCATGGAGGTAGTGAAGCTGAAGACCGCGATCACCCCGCACGCCGCGAGTATGTAAGCCGTGTAGCCGAGCTCGAAGCGACGGCTGCGAAGGACCCGAGTTGACCCTAAGGAGAGAACGCCGACGATGGCGGCCGAGAGGAAGACGTACGTCTGGAGAAGGAGACCGTTAGCGAACCCGGCGTACACCACCAGCTCCACCGCCGTGGCGAGCGAGGCGAGCCCGAGCCCGGCACCCCACATCAGCTGAGTTCGGGACCGGGCCCGGAGGGAGCGGAGGAGGCCGCGCGCCGACAGCCCTCCGAGAATCGCAGTGAGGGCGGCCAGCGATATTGGAACCCCGAGCGAGACCGCGTCCATCCCCCCTCCCGAGCGCCGCGGGCCCTCCCTACGGTGTCGTCTTGCCAGCCTCGGGCGTCGCCTTGGGTTTGGTCCTGCCGTTGCTCCGTACGGGCGGGACGGACTCACCGTCCAAGAATTTCTCGGGCACTCCGCGGAACACGGCCACCATCGCCGCGAGGATGAACAGGCCCATCAGCACGAACCCGACGTTGAACAGCCAGTACGCCCAGCTCCCCTGCTGCCAGTCGAGGAACGAGTAGTAGTACCCCCCCACCAGCGCGAGCAGGATCGACAACATCGCGAACCCTGCAATCGGAGTTCGACTGCCCCGTTGGCCCACGTAGAAGTCCACGGCGAGCAGGGCCATGCAGATGGCGGGGATCCCGATGAGGGCGAAGTACTGCAGAGCCCCGAACGTGAGGTCCTGCGGAGCGCCGGAAAGGGACGCCTCGTTGAACTCGATGTAGAATCCCATGATCGGCGTCGCGATGAACGCGAAGATCCACGTGGCGAGGATCGACGCCCGCACGGGGTCTCGCCACGTCGGGGTTCCTCGCGCCCTCATGAAGAAGAGGGGAACGAGCACGATCATCGCCCCGATCGCTGCCCACAGCATCGTGGTGTCGTCGCTCGCCATGCCGTTCGCGGCGGTGTACGAGTAGAACTGGATCGACCCCCCGGGGTCGCTCGCGAACAAGAGCGGAGGGACTCCGTTCGGGAATACGGTCGTGTACGTCTCAAGGAAGAACATGATGCTGAGAGCGATCACTCCGGTGATTGCGACCCAGAGCCCCACCACGGAGACGGTCCGCTTCCAGCCGGTGGAGTGCAGGACTTCGAACCGCTGGGCGGTGACTGCCACGATGCCGAGGATCAGACACATCACGATCGCGTGGGAGTGGGACCCCATCGCCGACCCAAGGACGGCCGAGGGCCCGCCGAGCCAGTTGACGTACCCGCTGAGCAACCCCGGGGACTGGCCGATGTCGATCACAAAGTAGTTCATCCAAAACACGACGAACCCGGTAATCCCCGCGATGAACGTCCCGATCACCGTCACGAACGTGAGCCAGTACGCCGAGTCCATCTTGCGGAACTGCTTCCACGAGGGGAGGCTCGCCCATCGGGGAATCATTCCGAACATGTTCTTGTCCGGGTCGTACGTCCCCTCCATTTTGGCGGGAAGGAGGTACAGCTCGACGAGCAGGGCACCGCCCACATCGGCGAGAAGGATGAGGCCCGTGAGGATGAGGGCGAGCGGGATTGGGGCGAGCTGTTGGTTGAACACCGGCCGCAGGTAGAAGAACGCGCCAATCGCGGCGACCACGTTCGCGACGAGCGCGCGGTACGAGAGAGGGAAGTCGATGGGGGGCTCGTACTTGTCGAGATCGAACGCCATGAAGACGAGGTAGACCCCGAGCGCAGCAAACCCGATCGCGATCGAATGGAAGTAGAGGTCGGAGGCGCCGAACGAGAACGTGGGAGGGATCGTTCCCTGGGCGTCCGGCGAAAGTCCCAGCACGAAGTAGAGAAGGGACATCACTCCGATGATGAGCAAAGTGATCCAGACGTACGTCTTCTGAGGGTGGAGGTATCCTCGCTTGGTCATCAGATACCGGCTCGCCGGCTTCAACTTCGGTGCGGTCGGCGCCGGGGCTGGGTCGCTCGTCGCTTCAGGTGCCATTGTCTTCCTCGGGCCCGCCGATTCGGAGGGCGCGTGCTTTCCGACTACGTCGAATCGACGAGCCCGCGCGTCCGGAGGAACTCCCCCGGATGCGTTGCTGACCGTCGGTCGTCGATACTGACGTGACCGGCCTCAGTCCTCTCGCACTAGGGCCTGAGGAAAAGTCGCTACGTGAAATCGACTTGACCAAGACATCATGTTCCGTTCGGGTGCCCTTTCTGGAACGAACACCCTTCGATGTCCTCGAGGGGGGCGAGAATCAATCGTCCGGGCGATCTCATGGATTTGGTCGAGAGTCCCGGCAGGTTCGAGATTCCGACCGACCTTGCGGTAGCGGCCCGCGCTCCGACGCTGCCCTGGTGGGACAGTGTCCTGGCCTACGGCGAGTTGTTGAAACCGAGGATGGTCGCGCTCCTGG
Organism: Thermoplasmata archaeon; assembly: GCA_036404475.1. GTDB lineage: Archaea > Thermoplasmatota > Thermoplasmata > Lutacidiplasmatales > UBA184 > Lutacidiplasma. Next base: position 83,174 of record DASWZL010000107.1, read on the forward strand.
TCTTCACGGCCGCCGTGGGGATGGTGGTCGCGACAAGTTCCTACGGGCTGACCCTGAGCGTGGGGACGTGGGTCTCGGGACTGGTTGCCATCACTGCCGGTACCGCGGGCTGCAACGCCCTCACCGGCTACATCGATCGGGACATCGACCGTGTGATGGAACGGACCCATGACCGTCCCTTGTGCACGGGCCGGATTACTCCGGCCTCTCGGGCCGTCGCCCTCGGTGCGGGACTCCTCGGTGTGTCGCTCGTCCTCTCCGGGTTGCGGAACCCCCTCGCCTTAGGTTTGATGACGCTTGGAATCGTCGATAATGTTGTGATCTACAGCCTCTGGCTCAAGCGGACGAGTCGGTGGAACATCGTGCTCGGCGGTATCTCGGGCGGCATGCCCGTGGCCTTTGGTTGGGCCTACGCTTCCGGTACCCTGGGTCTGGCGGCGGTGCTTCTCGCAGCCCTGGTGATCCTGTGGACGCCGACTCACATCTGGAGTCTCGCCTTACGCTATCGGGAGGACTACACCCGGGCCGGAATCCCGATGCTGCCCGTTGTGACGAACGAAAGGACCGCGCTGCGATGTATGGTGGTAACGGGAGCGCTCCTCGTACCCTTCAGCCTGGCCCTTCCCCTCGCCACTCCCATCGCCGGCATCGGCTATGTATTGGTGGCTGGTGTGTTGGGGATTCCCCTCCTCGCGTTGAGCGTCTTGCTGTGGCTCCGGCCAACCCAAGCCGGCGCCTGGACTCTGTTCAAGTTTTCCAGTCCGTACTTGGCGATCGTCTTCCTTGCCTTGGTCGTCAGCGCCCTTTGGTGAGATTGGGCGAGGGATGGCCTTCTGGGCCAATGCGATCCCAGCGAGCCAGTACTCGTGAACAACGATCTCGGCTCGGTTCCACGATGGACCGGTCGGAATCGGCACTGAGAGCGCCGATTTGGAACGCGGGCGCACGGGGTGGGCCGACAGGTTGACGGCACGCGGCTCCCGCAGATCGCGCTCGGTTCTCACCCGCGGACGGCTGCCTCCGGGCAGAGCCGCAGGTCGGGCTCGGGGCCTTCCTACGACCGACTCACCGGATCACGTCGCGTACGGAAGTGCGGCGGAGCCGGGCCGGTCGTCTTGGGTTCTGCGGGGACGCGGGCTCGCCGGGAAGCGAACGGGGAGGAGGCACGAGGAATCCGCTCCGGGGCCCTTGCGCGGCTCGGTACGGTCGCGCGCACGAAGACTCCGGCTCCGAAGGCGCGCTCGTCGAAGAGCTTGACCGTTCTCGGACGGAAACGGAATAGCTTGGGAGCAAGCGCTCCCTCGGCCGCCGATAGCGGGAGTTTCCAGTAGGCGTGACCCGGAAACCGTCGATCGTATGTCCGCTCGGCATCCCGGGCCGATTGGCCCACCGCGACCCGCCCGTTGCCGAAGAGCTGTAGGCCGCGGTCAGGTCGTCCCCACGACTGATCGGAATCGAAGATCGCAATCGCCATCGAGCGGTTCGTCATCAGATTGAGAGCGTGGCGCGTATCCGGGTACGAGTAGAAGTAGAACTCGAGGTCGGGAGTGTAGGCGAAGTAGGCCGTATTGATGTGGGCTTCTCCTCGGGGAGTCACGGTCGCGATCGCGCAGAGGCGGTTGCGCTCGAGAATCCGGAACAAGCACCGCGATATCTTCGGGTCCTCGAGGGGACGTTCGATGATCTCGAGGCTCATTCCACAACCATGGGTCGGTACGCCGAGGCCGGTTATAAGAGCGCCTTAGGACAACATCCAGAGTCCAGGTCCGCTGCAGGCAGAACCACGGATCGCGGCGCCTCCGCCCCCAGCGTCCCCCCGGCCTCCGGATTGCGTCAAACCGTGTTGAGCGGACGGTAATCAGGTCAGGAGTTAGTCAGGAGTTGATTCCTGCCCATGCCCGTTGCTCCGACAATCGTCCTGACGGAGAAGGAGCGAACCCGACTCATAGAGGAGGCGCGCCACCGGTCACTTCCCCACAGGATTGTCTTGCGATTCCGCATCGTGCTGCGTGCTGCGGATGGGCGGAACAATCGTGAGATTGCCGAGGAACTCAAGACGAGCACGGTCACGGTCGGCCTGTGGCGCCGTAGGTACGCCATCTCGGGCTTCGAAGGAATTCGGAAGGACGCCCCCAGATCCGGGGGGAGACACCGACTCACTCCCACGCTCGTACGCAAGATTGTCGAAACAACGCTCAACACGGGTCTTCCCGGAGGCGGTCAATGGTCCTCCAGACGCCTTGCCGAACACTTGGGAATCAGCCATACGACGGTCCTACGAGTCTGGCGAGCTCACCGTCTCCGGGCGAAGCGGGCCTCGTTGGCCGCCCATCGGCTGCCGCCCTGACTGCTCTTCTAATCGGGAGAAGCCCGCGGTGGCCGTGCTGGTGGCCAGTCGGGTCGATGCCCCCGTCGGGAACGATCCACCCGGGACAAACCATGGCGTTCGGTACGACCGCGTTTTCCGGCAACGGCTGCGTCGGTTGCCATTCGCAGGGGCAGCGGTCGCCTACGGCTCTGCCTCTATGTTCTTGATCTTGCGATCCGCACTATCCAATGCGCGATCGTCCTCTTTTGCCTTGATCTTGTCTGAGGCACGACCGGTCTCGTCGGCCGTGTTCGCGGCGTCTTCCCACCGAACGGCGGCCTCCGCCCTCTCCTGGTTCGCCGCCTCGAGACGCTTGGCTTTGTCGGGCACGGCTCAGCGTCAATCCCGTGCCGCCTGATAAGCTCGTTCGCCGACTCCTGTCCCATCGATGCCTTCGGAGGCCACCGGGGATAAAGGAACTCCCGACTGGAACGATCCTTCTATGACATCGAATCGCGCGGGGAACCGCGCCGCCTTCCCGCGGGCGCGGAGCTCAAGGTCGGGACCTCTATGGTGCGGCGAGGGTGAACCTCCTGAAGAACAAACTCGCGACCGGAGTCTATTGGGGCAGGTTTAACCCCCCCCACCAGGGGCATCTGAGCGTGATTCGGAAGTTCAAGGACAAGTGCAACCTCGTTGTCGCCATCGGCAGCTCGGAACACAAGAACGAGAGGACCAATCCGTTCAGTGGGGCCGAGAGAAAGGAGATGATGGAGGCCTACCTGAGGGAATCGAGGATCGGGGGCGTCCGCGTGGTCACGCTCGCTGACGGCAACTCGGAATCCTCGGCCCTCGACAACCTGATCCGGAAGCGCAAGCCGGACCTGCTTATTCTGTCGACCGAGAAGAGCCATCTGGCCGACCTTGCCGAGCAGCGATTACCGGTGATCCACTTCCCGAGGACGGGAAAGGTTTCCTCCACGCTGATCCGAGACTCTCTGGCGGCCGGCGATGGCAGATGGAAGAGACTGATCGGTAGGTCGGTGGCACGGCTGGTCGTGGGGTTTGATGAAATTCGTCGGATAAAGAAGGTCTACGACATACCGAGGGGGACAAAGGGAACAACCCACAGTAAGAGACACCGGGGGTACCGACTCGGCAGCGTACGTGGCCCGCCCCGGGGGCGGCCGTGCGGCGAGGCTCGAACGTCCTCATCGTAGGTTTGTACGGGGGCGGGAATCTGCTGCCTCGTCCCGAGGCTCGACTATGGTGGCGCGGGAGGACTACCCGCCCGCGGCGGTAGAAGGGGCGGTACTGGTCCGGGGGGAGCCGTTGCTCGGCGGCGCAACAGGACCACCGCCATCGTGACTCCGGCGATCACCACGACGTACGCCACGACAGTATCCACGGGCGGACCTGACGAAGAAGAGGGGGCTGGCGAGGAAGAGGGGCCCAGCGTGAACGTGATCGTCTCGTTCGCCGGACCCCCGTCGACGGTCACGGCTCCGGCACTTTGATTCGTCGCGTACCCTGCCACGGGACCTACGGAGAAAGGATACCGACCGTTGGGCTCCCAAAAACTGAGCGTGCTCGTCGTCGACGCGTTGGACGTCCCGTTCAGGGCGACCGACCAGCTCGTTCCCGAAGGCAACCCCATCTCCGTGAACGTCACCGAAGAGACCGTCGGGCCGTACTGCACGTCGTACCAGAGGTTATCCCCCTCACCCCCGATCATCGGGTTCGTGTTGACGGAGCTCTTCGCGATCCACGACGCGTACGTCGAGATCTCGTTCTGCTGGTCGTAGTAGACGTAGAGGGCCAGGCTGTTCGCGATGTGTTCGACGAGGTTGTACATCAGCACCCGAGCGGGGCCGACCGCCATTCCCGCAGCCTGGTCCATTCCCCAGACCATGGCGGCGTATGCGTTCCCCTGACAGGCCTGCGGAACTCCGGCCTGGTTGGCCCAGTAGAGCAATCCCGGGGACGACGCGGGTGTTGGGTCTTGGCTGCAGCTGAGAGGCGCTAATGTTTGGTAGAGCGCGGCGCCGGCAGTGTACGTCGAGTTAGGGTAGTAGAGGGGGCTCACGTAGTCCGTCGGGTCGGGGTAGTCCGGGGCCCATCCGAGGTTGCCCATCGGAGTATCCGATTGACCGGGGGTCGACGAACACCCAAGGGAACGGCAGCAGTTGCCGAAAGCGCAAGCGAATGTAGTGGGATCGAGCTGTCCTCCTGTTAAAGACGTGATGCTGGCAAGGTAGTTCGGCATCATCTGGCCGAGCTGCTGATTGCCCATCTGGCCGAGAATCGGAAACTGGCACGGGAAGGACGGCGTGCAGTTCGCAAGCTCGGGGTCGTAGTATGGGCCGCCCTTCGTCGTCGCTTGGACCCACCACCACGCGGCGCTACCGGCCGTGGTCGCGTTCGACACCGGGTCGCCGGTCGGCCAACTGATGTTGGTCGGGTAGTAGTTCCCCATGTGCTGCGGAATCGCTCCGCCATAGTTGAACCCGTACGGGATCCCATCCGTCGTGAAGGTCGTATTCTCGACGGTGGTGTACGGGAACGCGTTCACGAGGAACTCGCGCACCCCGACGTAGGAGAAGAAATCTCCCGGTACGGTGATGGGGTCCGGGTCGATTTCCCGCGCCGCCGTCAAGCTGAACGTTAGCGAGAACGCCAAGAGGAAGATGGTTAGTGATGGAACGGTCAACACCCCGATCTTGCCCTCCTGCGCCAGCGAGAGCATCTGAGGCGTGTCGCCGGGAAGGATGGTCGCGAAATCAGCCTGTCCGGCTTCGTACTGATCGATCCCCACGCTGTCGGTCGATCGGTAGACGACCGTGACATGTGCCATGTAATGGGCTGGCCCGGGCAGGGGCTCGCAGTTCGGCTGGCCCGCACAGCCTGTCGGGGCCTGATAAACGGGATTCTGCGCGAGCGTGTAGCCGACCGACTGGCCGAACGGTTGGTTGGTCAGGTAGTACGGTCCTGACCCGACCATGTCCCATCGAACACCGGGCTGAATCCCCGGAGTGTTTAGTGCGAGCAACTCGAAGGCGTCCCAGTAGGTTGGCAAGATGCTGGTGAGCCAGGCTTGGAACGACGTGTCCGAGGTGCTGTGGGCCCCGCCGGGGAGGAGGCATGGCCCGTCCCCGCTCGCGGCGGTCGTGCCGGGAAAGCCCGGAACGGCCGCGGCCTGGGCGCTGAACCAACCGCACGGTTCGACCGACCCACCCGAGGAGTCGGCGACCAGCAGCAAGAAGAACGGCCAGGCAGAGCCTCCCCCCGTGACATCGAACGTGACGCAGCCGTTCGAGTTCACCATCGCGGCGACCGGACAGTACGTGGTGTCGTTGATCAGGATCGACGAGAAGAGACCCTGCGGCGTGTTGTTGAAGGGGACGTGGATACCGCCGTCCCACTTGGAATTCCCGCCCGGCAGCAGTGCCTGGCACTCGATCCAGCCGGGTTGGGCACCGAACCCCGGAAGGTCGGCGAAGCCGCAGGTCCGCGCGAACGTGAAGGCCACGTCGGACGGGTAGACCGGCCAGTTGGCTCCGGTCGATGGATCGTAGAATCGAGCCGCCGGGTCGATGGGGAAGGTCCAGTACTGCGGTGAACCCGTGGACACGTTGTTGACGACCAGCGAGGCTCCGCCGTACATCGCGGCGCAGCCCGGGCCCGGCACGCACATGGACAGTTCGGGCAAGAACGAGACCGTGCTGCTCCCGTTGAACGCCACGAGTGTCTGGTAGACGTTGAGGATCGGCTCGGCACTGATGGAATCGTAAGCTACCGAGGGGTCCACCGAGGTAGCGCCTCCCGGGGCGACCTCCTGGTAGATGATCTGGCCGGGATGCGGACTGCCACCGGTGTCGGGGGTCACACCGGCTGCGGCAGAGCTGATCGCCGATGCCGAGTTTGTCGTCGCGCCCTCGAACGCGGCCGGGGTCGATGAGCTGTGCGTGGATCCCGCAGTAACGGCGCCGCTCGGAAACAGTAGGCTCAGGGTCAACGCTATCACTACCGCGGCGACGAATGCAGAGGCGCGCGTTGAGCTCGACATGCTCACGTTCCACATGCTTTGTCGTGCACGTGGGCTGTCCTGCTCTAGAGAACATGACCACACCGACCATCAACCTATCAGGCCTCACCGACGCATTCGGCTCCCGTCGTGCGGTCCTTCGAGCCGTCCTCGCGCAAATTCGAACCGGCTCGACCTGGGGAGCGTTGGCGCCTCATCTCCCGTGGAGAACTCGCCCATCGCCAGGGGCGACTTCGCTTGGAACCAACAACCGGATTTTTCCTCTTCCCCCCTCGATACCGTAGTCATCGACCCGGGGATACCGAGTCCGGGCACGGGCGCAGATACCGGGACGATGAGCCTGCGAGTCGGGGGTTAAGTCTACGGGAACGATCAATCGGAAGGGAAGAACCCTGGCGGGATTCGGTTGCAACCGACTGCGCCGAGAGGGACAGGGCAAGTATGATGTTCCCGAAGCTCCCTTCTGGGTCGATGGAGTCCCCGTTTACCCTAGAAACCGTCCCGATGGTGGACGAGAGCCATGTATGCACGTGGTGCAGCACTCCCCTCCTGAAAGGCACCACAGGGGTTCGCGTGGTGAACTACCCGGCGGCCCTACCCGAGAACCTTAGAGAGCACTACTTCCACACCATGGAACACCTTCGGAGCTGGGCCCAGCAGGCGGCTCTGAACGCGATGAGGCTCATCGCGACCAACGACCCGACGTACCTCGCGCATCCGGCCGAGATCGTTGCGAGGCGCGATGCCTACTCCGCGCTGGCGCAAATGACGTACCCCAACCGATAGACATCGCCCGGCGGGGAGGGTCGAACCGACCGCTCGACGGCGAACCTCGAGCCGTTGGCCGGACTCGAGCAAGGGCCGGGAGGTCACCCGCTGCGCTGGTTCCGGACGCCGTCGCTCAGCCGACGGGGGTCGTCGTCGGCCGCTTGTCGGTCGATGCCGGGACGTCCTCGACCGTGGATGAGGTCTTCTCGACGATTCGGATCGTGGACGGGACCCGAAGGGCATCGACCTCGGTGAGAGGCCGTGGGGTTTCCTTCGGCACCGTGGCCTCGACGGTGTGGTCGCCCCCGAGATTGAGGGTTGCCTCCACCGTGCCGTCGTCCGAATACGTGAGCGAGAAGCCCATCCTCTTCATGAGGGAGAGCGCCCGGTAGTTCTCGGCGAGCATGACGGAATAGACCCGCTCGATCCCCATGTCCTCGGCGACCTCGAGGACGTGGTCCGTGAGCTTCGTCCCAAGTCCGGCATTCTGGAACTCATCGGTCACGATGACGGCGAACTCTCCGCTCTTCCCGTCCGGTTCGATGCTCAGGCGGCCTACGCCTAGAAGCCTTCGCTTCCCGTTCTGGGTCAGCTCGGGCACGATCGCGATCTCTCGGTCATAGTCGATGTTGCAGTAGCGTACCCGCATCTCGTGCGGGGTGTCCTTGATGACCTGGAAGAACCGGTACCGGATCGATTCCTCCGAGAACCCCTTGAACATCTCGAGCCACATCGGTTCGTCCTCGGGCTTGATCGGGCGGAGAAGGACCTCCTCGCCGGCCCCCATCCTCCAGTGCGCTTCGTACTTCTTCGGGTACGGGCTGATCACCAGCTGGGCGCGGGCGTCGTGGTCGCGACCCGCTCGGTCCTTGTCGATCAGGATCCGCGCATCGAGGATGTGGACCTTGCTCTCGTTGAGGAGGAGCGGGTTGATGTCGATCTCTTTGATCTGCGGAAAGTCGACCAGGAGCTGCGAGAAGAGGAGCAGCGTCTTTTCCAGAAGCTCGATGTTGGCCCGTGGCTGGTTCCGGTACCCTTTGAGGAGCTGGTAGACCTTCGTCTCCTCGAGCATCCGCCGGATAAGCGTCGTATTCAGGGGCGGAAGCGCGACCGCGGCGTCCCGGTAGAGCTCGACCCCCACGCCGCCCATTCCGAACAGGACGACCGGCCCGAAGAGGGGGTCGGTCTTTCCCCCGACGATCAGTTCGTGGCCGCCCCTCGGGATCATCGGCTGAACGGTCACGCCGAGGATCTGGGCGTTGGGCTTGAACGCCTTCGCCCGCGCGACCAGGGCATCGAACTGACGACGGACCTCCTCCTCGGAGCCGATGTCGAGCGCCACCCCGCCCGCCTCCGTCTTGTGGAGGATGTCCGGGGAGAGAATCTTGAGCACCACCGGGAAGCCGAAATGCCTCGCTTTCGCGGTCGCCTCCTCCGCGGTTGTCGCGACCTCGGTCGAGACCACGGGGAAGCCGTAGTACTTCAGCACCCGCTTCGCTTCTTCCTCGGTTAGCGCCTCGCGGCCCTCCTTGGTGGCCCGCTGCAGGATCACGGAGATCGGTCGCCGCGGCGGGGCGGAGTCGACCGGAAGTTCCTCGGGGGTTTCGTACAGTAGCCCGATGTTCCGGCGGTATTGGTACATCGTCAGGTACGTCTTGACCGCCTCCTCGGGCGACGAATACGTGGGAATGTTGTGGCCGGCGAAGAACGCGTTCGCCTCGGTGACCCGGCTTCGACCCATGAACGACGCGAGGATCGTCTTGTTCTGGTAGGTCTTCGCCTGGAGGATCTCCACTACCGTCTCCGCCACGGCGAGAGGATTGATCATCGCCTGGGCCGTGAGCAGGAGCAGGATCCCGTCGACGTTCTCGTCGTCGAGGCACGCCTCGAGCGCGACCCGGTAGCGCTCGGGCCCGGCGTCCCCGATGAGGTCGATCGGGTTCCCGTGGCTCCAGAACGCTGGGAGCGCCGCGTTGAGCCGCTCCATCGTCTTCGGGCTGAGATCGGCCAGCTTCCCGCCCCGCGCGAGGAGCGCGTCGCTGGTCATGATCCCCGGCCCGCCCGCATTCGTGATGATCGCGAGTCTCGGTCCGATCGGGAGGGGCTGGGTGCTCAAGACCTCGGCCGCATTGAACAGGTCCGCGATCTCCTCGACCCGAACGATCCCGGCGCGCTTGAACGCCGCCTCGTAGATGTCGTCCTCGCCCGAGAGGGAGCCCGTATGCGAGGCCACTGCCCGAGCGCTTTCCCGGAACCGGCCGGCTTTGACGACCACGATCGGCTTCGTCCGGGCGAAGTGCCGGGCGGCGCTCATGAATCGTCGGGCGTTGGTGACCCCCTCGATGTACATCAGGATGCTTCGGGTCTGTGGGTCGCTGCCGAAATAGTCGATGAGGTCGCCGAAGTCGACGTCGATCATGGACCCTACGGAGACGAAGGTCGAGAACCCGACATTCTCGTGGATCGCCGTGTCGAGGATCGCGGAACCCAGCGCCCCGCTCTGGGAGAGGAACGCCACGGTTCCCGGTTTCGGGATCTTCGAAAGGAAGGTCCCGTTGAGGCGCGTTGAGGGGCGGATGATTCCGAGGCAGTTCGGGCCCACGATCCGGATGCCGTACTTGGCAGCGACCGCGAGGATCTCGTCCTCGAGGAGCTTCCCCGACGGTCCCGTTTCCTTGAAACCGGCGGAGAGGATGACGACTCCCTTCACCCCGGCCTTGCCGCACTCCTCGACGAGCCCACATACCGTCTTCGCGGGAGTGGCAATGATCGCGAGGTCGACCGTTTCCGGGACCGCCCCCACGGTCGGGTATGCCTTGACACCGAGGATCTCGGACTTGTGGTTGTTGACGAAGTAGGCCTTGCCCTCAAACACCCCTCTCGCGAAATTGGCCGACACCGCATGGCCCACGGACCCTTCCGTGTCGGTCGCGCCGAGGATGGCCACGACTCGGGGTTTGAAGATCTTGTCGAGATTGTAGGTCCCCACCGGCCTTCTCCTCGTTTCCTTCTGGTGAGGGTGGATCGAGCCGCCCGATGGCCCCCGCCGGACTCGGGAGGCGGAGAAATCACCCTCCGTCGGTATTACAGACTTGCGGCTCCTCAAAAAGGGGTTCGTTCTTCCGATTCGACGGGCGGTGCGGCTGATGCCCCTCTCGGTCAGCGGCCGTCGAGGGGCGGAACAAGATCCGAGCATCTGGGATTCCTTCTCCGCTGTGAGGAACTCCCGTGCCCGGCAGCTTCAGGCGTTCCCAACCGTAGTGGTCGACGCGGTGTTCGCGGCGGTCCCCACGGCGGTCTTAAGCAGATGCGCGTCCTGCCTCACGAAGGACCATGCCGAAGGTAATGGTACTGGCGAACGAGAACGGACCGAACCTTGTAATGGTGGATGGGAAGGTCGTTGCGGGGCTCTGCCGGTGCGGCCACTCCTCGAAGAAGCCGCTGTGCGATGGCACTCATCACAAGATGGACTTCCGGGCCGAGAAGGCCGAGGTCAAGATCCTCGAGTGAGCGGGAAACCGCCGACCTGTCCTCGGAGTCCTCCTCGCCGTCGCCGAGGTGGAGCGAGTTAGGGCAGGTCATGCCACGCGCCGCAACGCCGAGGGCGCCTGCCGCGGAGATGGGCGAAGTGGCCGACGAGGCGCGACGCGTTGTCCGAGATGTGGCTCCTCGCCTCCGGACGCAGATGAGGTGGGGACTCCCCTGGTTCGTCGGGGAGGACCTCGTTCTGGTCGTCGCGGCCTTCACGCGTCACGTGGACGTCAAGTTCTGGAGGGGGTCGTCCCTCTCGGACCCCGGCGGTCTGCTCGAAGGCACGGGGAAGAACCTCCGCCACGTCAAACTGCGGACGGTCGCCGAGGCCCGGGCTCCGGCCCTAGCATCCCTCATCCGCGAGGCGGTCCGGCAGGACTCGCGCTCCCCGAAGAGGAGCCGATAGACTCGACGGTCGGTCGTGACGCTGTCCGGTGGGTCCCCCCACCGGTCAGGGTCACACCTCGACCACGGTCTTCCCGTGCGCACGGCCGGCCCTCAGTTCCGCGAGCGCGGCCGGCGCCTCCGGAAGGCGGACCCGGCGCTCGAGGGGAACCTTGAGGTGGTGGTCCACGACGTCCTTCGCCAAGCGGTCGAGAAGCAGCGTCGTGGGTTGGAGGTCCACATTGACCCCACGAACGCCCGCCCGTTCCAACGACCGAACGTCGGCCGAGAACATCGTGGTGGTCGCCGCGCCCCCCCGGCGGACGATCGTGGCCCACCGCGCGAAGGTTGGACGGTCGCTCATGGCATCGAGGAGACCATCCAACCCCGAGGGGTGCGTCCGCGCGACGGCGGCGTGCGGGTCTTCGCCGGACGGGTCGACGACCTCCTCGGCCCCCAGAGAGCGGAGGCGAGCGGCCGAACTCGCCCGGGCGACCGCCGTGACATGGATGCCGCTGGCCGCCGCCAGTTCCGTTGCGAACGACCCGACTCCCCCGGAAGCGCCGACGATGACCAAGGACGCCCCGGGCGGAAGGGCGAGAAAGTCGAGGCTGGCGAGCGCGGTCATCCCAGCGGTGGGGAGGGCTGCCGCTTCCTCGGATTTCATCCCATTCGGGACCCGGGTGACTCCGATCCCTTCGGGAGCGGGCACGAACTCCGCATAGGTGCCCGTGCCGATCGGGTCGTGGAGGAACTGGCCGAAGATCCGGTCGCCGACTCGAAACCGCTCCACCGCGGGGCCGACGGCTTCCACGGTCCCCGCGGCGTCCACTCCGAGCACGAGGGGGAACACGTGGGGGCGATTCCCCTCGAAGATCCCATCCGCGATCTTCCAGTCCAGAGGGTTGACCCCGGCATATTCCACGCGGACGAGCATCTCCGCCCGGCTCACGGCCGGCGAGGGGAGGTCCATCAGTTCGGGAGGCGTGCGGAATCGGGAGACGGCCACCGCCCGCATGTCGGACGAAAGTCGCCGCGGGTCATCAAGGAATCCGTAGCCGTCCGAGCCGTGTCACGGAAGGCTAAGTACGCTCCCCGCTCTCCCGACTCTCTCGAGCGGCCATGGGGATGGACCAGGACTTCCCGATCACGGGGACCCAGGTGAAGGTCCTCCTCGTCGGCTTGTTGGTCATGGGTGCATTTGGTGCCGCCCTGTTCGGGGGCACGATCCCGGGGCTGAAGCCCAACTACTCTCAGCCCAACTTCCTCGTCGTAGGCGGGGAACCGTACTACTTCACCACCCTTTCCCTGGCCATGCCCAACCTCTTCCTCAACTACACCCTCCCTCAGTCGTTCACGTTCCACAACGTGACGTTCGCGCTATGGGTCTCAGGTTGGGGTTTGTTCTCCGGTGGGCTGGTCCATGGGAACGGCACGGAAGCGGACGGGACCGTCTACGCCTTCGTCTTGGGCGAATCCACAACTCCGCCGGTGAATACCACGCTATTCCTATCGCCCGACCGGCTGTTTGCGGTCTACTGGCTGGGGGGCCTGCTGGGCGGGACCTCGGTGCGTCTCATGGTCCACGTTTGATCCGGAGCGCCGTCGACCGTGGTCGTGGCCGACCCCGAGGAAGGACCCAAGGTCCGCATCCCGCCCCGCTCCCGTGGGAATGCGGGATCACGTTCGGTGCAGGAACCGGCCCCCGGTCGACAGAGACTGGGGTTGGAGAAACATCTAATCCCGAGGCGGTCTAACGGGCACGGACGCAACTCCCGGGGGTTCGGACCTCACGGTGGTCGTCGGGAGGAGTCGAGATGCGGAAGGTGCGTGCGCGCTCGGTCGCGATGCCTCAACGTCGCCCCGCGTCCGGTCGGCGCACGGGAGTCGGCCGGCCGCGCGGGAACCGAGAGAAGCCCTCCCGGGACCACCGACGGATGCACGAGGCGTCGTGGTCGCGCGCCGACGCGGTGGCCGTGCTCGATTCGCCCGAACGTCGCTCGAGCCAGGACCCGGACCGCCTCTGGCGCCGGGTGGGCCTGAAACCGGGCGAAACCGTCGTCGACGTGGGGGCCGGATCGGGCTACTACACGTTTCCTGCGGCCGCCGTGGTCGGTCCGAGCGGTCGGGTGTACGCGGTCGATGTCTCCCCAGAGCTCGTAGAGATGGTCCGGGAGAGAGCGGCCAGCCGAAAGGTCCGGAACGTCGAACCCCTCCTTTCGACCCCGACTCGCATTCCCATCGAGGATGCGGTGGCCGACGTGGCGATCCTCGCGAACGTCCTCCACGGGATCCCCTCGTCGACGGTGGACGAAGCGGTCCGTCTGCTCCGTCCCGGAGGGCGGCTCGTGGACGTCGATTGGAAGAAGGAGCCCACTCCCGAGGGGCCGGCTGTGGGGCATCGCCTCACCGTCCCGGAGGCCACGGCGGCGCTATCCGCCCACGGGTTGACCCCGGTCGATTCCTTCGAGCTCGGTCCGTACCATTACGTCCTGGTCTTCGAACGTCCCCGGCCTCCCCGACTTCCCGGCCATCTCGTCTCCGCGGAGTGAGCGGACTCGCCATGTCACCTCGGCTTGACGCCTCGTTCTTCCGAGCCGAGATCTAGGTGGGGCGATGCAAGCGGTCGCGACGTGGAGGAAGGGGCACGAGATCCTCCTCGAGGACGGCCGCACGCATTCGGTGGTCGTCGACCTCTCCCCCGACGAAGGGGGGACGAGCGCCGGAACTACCCCCCTCGAGCTTTCGCTGCTCGCGCTCGCCGGGAGCCTCGCTTCGACGTTCGTCGCGCTCGCGAGGAAGCGACACTTGGACTTCTCGGGGCTCACCCTGGTCCTCGAGGGCGACGCGCCGTCCCCGCCGGTGGCCATCGGAGGGGTCCACGGGACCCTGCGGTTGCGTAGCCACGCGGACCGAAGCGAGGTGGAAACGACCTTGCGCGACTCCCTCGAACTCTGCCCCGTCGGACGGATCTTCCGCGAAGCGCACGTGCCGGTCAACGTGATCGCGGTCGTCGCACCGTCGGTGCGCTCCCCCTAGGACCCGCGGACCTTCCCGACCCTTACCGGGTCGAGGTTCACGAATGGACGAGAGCCCGCACCAGGTCGTTCCGGGTGACGATGCCGACGAGGCGGTCTCCCCGCACCACCGGGATGCGGTTGATCTCGTTCTCGCGCATCATCTCAGCCGCGAGTTCGAGTGACGCGTCGGAGGCGATGGAAATCGGTGGGCTCGACATCGCGTCCCGGACGTTCGTTTCCTCGAGGATCCGACGGAGGACCTGGACGCTGACCCCGGTCTCCTCCGAGAGACCGAACATCAGCAGGTCGAAGAGTCCGGTCACCTCGGGAATGCCGCCCGCGCTCTTCAGGGTCCGGGCGACGTCCCGCTGGCTGAGGACCCCCACGAGCGTCCCCACCTCGTCCAGGACCGGGAGCCCGGAGACTTTCTGTCCCCTCATGAGGACGAGCGCGTCCAGGAGCGTCGCGTCGGGCCCGACCGTGACCGGGTGTCGGCTCATCACATCACGAACGTCCACATTGATGGGGAACGAACGGGCGGAAGGGGCGCGGGAGCGGCTCGGGGAACGCCCGCGGGACGGGGGCGTCTTGCCCGTCGAACCAGCGGGAGAAGGCATGGGGAATACTATCCGTCGGAGGGGTATTTAGGAGATACCCTTCGTGGGAGGGGGATAGTCGGCCCTGTCGTGCGTGGCTGGCGAGGTCCGGTCGATAGGGCCCGCCCACTCTTCGGCCTGATCGTCCCCGGTCTCTCGGAAAGGGCACGGCTCGCGGACCTCCGGCGGACGGTCGATGGCGGCGGCACGGGCCGAAAGGGCCCCCGGGTCAGCGGGCGGGGGCCGCCGACGGCGTCCGCGACCGTTCAAGCAACCCTCGGACCTCCTCATCGCTCACCTGAGCGAACCGGTGATACCATTCCCCGACGGCGAAGAACGTAGCGGGGACCAGGAGCACCACGAGGTCATCGACCTCGGGTCGGAGGATGTCCACGGTGTCGGGCGGGGCGACCCCCAGCGCGAGTACGATCTGGCGAGGCTCGCGAGCCCGCACCGCCTGAAGGGCCGCGAGGACCGTTCCTCCCGTGGCGACCCCGTCGTCGACCAGGATGACCGTACGGTTCCGGAGGTCGACCGGAGGGTGCCCGGCGCGGTACTCGCGGGCCCGGCGGTCGACTTCGGCCGCCTCGCGGGCGATTGTGGGACCTAGGTCCCGTACCGTGTGACCGGCGGCGCGAATCCGTGGCTCGTCCAGGAAGCGAGTGCCCCCCTCGACCACCGCACCGAGCCCGTACTCCGGGTTCGTCGGGGCCCCTACCTTCCGCACGATCAGGACGTCAAGCGGCGCCCCGAGACGGACAGCGATCTCGAACGCGACCGGTACGCCGCCGCGGGGAAGCGCGAGCACGACGGGGTCCTGGTCCCGGTAGGAAAGTAGGCGCTCGGCGAGGCGCTCTCCGGCCGTGCGACGGTCCGGGAGAGGCACTGGCGGGCCCTCCGTCTCGGTCATGGCCCACTTCTCCGGTGCAGACCGCTGCTCCGATTAACCCCACGGTAGACCCGGGTTACCCACGGAGGAAAGGGAACGCCGGAGGCCTCGGGTTCAGATCGACTCCAGCTTCGACTCTCGGGCCATGAACCGATCGGCGTCCTCGGCCGCCGGGGGACCGGCGTCGACGGTCGGCCCAAGTCGCCGTCGGTCGATCTCGATCACTCGGTTGTGGAGCCACTCGAACTCGTGAAAGATGAGCGGGTCGTTCATCGCCTTCCTCAGGTCGCCGATCATGTCCACCGGGTTCCGCAGGGCCCAGTAGTACGCCGTGACCCAGCCTCCGAAGGCCTCCCAGACCAGGTCGTCGTGGAGCACCTTGCGATGCGTGAGCGTTCCGACGAGCTCGAAGAATGTGATGACCTCGAGGTTCGAGATGTCCTGATGCGCTTGCTTGAGGATGCGTTCGCTCAAGTGTCGGCGGGCGGCCCGCATCCGCGGACTGTCGAACCGCTCCCTCAGGTTCATGACCGCGTTCGCCGAGTTCAGCTTCTGCGCCTGGAGGGTCTGCCAGAGCATCAACAGGAGAGTGCCCACGACGAGGACCCAGGTCCCGACGAGCGACCAGACGGCGATGTTGGTCCAATCGACCATCGACCGACCGCTCCGACCTCCCCTGCGGCGGACCCCTTCCCACGACCATGGCCAAGAGCTTTTGGGGTCCCCTCGACGGCTCGGTTAGAGAGCGGTCTGCGGTGCTGAGTCACCGGAGCCACCGCTCGGGCGTGTCGGAAGCCGTCGTCCGGCTCGTCTCCGCCGGCATTGGCCGGTTCCTGTCCTTCTCAGGAGGGGAAGCGTCCAGTTCGGCTCATCCGGGGTGCTCTGGCGTGGGTCCCCAGATTCCCGACCGCCTCGGACGCTTCCCGGGGGCGGACCGCAGCCGCCGCGGTCCTACGCGTCGCCGTATCGGGGGTTCCGCCCCGGACGCTCATCGCGCGCGAACGCCGCCTCAGCCTCGGCTTGCTTGGCCTCCATCTCTTCGCGGGGCATCTTGACCCGGCTCGAGAGGGTCCAGTGGTGGCCGAACGGGTCGATGAGTCGACCGTACCGCTCGCCCCAGTATTGGTTCTCGAGCGGCATGCTGACCTGGGCTCCCGCGGCTACGGCTCGGTCCCACAGGGCGTCGACATTCTCCGAGTAGATGTGGAGGACCACGGTCGTGGTACCAATGGCGGAAGGGGCCGCCGTTTCGGAATCCGGGAAGACGTCCGAGAGGAAGATCATCGAGTCCCCGATCCGCATCTGGCCGTGGATGAGCTTCCCGTTCGGGGTGACGCGCTGGACGAGTTCGTGGGCGCCAAACGCCTTCTTGTAGAATTCGATGGCGGCAAGGCCTCCCGCTACCGAGAGGTACGCCGTCACTGTCCCGAATCCGGGCGGGATCGGAGTGGGGTTGTCGGGTGGCTTCGAACGAGCCTTGGCTTTCTGCTTCGAAGGAGGCATGGGGGTCCCTCGTGGGGACGGTGTACTCCTACATAAGTCTCCAAGCCCGGGGGTCCCGCGAGCTCCATCGGTTCGACCCGGGCCCGGGTCGTTCCGAACGAGGGCTAGCTGGAGTGCGCTTTGCGCGTGTGCTCCTGCAGCGCCGCCGTCGTGGTGAACCGCTGGCGGCATAGGGAGCATTTGACGGTCCGGGGATGCACGGACTCCTCCGGGGCGTTCACCGCCGACGCGTGGGCCTCTTTGCGGTGGTCCTCGAGCGCGTCCTCGGAACGGAACGCGCGTCCGCAGTCCCGGCAGATCGCCTCGACCTCGTCGTACTCCACGTACGGCATAATCTGCGAGATTCCACCCCTTCTCATGCGCCGGGAAGCGGCGGCCCCGGCGTGTGGGTCGGAGTACCCTAACGCACTCCTGCCTATGAAGGGAGAGGGAGCGGGCCTCCACGCCGAGGACCGACCTAGGCGTCGTTAGCCTCGGAGGGGGTCGACCAGCAAGCGGCCGCACGCCCCCGTCGCCCGCAGCTGGTTCGCCCGGCCGCAGCCACGCGATGTCGCCGTAGGTCCAGAGTTGGGCGTACCGTTCGTAGGGGGAGGCGCGCGCTCGGCCATGGACGTGGGTAAGGGGGACGCCCACAAAGAACCGAAGGGACGACTGCGTGCCCGGTCGGCCGGCGGTCCCTACCCCCGTGCTCGAGGGTCCAGACATAAGAGGGGTCTATCCCTTTGGGATGGGAAGGGGCTCGCTCGAAACCGTCGATGACCACACGCAACTCCGGGAAGCGGCGGTGGGGGACCCCGGACCTCGACCTGAGCTCGGGGCTCCGGTTCGCGCTCCGCCGTGAGGTCCAGTTGCCCGTGGACCCCGGACCGCGCGTAGCGGCGGCCGCCCATGCCGTTCTGGGTGAGGCCGGATTCGAACCCGTTCGAAGGTTGGGTCCCTCGGGGAGTTCGAACGGCGCTCCTCTCGTCGATGTGGGCGCCTGGGTAGGCGAGCGGGGGGTCCGACGGAGGGGGGGTACTGCTTCGACGGCCGTGGTCCCCATGATCACCGTATTCGTCGCCGGGTGCATTCTGGGAGGGATCGATGCCTACATCCTGGGCTCCCTGGTGGCCGGGCTGCTCTGGGCGCTCGCTGCGGCGGCGGTCTCCGGCGCCTTCTGGCTACGGTACGGGAGGATCTACGACAGCGACCTCGCCATGGTCACGCGTTCGAATCCGCTCTCGGAATCGCCAGCTAGCCCGGGGTCGGTTTCCGTCGTATTCTGGGCCGCGCGCGTGCGGTCGCAGATCCATTCCGGCGTTCGAATCCCAATCATCGTGAGCGCCCCCATGCGACTGGCCACAGAGATAGGGGCCGTGTCACGAGAGTTTCAGCGAAGGATGTCGGAACCCGTGGGCGGGGAAAGCTCCCGAACGGTCCCGTCCTAGGACCGCCGCGGGACGCGGGCTCGTCGGCGGGGGCGCGCGGGACCGAACGCCTCGAGGCAGACTCCGTTCGGGTCGTTGACGTACACGAGCCGGCTCTTTCCATCGACGAAGTCCTCGACGCTCTTCCCGCCGGCGCGCAAGGCCCTTCGGGACCAGGCGGCGACGTCCGAGACGTAGAAGCCGAAGTGATCGAACTCCGTACCTTTCCGGAACGGTTCGTAGAACCGGTTACCCTTCGGATAGAAGTTCAGCTCGAGCGCGTGACGGGAGCCGGGGAAGACCAGGTGGACCCACTGGCCTCCGTGTCCCATCCGACCCCTCGTCCGAACGCGGAACCCGAGGGCCCGGTAGAACGTGAGCGAACGACGAAGGTCTCGGACTCGGATCCCCGAGTAGAGGAACTGCACGGGACGGCGCGCCATGGTCCCCGAGAGCGCCCTCGGCTTATCCCTTTGTCCGGGAGGATCCGGACCGGCTTCGACCGGTTTCCAAGCCGGCGAGGTCGCGTCGGCTCAAATACGGGAGGACGTTGCGGCCACCGCTCCTCGGTGCCCCGGCGGAGCAGGAACCTCGTGGTCGGTTCGGAACGGTCGGCAACGGAAGCCCTTCGGACCTATCTCGAGGAGGACTGGAAGCGTTGGCTCGTCGAGTACCCCGAGCTCGCTACCAGCTTCGGATTCCCGGGGCTCGACGACCGTTGGACGGACGATTCTCCGGCGGGGATCGAACGACGGAAGCGGCACCTCTTGGAAAGCGCCGCGTCCCTGCGGCGCCTCGATGCGAGCTCGCTCCCCGCGAAGGGACGGACGAGCTACGACCTCTACCGGGAGCTTCTCGAGGCCGCCGAGCGCGGTCTCCCGCTCGGACTCGACCCGTTGCCGTTCCATCTCGGAATGCCCCATAGCCTCCTCGTCCCCCTGAACCAGATGGAAGGAATCCATCTCACCGCTTCCGACACTCTCGATATCCAACCCCGGGAGCGCCTCTCCGACTACGAGAACATCCTGACCCGCCTGAACGCGCTCGCGGAGCCGGTCGAGCAGAACCTCGCCCTCCTCGAGGCCGGTCGCCAGCAGGGGTTCACTCCTCACCGGGTCGCGATCCGGGGCGCGCCCGACCAGGTCCGCGGACTGATCCCGACCGACCCGATGGCGAGTCCGCTCCTCCGGGCGTTCACCGAACTGCCCAGCCGTATCGGGGAGGCCGACCGCCAGCGACTGGTTGCCGCCGCGAAGGAGGCCTACTCGGACCGGATCGTCCCCGCGTTCGAGCGGCTCCACGAGTACCTGGTCTCGACGTACCTCCCTGCCTGTCGCGACACACCGGGCGCGTCGGCCCTTCCGAACGGGGCGGCCCTCTACGCTCACCTCGTGCGCTGGGAAACGACTACCGGACTGACCCCCCAGGAGATCCACGAGATCGGTCAGCGGGAGGTTCGACGGCTGCGCTCGGCGATGGAAGAGCTGATCGCGAAGACCGGGTTCTCTGGGACGTTCTCCGAGTTCCTAAAGTTCCTGCGAACGGACGACCGATTCTTCTTTACGAATGCCGAAGCGCTGCTCGATGCCTACCGGGTCATCGCCAAGAAGACCGACCCCGGGTTGGCGCGGCTGTTCGGCCGGCTTCCCCGCCTCCCGTACGGAGTGCTGCCCGTCCCGGATTTCCGCGCGAAAAGCTCTCCGACCGCCTACTACATGTCCGGCGCGCCGGCCACCGGCCGCGCGGGAACCTTCTTCGCGAACACCTTCGATCTCCACTCCCGCCCTCGGTGGGAGATGGAGGCCCTCTGCCTGCACGAGGCGGTCCCCGGCCACCACCTCCAGATCACGTTGGCCCAGGAGGTCGAGGACCTCCCCGATTTCCGGCGCTTCACTGGGCCCACGGCGTTCGTCGAAGGGTGGGGACTGTACGCGGAGAGCCTCGGAGAGGAGCTCGGCCACTACCACGACCCGTACTCGAAGATGGGCCAGTACACGTACGACATGTGGCGCTCGATCCGCCTGGTCGTCGATACGGGAATCCACGCGCTCGGTTGGACGCGGGACGACGCGATCCGCTTCTTCCGGGAGAACGCCGGCAAGAGCGAGGTCGATATCGCCGTCGAGGTCGACCGGTACATCGTCTGGCCGGCCCAGGCGCTGGCCTACAAGGTCGGACAGCTCAAGATCCGCGAGCTACGAACGTATGCGGAGCAAGCGCTCGGGGACCGATTCGACACCCGAGCGTTCCACGACTGCGTGCTCGAGGAAGGGGCCATCCCGCTCGGGATGCTCGAGTCGCGGGTGAAGCAGTGGGTCGCCGCCCGAGCGGCGCCGCCCGGCGTGCCGGCCACGTCCGCGGGCGCGCCTCATCGTTGAGGCGCCCTCATGGAGTTCGACCGATGGACGGTGCTCTTCCTGCTGCGTCGGGAAGATGCGCCCGAGCTCGACGAGGCGACGAGCGACGCGGTCCAGGACGCTCACCTCGCCTACCTCGCGGCGCTGCATGCCGACGGGAGACTCCTCGCGGCCGGGCCCGTTCAAGGGCCGGCCGGCACGAAGGTGGCGGGGGTTTGCATCTTCCGAGGGGAGGTCGAGGAGGTCCGTTCCCTCGGCGAAGCTGACCCCGCCGTTCGGGCGGGGCGGTTTCGCATCGACGTCGTCTCGTGGTCCGTGCCCCACGGTACCATCGCGTTCGCGCCCGCCCGGTTCCCTCGTTCGATGGCCGACGTCGACGCGACTTGAGGGAACGCGGGGCCGGGTCCTCCCCGATACAACTACGGGGTGAGGGACCTGGGTCGCAGGGCGCTTTCCAGGAGTTTCTTCTCGATGATCGCGAGCGCCTCCGATATCCCTGACTTGCTCCGACCGAGTCGCCGCGCGAGGTCCGTCAGCGTGATCCCACGGGGGACCGCGAAGTAGCCGGCCGCCATCGCTTGGGTCAGGAGCTCTTGCTGGGCGTCCGTGAGGAACGGCAGGTGGCTTCGCAGAGGGCGGTCGCGGATGGAGACCACCTGAAAGTCCGGGTCGACCTCCCGGGCGTGCTTGAGGACCGCCTCGAACTCGGAGCGCCGTGCCACGACCTCCCAGTTTAGGAAGCCCCCTTGGATGCGGAGGGGGAATTGCATGGGTAGCCCGAGCATCCGATAGACGTAGACGATGGGCGGGCTAGAGTACGTAATCCGGTACAGACAACCGTTGCCGACCTCGGCCAGGCTGTCGACCTTTCGCACGTCGGGGTACTCGGCGATCTCTCGGGCCCACACGCCGGGTGGGCCTCCACTGATCCAGTGATCCGAAACCGACACGTGCTCGGTCAGGTCCGAGCGGTTCAGGATCTCTATGGTAAGGCTCGGATGGGCCCGGGAGAACGGACCCGTCCAGAGCCCCTTCCTCTGAATCCGGATGCGCAGCGTTGCGAGGAGGAGGCGATCGCCGGACGGGACGTTCCCCGCCCCCCGGAGGCCCCGCAGCCGGGCGGCACTGCCGTTTCGTGACTTGCCCGACGCACGGTCGCCCTGCTCGCCTTGTGGCAAACGGCTCCGTGGGACCACTTTCCTCAACCCTCGGCTCGCCCGACCCACCGACACTTTGGTCGGTATGGAATCGGTTGGAAAGTAATAAACAGAGGGGGAGAACCCCGACGGGCACTTCCCGGCTAGGCGGCGGGGATACGAGGGCGAGGCCCCGGAACCCTCCGAAACGCACGAGAGCCCCTCCGAACCCATTCGGAAGCCCGAACTCGTTCGGGAATACGCCTTGACCTACGAGAGAGTTCGGGAGATTGAACCGGGATGGTCCGGAGCTGTAGATGGCGACCCGCGCATTGCCTTTGACCGCCCCCCCCACGAACGATCCCGCTCCAGTCGGGCCCGTTCCCGGCCGCGTGGGTGAACCCTTCTTCCCCGCCGGACTCCCCCACAAGCTCCCGCCGCGCCGGGGTCGCGCGTCGTCGGGACCCGGTCCCCACATGGGGTCGGCGGTCTTCCCGGCCCGCCTGTTCGACCGCCCGAACTCGGTCTTGGTCTACGGAGCTCGTCGGCCGCTCGTCAACCTGACCCTCTTCGCCCTCGCCACGACCACGAACCCCGACTTTGAGTGGGTGGAGATCGGCGTGCCGAAGGAAGATCGGACCCTCTTCGAGCCGGTCCAGCTGGGTTGGATTCCCGAGGACCGCCTCTGGCGCGTGGACCAGCCCGATGCCCTCCTACCCGACGACCGGAGCGCGAACCTCTCCCTCGTCGGCACGATCCGGTCGGACGAGCCGCCAGAGATTCTCGCCCAGATGATCGAGTTCCTGCGGCTCCCCGATAGATCGCAACGGATCCTCGCCACCCGACCCCCCGAGGACAAGCCCGGGGTGGTCGCGGTCGCCAACGCCCAGCGCGCCGAGGGAACCTTCGCGGCAAGTCGTGTTCCGTCGATCCTGGCCGTGCATCGGAACGCCGGCTTCTCGGTCTTCGTCGGGTACGCGGAGTCGCCGGGCCCGGGACGGGACCTATTCGACTTCGTCTTCCACTTGAATGGCGAGAACGAGAACGTCGCGGATTGGAGGAAGAGTCAACTGGTCTGCGAGCGGGGGATCACGTCCGGACCGCTCCGGGATTCTCGGCCGTTCCCTATCGAGGAAATCCCGATCTTGGCGGATGTCCTATCGAGGGCAGCGCGTTCGGCGTAGCCCGCGACGCGCCGGTCAGGTCAGCGTCGGAGGCGGGAGCGGTGCGGCGTCTTCGCCATAGTCCGGCCGACGAGACCCATCCGACGTGCTAGCCGCTGGTGCTCGTTCCGGCTGATCCACTCAACCTTGAGGTAGTCGATCAGCTGGCGATTGGTCATGCCGATACGGCGACCCTCCTTCACCGTGAACGCGTACGCCTCGATCTCGGACGGCGCGTCCACGTAGCTCAGCTTCGGATAGAAGAGCGGCCTCCCCTTCCGAAACTGGTTCACATGACAGAGTTCGTGGACCACGTCGAGATACACGGTTCGGAAGTCCGAGTCGCTGAGGTGGTGAGTGCTGACCAAAAGGTGACCGTCAACGTCGCTCGTTCCCATGTAGCCGAATCGGGCCGAGAAGAACTCGACCTTCAGACTCTTGAGAACTCGCGCCGTGTCCTTGCCGAAGAGATCGCGCACGGCGGGAACGTCACCGAAACCTCGGAAGAACCGCTCGAACGGGAGCAGACGGGTGGGCGCCTGTCTCTCAATCCGGACCCCAAGTTTCGACTCTACGGCCACCGCGGTCCTCTCCGTCGGCGGCCCCCAGTTCGGACGAGGCTATTAGCCCGGAGGGAAGGAAAGGTTCGTCCGGTCCTGCGGTCACCGGTCCCGTGGACCCCCATGGCACCGACGCTTCGTCCTATCGCGCTCGCATCCGGTTGTTCTTCGGGTTGTGCTCTACCTCCGCCAACCCGAGCTTCTCCAGGACGGGCGGTAGGTACATCCCGAAGCGTCCACGGAACCCCTTGCGGAGGCCGTACCAACCCCCCACGGGGTTCCTGGGCGAGCGACCCCACTCCTCGACGGTTCCGGGGGGGGCCGGCTTCTGCTCGTCGGCGCTGCCGAGAGAGACCCAATCTCCGCGCGTCTTCAGCATTGCGTACAAATCCTCGATCGAGCCGAGATGGTACCGGAGCTCGGTCGTCCCGGCTTGGATCACGAGCGCCGGCGGGTTGAGGGCGGCGTCGCGGAACGCTTGGAACTCCGATTGTCCGCTCGGCGTCTTCAGGATCCAGGGCCGTCCCCGCGTTCCGTCCTGCGTACTCGGCATCTCGGCTCCCCACTCTCGACCCCGACCGGGGCGGCCCCCATTAAGGCCCGCGGTAACTCCTAGACGACTTCGAAGGCGACATTCGCCATCAATCGGTATTATGGCCCGGGACGGACTGCCCGCGGCTGATGTCCGACCTCGTCCGCCTCGTGGCGCGTCACCGTGTCGTGGAAGACCCCTCCGGTGGCCAATGACCGAGCGCGCCACGTACATCGTCATCGAGGGGATCGATGGGACCGGAAAGACGGAGCTGGCCGCGCGACTGGTCCCTCCGCTGCTCGGGCGGGGTCATTCGATCTCGAGCTTCCGAGAGCCGACCGACAAGTTCCTCCGGTCCGAGTTCGCACGGCTCAACAAAGTGGACTCGTTCGCGGCCGCGCTGTGCCTCACGGTCGACCGAGCTCTGCTCCGTCCCCTGATCGACCGCGCGCTCGAGATGGGGGACATTGTCATCCAGGACCGGTCGTTCTACTCGTCGCTGGCGTACCAGTACCCCGGATTGAGCCCTGAGACGTGGCGCGAGGTGGACCGCATCGAGCGTGAGGTCGCTCTCGAGCCAGACCTGGTCCTGTATCTGGACGCGCCCGTGGAGGTCGCCATGAAACGGATCGAGGCTCGGGGTCAGCGGAACGCCTTCGAGGACGAACCGTACCTCGTGAAGGTGAAACGGAAGTTCGAGCAGCTGTTCCAACCCCCGCGCTGGGTGCGGATCAACGCGGGCGGCACGCCCGAACAGACGCTGGAGCAGGCAATGAACGCGCTCCTGGCGCTCGGCCTGTGAACGGAATCGGCCGACGAAGAATCCGAGCGCTGGACCGGTGTTGAAATAGACGGAGCGCCCTAGATGCGATCACACTCGGTCGCCGGCCGGGTAGACCCATAAAGATGCCAAAGAAGGGCCAGAAGAAGAAGAGGTAACGACCCGCTCCGGGCGTTTCCTCGGTGAGCGACACCGGGGGAGTTGCTTGCGTGAACCAACCTCCCCGCTCCGGCGAGCGGGGGATGTTCGCGGACTCCCCTACCCTGTGCGATTCCTGGTTCGAGGAGCTGTTTACGTGACCCGACGGCTCGAGGTCGACCTCGTCACGGTGGGCGATCCGAGGATAGCTGTTCTTCTTCACGGGACTCACAACCTTCTGGCTCGCGACTCGCGGAGACTTCCGCTCCGATGGGACTCGAAGCCCTCCGACCCATCGCTTCGTCAGTGACCGACCCGTCCTAGGGGTCGTCCGACGGACGCGCGCACGAGCTACCGGTCCGCGCGAGGCCCCCGGGAGGGCGTTCCAGTGGTTCGATAGGTTCATGGCCCTCCTTCCCGGCACTTCCAACCGGTTCTGGCATGAGCAGGGTCGTCCACAACGCACGGGCCTTCCCGAACCCTGCCGGCTGGGAGCGGTTCACCCGTCTTTCTCACCAGCTCCTCCTGCCGGCGGCAGCGCTCACCTCCCTCTTTCTCGGCCTGGCCCTGCTTCTCGACCCCTTGGCACGTGTCGGCGTCTACACCCCCTTCGCCCTATTGGCGGTCGGGCTGGGAGCGTTGGCCAGTTCCACGTCCTTGTACCGGTGGTGGAACCCCCTTCCTTTGCCGGGGGAATCCGTACCCGCGGTCGGTGTCGCGACCGCTTCGCGTCCGACGGGCCCACCGACCGAGGCCGCTACCGGACCGGCGGACCGGCCACGCTCTCCCATCACGGGCCGAGGGTCCGAATGGCGGGTGCTGTCCAGCCCCTCCGACCCCGGAGACGAGACCTGGCTCTCCTGGCTTCCCCGGGAGCGTCGGCGACTAGGGCCAAAGGCGATCGGGTCCGTTCCCGGCGTGGTCCACTCGCCCGGCAAGGCCGGGAATCTCGTGGCCTTTCCCGTCCGGAACTACTACCACGGCGTCCGGTCCGCTATGGGATCCGGGGAGATCGCCGGTTCTGCCTCCTTGGCCAAACCTCCCCGGAGCATCGCCGAGGTGGATAGCGCACCTGTCTCCCCCCCGACTCCCGACGATCGGAGCCGCGGCCTGCCCCCGCCGTCGCCGAGGGCGGAGCCGCTCTCCGAGGAGGAACTCGATCGCCTGTTTCCCCCGGTCTCGGGCCGACGGTCCGTTTTTCTCTCGGAAGCTCCGGAAAGGGTCGGTGGCCCGTCGTCCTGGGCGATGGAACCGGGCCTACCCGCCGACCCCCCGGCCCGCTCGGACGAATCCGCACGGTCGACGGAACGCGATTGGTCCACTCCCGAGGGGGACGGGGACTCGCCTTCCCGAGGCGTACCTTTCGAGGACCAGCGTGCGGACCGTCCCACGATCCCCGGATCGACGGCCTTCTCCCGTTCCGGTCCGCTCGGCGTCTTCCCTCGACCGGACGCCCGGTCGGCCGACCTCTTCCTCGAGGCCGCCAACCCGGTGCCACCCCACTTGAGAGGCACTGGCCTTCCCGTGCGCATGGAACCTCACCGGCCCGCCCGCCGTTCCCTGAACTCGGCGAGCCAACGGTCGGTGTGCGCCTCTTGCTCCAAAGTGGTCGTGAACCTTCGCATGAGCGGACCCTGCCCAAAGTGCCTACGACCGATCTGCAACGATTGTCTTCGCCAGGCGTTCGTCGCCCAAGGCCACGGATGGTGCCTCGACTGCTCCTCCGTCCCCGCCCCCGTGCCCGCCGGCTGAACCGGGGGACGGCGGGTCGGGGAACGGCGCCGTCGTGCGAGGGCGAACGCTGGCCGACCGGGAGAGGAACTCGCGAGCGGCGCTATCGGCGACGAGCTCTCCGGTAGTCGGTTTCCAACGCCTTCGCGAACTGTCGCCACGCGCCGAGGGTGCTCTTTTCGATGGACTTCCGGGACGGGGGTCGTCCTCCGAGAGCGGACACGCGACGCTTCCAGGTGAGCTCGAACCGGGTCCGTTCGGGGCCGAGCGCGGTCAGCGCGTAGTCGAGGGTAGCGTCTCGGTAGTTCCCGACGGAATCCGAGTGCCAACGGTTCGGCGGATTCAGGGTGACCACATGTCGGGCCCACCGCCATCCGGTGGGGGTCAATTCCAGGTCTTCGTAGACCACTCGACGAGCCGTTCGTTCGAGGACCTTCCGTTCGTACGACTCGCCTTCCCGCCGGGCGTCATCCGGACGGAAGTCGGTGCACCAACGGAACACGAACGCGAGAGGCACGCGTAGTACGGTCTCGATGTGATACTCCGTTCGAGGCCAGCTCGTCATGGATCCTCCGGGCCATCGATCGGCGAAGGTCCGAGGCTATGCATCCCCGACCTCCCGAAGGTCCGTCCCGTTGCGGAGGACCGACTTCAGGTTCGTGAGGAAGTACGCCCATCCCCGGCACGTCCCGCCGTAGTTCTCGACCCAGGCGGGGGTCCTTCCATAGCCGGTGTGTCGGAGGGTGAGAAGGGTTCCGCCCCTCCGGGCGGCCAGGGTGAAGCTCACCTGGGTCATCCCAAGCCCCTTCGCGGGCCACTCGAGGGAGAGCTTCCGATTCGGAACGAAGGCGATCACCTTGGCTCGGTGGCGATAGCCGAACGGCCACACGAACTCGTAGGTCGCCCCGGCCGTAGGCGGCAGGCGGGCCTCCTTCAGGAACCAACGAACGAGCTCCGAAGGTTCGGTGAGCGATCCGAAAACCTTCGCCACGGGTGCCCGGAAGAAGTAGGTCTGCTGGATTTTCGGTCCCTTACGAATCGGCGTCATAGAGTTCGTTCTCCCGGACGCCCCTTCGCCTATTTCCTCCCTTGGGAGGGGGCCGGTGGCGGCGTCAGGCCGAAGGGCCGGAACCGAGGACACGGGACGGCGGATCTAGGCAGCGCGTTCGGTAGGCGCTGTCGTGGCGACGGGGGTCGGGGTGAGCCATCGGGAAAAGTCGGTGAGCCCGATGAACAAGAGAACGATCCCGACGAACTCGGCATAGTAGAGGGCCACGGGGAACGACGCGATGTAGAACGCCCCACCCGCGGCGAGGACGCTCGCACCGGCGATCATCAGGAAGCCTTTCCAGTGGAACGCGCGGCGAAGAGAGATGATCCCGAAGCCGAGGAGGACCACGGTCGCGGGGACGGTGATCAGCGACGAGAGGACCAGGAGGAGCACTGGAGGATTGCCCGAGATGACGCCGCCCTGCACCATCGATTCCGACACCGGTGTCGTGAAGCAGAAGAGGCCGACGACCGCCGAGACCCCAATGATGTAGCTGGCGTAGACGTTCCGGTAGACCGAACGCCGGAACGCGCGCACGGACCCGAGGGACAGCGTGCCCACGATAGCGGCCGAGAAGAACACGTACGCCTGCAGCATCACCGTGGAGACCACGCCGACGTACGCTGTCAGCTCGATCGCGGTGGCGGCAGCGCCGAATCCCAGTCCGACCCCCCACCCCAGCTGGGAGTGCCGGCGGGTGCGGTAGAACCGGACGAACCCCCGCGCGGCCAGCGCCGTCAGGACTCCCGTGAGGACTCCGAGAGAGACGGCGATTCCCCAATCTTCGGCGTTCAATGTCCCGTGCGGACCGGTTCGGAGACGGTCCGCCCTGTAATGTCCCCAATGGTACGAACTATTGATACCCTTCCAACGGCGAGCTCATCGGGAACGCCAGAGAAACCGCGGAGGGAAACCTAGGAGCCTCCGTGGGAAGGGGGTTCCGCCTCTCCCGGGCTTCGAGCGACGGGGGGGCGGGTACGGTTCCCCGTGGCGAAGACCAGCGAGAGGCCGGCCACCACTAGGAGGAAACCGCCCACCTCCCAAACGGTGATCGGCTCTCCGTAAAGACCCGACCCGAGACCCACGCCCACGAGCGGCAGCAGGTAGGTGACGAGGTTGGCCCGACCCGGTCCGATTTGGTGGTGCAACCGGAAGTAGACTACGTATCCGAGCAGGGAGGAGAACACCACCAGGACCAGCAGCGGGCCCCACACGGCGAACGTGAGCGGCAGTCGTTCGGGTCCCCGGAGCACGAGCATCGCGAGGCCCAGGATCCCCGCGCCGACACCGAACTGGAACGAGAGCTGCCACGTGCCTTCCCGCTCTCGCCCCCAACGGCGGAGGAGGACCGTTCCTAGCGGGAACACGACGAATGCCCCCATCACCGCGACCGGTCCCATCCAACCACCGCCGACACCTCCGAGGAGGCTCGGAAGAACGAGGACGAGGATACCGACGAACCCCAGGGCGATCCCCGCGACGGCGACCCGAGAGAGACGCTCCGACGGAAGGAGGGAGTAGGCGAAGACGACCGTCAGAATCGGTCCCATCCCGGAGAGGACGGAGGCGTACCCTCCCGTGGTGAACTGTTCCCCCCAGTAGAGCAGCATCCCGTAGAAGCCGATGATGAGCGTTCCTCCGACGAGCGCGGAGAGGAGGACGGAGCGTTGGCTCGGCCACGCTTCCCTTCGCACCGTGGCCACCAGAGCGAGAAGGCCGGCGACGATCGCATAGCGTGCGCCGGCGAAGAGAAAGGGCGAGGCGCCCGCCACAATGCCTTCCCGGATCGCCACGTAGGCCGAGCCCCAGAGGACGGCGAGGGCCACCAGCAACAGCACGTCGTTTCGAGTGACACGGACCGTTGCCTCCGTGCGAGCTCCCGCTCCTCCTGTCGCGGAACCCACCAACCCGGCGCCTCTCGCAGGGGTCAACCGACGGAGTCTTATCTGGGAGCGGGGAGGGACCGCTGACGGGGAAGACGGTCTCCGGCCCAGCCTCGGCTCTGAGTCCACCGGGTCCCCGCAAGGAAGGTGCATGGCGGAGGAGAGGGGAGGGGCCCCCGCCCTCGGCGCCCGTGTTCCGCCTCGGCCGCCCCAGGTAGAGCTGATCGACCTCGTGGGAGAGGACCGCGAGCGTGCCATCCCGGCCCTGAAGGATGGGTTCGAAGGGATCTACCGGTGGCACGCCAAGCGAACCCTTCGAAGCGCCACCTGGGTACGCGCCGCGGTCCTCCGAGGCGAGATCGTCGCGGTGTCGGTCCTGGATCGGCTCGACCCCACCGTGGGGTACGTCTACTATCTCTCGACCGCGCGGTCCCATCGGCGGGAAGGACTCGGAGGACTGCTCCTCGACGATGCGCTCGCGCTCTTCCGTCGGGAACAGACCACCGTCGCCTACGGGGCTGCCGAGGAGGAGAACGACGCCTCGATCGAACTCTTCCGCTCCCGGGGATTCCGACGCGTGGAGCGGAAGGAGCTCGGCTTCCGGGAGGGGGGCCTCGGGGCCTGGGGGCTCCGGAGCCGTATGACCCTCGTGGGCGGAGAGGTCCTCATGGGGCTCCGTCTCTCCTTGACGGGGCCGTCGCCGGCACCGGAGTGACCCACGCTCCGGGGGCCGCGAGAAGGAACGTCTCCGCGATGCTCCGTGGGGATAGCGGACGGTCCGGGGGGCTACTCTACGGGACTCATCGACCGTTCGCTCGGATGCCAGGCGAACCCCTTCCAGGGCGCCGGGAGATCCCAGTCGAAGGCGCTGATCGTCGTCAGCAGGAACTCGCGCGTCAGCCCGAGGCGTGCCAGCTCGTCCCCGATCCTCGCCCGCCACCGTTCGGTCGCTTCCTCCACCGAGCGGGTGCCCTGGGGAGCCGGGTAGTCCGGGTAGATGACGAGAACCGTCAGCAAGGCTCCGGACCTCACGACCGAGGGAAGGTCCTGTTCCACGATCGAATCGGTGGCCACTTTGACCTCCCGGATCGCGACCGCCGGTCGGTCGGGGATGCCGTGCCAGAACCACATCAATTGCGGGACGTCGGTCCAGCCGGGGGCCTGGACGAGACCGAAGTCCCGAGCGAGCGAAGCCAGGAACGTGGCGAAGGTCCGGTTCCACTCCTCGTAGGAGTACTCGGGCCGGCTGGGCGGGAGGTTCCCCGGACCTGCCACAAATCGCCGATGGCGGTCGTAGAAGAGCCCGAGTGCCGTCCTTGGGTCGCCCGCCGCCTCATCGAATTGGGACCGGAACCGGGCGAGCCATTCCCGGGCGTAGATCACGGTGGTGGGAGGGTCACCGCTCATCGGGCCTCGTCGGGCCCGTGAGTCCCGTTCGCGCCGGCGCGAATCTTCAGCATCTACGGGAACGGGCTCCGAGCCGGGGCTTTAGACATTCGGTCCTCAGGAGAAGGGCTTTCCCGCGGCCCGTGGGTCGAATCAGATGACCGGAAGTGGTGCTGGGAGGCCGACCGGCAGCTGCGCCGCCACCCGCCGGACCACCCCCCCGGGAATCCGTCCAGAGCGTCAAGCGCGAGCGCGGTGGAACAGAATCCGTCGCGACCGGAATCTGGGCGGTGACCTCGGACGTCGTCGCAGGCGAGGAGGAGGGTGGGAGCTCCGAGGAGAGGGTCGGTCGGCCGACTCGACCTAGCCCGTGGCCTTCTCGATCGCGGTTCCGGCTTCGAGATACCAGGGAAGCTGGTCCGGGGAGAACGTCGTTCCCGTGCGTAGCTCCCCCGAGGGTAGTCCTTTCTCGACCACGAGGTGGGCCGTTCGCCACTCCTCGGCGGATTCGACGTCCAGCCTCAGCGCGATGGAGTAGCCATACCGGCCTTCGTAGGGAGGCGGAATCGAGGTGGTGATGACCGAGAGGCCGTGTCGGGGGAACACGTCCATCATCGCGCGAAGGCGACCCGGGTCGGTCGGATAGAACATGCGGATTCGGTTGGTGTTCGCGACGACGACGACTCGAGGACCGGAGGGAGAGTCGCTCTCGTCGAGAATCCGTTGAATCCGCGGCGGCAGGAGGAGGAAATGGTCGAGCGCAATCCGGTCCGCCGTGGCCCCCTCGGGGCGGATCAGGGAGTCGAACGTCTCTCGCGAGACCCGGGGCCCCTCTCCGAGGTCGGCGACCGAGATCGGCGCAGGGACCCGGGTCTCGGGGAGGAGCCGACGGACCCAGGACTCCTCGACCGAGGGCTCCGCCGCCAATTCCCGGACGGTGATCCACCGAAACGACGGGTCGATGAACTTGGCCACCGCGAACGCCATTACGTGGCTCGCCCGGCGGCTCCGGCTCCATACGTAATAGGAGAAGGGGGTGGTGCGAAACTCTGGCGGAAGGTCGACCATGTTACCCGGTGTGGGTCAGACCACCTACTTCACCGCGACCGGCCTCATAAACCCAGTCGGTCGCGCGGCTCCCAGATTCTGCCCGGCCGAGACGCATCGTTCGGCGGTGACGGTCCACCGATACGGACCTCCCTCCCGGCTCCCGTGCCAGCCTTCTCGCATGGCTCGGGCCGCGTGTCGAGCGGGTTTGACGGGGGGTTTATTCGCGCGCAACTCCGCCCTATCGGCAATGTCTGTCACTGACGTCGCCCAAGACAAGAGGGCCGACCTCGCCGGCCCGGGGATCGGCACGTACGAAGAGGTCGACCGCGTGCTCCCCGGTGATTATGAGCCGCTGCTTTCCCCCCGCCTCACCCAGCACGCCATCTACGCGGTCAAGGGCTACATCGAGGAGCACCTATGCAAGGAGCTCAACCTGATGATGGTCCAGGTGCCGCTCATTGTGGAGAGCGAGAGCGGTGTCAACGACATGCTCGACCGGGACGGCTCCCGTACGCCGATTCAGTTCCATATCTCGAACGACCGCGACCTCCACCCGGTGGACGCCCAGGTCGTCCAGGCGGCGACCAAGTGGAAGCGGATGGCCCTGAAACAGTTCGACCTTCAGTCCGGCGAGGGGCTCATCACCGACATGCGTGCGGTCCGGAAGGATTACTTCCTGGACCACGACCACAGCGCCTACGTCGACCAGTGGGACTGGGAGAAGGCGATCACTGTCGAGGACCGGAACCTCGACTACCTCAAGGACACGGTCCGGCGCATCTGGAAGGTCATCACGGGCGCGCAGAAGCACGTTCAGCGGCTGTTCCCGCAGCTCAAGGACCCGCGTTACCCGAACCTGCCCGACGACATCCATTTCCTGCACACCGAGGACCTGCTGGACGCCTACCCGGACCTGCCCCGGAAGCAGCGCGAGACCGCGATCCTGCAGAAGCACCCGGCGGTGTTCCTCATCGGGATTGGCTGGCCGCTCAAGGACGGATATCCCCACGAGATGCGGGCCGCCGACTACGATGACTGGGTCACCGAGACGCGCTCGGAGGACGGCCGACCGATGCACGGCCTCAACGGGGACATCCTCGTCTGGAACCCCGTGACCCGACGCCGCCACGAGCTCATGTCCGGGGGGATCCGCGTGACCGCGGAAACCCTCCGCCAGCAGCTGTCGATGACGGGTCAGCTCGATTTCCTCAAGTTCCCGTACCACCAGGCGATCCTGAACGGCCAGATCCCGCTCAGCATCGGAAGCGGGATCGGTCAGGGCCGGACCCAGATGCTCCTCCTCCGCAAGGCCCACATCGGCGAGGTCACCGTCACGGTCTGGCCGAAGAAGCTGCGGGAGATCAGCGCGCGACACAACATCCACGTGCTGACGTAGCCGACCGACCCGGAGGGAACGCGGTTCCCCGCGTGCCACCTACTGTCCCCCCCGTTCTGACCGCCCTGAACCGTTATCAGGTCCGACGGACCATCCCGGCGCGAACGGCCATGGGGATCCCAAGTCCGATCGTCGAGCGACTGCTCCGGGAGGGGGATGAGCATCGTTGCGATGGCCCCCCCGACAACTGCGTGCGGGTCCGGGCGCTCGCGAACCTTCCCACCCGCTTCGGCGAGTACCAGGTCGTGGCGTTCGAGAACTGCCTCGACCGGCAGGACCACGCGGCGTTCGTCCACGGGGACGTGTTCGAACGCGAGGAGGTCCCCGTTCGGGTGCACTCGGAGTGCCTCACGGGGGACGCGATCGGCTCGCTCCGGTGCGACTGCCGCGACCAGCTCATGGAATCGCTCGCGCGGATCGGGCAGATGGAGCGGGGGGTCGTCCTCTACCTGCGACAGGAAGGCCGCGGCATCGGCTTCGTCAACAAAATCCGCGCCTACCAGCTCCAAGACTCGGGATACGACACCGTGCAGGCGAACGAGCTGCTCGGGTTCCGACCCGACGAGCGGGACTACGAGATCGCGGCCCACATGCTCTCGGCGCTCCACGTACGCTCGATTCAGATCCTGACGAACAACCCGGCGAAGGTCCAGGACCTCGAGCGGCACGGCGTTCGCATCTCCGGACGGATCTCGGTCGAAATCCCCGCGAACGAGATCAACCGCCCCTACCTAGAGACCAAACGCGACCGGATGGGCCACCTGCTCGAGGTCGAACAGGACGACGACCTCTCCGGATACCTCAAGTAGGACGTCCGCCGGCGCGGGCGTCGCGCATCCTCCCTTCCCGCACCAAGGCGTACGTACGTGCGTGCGTCGTTGAGAACAAGAGTCACCCCGGGCCGGTCCGGCTGGGGGGAGAGGAAAGGGTTGCTTCGGCCGTCCTGGGCGAGCTTAGCTCGGTGGCGACGCTCCGGGGGGGGGCGGTCCCTCGTTCCAGGCTCCCGAGCCACCCTCGGCGGGAGGGGTGGTCGTCGGCTCGGCCGCCGGGGGGGGCGGCGTCCACGGCTGGGGAGCTGCCGGATGCGCTTTCGGCCCTCGTCGACGGCGCAGGAACAGGGCCAGGAGGGCGACCACGAGGGCGATCACCGCGAGCGCGATCGCCACCGCGAACCACGTGTTGAACGTGTCCGTGGAGACGTACGAGGTCGTCGAGGTGAACCCCACCGGCACGTTGTACGCTCCGTTCGCGACCGTCACGCTGCCGGTCGTCGGGGTCGTGTCGTACCCCCCGAGCGGGCCGACGTAGTACGAGTAGGTGCCCATCGGCTCCGAGAAGGAGATGGTCGTGGTGTTCGAGCTCAGCGTCACCCCGCCCAACGTCACCGACCAGGTCGTTCCCGAGGAAAGACCGGTCGCAATGAAGGTGACGGTGAACGTCTCCTGGGGCCCGATCGGGAAGGAATCCTCCGTGGTCCCCGTGACGATGTACGGAGCGAGGTATCCATTCGACCCGTAGGTGTGCCAGTCCGCCCAGTAGTTACCGACGCCCGTCGCGCAGAACTCGCTCGTGCAGGTGTTGAAGTAGTTGTCGACCTCCGACCACGCCTGGACGTGCGCCGCGTTGTAGGTGGAGGTCGCCCCGTTATCCCCGACGAAGTTGTTGCCGGTGATCGTGTTGCCGTCCCCAGTGAGGATGGCGACCCCAAAGCTCGTGTCGTCCACGAACGAGCTGTCGGTCACGTAGTTGCCCACCGCGCCGGCGGTCTCGCCGCCCGCCTGCATGAGGAAGCCCATCCAGTCCTTGTACGCGCCGAGGCCGTTGACATAGCTATTGTAGGTCGCGTTGAAGACCATCCCGTACTGGTCAGACGTGGCGTTGATGGCGTTCACTTGGAGCCCGTTGGAATAGATGTCAAACAGCGCCGCACCGTAGTTCGTGGCAACCACGTGGGAGATTCCCGTCGCCTCACTATCCTCGGTCACGACCGCCGCGAGCGGGAGGTCAAAGTAGAAGAGGTGGACCGAGTAGAGAGCGCTCGGGGTCGTGTCGGACGCGGTGACGTTGCTCACCGAAATGAAGTCCGACTCATAGACAAAGACACCCACCGAGTTGGTCGTCGCTGAGACCCCGTTGACCGTGTCCTGGCTCGACCCGAAGATCACGCTGCCGACCGAGAGGTTCGAGGCCGTGGTCTGGGACATGGCAACGGACGCAGAGTCCTCGATCTCCGCTCCATAGGTCGAATCGTTGGCCGATACGCCCGAGAGGGTGAGGTCGGTCGCCTCATAGGTCCCGACGCCGAGGGAACCGTTCGTCGCAAAGAGCTTCGAGACGGTCCCGTTGGTGAAGCCGTACTCGAGCTCTACGGCAAACGAGTCGTCGGCGGTCACGTTCGAGATCGTGGCGTTCGCGCCGCCCTGGAGGCCGACGCCCGGGTCCGTGAAGTCGGAGAAGGACGCGGTAGTGACCGTGGTGTCGCTCACTCCGTAACCGATGACCCCCGCGGTACCAAAATAGCCCTCGGCGTTGACGTTGAGGTTCGTTACCGTAAGTCCGATGCCGCCCTCCGCGTAGACGCCGTCCGCGATCGCCCCTACCTGCACTTGGTTGAGGGTCGTCGCGTTCGCCCAGTAGGCCTCGAACCCGGTGGAGTAGAGGGACGTGTTCAGGTACGTGAACGTTCCGCCCATGCCTCCCTCGTCAAGGATGGATGTGCCGAAGTCATAGGATGAGTCGTTCCACCCCACTGCCCCGGTCGAAGCGATGACGCTGAAGTCGGCGGCCCCATCGGTGGCGTTAGAGTTCTCGACCGTCGTGTGCGTGGCGACCGAGGCCCAGACTCCGAAGGAGTCGGCCGACACGGTGAGATCGTTCGCGGTAACGTTGGTGGTTCCCCAGAGCGAAATCGCGCCGCCGGTGATCACACCGCTCCCGCCGTTGAATCCGGGAAGGGCGAGGTTGGTGAACGTGTCGCCGACCCCACCGTAGTCCACGAACTCCTGGCTCGCGCTCGTGAGGTTGTAGTAGTATCCTCCGAAGTACGGCCAGTAGTACTCCGTGTTGTTGGCCCCGAAGACGCCGTTCGGGCCCTGGGCCACGTTGTTGACCGCGAGCGGCGACGTGACGCCCGTCGCGTAGAACAGGTTGAACATCGGGAAGGACCAGTCGTTCAGAACGTTGAACGCCAGGCCCGTGTGAACGACCAGGTTCTTGAACGTGTAGGGGACGATGGCGTGCCCCGTGATCGCAGACACGAGCGCCGTCGCCTGCGCCTCACCGTTCATGTAGAGCGGCGCGTACAAGCTCCCCGGCGAACTCGTCATCGTGATGGCGTAGGCGGTCTGAGTGGTCGTAAAGTTCTTGCCGGTGTAGTTCGCGTACTCCGCGGCGTACGCGGCGACCGTGTAGCTCGCGGAACCGGGGATCGAGGGCGGCAGGGACGTGTGGACGACTCCCGCCGCGTTGGACGGCGCCCACTCTTGGTAGGCCGGGAATCCCGAGATGTTCTCACCGATGAAGGTGAACGCGTAGTTCGGTGAGGAGTCCCCGGTGAACTGGATCGATCCCGTCGGGACGGGGGTCGGGGTTCCCCAGAGACCGTAGAGCAGCGACGGCCCCTGGTTGAGGTATACGGTGGTACCAGACCAATAAGCGGCGACCCCAACCGCCGTCTCCCCAGTGTTCGCCCCGTAGTCGTAGGCGGACGGGACGCTCACCCACTTGGAGGAGGAGGAGTTGAGGTACTGCAGGGTCATCGACCCGCTCGCGTTCGTGATGACCGCGTTCGAGCCGGCCGCTGGACCGCAGAAGACCAGCTCGGCGTCAAAGGCGGCCCCGTTCGGTGCGTAGTTGAAGCCGTTGACTTGGAACTGGGGGTTGAGCAGGGGCTCCCAATACGGGGAGTTGAAGATGACCGTGTCGTAGATTCCAGTGTATACCATCCCGTTTCCGTCCACCAGTCGGTAGCCGTAGGAGATGGCGGAGCGGCCGCCGATCGTCGACGCGTTGTTGTAGAGGTGGAGCTGCACCGGATACACCACCGGTAGCGTGGGGCCGTAATCATAGTAGAAGTCGTAGGGAACGAGCGTACCACTGGCCGAGTAGATGGTGCCGGGGGTCATGTTGGCGCCTGGACCGGAGAAGTTCCAGACGTTGTCCAGGAACTGGACAGAGTTGCCGCTGAAGTCAGGCACGTTCTGGGTCCAGAAGACGCCCGAACCCAGAGGGAACCCGGTCGAGCCGGGGAGGGTGATGTTCTGAACCACCGTGTTGAGCTGGATTCCCCAGTCGTAGGGGTTGCCGGGCTCGTTCGCGGGGTTACCGTTCCAGTAGTACTGACCCGAGGGTTCGTACAGACTTCCGGCGGTGGCGTTGAAACTCGTCAGGTCCGTCGTGCCTTCGACCGCGGACGTGTTGTATTCGTAGGTGGTCGATCCGAGACCGAAGTCGCCGACCCCCATCGGGGCCGGGGCCTCGGTGTAGTACGGGCTGACGACGGCGGATGGCGAGGCGGTGTCGCCGAGGAGGATATTGATGTTGGGTAGGATGGCGGCGCTGGCCGGGATGGCACCGCTCTGGATGCCCTCCGCGATGCGCTGGACCATGGCGATGGTGGAGGGCTTGGCCCCGCCGGCCTCAAGCTTCTGGATCTCGCCGGAAAGAGCGTTCGAAGTGGCCGGGGCGGACGAAGGGATCGTGGGTTTCACGGTCGACGTGGGGAGCGAAGAGAACTGGTTGGTGGCCGAAACCGGCGTTGCTCCGCTGGTCGGCCCCGCCGGCGATGCGCCCGAGGACGTCACCGCGGCCGGCGCCGAGACCCCAGAGGCCGAAAGCAGTCCTGAGTGCGACTGGAGGGTCGCGCTGGCGGGCAGAACCATCAGAGCACAGACCCCGACAATGATCGGCAGCAGCCAAATTGCTTTTCGACGCATAGATGACGGGGACATATCGAGCGCCGAGGAGTGGGAGGGTTTATAGATACTTTCCGACAGTGGAAAGACCTCCCCTTCGAGACCGCATCGAGGGCGACGGAGGGCCATCTTCCTCGGGACATCTCGACGGGGTTGGCCGATTCCCAGCGAGGTGCCGCGCCCATTTTCGCCCGACGTGGGTCTCCGAGCCGGTCCCGTCAGCACCAGGGACGCCGCCGTCGGTCCGGCGGCTGGTACCCCCCTCGCCTAGGCGAGGCGGGACGATCTACCGGGAATGGCCCTGAGCCACGGCGCGATCCTGCGCCGTCTCAATCCGTGGCTTCGAATCGGTCCCCGGCGCGGACCCACCCCTCGCGGAGGATGAGGGCGTACCATCCTCGTCGGTTCAGCATTACCTTGAGGAACTCCGGCCCTCGGGAGGGTCCGACGTAGGGAAGGAGAAAGAGGTTGTCGCACGGCGTGCAGGCCTTCGACACCTCAAGGACGACCTCGCCGGCCCGGAACCGGTGTCCGGGGACGAACGCGTCGTACGCGATCCCCTCGGTGGTGATGTTCTCTCCAAGGTCTCCGGGACGGACGGGCCAGCCTTCGCGCGAAAGCTCGTCCAGCGTCTCCCGCGGCATGATCAGAAGGGCCATCGCCGGGTCGTCCCGCTTTTCCTCGTGACGGTAGCGGTTGAAGTCCCCCGCGAGGCCGGCTCGGGAGACGAACGCCTCGGGCACCGACGGCTTCGGGAGGCCGTGCTCGCCGGCGACCTCGGGCTTGCGGTGAATCTCGAAGACCCGGCCGGAGACTCGCGATCCTGCCGTCAAGGGCTCCCCTCCGAGGAACCTCGAACCTTCCCGCATCAAAATAGGTTGGGGTCGGTCTTCGGTGAGGATTGCGACCATTCGACGATTGCGGCGGAATCGTCCTTTTCTCCTCTCATACTTGTCCGGTCCTCATGCCGCGACCCGTAGGAGCCGGGGTCCTGACGATCCTTGGCGGGATCTTCATCTTGGCCGGTGGCCTTCTCTTCGCGCTGATCGGTGCCATCTTCGCCGTGTTCGGGTTCCGGAGTGAGCTCTTCCTTCTCGGGCTTGGGGTCGGGTTCCTTACGGTCATCGTAGGGTTCCTGATGATCGCGGTCCCCTCGGCACACGGGGTCTGGGGCATCCTCGCAATCGTCTTCGCCCTCGTGAGCATCGCGGTCGCGTTGGGCGGCTTCCTGGTGGGCTTCCTGTTGACCCTGATTGGGGGCATCCTGGCCCTGACGTGGAAGCCTCCGGCGGTACGGGTCATCACGATTGAGGCGCGTCGGGTCCCTCCGCCCGCCGGTTAGCGGGCGGGTGGGGGCGCGGGTCACCGACGAGGACCGGCTCGGGGAGTTCCGCCGCGAGGGAAAGGGGCCGTGACCCTGTCCGTCTTCGAGCTCGCGTTCGGCCTTTTCCTGGGCTTCTCGCTGACGATCCCTCCCGGACCGATGAACGCCTTCATGGCGTCGCAGTCGGTCCGCTCGTTTCGGGAGGGGGTGACCGCGGGGTTGGGCGCGATGAGCGCGGACCTCGTCCTAGGGGTCCTGGTCTACGCGCTGCATTCGACGGTCGACCTCTCGACGGGTCTGCGTTGGATCTATCTCGCCGGCGCCGGAGTGATGGTCTACCTTGGGGTCGGCCTTCTGAAGGGGGCGTCGGGTCACCCTCCTCCCGAGACCACGGGCATCCGCACCTACACGAAGGCGCTCGGTCTCGGGGTCTCGAACCCGTTCCAAATCGTCTGGTGGCTCACTGCCGGCCTCGCGTTCGCCTATCTCGGAGGCTGGGTCCTCTTCGTCGGGCTCTTCGGAGCCATTACCGTGTGGGTCGTGGCGTTCCCGTGGGCGGTCCATGTCGGCACCGAGCGGAGACCGAGCATCGCCCGTGCGGTGGTCGTCGTATCGGGGGTCGTCATCTTCGCGTTCGCGGCGTACCTCCTCTTCCTCGCGCTGTGACGCGAGGCCCGGCCCCGATCCCGCTCAGCTCGGCTTGAGGCGGGCCGCGAACTGCTTCCGGAACTTCGACACCTTCGGCGCGATGATGGCGCGGCAATAGCCGCTTCCCGGGTTACGCCGGAAGTAGTCCCGGTGATACTCCTCCGCGGGGTAGAACTCGGTGAACGTCTCAAGCTCAGTGACGATCCTCCGCTTCCAGACCTGGGCGGCCTCGAGCTCTCCGATCACCTGCTCCGCGGTCGCCCGCTGAACGGCGGAGTGGCAGAAGATCACGGAGCGGTACTGGGTGCCCACGTCGTTCCCCTGCCGGTTCAGGCTCGTCGGGTCGTGGGTCGTCAGGAAGACCGTCAGGAGGTCGTGGTAGCTCACCACGCTCGGGTCGAACGTCACCTGGACGACCTCGGCATGACCCGTCCCTCCCGTGCACACCTGCTCGTAGGTCGGCCGAGGGACGGTCCCGCCCGCATACCCCGACGCGACGCTCGAAACACCGGCGAGCTCGGAGAGGACCGCTTCGGTGCACCAGAAGCACCCCCCTCCCAATGTGGCGGTCTCGGAGGGTCTCGGGGTCCCTCGAGCGGCCTCGGACATCGTTGCTCTCGTATCCGTGCCGGCCCCTTGGTGGGGGGTCGCGTCAACGGAGGGTGGGCGCAAGCCCACGACCGATTTCAATTCGCCGATGGTGCCCCGGCGCCGTTCTGCGGCATCGGTCCGGCCCCGCGGAGCACGAAGTACGGGGCGAGCAGCGCGAGGATCGGGACCAGCAGGAGCAGGTACTCGACCCCGGGGAACGACACGACGAGCGCGACGAACGGCCCGACGAGAGCGAGCAGGAGGATCGCGTAGAGGGCCGCGCCAACGGCCACCTCCCGGCTCTTGAACCGAGACGAGGCCGCCGATAGGCCGAGCACGATCCCGACCCCGCCGAGCCACCCCAACCAGAACCCGACGAGGCCCGTGTACGCTCCGAGAGCCTGTCCGGAGCGCAGACAGGTGAGCGCGTGGGTCGGTTGGCCCTTGAGGCACGAAAGGAGCGAGCTGGAAGAGCCGATGAGCACGACCGC
Organism: Thermoplasmata archaeon; assembly: GCA_036404475.1. GTDB lineage: Archaea > Thermoplasmatota > Thermoplasmata > Lutacidiplasmatales > UBA184 > Lutacidiplasma. Next base: position 124,755 of record DASWZL010000107.1, read on the forward strand.
CGCGACCAGAACGAGGATGAACCCAAGGGTCCCGATCCAGCAGAGGATCGACGCGGCCGTGAACCGGGGGTCGACCTTGCGGAGATGAGCGAACCCCCGCCGGTAGAAGAAGAGGGAGGCCAGGAAGAGGATAGCGCCGGCCAGGATCAGGAGAGCCGTGGCATCGATGAAAGCGGTCTGACGCAGCGAGAGGAACCCGGTCGCGTCGTACGAGGCGACGAAGAGGAACCCCACCGGGAGGACGATGGCGAGCAGCGCCGCCGCGAGGCCGACGCCCGCGCCGGTGGCGATGCGAAAGAGTCCGGTCCGGTCCTGCTCGCTCGCGGGGGTCGACGGCGTTGCCATTCTCCCACCCTCCGACAACTCGACCACCCAACGGGTCCCGGATTATCTACGCTTGGGCGGGTGGGTTTCCAGGTTGGCCCGTACGGAGGACGAGCGCCCAAGCGCTCCCATCGACGGAGCGCGAGCGTCTACTTCCGAACGACGAACTGGACCTCGGTCCTCGACCAGGCGCGCTTGTCCTTCCAGGGGTTTCCCTCGTAGACCTCGCGGTACGAAACGACCGAGCGGATCTCCTTCTCCTTGCGGCGCCAGCGCAGCCAGTCGGAGAGCCCATGGTAGACGACCCGAGGCGAAACGACGTCCGGGTCGAAGCGCACGCTCGCCACGGTGCCGGCCGGGAGCGTCCGGACCTTGACCCGACCCTCCGAGCGTGCCTTTCCCCGAACCTCGATGGCAGTGTCCCAAACGCGGGAGCCCGGTTCCCGGAAGATCCAACGACCGGTCCGTAGGCCCCGAGCCCGCGCCCACTTCTCGACCTCTTCGAACCGCTTTTGGATCTGGCGCTCGTTGTACGGTCCGGTCCATCGGATCGCAGCGACGTGAAGGCTCGGCGTCTTCTTCAGCACGAAGTCTACGGTCATCGTTCGGCTCCCGGAACTCCCAGAAGGCTCCCACCAGATAACGCCGCCGGGGTGGTGAGGATCCCGTCGACCGAGTCGGCGAGCGAGGGACCGGTCTCGGTCACGCCGTCGCGCGCGAGGGGATTTCGCGCGGAAGCTCCGGCGGTGGGTCGGACGCGGGGGTCGGTCGCGGGAAGTCGGTGATGTAGCCGCCGTAGTACGGGAGCCGGGTCGTGATCACTCGCCGGAACGCGTCTCGCAGGGCCGCGTCGTCCAACCCCCGGGTCGGGATCCGGTCGTCCTTTCGATTGAGGCATCCCTTGAGCTCTCCCTGGTGCGTCACCCGGATCCGGTGGCAGTGGGAGCAGAAGTCGGGATTGAACACGGGGTCGACGACCTCCACCTCCGCCCCGTGGACGATGTACACGCGTCGGTGGTGCATCTCCCGAACGAGTACGCGCGAAGAGTGCTCCTCGAGCCAACGCTGGACGCCCTGCATGTCGACCATCCACTCCCGGTGGTGGACCAGCTCGGGCATGAACTGGATCAGTTGCAGCTTCAACCCATCGGTGGAGCCCGCAAAGTCGATCATGCGGGGGATGTTCGCGAGAGTCCGACGGAACACCACCATGTTGAGCTTGACCGGCTTCAGGCCGACCCGCAGCGCTTCGCGGATGCCCCGCAGCACCGGTGCGAGAGCGCCCTTGCGGATCGAGCGGAACTCCTCGGGGTCGGTCGTGTCGACCGAGACGTTCACTCGCTTCAGCCCGGCGTCCCGGAGCGCCTCGGCGCGAGCCTCCAGCATCGAACCGTTGGTCGTGAGCGACACGTCGGGGATCTGGCGGACCGTCCGGTCGATGATCTCTTCGAGGTCGTTTCGGACGAGAGGTTCCCCGCCCGTGAACTTGACGGAGCGGATCCCGAGCTCCCGAGCGACGATGACCAGTCGCTCGACCTCGGCGGGGGTCATCTCCTCGCCATGCGCCGCCCGGGGTCGAGCGACCGGACCCAGGCCCTCGTCGTGGCAATAGACGCAGCCGAAGTTGCACCGTTTGGTCACGCTGATCCGTATGTCGGTAACCTCGCGGCCGAACGAGTCCGAGAGCATCGTCCTCCCTCCAACCACCCCACCCTTTATAGACCGTGGAGGGCGGGAGGGGACTCACCGGCCTAGGCACGGCCAAGGGTGGCCCCGAGATGGGAATGCCCTCGCGCCTCGGGCCCTTACCTGCTCCGTCGACCCGGCAGCATCGGCTCGGGGCCGGCCGGCGGGGACGGCATAGGCTGAAGGGGGAGTGGGATTCCCATCGCCCTCACTCCGAGAGGAGCTGCTCGAGGCGCTGGTAGAGCTCCTCGAGCTCCTTCTCCTTCTTCCGTCCGCCTTCCCAGCGAGCGTTGACGACCTGAACGAGCAGGTCGGCCACCTTGTCCATCCAGGGACCTTCCTGGGCATCGAACCGCTTCTTCACTTTCTCACGGAGCAGCTCGTTGTAGGCTCGGTAGGCCGACCAGACCCACGGTCCAAAGTTCGCTCCGCTCGGCGCACCATCGTCCTCGGTTTCTCTCATCTCAGTACCTGGGGACTTTCGTTCCCGCCTCCGCACCTTGGGGGGGAGGATATTGACCGGGTCGTCCTCTGACCGGTCACGTCGGCGGGACCGCGCGCGCTCGCCGTGAGGGAGAGTTGGTAACGGGCGCGTTACCGACGCATTAAGTGCGTCTCTCCTCGTTCAAGGCCGGATGCCTTCGCTTCGGAATGAATCGTCATCGGGACCCTCGGGAGGGTTGGACGAGCGCGTCCTCTCGACCCTGCAGGGACTTCAGGGACGGATCGCCTTCAGCGGCCTCCGTCGGGCCCTCCACGCCCATCCCGAATCCCTCTCGCGCTCGCTTCGCCGCCTCGAGCGGGAAGGGCGGGTCGAACGCTCGGGCGGCGGGTACCGCGCGCTCGGAGAGGTCCCGAGAGGAGTTCCCCGAGCCTCGACCGAGCTCCGGCCGATCGCGCAGGTCGACCTCCCCCCGGGCGCCCCTCCCGACTCGGTCCTCGGCCGCCTCTCGGGCCGGTGGTTCGGCTCCTTGCGATGGGTCGGGGTCGTGGACGGTCCGTCGGGCCGGCTCCTCGCCTGGGCGCGAAGGGACGGGGTGGGCTACGTCCTGCTGGGGATCCACCAGGGCGTTCTCCGGGTCTACGTGCGCGGGGAGAGCTCCGGGGACGATGTCAACGAGGCCGAGGACTCCGCGTACGAGCTGCTGGTCCATGCGGTCAACGCCGTGCGCCCCTCCGCCCACGACGTCGTGGGGTCGGTCAGCTTCTTCGCCGCCGAGGAGGCTTCGGTGGTTCCCTCGCTCGAGAACTGACCGCCCCCGATTAGGGGCGGTCCCCGACCACCCGTTCGGAGCCCCGCGGGTTAATGAGCGGTGGCCCGCATCTCGTTCGGGTCGATGGTCTCGCTTCCTTCGGGGACACCGCTTCCGAGCCCCGCACCGGCGAACGCCTCGGCGTCCCTCGAGGTCATCCGGGTCTCCAAGTCGTTCGGGTTCGTCGACGCGCTCCATTCCGTCAGCTTCTCGGTGCCGGCCGGTCAGATCGTCGGGCTGCTCGGGCCGAACGGAGCGGGGAAATCCACGACCATGAAAGCGGTCCTTGGGCTCATCCGGCCCGATTCGGGAGAGATCCGCCTCTTCGGACGGAACGTCGCCGAGGACCCCGTCGGGACCAAACGCCAGGTCGGGTACGTTCCAGAGTCTCCCGCGCTCTACGAGTTCCTCACCGGGGCCGAGTACCTCGATTTCGTAGCGGACATGTACGGCCTTGACCCGTCGACCCGGCGGGACCGGATCCAGCAGTTCCTGACGGGGCTCGAGCTCACGGGCCACGAGAACTCTCTCATCAGCGGCTACTCCCAGGGGATGAAGCAGAAGGTCGCGCTCATCGCGGCGCTCGCCCATCGCCCCCGGCTCCTCGTCCTGGACGAACCGCTCAACGGCCTGGACCCGCGGTCCGCCCGAGTGACCAAGGACCTACTCCGGAACCTGGCGACCCACGAGGGCGTCGCGGTCCTCTTCAGTACCCACGTGCTCGAAATCGCCCAGGCGATCTGCGACCGCGTCGTGATCCTGCATCGCGGACGCGTCCTGGCGTCGGGCACGGTCGCCGCCCTCCGGGACCGCACGGGGCTCGCGGGGCGGGGCCTCGAGGAGGTCTTTCTCGCGCTGACCGGCACGGGCGACCTTCGCGATGTGGTCGACGCGCTGAGCCGGTAGGAGGACGATGGACGTCCACCGCGTTCGACGCCTGGCGGTGACCCTCATCGCCTCGCAGCTCCGGTCGGGACGGAGCTCGTCCGACCCCAGGAGCCTCCTCGGCCAACCCCAGCTCATTGCCGCCGTGGACGTCGTCCTGTTCCTCGCGGTCTTCGGGCTCACGTTCGGAGCCGTGCGCGCGAGTTCGCTCGGGAGCCAGCAGGTCGCGACGCTCGCGAACGCGCTCCTCCCGTTCCTCCCCCTCGTCGCGGTGGGAGTGGTCCTCGTGGCCGGGGTCATGTTCGAGCTGACGACCACGACGAAGTTCGCGGGGAGCGATGCCGCGAACTGGTTGCCGCTCACTCCCGCGGAGTACGTGACCGCGTCGGCCGCGGCGATCGCGTACACCTACTCGCCGGCCGTCGCGCTCGCCCTCGGCGGTCTGCTCCCGTTCGCGCTCTACGGGGGAACCCTGGTCGCCTATCTCATGACCGTCGTGCTAACGATCGTCGCCCTCTTCGAGGGGGCGGTCCTCGTCGAGATGGTCCGCTCCGCCACCCAACGGGCGAGCGCGGTCGGCGCCGGTCGTCGGGGCCAGGTGACCCTCGTCCTTCGGGCGGTCGTCCTCGTCGTCGTCATCCTCGCGCTCCAGCTCGCGTTCAACCCCGTGTTCCTTCTGGGGCTCGCACAACGACTCTCGGCGGTCGCCCTGGTCACCTCCGTGATCCCGTTCTTCTGGTCGACCGAGGCGTTGACCCAGTGGGTCGGAGGAAACCCCGGCATCGGCGTCGCGTTCGCCGTAGGACAGGTCGCCTTCGTGGGGGTGCTGGTCTACCTCGCGGGCGAACTCCGCGTCCGCTACTGGGTGCCCTCGGCGACCGAGGTCCGCCTCGAGGAACATCGGTACGCCGCCCGGAATCCGCTCCTGGCCCTCTTCGGCCTCAGCGCCGCGGAGTCCGCGCTGGTCTCGAAGGACTTGAAGGGCCTTGTCCGGCGTCGCGAGATGCTCCCCACGCTGGTCGTTCCCATCGTCCTCGTGGTCCTGGTCCTGGTGGAAGGGACCGCCTTCGGAGGGTTCGTCTCGGTGCTGTGGGTGGGGTGGGTCGCCGGCTTCTTCTCGTTGCTCATCGCCGGCACGTCGGTCGGGCAGGAACGACGGGCGCTCCAGTCGCTGTTCGCGTATCCGCTCTCGGCGGGGAGCCTCGTGCGCGCGAAGGCCACGTTCGTTCTCGTGCCGTCCCTGGTCGTGGCCGTGGCGCTCGGGCTGGTGGTCGGCGTCTACTTCGGGCTTCCGGCGAGCGTCGTCCTCGGCGTCCTGCTCCTCGTCGCCGCTGCCTCGGTCGTTCTCACGTTCTGGGGGCTCGTGTTCGCCTCGCGGTTCTCCGACTTCCAGGAACGACCGCGCCCCCAGTTCCTGCGTCCGGGCGGAATGCTCGCCGCGACCGGCTCGGGCATGGTGCTCCTGTTCGCGATCCTGATCCCGGGGACGTTCGCCCTCCTCTCCCCCTCATCGGCGTCCGTTTCCCTCGGGCTGGTCTGCGCCGCGCTGGCCGTAGGGGTGGGGGGCCTCGCCGTCCTTTGGACCGTCTCGGGCTTCCGCCGGCTCCTTCGCGAGCTGCCGTTCTGAGGCCCCGCGCTGCGTCTAGAGCGGAGCTCCGCACGACGGGCATCTCCCGTCGACCTCGTTGCCCAGGGCTCCGCAGAACCGGCACCGGACCTTGACCACCTGCCGTTCGATCGTATGGATCGACCCCCATCCCAGCCCGGGGGGAGGCGGGAGCGCCCGCTTCGCTTGGGCGATCGTCACGGTCCACACCTCCGGTTCGAGGACGTCGAACGTAGGGCGTCCGTGGGAAAGCTCGAGCACGAGTCGCGGCCGACCGATGCGACCTCGGCGTACCGCGACGTTCTTCAGCTCGTGAAGAGGAACATCGAGCTGGGTCTCCGTCTCCGCCAGCGCCCGTCTCCCGATCCGGCTTCGCGCTACGGAGGCTTCGAAGACGATCCGGAGGGTCGTCACGTAGAGGACCCCGGGACCCTTCGGTGGGCCGTCGGACCCGTCCCCGCGGCTGGCGACCGCGTAGGCGCTGCGGAGCAGGTTCTCCCCGTGACCCAGGAGCATCGCCGGTGGGAAAGGGTCAGGAATCTAATACCCTCGCCGCCCGACGGGCCGCCGCCCGCTCGCCCGCCGGAGCTCTTCTCGGAAGCTCTTCGGGGCCCGCTCGGTCGCAACCGTGATCGTCACGGGAGCGAGGCGGCGTGCCTCACGGCGAAGGAACCGCTCGGTACGAGCGCGGTCTTTCTTCCAGCACTCTCGGAGCCAGGTGCCCACCGCTCGCTGGACCCATCGTTCGGGGTCGTCCAGGAGACGGGCGAGGAGGACGAACGGTCGGTCGAGCTCGCCGGCCCGGACCCACGCTCGCAGCGCGTACGTCGAGGCCCTTCGACGCCAGAGGTTCCCGGACCGGGTCCAGTGGAGGAGCTCCGCGAACCGTTCGGGGCGTGCCGCGACCTGGGTCGCGAGAGGGCCCGCCGCCAGGCTGTCCGAGAGGGCCCAGCCGGTCGCGGCGTCCACCCACCGGACCCCGAGGCGCCACGCGGGCTCGTCGTGGACGAGGGGTGGACGGCCGAGAAGCTCGATGGCCATCTCCTTCTCCTCGAAGGACGCTCCCTCCCACAGCGAGCGGACGAGCGCTCGCACGTCCCCGCGCGACCTCGCCTCGAGACGACGGGCGACCGCCGTGACGACCCGTCGGAGGGCGGGGACGCTCACCCCGAGCACCGGCACCGGGGAGCCCAGGTAGGAGCGAAGAGACTCGATCCCGGAGGCCCCGGTCTCGGCCCGTAGCTCTCGGAGGATCCGACGTCGTTCCCCCTCGGCCCAGGGGGAGCGACGCGGGCGCCTCGCTACCACCCGACCGGGCTCGTGCGGTTCTGCTCGTCGAGCCATTGCTGCAGCGGCGCGAAGTACTCGAGGAGCCCTCTCGAGTCCATCCGACGGTCTCCCGTCAACGTCTCGAGGGCCTCGGGCCACTCGCGGCTCGTTCCCATCTCAAGGGTCGCCCCGAGCCGCCGACCCGCCTCCTTCGAGCCGTAGATCGACGCCCGGTGGAGCGGTCCAGAGACGCCGGCCTCCTGGGCGAGCGCCCGGTGGAACTGGAACTGGAGGATGTGCGCGAGGAAGTAGCGCATATACGGGACATTCGCCGGGACGTGGAACTTGGCCCCCGGGTCGAACTCCTCGTCGCCGCGCGGACCCGGCGGGGCGACGCCCTGGTAGCGGCGACGCATCGCCCACCACGTCGAGTTGTACTCCGAAGGGGGGATCTCCCCCGAGAAGACGTCCCATCGCCACTTGTCGACGACGAGACCGAAGGGGAGGAAGGCCACTTTCTCGAGCGCCCTCCGCAGGAGGAGCCCGATGTCCCCGCCCGGGCCGGTCGGCCGGTCGAGGAGGCCGATCTGGGCCAGGTACTCCGGGGTCACCGAGAGGGCGATAGTGTCCCCGATCGCTTCGTGGAACCCGTCGTGGGCGCTGTCGCGGAACAGGAACGGCTGTCGGGCGTACGCCCGTTGGTAGTAGTTGTGGCCCAGCTCGTGGTGGACGGTCATCAGATCCTCGCCGGTGACCTCGATGCACATCTTGAGCCGAAGGTCGTCGACGCAATCGACGTCCCACGCGCTCGCGTGGCACACGACCTCGCGGTCGCGCGGTCGGACGAACATCGACCGCTCCCAGAACGTCGCGGGGAGCGGGTCGAACCCGAGGGAGATGAAGAACCGCTCGGCCACCCGTACCATGTCGGTCGGGGAGAGACCCCGCTGGACGAGGATGGGCGTCAGGTCCGGGTCCGGTGGGGTCGATGGGGGAGCGAGGAGCGGGAGCGTCCCCTCCCACGATTGCGCCCACATGTTCCCGAGCAGGTGCATCGGGATCGGTCCCTGCGCCGGCACCCGGTCCTCACCGTAGTGCTCTCGCAGTCGTCGTCGGACGTAGGCGTGGAGGGCCCGATAGAGCGGTTCCACCTCCGACCACAGTCGGTCGACCTCTCGGGAGAACGCGGCGGGTTCCATGTCGTACTTGGAGCGCCACATCGCCCCCGTGTCCGCAAACCCGAGCTCGGCCGCGCCGCGGTTCGCGAGCTCCACGTACCGGACGAAGTCGGGGCGGATGGCCCGACCGACCCCATGCCATCCTTCCCAGATCTCCTGCAGGAGCGATGCGTCCCGGCTCTCGCTGAGGACCCGCGAGAGACCCTGAAGGTCGAGCGGCTCCGCCATGGCCCGCGGAGCGTAGCGGCCTTTCGCGTAGGTCCCCCGCATCGCCGTTACCCGGCGGGAAAGCTCCTCGGACTCGGTGGGGTCCGAGGGAGCGACCAACGGAAGCGTCAGCCGCAACAGCTTGACCTTCCTCGCGTCAGTGGCCGAGAGGTCCGCCGTCGAGAAGCCCGTCGATTCCTTCGCGAGCTCGACGGTCGCTCCGATCAGACGGGAGTACGCTCGAGCGGCGAGAAGCTCGCTATCGGGCGTGATGTAGGTGTCGTAGACCCAGTCCGCCTTCTGGGACTCCACGGTGAGGTCGAGGAGGCGGGTCTCCGCTCTCAGCAGGAACTCCCCCATCTCCGGCGCCGCCATCGTCCTCCCTAACGCGACGGTGGGCTCAACGACCTCGCCTTTAAGAAGGGGTACCGAAAGCCGCCCTCGGACCATAATCGGTCCGCCCGATGTCCGCCACGCATTTACGTCAGGGCGACGGTCTAGACCCCTTCGTTTCCAGTCGAACTTTCAGCTTTATGTACGACGTGCGTCTGACGCTTCTCTGCGGACGTGTCCGACAACCCAGACGGCCGGGCCATTCTCGCCTCGCTGCCCGCGCATTTCGGACCGACGAGCAATGACGTCGATGTTCCCCTTGCGGTCCTCCCCTGTCTGGCCCTCGGCACTGTTCTCGTCGCGCGCGAGGGGATCTGGGTCGCATGAGCGGCGCGATCCGTAAGACGCCTCCGTCTCCGCCCGAACCGTCGGTCGAAATCACGTCGCGCCACGTCTTCCTCGGCCAGGGAGAGCCGCGAGGGTACGGGGTACGGCCCAAGCTCACCCCGGAAGCGGCCGCGGCCTTCGCCACGTACGTCGACCCGGCGCGGGCTCGCGCGGCGATGGAAGGCCGTACGCTCGTCTACACCGTGCGCTGGGGCTAGGTAAGGCGTCGGCGGTTCAGCGCGCGTCGGTCCCCGGGTCCTCGTCCACGACCGCGAACGCGCGGACGGGGCGGTGCCGCTTCGCGTCGTCCCAGGCGTCCTCGACCGCACGCTTCGAGAGCGCATCGGCCACCGTGTTCTCCTCCCGGGGCACCCAGCGGAACTCGACCTTTCGGAAGGAACGGACGAGCTGGCCCAGCCGGTCGTGGTAGGCCTTCAGGTGCTCCGCCCGGACCTCGTACTCACCGTTCATCTGGCGGACCACGAGCTGGCTGTCCCCCTCGACGACGACCTCATCGGAGTAGCCGATCGAACGGAGTTGTTCGAGGGCTCGGATCGCGCCGACGTACTCGGCGACGTTGTTGGTAGAGTGTGGCGAGTACGGCCGTGTCGCGAGCCCGCACTCCTCGAACCGGAGCCCGGGACCCTCGATCACGAAACCCCATCCTGCGACGCCTCCGCCGCCCGGAGGCTGACACGACCCGTCAAAATGGACCCGCACCGGGGTGGACGCGTCCGGTAGGGCGATCCCCCGGGGAAGGATGCGATCGTCGGCCACGGTCGTCACCGCCTCCGGGACGATGGCACGTTGGAACGGGAGCTCGGGGTGGGGCGTGCGAGCAACGGGCAGTTGCAGAACGCCTCCGCCCGGCCGCACGTCGGGCACGTCACCCGGTCGGTCACCATCCCGAGCGGCCGGCCGCAGTTCCGGCAGTCGCGGGCCCGAGCGCATCGGGGGCACTGGGCCAGGTCGGAAGTGATCACCGTTCGACAGTACCGACAGTCCGCGGGCTCGTGCGGGTTGAAGAGCCGTCGGGCCCTGGGTTCGACCGCGGGAGCGCGGGCCGGTCGCTCGAGGTCGGCATAGGGGTTGCCGAACGCCCCGGCGACGGTCGTACGAGTTGGGTCTTGAGCGAGGGCTCCGAGCATCACGACCACGAGGCCGACGGGGGCGACGAGGAACCCGAGCTCCTGCTCGAGGTCGAGCTGCTCTCCGCCCGTGAACGCGATCGGGTAGGCGACGAGGGCGAACCCGAGACCGATGAGGAGGACGCCGATGTAAACGATCGACCGGTTCATTCGACCCGCCGGTGGGCCCCTCCCGCCCCTGGCGTCGAGGACGGCCGACCTTCCACTTAAACCGGACGGCCGGAGGTCTCGCTTTTCATCTCGAGGGTTGTCCCACGGGTATGGCGCAGCCGTCGGCGACCCTTCGCACGACCTTGGGAGACATCCGCATCGACCTTTTCCGCGACCGCGCTCCCAAGACGGTCGAGAACTTCGTGACGCTCGTTCGGAAGGGGTTCTACAACGGACTCGCCTTCCACCGCGTCATCCCCGGGTTCATGATCCAGGGGGGATGCCCGAAGGGCGACGGGACGGGCGGCCCGGGGTACACGATCCCCGACGAGTTCGACCCCACGCTGCGGCACGACGGCCCGGGGGTCCTCTCGATGGCGAACGCCGGCCCCAACACCGGCGGGAGCCAGTTCTTCATCACCCTGGCCGCGACCCCCTGGCTCGACCGCAAGCATGCCGTGTTCGGCAAGGTCCGCTCCGGCCAGGACGTGGTGGAGAAGATCGCGGCGGTCCCGCGGGACGCGCACGACCGACCGCGGACGCCCGTCCGCATCGTCGAAGCGACGGTCGCGGGAGCGTAGGCGTAGCCCGGTCACGCCGGGAAGTCGAACGGTAAGCGTTCCTTCGGCGACCGTGCGTCCTCGAAGGTGATGAGGAGCCCCACGACGATCCCGATCGCCGGCACGACCATCGCCAGCTCGAGGAACATCGAATACCCCGCCGCGACAGACGCCGACCCGCCGGGGATGACGAGCCGGTAGGGCGAGAGCGTGAGCGCGTAGAGTAGGTAGAGAAGCGCCATGAGAGACACGGCGACCGACAGCGGCCCGTAGGCCCGGGTCGGTTTCGAGATGTATCGGGCGGTGCCGAGCGCGAGCAGGACAAGGCCCCAGGCCTCCACTTCGAAGATCGAGATTGGGAGGGCAATCCCCCGGGAATTGACGAAGGTGAGGGCGGCGACCGGCAGGGCCACCAGGAGGAAGAACGACGGGATGAGACGCAACGCGGCGACGAGGATGCGGTAGCCGAGCGACGGGATCTGGTATCCCCCGGTCTCCTGCGCCGGAACGACGACCCGCCCCGAGACGCTCACGGGATTGCCTCCGGGGGAAGCGGGGTCGTGCCGCCCGCGCTCGAGTAGGTGGCCAGCAACTGGCCCCCGGACGGGGAACAGCCCGGGCTTAGGGTCGCGGTATCCGTATGGTCGTAGAGCGATCCCGCGGGGACGTCAAGCGGGAAGGAGCCGCCCCCGCAGTCGACGAAGTTCGACGACTCGATGACGAACGCGAGCGTTCCCACGTCGGGGGAACTCGCGTGGTCCGAGAATGTCACCACGATGGGGACGGTGATGGCCCCACCCCCGCCCGAGGGGGTTCCGACGCTGGCGTGGAAGCCCTCGAAGGGGGCTCCCCAGTAGCGCGTCTCGGAGAGCGAAACGGAGAGGGGGAACAGGTAGGCGTAGGTCGCGTTCCCCCAGGCGTTCACGGCGAGGTACTGGTCCTCGGTGAGCAGGGACTTCGTCGGGCCGGAGGCTGAGACCGGCAGGTAGAGCGCGATGGGAAAGACCCCGGTCGTGGAGGGCGCGATGTCGTTCGGTCCCACGCCGAAGGCCCCGAGGAATACGCCCGCGCTGTTCGCGATGCGGGCGGTCAGCGTGACCCCCTGGATCGGATAGAGCCCGGGGTTCGACAGCGTGAACGACCCGGCGACCGCGACCGTTCCGTTCGACGCGAACGACGCCGACAGCGAGCGCGACTGCACGCTCGAGCGCGCGACCTCGACCGCCGAGTACGCGACCGTCCCCGCGAAGATGACGAGGGCGATCAGCACGATCGCGCTGACCCAGCGCAGCGCCCGCGCAACGCGGTAGATCGCGGGAGGTCGCCGATGCCTGGGGACGAGCAACGCGGCCACTCGCGATTCCCCCCTCTGGAGACGCGCGGCCCTCCCTTGAAAACCTATCGAGCTCCGTGAAACGGGACCCCCGTCGTCCTTGCGAGCGCGGTAGCACAAAGTAGATGTCTGAGAGCGGAGGGTGGACCCCGACCGAGGGAGCGGAGCGCGATGGAGACGGAGATCCGGGACCGGCTCCGGGAATGGGCCTCCGTCCCCTCGATCAACTTTCCGCGGCTTTCCCCGCGTCGCGAGCACGTCGGCTTCGTGTGGGATCCCGACGGGCGGGTCGAACTCTACGTCGTGGACATTCGAGGAGGCCCACCGGTGCAGGTTACCCACGGTGACCTTCCGAAATCCCCGGACCGGTTCGCGTGGGCTCCGGACGACCGTTCCGTCGTCTTCTCCAGGGACCGGGACGGGAACGAGCTCCACGACCTGTTCCGGATCGATTGCGCTACCGGGTCGGTGACGGGACTCACCCACGACCCGACGTGTCAACGGATCGCGGTTTCGTTCAGCCCCGACGGGCGTTGGCTCCTCTACGTCTCCGACCAAGGCCTCCCGGGCGAGGAACGGCAGCTCGACCTCTGGCGGATCCCCTCGAACGGGGGCGAGGCCGAGCGCGTCGCGCATCACCGCCAGCCCGTGAACATGTGGGCCTCCCGCTACCCCTTCTCCCCGGACGGGACCCGGGTCGCCTACGCGGCCAGCGACCAGGACGACCCCCGGGATGCCGAGGTATTCCTGACCCGACCGGGCCTCGTCGGGTCCGAGCGGGTCCTATCGGTGAAGAAAGGCTCGAAGGAGATTCCGGTGACCTGGAGCCCGGACGGTCGCTCGGTAGCGGTTCAATCCGACGCGGGCGAATTCGTTCGAGCCGGTCTGCTCGACATCGCTTCCCACCAGGCGCGGTGGCTCGGCCCGGGGACCGCCGACGAAAGCCCGGTGGACTTCTCCCCGGACGGTCGGTCGTTGCTCGTGGTTCGTTCTCGGGGGGTCCGTGCCCAACCGGTCGTGTACGACCTCGCGACCGGAGCGGAACGCGTTCTCCCGGTCCACCTCGACTTCTGGGGAGAAGTGGGATTCCTTCCGGACGGCCAACGGGTCCTGGCGGTCCGAAACAACTCAGACCGGCCCAACAGCATTGTGACATGGGATCCGGCGGGGGGCACGATCGACGAGGTCCTGCCACCGAAGTACGGCCCGATCTCCCCGAGCGAGGTAGTACCCTCCGAAGTGATCCGGTACCCGTCGTTCGACGGCCGCGAGATCGAGGCGATACTTTATCGCCCTCGTGCTCGGACGGGCTCCGGTCCGGCTCCCGCTCTTGTCGAAGTCCATGGGGGCCCGACCTGGCAGTTCTTCGACGCGTTCGACTGCCTGACGCAGTACCTGGTCTCGCTCGGCTTCGTGGTCTTGCAGCCAAACGTGCGGGGGAGCACGGGGTACGGGTCGGTGTTCCGGGACCTCAACCTCCAGGACCTCGGAGGCGGGGACTTGAAGGACGTGGCCGCGGCCGCGGAGTACCTCCGCCGACAGCCGAGCGTCGACCCCCACCGCCTGGGCATCTACGGCGTGAGCTACGGGGGCTACCTCACCTACGCTGCTCTTACCGGGAACCCTGACCTCTGGGCCGCCGGGGTCGCGATCGCCGGTGTGACTGACTGGAAGCTCTGCTTCGAGGAGGAGATGCCGGACCTCCGCCACTACGATCTTGAGCTGATGGGAGACCCGGTCGAGAACGCGCCGCTCTGGCATGACCGGAGTCCGGTCTACTTCGCGCACCACCTACGAGCCCCGATCCTGATGATCCACGGTCTTCACGACCCCCGATGCCCCGTGAACCAGGCGCGTGTGTTCCGGGACGCCCTCCTCCGGCTCGGGCGGAAGGAGGGCCGCGACTTCGAGTACCTCGAGTTCTCTGACCAGGGCCATGGGAGCGCCGACCGCGAGCAGGTCCTTCGATCCTTCCGCCCGGCGTTCGCCTTCCTTCAACGCCACCTCCTCGATCGTCCGAGGTGACGATCGGGCTGCCGAAGAGTGGGACAGCCTCCCCATGGCGCAGATCCGGCTCTGGGTGAAGGCCGGCAGCACGACGGACGCTCTCGCTTGGGACCCGTGGCGTAAGCGCTGGGTGGTCTCCTGTCGTGCCCCGCCCACCGGCGGGGAAGCCAATCGGGCGGTGGCGGCCCTGATGGCGGACTGGCTTGGGCTGCCCCACTCGTCGGTCGACTGGGTCCGGGCGGGGTCGTCCCGCTCCAAAGTGCTGTCGGCCGATGGAATCACCGACGCGGAAGCGGACCGTCGGCTGCGCTTCCGCTGGCGGACCGGGTGATGACCATTGAGCCAGGAAACCGATGGAGAGCCGCCGGGGGGGCGAGACCGAAGGGGGCAGGAACCCAGCCGGGCCCGAATCGACCCCCAACCCCCAGGCCGACGGAAGGGGTTCCGGCGTCCGCGAGACTCCCGATCTGACCGGGTCGGCCGCGTCCCCTCAGTAAGCCTGCCGGTTCCGGACTACCGGCCGTAGGAATGGCTGTAGCCCTGGCCCCAGCCGTGGCCCCAGCCGCCGTCCCGGCAAGAGCAGCTCAACCCCGTAGAGCCACCGTGGTGGTGGTCCGGGGACGGGGGAACCGTGGAACTACTGCCCACGGTCACCGATATCGTGTGGACGATCGCGCCGAAGGAGTCGTGGATGTGCACGATGTAATGTCCGGGAGCGAGCGGCGTCCCGTTCAAGTAGATCAGGGGCACGTAGACGATGAGGCAGTGCGTCCACCGGTGGTTAACCTGATTCTGACAGACGATCTCGGTCCCGTTCGGGTACTCGATGGAGACACCGAAAGAGGTCTTTCCCACGGCACCGGTGATCTTGGCCTCAAAGTTCGAGCCCGCGATGGCCGCCGTAGTGTTGGTCGTCTCGCCCAGACCGACGTAGGGAGCCGGCTGGAAGATGCTCGGCAAGTTCGGTGACGTGGCCGACGCGCTGGGAGAACTCCACATCGAGGAGGTGGACCCCGACGCCGTGAGGCTCCATCCCCATCGGACCGCGACGGTCGGAGTGCCCCAATGGTCCTTCTGCATCACCGCGATGCTGACGGTCGACAGGGTCGCGTTGCCGACGCCCCCGTTGAAGTTGGTGGCCGAACCAAGCGTCCCGTTCTTCGTGACGGGGCTGGACCAGCCCGACCCGTTGATGGTGACGTTCGTCGGGGCGAAGTAGAACGCGAACTTGGTGGTGGCGTTCAGCGGGATCTTGACATACACGCTCGGGAAGTGGATGAGCGTGCCGTTGTCGGCCGACCAATAACCGAGTATCTCCACTTGGTACGAGGCACTGATATTGGAACCGGCAGGTGCCGTGGCTTGCGGAACGCCAAGCGGTATCTGCAGGGCATCGACCGGGCCGGCCGCGCTGCAGTTATTGGTCAACCCCCCGCCGCCTCCGCCCCCACCGCCACCGCAGGCGGCCGCAAGTCCCGACACGGCCAGCAGCGCGACGATGGCAATTCCGGCGGTGGTGCTACCAAAGGGCAGTCGGAAGGGCTTCCGCACGGCGGACGCCTGGGTCAAGTTTGCATCCCGGGTCTTCATAGAGGCTCCGTAAGGAGGGATGAGGGTGACGTATAACTCAAGATTAAGGTATCGCCCATGCGCATTCATGCGGAGCGCGCCCTGTTTGCCGTGCTCGAAAGGAATCGATCCCGGCGTTCCGAAAGGAGTGCCTTTCGGGCGGTCGCCCGGGCGTGACGCGACTCACTTCGCCAGTTGATTGATCTCTCGGGTGCTCAGCAGCGCCTTGGGCGCGCCATGCTGGGCGGTGTGGATCATCGCGCGTCCCACCTTTTCCGTGGTCGTGATCGAGTTCGGTGCGACGGCGGCCGCCAGGAGCACGAACGGTGCCAACACGGTGTAGAGCACTCGGTAACTCCTCGTCTTCGACCGGATCCCGTGGAGCGGTCGGATAACGCCCGGGCGGAACATGTACGCCGCTTTGAACGGCATTCGGAGGAGTGCGTTCTCGGTCTGGCCCTTCACCCGAGCCCACATGCTCCGTCCGTGCTCGGTACTGTCGGTCCCCGCGCCGGAGACGTAGATGAACGTCATTCCCGGGTTGAGCCGCGATAGCGTCTGGCCTACCGTGACGGTGAGGTCGTACGTCACGCGGCGGTAGCCGGCCTCGCTCATGCCCGCCGAGGAAGCTCCGAGGCAGAAGAAGCACGCATCGTACCCGTGCAGTTGGTCCTCGACCGACGCGAGATCGGTCAGCGTTCCGTGGACGACCTCGCGAAGCTTGGCGTGTCGCTGGCCGGTCGCGCTACGGCCGACAGCGAGGACCGTCTCGACCTGCGGGTCGAGAAGACACTCTCGCAGGACGCCCTGTCCCACCATCCCCGTCGCTCCGAATAGGATAACCTTCATGTTCCGTCCCACTGCGCTTGCGTCCGCCTACCGTGTCCCGGGAACCCGGGCACAGGTCTTTATCTCGGCGATGAATGCCGAGCTCGATGCCCGCCGCGTCCCAGGGTGACCTGAAGGCGATCGTTGCCGGGCTCAAGAAATCGGCGCTCCTCGCGGGTCTCCGCGACCGTCAGTTGAAGCGGCTGGCCCACTTCGCCAAGGTGCGGGACATCCCGGCGGACTCCGTTATCGTCACGCGGGGCGAGAAGGGCGTCGGGTTCTATGTAATCCTGGACGGCCACGTGCAGGTGCGCAAGGGAGGGAGCACCCTGGCACGCCTAGGGCCGGGCGACTTTTTCGGGGAGATGGCACTGTTCGACGACCGCCCACGCTCGGCCGACGTGGTGGCGGTGGAACCGACGACCGTCGTGGTCCTCTCTCGTTGGGAGTTCTGGGGATTCGCCTCGGGCCGGCCCGAGATTCTTCGTGTAATCCTCCAGGAGATGGCGCGCCGTCTCGAGGAGACCGGGAGCGTCCCGGTTCCCTAGCGGCCCGTGGATCTCACCGCCCCTGACGGAGACGGTCCGCGTCTCCTTCCGGCCAAGCCCCGGAGGGCTAAGGCGTCGCAGTCCTAGCGGTCACATCGTCCGCCCGCGTCCCCGAGGTGGGGACTCCTTCCTGCATCGGAGACCTGCGAGCCTGACCGGGAAGACCGTCTCGCTGACAAGGGGTCCTTGGCAACGCTCAGAGCATCCCGCGACTACGCTTGCTCTCTATCCAAGCCGCGGTCGCGCGGAACCCGAACGTCCCTCGGCGACCACGTACGGGCGCACGCGGAGGATGAAATACCCCCGCTTTGTTCCTTTCCGGAGGAAGACCGGAGCAAATCGATTCATGAAACTCTTTTTCCTCGGCACGGGGGCCGGAAACTTCCGGGGAAGCCGGCGTCAAATGTCCAGTGCGTTCGTCGAAGGAGCCCTCCTCGATTGCGGGGCGGGGACGACCGGTCGCCTCCACGATGCGGCGTTGTTTGACCGCGTGGACGGCATCCTGATCTCCCACTTGCATACCGACCACATCTCGGGGCTCTTCGATTTCCTGTTGCACACGCTGATCGCCGAACGGAAGCGTCCGCTGACGATCGTTTCTCCGCCGGGGCTTTCTCCCATCCTGCGAGCGATGAACGATGTACGAGCGATGGTCAAAGACCCGGCCGACGTCTATGACCTTCGGCTGATCGAGGGACTCCACCCCGAAGCAACGATCGGTCCCTGGCGGGTCCGGGGCGTGCCGCTGAACCATACGATCTACAATCTCGGCTATCTTCTCACCACGGACGACACGACACTCTACTACACGGGCGACACCCGGCAACCCTCGGTTCCCGACGGTCTTCGCGCCGACTTCGTTATTCACGAGTCGACGTACGCCGACCGGAACACCCACCTCGCCCAGGAGTTCGGCCACTCCACGGCGTCGCAAGCCGCCCGAGCGGCCGCCGTGATGAAGGCCCGTCGGTTGTTCCTGACCCACATCGGCGACCGGGAAGGCACCGAAGCTGAGGTCCTCCGCGAGGTCCGGGCCGGGTTCCCCGACTCGACGGTCGCGGAGGACCTCAGCCACTACGACCTCTGAACGTAGCGGCGGGCTGGCGCTCCGCTATCAGTATTGCAGGAATTCTGACTCAATCCGGCGTGCCCCCTCCGGCAAAAGGCGCTTTTCGGAAGTGGGACCCGATTCGGGTCGAACTCGGTCAGACGAGCTTCCTCTTCTTCAACCAATCTTGAAATCTCGGATCTCTCCGGATGGGGGCGAGCCGCGGGTCAAGCCGGCTTACATCGGTCGAAGCCCCCTTCTCCATCCAGCGGAAACACGCATCGAGGTCGCCGAGTTCGCAGTATGCGCAGATGATGGCCCATTCGGCGTGAGGGAACTCCGGTAGCGCTTCTTCGTGACGAAGGAGGGACCTCCTTGCCTGTTCTTTCTCCCCGGACACTGCGTAGTATAACGCTCGGATGACAGGCTTGTACCTCGGTTCTGGTTGGACTTCTTCGAACCGTTTGAGTTCCTTGAGGCATCCCTCGAGGTCGGGTCGGGCCAGCCGCTGGAGGGACCTGAACTAAAGGTTCAAGTCCGCACCCCCGGGAATGCATCAGGTCCTTACTTCGGTCCCGCTGCCGCCGACCGAGAGCGGATGTAGTCGATGTTCCCTGTGAACTGGTCCGGCTCGGCCCAGGAGCGGAACCGTGTTGGAATCACAGGAGCCCCTGTCTCCCGAGCTAGTTCACGGACGGTAGTGAGGTAGTCTCGCATCTCCGCGACCGTCTCGACCGACCCCATGGGACCGTGTCCCGTGACGATTCGTTCAGGTCGCAGATCGTCTATCTTGTCGAGCACGGTGAGCCAGTGCTCGGGATCCCCCGAGGTGAGGTTCGGGTGGTTCTGGGCGACTATCAAGTCCCCGGCGAAGAGAATTCGATCCTTCGCGAGGAACAGCAACGTGTCGCTTTCGGTATGCCCACTGCCGAAGTTCAGCAGCGATGCATTCCGCTCTCCCGGTAGGCGGAGCTCCTCCTCGAAGCCGTTCGATGGGGGCGTGAATCGCAGGTCGATCGTCTCCTCGAGAAGCATCCGGTTGATTCTCAGCACGGCATCATAGACGGCACGTCCAGCCTCAGTAGATTGCGTGCTCCGTTGCCCCTCAAGTTCTCGAATGTCCGCCTCGAGCTTCTCCCGGCTCAGCTCCGTCTCCATCTCGGCACGCTTCTCGAGGAGAATCTCGATCGTCCGTTTGGAGGCGTAGATCGGTCGGTCCGCGAACACCTGGTTGCCGACAACGTGATCGAGATGCCAGTGACTGTTCACGCACAGTGACGGGGATCGATGCGTCAGGGCCAGCGACGCCGAACGAATGTCTTGGGCTGAGTGCAATGTCAAGCTAGTATCGAAAACGAGAGTGGACGGCCCCAGGTCGACAAGGCCCGTATTGGAAAGGGCCGTGCCTTCACGCCGAGCACCGGCGAACACGATCCCGTCCCCAATCGTCTCGAACTCGTAGTGCTCGGAGCGAAGGGTCGGAGCGTTCGTCATTATCTCCGCAACTGTTGACGGCTTTAATGCTCTGGGGCCGACTAAATCTTCCTGGCTTTCCCAGGGTTTCAGCTTACAACCGGCGTCGAGGGCGAGGGCCCCAATAGATCGATCGCGAGGACAGGCACGTGAAGGAAGGGAAAGGTCAGCCACTGGAGGGACTTGAACCCCCGACCTGCTGATTACGAATCAGCCGCTCTGCCAAACTGAGCTACAGTGGCGCGAACCGCGGGACGATAGGAGTCGCCCTATAATGGTGATGGCGCGCGCTCACCGGAGCGAGTCGAGTGCCTCGGTCAGGTCGCGGACGAGGTCCTCGGGGTCCTCGATCCCGAACGAGAACCGAATGAGCCCGTCGTCGATCCCCCGGCGCTCTCGCTCCTCGGGAGAGAGGTGTCGGTGCGAGGTGAGCCCCGGGACGCTCGCGAGGCTATCGACCCCGCCCAGGCTGGAGGCCACGTGGACGAAGCGGAGGCGACGCAGGAACCGTTCGGCCACCGCCGCCCCGCCGTTCAAGGAGATCGTGACCATGCCTCCCCTCCCGCGCATCTGGCGCGACGCGATCGTCTCCTCCTCAGCGCTCGCACGGCCGGGGTAGTAGACGCGCCGGACCAGGGGGTGGGTCGCCAGCGCTTCCGCGACCCGCCGGCCGTTCTCGTTATGGCGCGCGACGCGCAGCGCGAGCGTCTTCAGGCTCCGTCCCAGCAGATAGGCGGCGAACGGGTCGAGCGCGGAGCCGAAATCCCCCTTCGTGTCGATCCGGGAGAGGAGGTCCGCCGGGCCGACGACCCCGCCCGCGACGAGGTCGCTGTGGCCGGCGAGGTACTTCGTGGCGCTGTGGAAGACCAGGTCCGCGCCGAGCGCGAGCGGGTTCTGGTTAATCGGGGACGCGAACGTGTTGTCGACGACGAGGATCGCTCCGACCGAGTCGGCGGCCCTCCCCCAGCGGGCGATGTCGTGGACCGTGAGCAGGGGGTTCGTCGGGCTCTCGACCACCGCGAGCCGGGTCTTGGGGGTGAGGACCGCCTCGGGCTCGCGGGCCTCCCGCTCGCTGACGAACCGGACCGAGACCCCGAATCGGGGGAGGAGGTCGGCGAGGACGGTCAGGGTGCCGCCGTAGAGCACGTCCAGCGCCACCACCTCGTCCCCCGACTGGACCAGCGAGAGGAGGAGGCTCGTGAACGCCCCCATCCCGGACCCGAAGAGCCGCGCGGCCTCTCCGCCCTCGAGCTGACGGAGGAGCTCGGTCGGGACCTCGACCGTCGGGTTCGCGAGCCGGCTGTAGAGGTACACGCCGCCCCGGTCGGCCGCTTCGGAGAATCCCGACGGAAAGTGGTAGGTGGTCGATTGGTAGATCGGCGGAACGACCGCGCCCGCGTTGTACTCGGGGCGACGGGCTCCGTGGACGAGGCGGGTCGACGGGCCGACCCACTCGGGGACAGGGTCGAAGCGGGGACGAGGGCGAAGGCCCGGGTCCTGCGACGCCTCGGGGTCGCTCACGAGAGGCCCCGACCGAACCGGCTCGACGCCTGTTTCACGACCTGAAGACGGGCCGGCGCTCCGATCTCGTCGAGATACGCGGCCACCGACGGAGGCACCGCGTCCTTCCATCCGCTCCCCTCCGCCAGTTGCTGGCGGATCCGGGCCCCCTCGAAGCGGTCCCGGTCGTAGAGGGGCGGGCTTTCGACCAGGTAGCCCGAGCGCTCGAAGAGGAGGCGGGTGAGCGGGTTGTTCGTGTAGACCCGGTCGAACGTCGGCAGGAGAGCCTCGAGGTAGCTCACCCAGAGGGCGTGACGGGAGATGTCCTCGATCGGAACGAGGAGGGCGTCCTCGACCTTCGCCTCGGCGAGGGCGCGGCCGATCATCTCGAGGCGCTCGCCCGCGGTGAACGGGTTCTCCGAGGTGTAGGACTCCTCGGCGCTTCCGATCCCGATCAGGAGGGAGGCGGTCGGGCGGTCGGCCCGGATCTTGCGGACGACCTCGAGGTGACCCCGATGGAACGGTTGGAATCGGCCGATGAGGAGGGCTCGCATCGGTTCCTCGATATCACTCCGGGGTCAAATCCTCCACGTCGTCTAGGAACTCGTCGATGTGCGGGCACCGGGCGGTCAGGTAGTGTCGGCAGTGCGCGCAGTGACGGTCGTTCCAGGCGGTGGTGAGGTCGTCGTTGAACTCGTAGCACGGGCGGTTGACGAACCGGTCCTCCTCGTCCTCCTCCGGGGACGCGGGGATCGGGAACGGCCGCGAGACCACCGGCCCGTGCGCCGGGACGCGGAACGTTCCTCTCACGAACCGGTCGGCCGAGCCGGCGACGGTGCCGGCGTTGCGGGCGAGGGAATCTCTTCCGACGTCCGGCCGGTCGCGCGGACCATCGCGGAAAGACGTTCGAGGAGCGACTCCTTCTGAGTGCCCTGGCCGACCAGGGCGTACTTGAGCACGTCGCGGAGCGTGGCGACCGGAATGACCTCCACCATACCCCGGTACTTCGACTCGAGGACGAGGTCGTCAAGGTTCTCTTCGGGCACGAGCACGCGCTTGATCCCGGAGTCTGCCGCCGCCTCGACCTTCGCGGTGACGCCGCCCACCGGGAGGACCTGGCCCCGCACCGACAGCGAACCGGTCATCGCGACCGACTGGTCGACGGGGACGCCTTCGAGGGCGCTGATGACGGCGGTCGCGATCGAGACCGAGGCACTGTCGCCCTCGACCCCGTCGGACGTGCCGACGAACTGGATGTGAATGTCGTAGCGGGAGATGTCCTCGCCCGTGTACTTCTTGATGAGCGCGCTGACGTTCTGGACGGCCTCGCGCGCGATCTCTCCGAGCTTCCCGGTCGCGACCACGACGCCACCGTTCCGCGTCTGGGCCGGGGTGACCTCCGCCACGATCGGAAGGACGATGCCCGAGAACTCCGCCATGCCGGTCTGGGCGTTGATCGCCGCCAGTCCGTTCACGACCCCGACCGCGGAGCCCACAGTCGTGAACATGTGGTACTCCTTGCGGCGCTCGATGTAGCGGTCGGCGATCTGCTGTTCGAGCGAGCGGGCCGCCCGCTTCGCCTTCACGACCTGTTCGGCGCGGACGATGGGAAGGCCGTCCGAGAGCGCGATGTCGCCCGCGACCCGGACGAGACCCCCGAGCTCTCGGAGGCGGAGCGTAAGCTGGCCAGAGCGGCCCGAGCGGCGCTGGGCCTCGCGGATGACCTCGATCATGGCCCCGAGGTCGAAGTGCGGGATCTTCTTGTCCTTCACCACCTCTTGGGCGATGAACCGAACGATCTTCATCCGGTTGTCCGGCGTGTCGGGCATCGTCGTCTTGACGTAGAGCTCGTAGCCGTAGCCGCGGATGCGCGACCGCAGCGCCGGGTGCATCGTCTGGACGCTGTCGACGTTCCCTGCGCACACGAGGACGAAGTCGGAGGGGACCGGCTCGGTCTTGACCATCGCGCCGGCGGAGCGCTCGGACTGGCCGACGATCGGGAACTTGCGCTCCTGGAGCGCGGTGAGCAGCGAGTGCTGGCTCTCGATCTTGAGGAGGTTGATCTCGTCGAGGAAGAGCACCCCGCCGTTCGCCTTGTGGATTGCCCCGACCTCGACGCGCTCGTGCGGCGGGGTCTCGAGACCGCCCGACTGGAACGGGTCGTGCTTCACGTCGCCGAGAAGGGCCCCGGCGTGGGCGCCCGTGGCGTCCACGAACGGGGGCTTGTCGTCGGGGGTGTGGGAGACAAGGAGCTTCGCGACCGCGTTGCCCGTATCGGTGCGGCCGCCGGAGAATCGGGCGAGGACCCAGATGATGAGCACGATGAGCACACCGAAGAGGATCGCCGTCAGGTCCTTGTCGACGACGACGATGTAGATGGTGACCGCGAGGACCAAGAGCGCGATGACGACAAACAGGATCGACCGTTGCTCCTTCTTCTGGGCGGCCTCGACCTTCTGGGCCGCGACGATTTCCTTTCCTTTCCCCGCGGGGACCACCCGGATCTTCGGCTCGTTCGGGTCATCGCTGTTGGAGTAGGCGAGGATGTCCTGGAGCTGCTCCTTGGGGAGGAAGTCGACCATCGCCCGAGCGAGCATGCTCTTCCCGGTGCCGGGGTCGCCGATCAGCATCATGTGCCGCTTTTGGGTCGCGGCTTTGTGTGCCACCTCGACGGCATCGTCCTGACCGATCACCTGGTCGAGGAGCCGGGGCGGTACCTCGACCTGCGCGCTCGACGTGTAGGGGAGGGTCCGCGCCCACTGTTCGAGCTCGTTGACCGGGGGTGCGCCAGCGGTCCCGACGGCCGGTGCTTCCGTTCCTTCTGCCATGGTGGCGTCGCGGCTCCCATCGGTCGAGAACCGGTGCGCCAATGAATCCAAGGGGGGGTCCATATAAAGCCCTTCGGGCCAGTGAATCCGAAGTACCCTGGTTTCGGTGGTCGTCTTCCGCTCCCGGGGACCGGCTCGCGCCCGGCCAGGGTCGGCCGTTATCTACCGTACCGGGCTCGACCCCGAGGGTACGGACGATGACGGTTCGGCTCGAGGGGAAGCCGGTCGCGGAAGGGATCGACGAGGCGACCCGAAAGGCCATTCGGTCGGTCCCCACCGGCGAATCCCCCCCGTGCCTTGCGAGCGTGCATCGAGGGGTGGACAGCCCGTTCCGCTACTACTTGAAGCGTCAGGCGAAAGCGGCCACGGCGCTCGGCATCTCGTTCCGCGACGAGCCCCTCCGCCCGGAGGACGGGCCGAAGG
Organism: Thermoplasmata archaeon; assembly: GCA_036404475.1. Taxonomy (GTDB): domain Archaea; phylum Thermoplasmatota; class Thermoplasmata; order Lutacidiplasmatales; family UBA184; genus Lutacidiplasma. The sequence continues at coordinate 149,298 of DASWZL010000107.1, forward strand.
AGCTCATCGAGCGCCTCGCCGCCCTGGACCGAGACGCGAGAGTACATGCGGTGCTCCTCGAACACCCCCTGCCCCCGCCGTTCGACTTCTACCGCGCGATGGCGACGCTTCGACCCGCGAAGGACGTCGACGGCGTGGGAACGGCCAACCTCGGCCGTCTGGTCGCCCAGACGCCCGTTCAGGTCCCGGCGGTCGCGCTCGCCGCGGTCGAGATCGCTCGCCATTATCGGCTTCCGATCGAAGGGGAGCGGGTCGTCGTCCTGGGCCGGTCCGAGACCGTCGGCCTTCCCCTCGCCCTCCTCCTCGCGGGGAAGGGCACCGGCCTCAACGCCACGGTCACGATCCTCCATTCGAAGAGCCGTGACCTCAAGGGGGCCCTCGCGAGCGCCCGGACGATCTTCTCGTGCGTGGGCCGACCGGGCACGCTAACCCGGGAAGTGGTCCCGGAAGGGGCGTTCGTGGTCGATGTGGGGGTCGCCACCGTCCCGGATCCGGCTCGACCGGGGAGCTCCAAGGCCACCGGCGATGCGGATTTCGCGAGCCTCGACGGCTGGGCCGCGGGGGTCACGCCCGTTCCCGGCGGTGTCGGGCCGGTGACGGTCGCAAAGTTGATGGCGAGCACGCTCGAGGCCTATCGGCTCTCGAGAGTGGAGGAAGGGCGTTGAGCCGGCACCACCCCGGCGCGCCCGGAGCGACTCCTCCGCCACTGCGATGCCGGGACTGCCCGATGTGGTACGGGGCGGAGGACGATGGGTGGGGTCCGTGCTCGATCAAGAACCGGCGGGGCGACGAACGGTATCTTACGTGGGGAGGCCACGCGTGCGACGAGGACTATTCGCCGCCGAAAGCGAAGCCCACTTTCGCGCGGGCCGCTTCGTTGAGGGGGGTCCGCTCTACCTCGAGGGCGTCGGCTGTCGGGTACACCTCGACCTCGAAGGCGGCCCAGGGAAGGCGGCGTGCGGCGCGACGCAGGGCGAACGGGGAGACCTCCACGCGACGGCGATCCGGGTCGAGGCGATAGTCCTCAGGACCGGCTCCGAGCGTGCGGACGACCCGGGCCGACCAACGCTCGAGCGCTTCGTCAACCCCCGCTTCCACGACCCCGAGGATGACTGTTCCGTCCTCGGTCCGCCGCGCGAAGGCGGGGGCGGTTCGGTCGGCCCGGCGCAAGAGCCGCTGCCGCAGCTGGACGCCGTCCTTGAACCGGGACGAGCAGTAGTGAACGGGGACGGACAAGGAGAGCTCCCGGACCAGGCGCTCGGCGACCGCGCGGCTGCCGCGCACTCCCCAGCCGTTGCGGGGGTCGACCCGGTACCGGTGCTCGCGCATCTTCCCCTCATTGGTCTCCGAGAACTCGAGCTCGTTCAGGTTGACGAAGTCGACCCCGATCGCGTCGAGGGCCTGCAGGAGGCGTCGGAGCTCGGCCTCCTTTTCGGGCAGGACCGGGACCTCCACGCCCCGACGAATCCCCCAATCGGGGGCGCTCTCGAGGACGGAACGGTACGCCCCGCCGTCGCTCGCGAGGGGGCCCCACAGGTAGTGCGGGATGTGGAGGCGGAACTCGTCGAGCCCGGCCCGAGCGAGCCGGGCGAGCTTCTCCGGGTTCGGCTCGTGGGTGTAGAGGTGGATGTGATGCTCGGCGCCGAACTCGCGCTTCAGCAGGCGAATGTAGTGCTCCACACGGTCGACGACCCCGAGCGGGTCTCCGCCCGTGATCCCCGTTCCGGACGCCCCGATCGCGCGCGCCTCGTCGAGCACATCCTCGTCCGACCGGACTCGGCGCTCGTCCGCGTACACCACGTCCAACTGGTTGCGTGCCGGCGAGACCGGGCAGTAGAAACATCGGAACCGGCACAGGCCCGTGACGAACAGCACCATCTTGCGCCCCTCCGCGCACTGGGTGCATGCGGGGGACAGCGCCCCCCGGTGGCTCGAGGCCATCGGGAGGAGGTGGAGGCCGTTCGCGGTCATGGGGGAGCGGAGCCGGTCCGCGAACGATAAGCGTTTCTTGCGCGTCGGAAGGGGCCTCCGACCGACCGACGAGGTCACCGACGCTCGGTTCCCGTGGTGGCCTCGCGCCACCAAGTGGGGCGGGGGGAGGCCGAAGGCGTAGGCTCAAATCCCCTACCCGATTGGGCGCCCCACTCGCGGAGGAACGTCACCGATGGAAATGCAACCGGGCCAGATGGCGTACGACCGGGCCAGCACAGTGTTCTCGCCGGACGGGCGACTGTTCCAGGTCGAGTACGCCCTCCAAGCGATCCAGATGGGAGGCACCGCGGTCGCGGTGACCTACGACACCGGGATCGTCTTCGTCGCCTACCGCAATCTCCCCGTGAGCTCGCTCGCCGAGGCTGGGTCGATCGAGAAGAGCTTCGCGATCGACCAGGGGCTCGGATGCGTCACCGCGGGTCTCATCGCCGACTCGCGCGTCCTCGTCGAGTTCCTGCGGGTCGAGGCCCAGCGCCACCGGCTGACCTACGGGGAGCCCCCCCCGTTCACGCTGCTCGGCCACGCGCTCGGCACGCTCCTCCAGCAGTACACCCAGTACGGCGGGACCCGTCCGTTCGCGGTCTCTCTCCTCCTCGGCGGGTTCGACGGAAAGGCCCCCGGGCTCGTCGAACTCGACCCCAGCGGGGCGACGATCGGGTGGAAGGCGTACGCCATCGGACGGAACCGCCGGGCGGTCGCCGACTTCCTCGAAGAGAAGCTCCCCGACCACTTGACCGAGGAGTCGGCGTTCAAACTCGCGGTCCAGGGTGTCGCCGAGGGTTCGCCCACTCCGTTCCAGCCGGAGGCCCTCGACGTGGCGATTCTGGAGCCGGAAACCGACCTGCGGCGTCTCCCGGTGGCCGATGTCACCCGCCGCGTGCAGGGGATGCCGTTCATCGGCACGCCCGAGCGTCGCCCCAACTCCCGCTAGGCCGGAAGGGAGCCCCGAGCGGACCTGAAAGGGTCTTTGAGCGGCCGCACGCTGCCTTTGCCATGGCGCAGTCGCTGACCTTCTCACCGGACGACGCGCGCGCGATCGTCGAATACAACCGCGCTGTCTTCGACCGGTTCGTCCGACGGGTGCGGAATCTCCCGGGGAACGAGGCGACCCGCCGACGCGGGATCGGCCACGAGTCGTTGTTCGACACGTTGGTGCACGTCCTCAACGTTCACGAGGTCTGGCTCGTCTACGTCGCCCGCGGGCGCAACACGGACAAGGAACTGAGGGCGCTCTTTGAAGAACCGAGCCGCCACCCCAAGACCTGGAAAGGGTTCGACGCGTATGCGAAGCGGGTCTGGGCGGGCGTTGAGGAGACCGGGCAGGGGCTGACCCGCCGCACCCTGGGCCGCCCGGTGAAAGCGTTCTGGATGCCGGGCCGGTACACCCTCCGGGACGCCCTGTACCAGACGACCATGGAGGAGGCTCACCACCTAGGCGAGATCATCGGTGCCCTCTGGCAGGACGACCGGAAGCCGCCCGAGATGACGTGGATCGATGTCCGCCGGCCCCCGGCGCGGCGGCGGCGAAGGTCCTAGGACCCCGGCGGGACGGACCCTCGTTCCGAGGACGCGGCCTCGAACTCTCCTCGCAGACGTATCCGCCGCCTCGTGCGGTGGTAGGTAACGGCGAACCGGTGCGCTTCGTCGCGCACCGCCCGCAAGAGCAGCATCGGGGCGGCGTTCGGGTTCGGGTGCATCGGCTCCGAGCGGTCGGACCGGTAGACCTCCTCTTCCCGCTTCGCGAGGCCGATCGTGGGGATCCGGTCGGCCAGCCCGAGCTCCGAGAGCGCGCCGAGCGCGGCGGAGAGCTGACCGGCGCCGCCATCGATGAGCAGGAGGTCCGGGAGAATCTCGTTCTCCGCGAGCCGGCGGGCGAACCGGCGAGAGACGACCTCCGCGACCATCGCGAAGTCGTTCGTCCCTTCGACCGTGCGGATCCGGAACCGGCGGTACTCCGACCGCTTGGCGAGGCCCCTCTCGAAGACGACAAGCGAACCCACGGCCTCCGACCCCTGGAAGAGGGAGATGTCCACGCCTTCGATCCGGTTGGGGATCGTCGGTAGCTCGAGGAGGCTCTGGACGGCGAGGAGCACCTCCCTCGGCGCAGGGCGGGCGACAACCTGGTCGACCGTCGCGCGGGCGAGGCGCTCGGCGAGGCGGCCGAGCGAGGCGTAGCGGCCCGTCGGTCGGAAGCGGACCTCGACGCCGCGCGGACCGAACAGCTCGTCCAGCGTCGCGTCGATCCCCGCCGGTCGGGGGGCCGCGATATAGATCCGGTCCGGAAGCTCGAACTGGGCCCCGTAGTACTGGGTCAGGAACTGCCGCAGCAACTCCCCCGGCTCCGGGACGTCGTTCGCCGGTATCGTGAGGAGGTGCGGTTCGGTCTGCCGGACCTCGCCGTCCTCCACCCGAAGGAGTCCTACGGCGACGCGCAAGGTCGACGGGTCTTGGGGGTAGGCGAGCGCGAGCACGTCCGCGCGGCCCGTCCCGGGGCCCACGACCGCCTGGCGCTCGGAGAGCGCGCCGAGGCCCGCGAGAGCGTCCCGCAGCAATGCGGCGCGCTCGAACTCCTCGCGTTCGGACGCGCGTCGCATCCCCGCCTCGACCATCGGACGTACGAGGGCGACCTGACCCCGGAGCACGTCCGTCGCCCGGTCGACCTGCGCCCGGTACTCGTCGAGGCCGATCGCGCCGATGCAGGGAGCGCTGCAGACCTTGAGGTGGTAGTAGAGGCACGCCTGCTTCGGGAGCCGCACGCACCGACGCAGTTGGAAGAGGTCGCCGAGGAGCTTCTCGACGCCCCGGGCCTCGCGGGCGCTCGTGTACGGCCCGAAGAGGAGGACGCCGGGCCGTCGGCGAGGTCGGCGAACGAGCAGGACCCGCGGAACCTCCTCACCGACCGTGACCGCCAGGTACGGGTAGCTCCGGTCGTCCTTCAGGAGAACGTTGTACGGCGGCTGGTACTGCTTGACGAGGTTCGCCTCGAGGAGCAACGCCTCCCGCTCGGTCGCCGTGGGTACGAACTCGACGCTCGTGCTCTGCGCGACGATCGTCCCGTCCTTCTCGATGCGCGCCCTCAGGTGGTCGAGGACCCGCCGTCGAAGGCTGCGGGCCTTGCCGACGTAGACGACCTCTCCGCGGCCCGAGCGGAAGAGATAGACCCCCGGAACGTCCGGGCCCCTCCGGAAGCCTTCGCGGGTCTCCGCGGCCAGCTGGCTCGCCGGCACGAACGACGGGAGCTGGGTCCGACCGTTCTCGGTCATAGGCGCGCGCGTCGGAAGGTGGGGGTGGGCGGCGGAAGGTGCGGGAGGAGGAACCGGCCGGTGTGCGAGGCGGGAGCGCGCGCGACCTCCTCGGGGGACCCCTGGGCGACCACGTGCCCGCCCGCGTCCCCGCCTTCGGGACCGAGGTCGATCAGCCAGTCAGCCGATTTCAGCACGTCCACGTTGTGCTCGATGACGACCACGGTGTTCCCTCCCGAGCGCAGCCGGAACAGCACGTCGAGGAGGCGCTCGACGTCGGCGAAGTGGAGGCCGGTCGTCGGCTCGTCGAGGAGGTAGAGGGTCTTCCCGGTCGGAGGCTTCGCGAGCTCGTACGCGATCTTGATCCGCTGGGCCTCCCCGCCCGAGAGCGTGGTCGCGCTCTGTCCGAGCCGGATGTACCCGAGCCCGACATCGACCAGGAGCTGGAGCCGCGAGGCGATGCGTCGGTGGTGTGCGAAGAAGGCGAGCGCTTCGCTCACCGACATGTCGAGGACGTCGGCGATGGTCTTCTCCTTGAACTTCACCTCCAGGGTCTCGGCGTTGTACCGCTTCCCGCGGCATTCCTCGCAGACCACGTAGACGTCCGGGAGGAAGTGCATCTCGTACCGGAGCACCCCGTCGCCCTCGCACGTTTCGCATCGCCCCCCGGCGACGTTGAAGCTGAATCGTCCGGGAGCGAAGCCTCGCGCCTTCGCGTCGGGGAGGCCCGCGAACAGTTCCCGGATCGGGGTCATCATGCCGGTGTAGGTGGCCGGGTTCGACCGGGGGGTCCGTCCGATCGGGGCCTGGTCGATGAGCAGGACGCGGTCGACCTCGTCAATTCCCTCGATGAAATCGTGGCGCCCCGGCGCCTCGCGCCCCAGTCCGAGGTGCCGGCGCACCGCCCGGTACAGGATCTCCTGGAGGACGGTCGACTTGCCGCTCCCCGAGACCCCGGAAAGGCCGACCAAGAGGCCGAGCGGGATCGCCACGTCGTCCCCCTTCAGGTTGTGTTCGCGGGGGCCGTGGATCGTCAGGAACCGGCGGCCCGGCGACATCCGCCGCTCGGGCGTGGGGATCGAGCGGGTGCCCGAAAGGAACGCCGCGGTGAGCGACCGCGGGGTCCCCCCGATCTGGTCGGGAGGACCTGAGTAGAGGAGCTCGCCTCCGAGGGCTCCGGCCCCGGGCCCGAGATCGATCAGCCAGTCGGACTCCCGCATCGTCATCTCGTCGTGCTCGACGACGAGCAGCGTGTTGCCGAGGTCGCGGAGCGTCTTCAGCGTGGACAGGAGGCGTGCCTGGTCGCGCGGATGGAGCCCGATCGAAGGTTCGTCCAGGATGTAGAGGACCCCCACAAGCCCGGAGCCGATCTGGGTCGCGAGGGCGATCCGCTCGGCCTCGCCTCCCGAGAGCGTGCCCGAGGCGCGGTCGAGGGTAATGTAGTTCAGGCCGACGTTCTCGAGGAACCCGAGCCGGGCGCGGATCTCCCTCACCACCTGCCCGACGATCTGCTCGTCGCGGTCGGACAGCGCGAGCGACCGGAACATCTCGGCCGACTCGAGGACCGTCATCGCGGTGACGTCCGCGATCGATTTCCCCTGGACCGTGACCCCGAGGCTCTCGGGCTTTAGTCGACGTCCTCCGCACGCCCGGCAGGGAATAAAGGAAAGGAATCCGAGGTAGTACTCCTTCGCGCCCTCGCTCTTCGTCGTCCGCCACCGGCGCTCGAGGGCGGCGACGAGACCTTCGCGCAGCCACCCGTTCACCCACCACTCCTCGGGACGGTGGGTGGACTGGCCGAGGCTCTTGTCGGCCCCGTACATCAGCGCCTTCCACCCTTTCTCGGAAAGCTCCCGAACGGGCCGACGTGGGTCGTAGTCGTAGAGCTGGCCGAACCGGACGAGGGACGACGTGATGGGCGTGAGGCCCCAGACGTTGATCGCCTTCGTGAGCGGCTTCTCCTTGTTCGGGACGATCCGGTCCGGGTCGGCATGGAGGGTGGCTCCGATCCCCAGGCACTCCGGACAGGCCCCGAACGGGTTGTTGAACGAGAAGATCCTCGGCGCGAGCTCGTCCATGGAGAAGCCGCAGACGGGGCACGCCCGTCGGCTCGAGAAGATCTGTCGGTCCCCGCCGGGACGGCGGAGGACGACCAACCCATCACCGAGGCTCCGGGCCAGTTCCACCGACTCGGCGAGACGGCTCTCCTCGGTCGGAGAGACCACGAAGCTGTCGACCACGACCTCGATCGTGTGCTTCTTGTTCTTCTCGAGCCGGACCTCGGAGCCCGGAAGCCGTACATCCACACCGTCGATGACGAAGCGACGATAGCCGGCCTTCCGCAGCTTGTCGATCACGTCCCGGTGCTCGCCCTTCTTGGCCTGGAGGACCGGAGCGAGCAGGTCGACCTTCTCTCCGTTCGCCCGGGCCTTCACCGCATCGACGATCCGGTCGACCGACTGCGGGGTGATCTCCTGCCCGTCGTTCGGGCAGTGCGGGACCCCGATACGGGCGAAGAGGAGGCGCAGGTAATCGTGGATCTCGGTAACGGTGCCGACGGTCGAGCGCGGGTTCTTGCTGCCGGCCCTCTGCTCGATCGCGATCGCGGGGGCGAGGCCGTCGATCGAGTCGACGTCCGGCTTGTCCATCTGGCCAAGGAACTGACGGGCGTACGACGAGAGGCTCTCGATGTACCTCCGCTGGCCTTCGGCGTAGAGCGTGTCGAAGGCGAGCGAGGACTTTCCCGACCCGCTGACTCCCGTGATGACGATGAACTTCCCGCGGGGGAGGTCGATCGAGATGTTCTTCAGGTTGTGCTGACGCGCGCCGCGGACCCGTATGGTGTCGGATGGGTCGGCCATGCCCCGGGCCTACGGCGGCAAGAGGGTTCGGACCGTCTCGACCAGGCGGTCGAGCACGTGGGCCTGGACACGAGCCCCGAGCTCGGCGGAGGCGTTCCGCGTGTCCCCGATCACGCTGTCCGGCCAGTCCTTCTCGGTCGGGCTACCGGGGACGAACGGGCTGTGACGGTACTCGACGACCGGACGGGCCGGGCCCACGGTCTCGGGAGCGAGCGCGAGCATCCGAGACGTCTCGAGGAGACCCGCGTGACCATCGTTGGCCGGCGATTCCGTACCCCGGAGCTCGTAGACGAAATCGTAGCCGCAGAGCACCACCACGCGGGTCCCGGGATGCGCCTGGACGACGTGGTCGCAGGCCTCCCGAAGCGCCGCCATGTGCCCGCGCTCGCCATGTCCCGATAGCACGAGGATCCGCCGAACCCCCGAACGCACAAGCTCGGAGAGGACGCCCTCGACGTAGTCCTCGAGCGGAGCGATGGAAAGCGAGACGGTACCGGGGAACCGACGAGCTCCCGGCGCCGACCCGTACGGGATCGTGGGCGCCACGAGCCCATCGACGCGCTCGGCCAAGGCCGAGGCCGTCGCCTCCGGCTGGATCTGGTCGGCTCCGAGGGGCAAGTGGGGGCCGTGCGCCTCCAGCGCCCCGACGGGTACGATGACGAGCGGGTTGGAGGCGAGACGACGCTCGAACGAGCGGTAGTCGATATCGAGGAGACGGCGGGAAGCGGCCACGTTTCGAAGGACCGAGCGAGCGTATTTAACACGGGCCGGGAGGTGCGGAAACGGTCGACCCTCCGGTTCGGGGGAGGGAGACTCTTAGGGGGTCGGTGTCTACCGTCAGGTTTCGACGGACCGACCGGGTCAGAGCGAAGAAGAAGCCTCGTCGGGGGATGGGCCGTCCAGGGCCGTGGCGCCGGACGGGGCGCGTCGAGGGCGTTTTCGCGATGACGCTGACCTCTTGGCGAGAACACTGGGTCCGACCGGAGCCTTCGCGGTAGGGGTCGGCGGGCTCACCTCGTTCTTGCTGGCGCGCGCCTTGGCCCTCCCTCCCCGCCTTCCGGGCCGTGGCCGCCTTCTTGGCCTTGGCGGCCGACACCCGCTCGGCCTTCTCCTCGGCCCTCTGCAGCCGGGTCGGGCACTCGGGGTTGATGCAGAGCGTCCACGGAGGACGACCGGCCTCGATCGCGGTCACGACCGGAGCTCGACAGACGGGACACGGAGGCTGGTCCTTCTCGAGCTTCCCGCGCTGGGGGAGCGGGTAGGTGACACGACACGCCGGGTAGCCGGAGCACCCGACGAACCGCTTCCCCGCGAACGAGTAGCGGATCTGGAGCGGGCTCCCGCAGGTCGGGCAGACTCCGATGCGGAAGGCCTTGTGGTGTTCGGCGCACTCCGGATTGACGCAGTAGAGGTCCGGGCGGACGCCGCGGAACGTGATCTTCACCCGGGGGACCTTGCAGGTCGCGCACAGGAACTCCGGCGCCGGTTCGATGAACCCGGCCGAGGGGAGCGCGTAGGTGGCCGTGCAGGAGGCGGGGTTGTTGACGCACTGGACCCAGCGCGCTCCGCGGGGACTCCGCGCAAGCCGAAGCGCTCCTCCGCATTTCGCGCACGGTCCGACGAAATGTTGGCGGTCGAGCGCCCCGGTGAGGGTCTCCTTCACCCCCTTAGTGTTCGCCGAAAGGAGAGCGTACGCCTCACGGAGCATCTCGCGGGATTCCTCCAGAACCTCCGCCTTGGGCTTCTTCGACTGCGCGACGAGCTCCATGTCCTCTTCGAGACGGTGGGTCATCTCCGGTCGCGTGATGACCGGGGCGTGGGCCTTCAGGGCCTCGGTGACCGCAATCCCGGTCGAGGTCGGTTCGAGCTGCCGCTGGTTCACGTAGTGACGGTCGAAGAGCTTCTGGAGGACGTCATGTCGGGTGCTCTTCGTCCCGAGCCCGAGGCGTTCCATCTCCTGAATGAGCGAGCCTTGGGAGTAGCGACGGGGGGGTCGGGTCTGGTCCTCGACGAGCTCCACCTTCGGGACCGCGACGGTCTCGCCCACCACGAGGCGCGGCATCGGGACCGTGTCGGGCTTCGAGTACGGATAGATCCGGTACCACCCCGGGTCGGTCAGGAACTGGCCCTTCCCCTCGAACCGCTCCCCGCGGACCTCCACGGCGGCGGTCCGCGCGACCCCGAGGGCGTCGGGAGCGAGCGTCGCCAGGAACCGACGGACCACGAGTTCGTAGACCGCCGCGTTGTCGGGGCGCAGCTTCTTCGGGTCGACGACGCCCGTCGGATAGATCGGCGGGTGGTCGGTCGTCTCGGTGCGGCCCCGGGTCGGTCGGAA
>DASWZL010000108.1:0-27036 GCA_036404475.1 Thermoplasmata archaeon
GTTCGGGTCGAGCCCGGAGATATCGGACCCGCTATCCGAGCCGGAGTCGAAGCAAGCCGAGGGCAAATCCTAACGTTCCTGGACGACGACGATTGTTACCTGCCCAACAGGCTCGCGTTTATTCACGATATGTTCCGGAAAGACGAAGAGCTCGGGTTCGTCAAGAACAACTATGTAGTGATTGATGCGGGAGGTCGACAGCTACGTCACCATCCGTTCCGCGCTCGCCAACGACGCAACAGCGAGCGCCTCGGGCGTGTCATGCTTCGAGGGGAGGGTCGAGTCGCGCAATTGCGTCGCCTCCCTCCGCTGGGGATTGACTTCAACAGCAGTTGTATGGCTGTCCGCCGTGACCTTGTCGTCAACTTCCTACGGAACATCGACCTTTCCGGTTTCCGCCTGCTGGACGAGTTGGCTTTTTTCGCCGCCCTTACTTCGTCAAAGTCCCTTTGCATCGATCCGACGGTTCTTACCGAGTATCGCATTCATTCTCGGAATGTCTCGCTCGACCCCCAAGCAGAAACCGACCCCCTCTCACGTCGGGCCGCCTTTTCGAACATCTTCCTTCCGAGCTACGCGAAACTCACAGAGGCGGTTCGGGCTTCGGAGGACCGGGGGGTCATTGAGGAGGCCGAAGGCCTCCTCGAGGTCCAACGTGCGTACGCCGCCCTGCGGGACCCCTCGACACGCAGGTCAGCGTTCATCCAGCTTCGACAAAGGATGACCCAACGTCGTTCGTCGTATCTCGTGCGGTCCGAGACTCAGCTGCGCCACGCTCTATGGCTGTTCTCGCTCACGCCCCATGTCGGCCGTTGGCTGTACGCTCGAGAAGTCGAGTCTCTTGAGATCTCGAGTGCGAAGTGGTAGTTCGGCTGGCGATGCCGAACTGACCTGTGCACCGACCCTTGGAAAAGGGCGTGCAATTCGGTCCGAAAGGGCTTCCGGACCCCGAGCTCCAGACCCTCCAAGAGCAGGCATGTCGGGATACCGCATCTCACCGACCCTACGTAACATTCTTCTTTGGTGGTTTGCTAGCAAACCGAAGTTCATCGATGAAGATTGGATTCCTGTGCAGCGAGTATTTCTACTACCGCACGAGCGAAGGCAAGTCGGTCCCGACGAGCTGCCACGGCGGCTTCGGAGTTCTGACTAGGAAGAACGCAGAGGGACTCTCTCGCTTGGGCCACGATGTCCATGTGCTGATACCTGCCCCAAGCTTCGAGGCGACCAGGAACGAACGTCGTCAATTTCCGATCGACGGAGTGACGGTCCATCTTTTCGAATACCCGCAGGAGCTCGAATGGCGAGGCTACGCTCACGCAGTGACGTCGGCACTGCGGTCGGCTTGGGCCTCTACCCGTGGGCGTGTACCGGCCCTCGAAGAAGTGATGGAAGAAGTCGACGCCGATGTCTACGTCAGCGAGAATCCCAGCCTGTACTCGTGCGCCGTTCCGACCCGACGCGAAAACCATGTGCTGGTCTTTCAGGACCCTTGGAGCGTGACGGACCTCAATGTCCTGCGACGGGCGGCCGTCGACTATGCCCGGGCGGGGGGAGCCAATGCCCCCTCACGTGCGACAATCTCCGGAAGTCCCCTCCCGTTCTACGACAGTCTCACCAATTTGCTCGGCACTGCGCTCCTTCGTCGCTTGATGCGCCGTATTCCCATGAAGTGCATGTTCGGCGAAGCGCGCTGTATCTCGGACCGAGCCCAACGGCTGTATCGTCTTCCCGAGATGCCGGATTTCCTGCCAAATCCAATCGACGTTCCGGAGTCGATTCCGGTCAAGGAGGACCGGGCCGTGGTGAGTTGGATCGGACGCTGGGATCCCCAGAAGCGTGTTGATATCGCACTCGAGACCGCCCGGTCGTGCCCCGAGGTGGAGTTCTTCTTCATCGGATCGCCGACGGACCGCAGCGACCTGCGGGCAACAGCCCAGACCCTCGAGAAGCGGTATGCGCGGTACGAAAACATCCATGTGATGCGGTTCGTGACCGAGGAGGAGAAGAATCGGATTCTCGACCGGTCTTGGATCCTTCTAAACACGTCCGTCCGGGAAGGATTGCCGATCACCTTCCTCGAGGCGGCAGCCCACGGAGTCAGTATCATCGCTCCCGTAGATCCGGACGAATACGCCTCGAAGTTCGGCACTTTCGTGCCGAATGGGGACTTCGTGGGCGCGATTCGACAATCCGTCCGACAAGAGGACTTCCGAACCTCCGGACAGAAGGGCTACGAACATGTCCGGCGGGTACACGAAACGAACCACGTAATCCAGCTACACGCTGAGATCCTTTCCCAGTTTTCTAGATGAGCGATGCGTTCGCCACTCGACCCGGGCCGTAAGCCCGTGAAGCGAGGCGCCTCACCACCCTGGATGCGTCCGCGAACACCGTTCAAACCGCACAGAGGATTAGTAATAGTGGCCGATGCGGCAACCAATCCCATGGAGTCCGGGCAGACGCCGAGCGACGACGTTCACGTTACACCAGGAGAAGGGGGAGACGGCACTGATTCCTCTGGCCGGCGGATCGATTCGGCTCGAGCCTCTCTGAGTCGCTGGCGGTCGCTCATCATCCTGACCGGACTGATCGTCACCGCCACCCTGGCGTACTCCTTCGCCAGCTGGCTACGGTACGAGGGGTTCTTTGCGGGCAACTGGGACCTCGGAATCAACATGCAATTGCTCTGGACCAACACGCACGGCCACCTCCTGTACGAAGCCGCGGATTACGAGACATCGCGCGCAAACTCGTTTCTCTATGTTCACCCGACGTACATCGCATTCCCAATCTCGTATCTGTACGAGTTCGTCCCTTCGGCCGGGACCCTATTCGTTCTGCAGGCCGCGACCGTCGCGTCATCAATCATCCCCCTATACCTGATTGGACGGCAGGCTCGAGTACCGAGCTGGCTTCTCTATGCGGGACTCGGGGTGTATCTCGCCTCGCTTCCCGTCTTAGCGGGCATCCTGTTCGATTTTCACTGGGAGGCGTTCATACCCGCCGAGTTCCTCTGGACGTTCTACCTCTGGAGCCGCGGTCGGTATTGGTGGGCCGCCCTCTCAGCAACTCTCGGGCTTCTTACTCTCGACGTTTTTCCCGTGCTGCTCGTTGGCATCCTAGTCTATTTCGCCTACCCCTTGGTCCGCTCGTACTTCGCGAGCCCCCGCAAGGACCTCCGACAGGTCTGGAGGGCGCTGAAAGGGCCTGCCCTGCCACTGGTGGGCCTGCTGGGCCTCGCCGCGGCGGGATACTTCCTTCTCGGCTTTGTCGAGCACAACTTACTACCTTCAGTGACGGGGCTCTCCCCGTCCTACCCTCCAACCGGACCGAACTCCTTTCTCGGCCTGTACTGGTGGGGCGTCTCACTCAACACCCTTGGAGCCAGGCTTCTCTACTGGCTCCTCCTATTCGCCGCGTTCGGTTTCTTACCGCTGCTCTATCGCCAGCGGCTCCTCATTCTAAGCGCGCCGTGGGCGATCTACACGGTCCTCATGAATCCCAACCCCGCCTTCACTACCTTCGGTTTCCAATACTCATTGATCGCCGTCGCGCCGATCGCAATCGGGTTCATCGAAGGACTAGGGTTGCTGGCAGGACCGTCCAATCTCACCCTCCGCCACCGCATACCGTCGCCGGGCTGGCTCCTCCTCCTGCTGCCGTTTCTCGTCGGCAGCCTGACTAGCTCGGTCGTTATCATTACGGCCGCACCCGACGGTCAATGGATCGGATTGGCCGCCGGGATCGTTGCCCTCGCAACGTATCTTGCGCTCCTGTACGCGACGAAGCACGCAGGACGGCTTCGGGAACGTCTCCCTGCCTTCGGGATCGCGAAGCGAAGGGGCCGGGAGCTCGCGAAGGTGGCCCTGGTAGGATCAATCATTGTCTTGGTCGCGAGCAACGTCGCACTGTCTCCGCTGAACCCACCCAACTTCCTCGGTCCGGGGGAAGGCAGCTATTCGTTCACCTACAGCCCGAGCGCGACCTTTCCGTACATGTCCACCCTGGTCGATAAGATTGCAGCCGGCGCGCCGGTGATCGCCTCGGACAACCTCTTTCCCTTCGTCGCAAACAATCCTCAGGCGTTCTCGCTACTCTGGTATCCCGTGACACCCCCGTACTTGCCCTTCAACGAAACCCACCTGCCCGAGTACGTTCTCCTGAGCTCGAGCCAGTGGTATGCCGTACCGGGGTTCCTTGGCTCGGTGCTGTTCAACCAGAGCGTCTATGGGCTCGTCGACCTGCTCTATTCGTCCATCTCCTATCCCGGCTCGATCTACCTCTTCCAGCTGGGCTACTCCGGTTCCAGTGACGTCGTCCAGGTCACCCCGTTTCCCGCGAAGACAATCCTGTGCGGCAACGACTTCGCCCTTGGTCCATCGGGCGTAGTTGTGCCCGCTTCGGGAACTCGATGCGGCACGATCCTAGAAAGCCGACCGGCGAGCGACCTCTCCGGCAACGGGGCAACGATTTGGTACGGGCCGTACACTACGCTGCTCGCGGGGAGTTACACCGTGACGGTCTCGCTCGAGGGGATGCTGAGCGGACCCGGTCCGAGCAACGCACCGATCCTGGTCATGAATGCAAATGCCGCGGGAACCAGTTACTGGTACAACGTCGTCATTCAGGCTAACATGGTCTCGGCGACGCAATGGACGAACTTCACCTACCACTTCCAGCTGGCTGGGTCCCATCCGCAAGCCGAATGGCGAGGATACATAGCGGGACCCACTGTGAACGGCCAATTCATCCCCGGCAGCGACCAGCTCAACTTCATAGAGATCGATTACACTCCAAATCCGGGCTAGGTCCATCACCGGTTTCCTCCCTTCCGGCATTGGTTCGAAAGAAACCACGACACAGGGAACGGAGACCTGACTCGGGTCAGGCCACGTGGCGAGCAAAGCCAGGAAGTCGTGGAAAGCCCCGAACACCGTCCCTCGGAAGCATTCAGGTAAGTACGTCCAGCCCCGAGCGAGACAGTGATTCTCGGATTCGGCGGCCCCTAGCAAAAAGGTCTACGGACTAGGCTTTAGGTCTACGCATCGTGGCCTCTCTATTGGCCCGAATCGCCCTTGAGCTGGCCGAAGCAAGGTGTCGGTAGGCGAAGAGACAGGTACAATGCTCCATCGGGCTGAAGTCATAGACGGGATTGCGAAGATTCGCAGGTACTTCAGAGTCTACAAGAACGCCCCCTCTGTTGTAAGACAGATTCTCGTCTCCAAATTCCCTATCAGGGCCGAGTTGCGAGATGGCAGGGTGCTCCTGCTATCGGACCCGCTCCAAGCAGATTTCGCAGCGAAATACGAAGAGCAAGGTTGGCGGTATGACCCAAGCACGGATACCGTCACGATTCCTTGGGCGGGAGGATCGCAAGGAATTCGCTTCACGGGATCGGGCCACGACGGCGATCTGATTGGAGTCTTCGCGGAGAAGAGCTACAATGCTCTCGACGTTAGCGGGCGGGTTGTGCTCGACATCGGTGCAAACATAGGAGACAGTTCCACCTACTTTGCGCTGAAGGGAGCGCGGAAAGTCATCGCGATTGAGCCCTTTCCTTCGACCTACGCGCTTGCCCGGAAGAACGTTGAACTGAACCGCGTGACGGACCAGGTGGTCCTCCTCCTAGCCGCATGTGGGGGAGGCGAACGCACGATAACGATGCCGTGGAACAAGAGAACGAGCCTAGGAAGCCTGGCGGTAGACCACTCCGGGCTTGCGCAGGTCTCGATGAGGACCATATCTAATCTCGTGAGGGAATTCAATATCACGTCGGGAGTCCTGAAGCTTGATTGTGAAGGTTGTGAATACGAAGCCATAGGTTCGACCGACGCCTCGACACTACGAGAGTTCGATCAGATTCAGATAGAATTTCATTACGGTGTGGGGTCGATTCCGGGCAAACTGTCGTCTGCAGGGTTCAAGGTGGTCACGACGAAGCCAAGAACGCTTCAGTTTCGGGATCAAGAAAGACCCATGCAACGCGGGTGGATTTACGCCCGACGAGGGGGCTAGTGTCACGATGGGAGGCCGATTGTGGCCCACTTCTGAAATGACCGACCGAGTCGAGGGCTCGGGCCGGGGACCCGCCACCATGAGATCCTCTAGCGCCGCGCCCGTCCCGCCCAAGCGGGTCCTGCTGGTCGCCCCAGATTTTCCTCCGTTCCCCATCGGCGGCGGGGCCCGGGTCTGCCAACAGCTCGCGACGGAGTACCATCGTCTGGGCTGGGAAGTTACGGTCATCTCGATGAATTCCTCGAGAGTGGGGGGACTCGCGCGAACCATCGAGGTCCGCGACGCGGGCGGTCGGGTGATCTTCCTGCCGATGGCGACACGGGTCGAGACGTCGGGAGTGTCGTTGCTCCTCGTATTGCCGCCCTCCCTACCCGGCCTCGTTCGACTGCTGCGCGAGTTCCGTCGGGAACGCTGGGACGCGGTTCACCTGCACGGCAACCCGGCGTTCCTCGTGGACGCGGTGGGTCTGCTCTGTCGGATGGGGTCACGGCCATATGTGCTCACGTTCCACGGAGTAATCTCGGATCCGGCTCGGTTGGGTTGGCTGGGGGGCCTCCTGTACCGTTTCCTAGTCACGTTCGAACGTCGAATCTTCGACCGAGCGAGAGCCCTCACCGCCGTCTCCGAGGCGACGTTGAACGAAGTTTGGCACGTTGGGTTCCGCGCCCGCCGGATGGAGACGATACCGATCGGCGCATTCTTGCCCCCTCCGGAGACCGATACGAGCAGAGAGCGTTCCGGCACCGTGCTTGCCCGGTTCGGACTCAATCCGGGGAACTTCGCCCTATGTCTCGGAGCGTTCATCCCCCGAAAAGGACAAGACATCATGCTGAGCGTATTCGCAGACCTCAGTGCCCGTCGTGCACTGCCGGAGTCCCTCCAGCTCGCGTTCGCCGGATTCGAACGCGATAGGGCGTTCTCAGCAGAGCTCCGTCGCATCGTCGCCGCTGCCCGGCTCGAGTCGCGGGTGCGTTTCCTCGGCGAGGTCACCGAAGCGGAGAAGGGCGTGCTACTTCGCGGAGCTCGCTGGGTAATCATGCCATCGAGGTACGAGGCCTCCCCGGGACTTGCCTTCGACGCGATGGCGTTGGGGTGCGTGCTGGTCGCCCCGGATCTCCCCAGCTTCCAGGAGGTCATCGGCGAAGGGGCTAACGCGGTCCTCTTCCACGCCGGGGACCCGACCAGCCTGTCGCAGGCGCTTACGGATCTGGTCCGAGAGCCGGGTCGCGAGCAGGCGATTCGTGCCGCGGCCCTCCAGCGTTCACGGTCGTTCGCCACCTGGCCCGACGTCGCTCGGGCCTATCTGGAGTTGTTTTCGAATCCGCCCACTCGGTCGGACCGTGGGATATCTCGGAGCCGGAGAAGCCGGCTCCGGCGGCGGCGCCCCCGCGAATGACGTCAGGGATTCTACTCGGGGAGCCCCTTCCACGTCTCGCTGACCAACGAGGGTTCGAGAAAGGCGCAATAGATTGCTCCCGTTCGGAATTGGAACCGTCAAGGCATCGCGTGCGTTTGCCATGACTCCTTGGTCACTACGCACCTCTGCCTGTTAGGGAAAACAAATATCGGGGACCCGGATTGACAGGGACGACCATGACTGGACGACGAGCGTTCATTACCGGTGTCACCGGACAAGACGGTTCGTACCTCGCCGAGCTGTTGCTCAAGAAAGGGTACGAAGTCTACGGCCTGATTCGCAGGCAGAGCAATCCGAACATGTCCAACTTGTCCAGCGTCCGAGGACAGCTGCATATCCTCGATGGTGACTTGACGGACCAATCCTCTCTCGATCACGCAATTGAGGTAGCCAAGCCGGACGAGGTGTACAACCTCGGGGCACAGTCGTTCGTGGCGACCTCGTTCGCTCAACCGGTGCTCACCGGCGAGGTCACAGGACTAGGCACGCTGCGTCTACTCGAAGCGGTCCATTCGCACGCTCCCGCGGCAAAGTTCTACCAAGCCTCTTCCAGCGAAATGTTCGGACATACCGACCGTGAGCCGCAAGACGAAACGACCCCCTTTCATCCGAGGAGCCCGTACGGCGTTGCGAAGGTCTACGCGTACTGGGCCTGTGTGAACTTCCGCGAGGCGTATTCGATGTACGTTTCCAACGGGATTCTATTCAATCACGAATCTCCGCGGCGTGGACTGGAGTTCGTCACGCGCAAGATTACGGACGGCGTAGCCCGCATCGCGGTCGGACAGGCCGACGCGATTACCCTGGGGACACTGGACGCGCGCCGCGACTGGGGATACTCCCCGGATTACGTCGACCTAATGTGGCGGACATTGCAACACAACGAGCCCGGAGACTTCGTTGGAGCCACGGGAGAGGCCCACACAGTCCGAGAGTTTCTCCAAGAGGCGTTCCGAGCGGCGGGAATCGCGGATTGGGAGAAGCATGTGAAGGTCGACCCTAGGTTCAATCGACCGTCGGAGGTTTACGCTCTCCGCGGCAACGCTTCCAAGGCGAAGCGGGTCCTAGGCTGGGAGCCCACGGTACGGTTCGAGGAACTGGTCCGGCTGATGGTTAAAGCCGACCTCGACCGTCTTTCCGGTGGGGGGTAGGTTCCCTACCCTAGGCACGCCCCATCGCCATGGGCGCAACGCTGGCCAGACCCCACGATCCGTCGCGGACGCGGGTCGCGGCGGAGTCCGTCGAAGTCCCCCTTTCTACCCAGTTCACGAGTTCGTCCACCATTCGATGGGCCGAGAACTTCTGGGCGCGGCGAACGCACGCATCTCGGCGGATACCGGTCTCCCCCCGCCGCCAAACCTCGACGGCCTTAGCCATCATTTCCTCGGACGTGTTCACGAGCCAGCCGGTCGTGTCATTGACCACCGTGGTGCCGGGCCCTTGCCGACCGTACGTAAGGACCGGGGTCCCGCACGCCATCGACTCGATGGGCACGAGTCCCATCGGTTCGCATGTGAATGGGAAGAGCGTGAACAGAGCGTTGGCGTAAAGATCGACGAGCTTGCGCTTGCTAACTTGGCCCAGCCACTCGATTGAATGAGTGAACCTCTTCAGGTGGGTTCCGGTAGGGATCTTGCTTCCGAACCCGACGATTCGGACTCCAGCCCGTAGGAGCGCGCCGAAATCCAGATGGTCGGTCTCCTTTCCTATGTACAGAAGGACGTAGTCGCGACGCGGTGAGTCGGTCGTGGGCTGGAAGTCTGAGAGGTCCTTGAGAGTATACACGACACCCTGCACGGGGACGCCGCGAGCGCGGTACAGGTCTGAGAGATAAGGAGAGTTCACCACGATGTGGAGCGCCTCCGATTGGATTCGATGAATGACTTTGGCGTCAAGAGACGATAAGGCTCGCCCGGCAAGGAAATCCACTCCTTTCGCGACAAGGTTACTGCTTGCCATGCCTCGGATCGTTTGGTCCAACGGTGTCCCAAGGATCCACCAGAGGTCGCTCGGGACGGGGACCGTCATGGAAAGGTTCACGACGTACTCGAACCGGTGGGACCCCAAATAGGTCGATACGTCTCGCGAGTTTCCGTGGAGCAATGCCTCTCGGGTCCAGCTCTCGGCCCAGAGCATCGATTCATTGCCATCTCCAATGGCGTCAAGGAAACGATTGAAGTGGAAGCTGCTCGCGTCCGGTGTTATGAGTCTACATCCCAAGCCCGCCAACACGGAAGCTCGTTGGGGGTCGCAGAAGGGGGTGTATACTGAGAGGTCGTACAGCGACCCAAGACCTTCCACGAGCGAACCCAGGATCTCAAACTGAACCGAAGTGGAACCGGCGATTGGGTCGAGCACGAGTAAAAGGCGCTTCATAGGTGGGAGGACCCGGTTCCTCAATCGTACACCCCCAGATTGGGGCTATTAATCTTTGGGGGTGTGGGAATTACCCCACAGCCTAAAGTCGACCGCAATGGACAACCCGATCAGCGCTAACATGAGCCGGATTCCCTTTCAAGGGTTTCGCTTGCGGGTCGGGGGGATTGTTCTTCTTCGTGGCAGACGAGGTGGCGAAAGCAAGGACCGGGGCGCTTGGGTCGCTTACGAACCATTCCCGCGAAAGGCTCGTCAAAGCATGGAGAAGTATGCTATGATGGACGAGCGACCGCTGACGGGGGTGGTCGAGGGTTGAGTGCGATAGACCCTGCAACATTAGATGGCCACCAAGGACCCGTGGTGAACCACCCCGGTCCCACCATCCCCCGGCTCGACCGAAAGGACTGGGTTGTGCTTCTCATCATGCTCGGGACGTTCATCATCGGGGTCACGTACCTCTGCAACCTGAGACAAGCGAACTTCTTCACCACGAACTGGGACCTCGGCGTCAACCAGCAGATGCTGTGGACGACGACTCATGGCCAACTTTTGTACGAGACGGGAGACCTCGAATTCTATGGCGTGCATTCGTTCCTGCAAGTTCACAGCGCCTACCTGGCCCTTCTCATCGCGCCGATATACTCGGCCGTGCCAGTTCCCGAGACCCTGTTCGCCGTTCAAGCCGTAGCATTCGCGGCGTCCGCGGTGCCTCTGTACTTCATCGCCAAGCCGATCCTTCGGCGGAGAATCTTCCTGTACGGGGGGGTCGTAATCTACCTGATCAATTTCGCGGTCCTCTCCGCCCTCCTTTACGACTTTCATTGGGAGGCATTCATCCCGCTCGAATTCCTCTCCTTCTTCCTGCTCGTCCAGCGACGCCGGTTCGCGCTGAGCCTCGTACCGCTGCTCGCAGGGATGCTGACCCTCGAAGTATTCCCCTTCTTGGCAGGAGGGGTGGTCCTCTTCTTCGTCATGGAGCGTTTAAGCAGCGGGAAATGGAGCTGGAAGAGGGTCCTGACAGACAAGGACAATCGGGTCCTCGGTGGGTTGCTGGTCCTCGCGGGCGCCACCTATGTGGTTCTGAGACTTCTACAGTACCTGGTAATCCCGCATCTGTTGGGGGTCTCTGGGTCCACGGCCCGGGCGACCAGCTCTCTCACCTCGTTCCTTTCGTTTAGCGCCACTGCGACGACCCTCGGCCACACTGGCCTGTACTGGCTGCTAATCCTCGCGTGCCTAGGATTCCTCCCTATCCTCTCACCGAAGCACCTCATCCTCACCCTTCCTTGGTTTGTCGAATCGACCTTCTTCACTCCGTTATTCGCGTCGCAATTTGGCTACCAATACGCCTTGATTGCGATGGCGGGCGTATCGGTCGCCTTCGTGTATGGGCTTGGGAATCTGGAATCCTCAACGCTCGCGTCCCCAATCCGAGCTGGGGTCGCTCTCGTCCTGGTCGCGGAGGTCGCGGGACTTGCGATGTTCGCGGCTACCAGGGAGGGTTCACGGACCCTCCTCAGCGGGGCGGTCGCTGCTCCCCTGTGGGCCGCGTTGGTATGCGGCCCGCTCGTTGTGCTGGTTCTGACGTGGGGGGATTGGAGGCGCCGCATGCGGAATCCGACCGCCCGTGAACGGCCACGGCTCAGGTGGACACGGCGGGCAGACGCGCCGCTGCTTGTCGGGTTGCTCGCCGTACTCGTCGTGTTCAACATGGCCATGTCCCCCCTTAACACCAATAACTTTGAGGCGACGTCCTACCCCGGGTACTCGTTTCAGTGGGGCGAGAATCCGGTGGCGCCCCAGATGGCTTGGGTTACGGGCTACGTTCCGAGCAACGCGGTTATTCTGGCCTCCGACAATCTGTTTCCCTACGTCGCCAACGATCCGAACGCTTACGCGGCCCCGTGGTTCGTGATAACCCCCTCGTCCCCGGTCCCTTACTTCCCCTTCACTCCCACGAACCTCCCCAAGTTCATCTTGGTGGACACTTCGCAGCTCCCGTTCTTACCGGCCTTCCTCCAGCAGGACGCGTTCAACCGTTCGGTCTACGGGCTGGTCGCGTATGTCTATGCGACGGGTTTTCCCGGCACGATCTATCTTTTCGAGGAAGGATACGCTCAGCCGGCCGCGAATCGAGACGTTGAAACGCCACTGGCGAACTACTACTTCTCCGCTGCGAACCTTTCCTTGGGACCGGAAGGTCGCATCGCGCAATCTCCTACCGCAAGGTTCGGGAACGCTATTGTGAGCACGAACACGCCTCCTCACAACGGGAACAACGGAATTTGGTACGGACCTTACGTGACCCTCCTTCCAGGCACCTATCACATCGTGTTCAACCTCACGGGCGTCGCCCCGATCGCGACCAAACCCCTCCTGGAGCTGGATGTGGGTATCTACTCCACCGGGGCTTCGATCGGCAATTTCGCTTCGTCAGTGGTGTACCCCGGGCAGTTGGCCCCCGTCGGCTGGACGAATTTGGAGTACAACATCACGCTGGACAAGCCCTACCCCCTTGTTGAGTTCCGGGGATCTCTCGAGTTCACCGGAGGGGTCCCCGATGGGGTGGTTACGCTGAACTACATCGAAGTCAGCTCCCTCTCATGAGGAGTACTGAGTGAACTCCTTGCCTTTGCAGAAAGAGTACACAGACGGTTCGAGGGGGGATGAACAAGTACTGATGCCGACCGTTGCTTTAGTGAACGCGTCAGCACGGACGGACGGCATTAGCTACAGCAGTCGAGCCTTCCGATCCGCGCTCAGAGAGCTGGGGTACGGCGTTGTCTGGTACCAATGCGTCGACCGCGGGCAGGACTCGCAGCTCCCCGAGCAGGATCGTGTCGTTCCCGGTCTGGGGGTGCCGAGCGCGACCGCGGATATGGGAATCAACCGCCTCTGGATCTTTCCACGGCGGCTCCGACATGTCCCGGAAGACATCCTGTTCTTAATGGACCCGACGTTGGTCGGGTTGGCCCGATCCCACCGTCGGACTGTTCTTCGCGTTCACGACCTGAAACCTCTCACCCCCTTCGCCGATCGACGTGCCGCGACCTGGATGTTCCGATACGCAATCCCTCGGCTGAGGAGGGTGCGGCGGGTCTTGGTTCCATCCGCTTCTTTGGCGGTCGAGCTGACAGAACTCGGGATTTCACCGGATCGGATTCGCCTCGTGCCAGAAACCCATTCCCTCGGCTTCCATCCGGATCATGTCGGCATCTCGCTCCAGCGGATCCGAACGACTGGTGTGCTACGCGTTCTCTATGTTGCAACCGACCGGCCTCCGAAGAATCTCGAGTTCGTAATTCGCCTCGCACAGACCTCGGCTCAACTCTCCGGACGTACGCGGTCGGAATTCACGATACTCTCGCGATTGCGGCCGGAGACGCGTGCAAAGGTGGCGCGGTTGAACCTGCCGAATCTCTCGATCGTCCCGGAAGTCCCGTCCGTGGCCGACGTCTACGAATCAAACGACGTATTGGTGTTTCCCTCGTTCCATGAGGGGTTCGGTCGGCCGGCCATCGAGGCGATGGCCTTTGGGATGCCCGTCATCGCCAGCAACATTCCACCTCTCCGGGAGATCGTCGGAGACTCTGGTCCGCTTCTCGACCCCACCGTGGTCGAGCCATGGATGGAAGCGCTCCACAAACTGTCGGAACCCGCGTTCTATGAAAAGGCCGCGCGACGATCCTTGGCCCGATCTGAGCACTATTCTCCCGCAAGGTTCCGCGAGGCGGTCGGAAAAGCGTTCGAGGATATGTGAAGAACGGGCGGCAGAGAACGAGGGTGGTGCGCGTCCCAGCTGACTCGGTGTCGCCCACCGCTGGGACGGGGGCCCGAATGAACTATTCGCCGGCCGAACCCAAATCTGATCGTCGGTAAGAGACCCAACCGCCTTATGGTCTCAAAGGCACGCCGTCATCACTGGACGCTGGACGTTCGCAAGAGTGTTTCACGAAAGGGCGGGACAACGGAATCACGCCGGACAACCCATCGCGGATTCCCCGGGGAGGAATCCAAAGACGAAGGCATCCCCTGAGCTCGTGAGCGGAAGGAAGTCATGTGAGGACTCGATGGAAGAGAGCAGGATTGCCGGGAACGATACCGAAGTCTGACCGGTAACGAGCACGTCAGTGACAGTGAGGGCAAGCAGGGCAGACCGTGTTGCACTGTTGTACAACCCCGCCGTCAGGTCCCCCACCGCGACAGAGTAAGAGTCGTTCGAAGGGAATGGGTTCATCGGAAGGATCAGCCGAACGGAAGCGTACTGCGGTAGGAACTGGCCCGCGGACCCCGGTGCGACCAGCACGCCGGAGCAGGACGGAAGATGGTTTCCGATCCATTCCATCGCGGTGACGTCCTCCGCCGTTACGTTCGAGGTCTTCCCGACGTTCTGCTGGATGGACCCCGGTCCCTCGGCCAGGGTGAACCATGCTCCCGAAGCCATCGGGATTACGATCACGAGCACGGCTAATGCTCCGACGGTGGTACGAAAGGCGCGTGTCGAGGGATGACGCGTCCTTCCCCGAGAGGACTTGGAAGGGCTTGAAGAAGGGAACGGCACCGGGGGACTCGAGGGAGCTTGGCGCTCGGTCAACCGGACCAGTCCGAAAGCAAGGGGGAAGGCGCAGGCTGCCTCGAAGAGGAGGAACAGCAAAATCGAGGATTGGTCAAGATTGGTGATGCTTCGTAGGTCCGAGACCTCCGGTCCGGGGAGCGCCGTCAGCAGAAGGAGCCCGGTCAGGGCGAACATCGCGATCGTTCCCACCAAGAGGTCGGAGCCGAACCGTGAAAGGGAGCGTCCGTGGGCTCCGCCCAACTTGTTTCTCAATGTCCATCCTGCGAGCACCAAGCCGGCGACCAGCAGGAACTGCAGCTCGAGGCTCATCCACGGAAAGGGGGACATCTTCGGTTTCCACAGGACGAACGGGTCGAGTTCGCCCTCTACTAGCCGTAGATTCAGATTCCCGAATTGCGTGGCCGGCGAGTAGCCCGGCGCTCCGTAGGTAACCCATGCAACCACGCTTCGGAGAGTGAAGAGGACCTCGAACCCGGCCACGATTGCCGTGCGTCCAAGCCACGAAACGAGGGTGTACGAGTCCTTACGGTGCGTCGCGACCACGTACGCCAGCACCAGCACGATAAGAGCTTCGCCGGCAGCAAGACTCAGGGAGGTAAGAACTCCGGCAAGCAATCCGAAGGCGAGGACCTGCCCCACCGTGATGCGTTCGATCCGAACAAAGCTCGGAACGAGGCCGAGCGCGAGGAGGAACAGCGGTAGGGCGAACGCGAAATCGTACGACCCCCCAGTATAGAATCGGGGCCAGCTCGCGACAAGACCAAAGAACGCCGCGAACAGAAGTCCGATCGTTGGGCCCGACGTGGATGGGCCGCCGCCCCAGCGCGCCCCCCAAACGTACGCTGCGGGGACCGTGAGACTGAGGAAGAGAGGCGGCAAGAGCACGGGCGCTTGCACGATGGGCCAGCCGAAGATCAGCACGGGCAGGGTCATCCAGACCGTGGTGGCCAGGGGATAGACGACGGGGGAGGAGGCGAACGGTGAGAGAGAGGTCGGCAGGGTCCCCTGACGGAGCGTCAGGTTCATCCACAGGGTGGTGACGCTGCCGTCCCACGCATTCGGGAACGGGTGGTTCCAGACCGGAACCACCTCGAAGATGAGAAGGCAGAAGGACCCGGCGCCCAGCAGGATCCCCGTGGGAGTGAGGGCGAAGCGGCCCGCCACGCGCAACCCCCGTCCCTCTTCCCCGAACGCAAGGAGCCCGTAGACCACGGCGCCGACGCCCAGAACGAGCAGAAGCAACAGGGCTCCGTAGACCGGAAGCGGGATCGAGACGATGACGAAGATGAGCGCACCAGCGCCGTAGAACGCGATGAGGAGTCGTTCGGGAATCGTCAGATGGAATGTATGCCTGAGAAGTCGCTCGACGACCTTCAGCAGGGCGAGACCCGCCGGAAGGAGTGCGACCAGGAGGAGCAGGCTTCCCCCGAGCACCTCGCCGGGAGATGCCGGCACGGCACCTCGGAGTCGGACCGAGCACAAAAACCCGTCGAGGCCGTCAGCATCCGATTTCAGGGGTCAGTTGTGAGACCTCCCTATGGAGGACGAAGGGGTCGGATGGCGCGAACTACCTACCGGTGATCGTTCTCGTCATGAACCCGGAGGCTCCCACGGTCGGGCTGCGGCCTGAGTCCGCCCCTTCTCAGCTCGGATCCCTAGCCGCCGCGGCGGGAGAGAGCCCGGCTCAGCGTGTGTACGTGAGCCAGGTCTCGTACTCGGGGGCCTTGCCGTGGATCGCGGCCTCGTAGCGGAGACGCAGGCGTTTCGTGATGGGGTAGATCCCCGTCCCGATCGGGCGGCCGTCGACCTCCCGGATCGGCATGACACCGGCGGCCGTCCCCGTGTAAAACAGCTCGTCCGACGTGAAGAGCTCCTCCCGGGTGAAGTCCGTCCGCTGGAAGGTGAGGTGTTCGTCCGCGAGGAACCGGATAACGGTGTCCCGCGTGATTCCCCGAAGGATCCCCGAGCTCGCGGGCGGGGTGCTCACCACGTCCTTCATCACGCGGAAGATGTTCTCGCCGGGCCCCTCGGCGACCATTCCGACGCCGTTGAGCAGGATTGCCTCGTCGTACCCGCTCGAGACCGCCTGCATCTTCGCGAGGGCCGAGTTCGCGTAGTTGGCCGCGCACTTCGCTTGCGGCGGGAGCGAGCGCGAGTCCATCCGCATCCAGCTCGACACGGTCGCGCGGATCCCCTTCTCGACGCCGGCCTCGCCGAGGTACGCCCCCCACACCCAGTTGGCGACCGCGACCTGGACGGGGCTCTTCGTCGGGTCGAGCCCCATCTCGCCGTATCCGGAGAAGGCGATCGGCCGTAGGTACGTCTCGGGAATCCCGTTCGCGCGCACGACGTCGATGCACGCCTGGTCGAGCTCTGGGCGGCTGTAGGGGATCTTCATCCGGTAGACCTTCGCGCTGTTGAAGAACCGGTCCATGTGCTCCGAAAGGCGGAAAATGGCGGGTCCTTTCGGGGTGTCGTGGCACCGGATCCCCTCGAATATCGAGTAACCGTAGTGAAGGGCGTGAGTGAGGACGTGGACCCGAGCTTCGTCCCAGTCGACGAGGCGGCCGTCGAGCCAGATCTTCTTGAGCGGGCGGATCCCGACCATGGGAAAGCCGACACGACCACCCCGAATTAACTGAGCGTCAACCCGGGCTCACCTGCCCCTCATTAACTATGCTACGGCTAGTCGAAATGCGATTGCTCATGATCGAAATTCGGTTCCACGGTCGGGGGGGCCAAGGCGCCGTCCTCGCCTCCGAGATGCTCTCTCAGGCCGCCTTCATCGACGGCAAGGTTCCCCAGAGCTTTCCGTTCTTCGGCGTCGAGCGCCGCGGTGCCCCGGTCACCGCGTACGCGCGGATCGACGACCACCTGATGCAGGTCCGCACCTCCATCACGCACCCCGACATCGTGGTCGTCCTCGACCCGGGCCTCCTCAAGGTGATCCCGGTCGCGGACGGGCTCCGCCCCGGCGGTCTCGTGCTCGTGAACTCCCGCCGGCCCCCGGCGGAGATCCCTGCGCCCCCAGGGGCCCGTCGGGCGACCGTCGATGCCTCGCGGATCGCGCTCGCACACGGCCTCGGGTCGAAGACCATGCCGGTCGTGAACACGGTCATCCTAGGAGCCCTCGCGCGGGCGAGTGGGGTCGTGTCGCTCGAGGCCCTGTCGGCCGCGATCGAGAAGTACGCCCCCGCGAAGCCGACCCAGAACCGGGATGCCGCAATCGAGGGGTACGGATCGGTCCGGTCCATCGACCCCACCACGTCCCCGGTCCCTCCGGTCCCGAAGGTACCCCACCCGCTTCCTCCGCTCCCCGAGGGCCCGATCGCCTCCACGCCCACCACCACCCTCCGCACGTCGTCCTGGCGCACGTTGACCCCGGTGATCCATCTCGCGCACTGCACGAAGTGCAACTTCTGCTGGAAGTTCTGCCCCGACGATGCGATCGGGTTCGACGACCAGGGGTTCCCGGTCATCCGTCTCGACTACTGCAAGGGATGCGGGATTTGCGCGGAAGAGTGCCCGCCGAAGACGATCGAGATGGTAGCGGAGGACTGAAGGGAGGTTCGTCGTGACGAAGATGGTCCTTTCGGGGAACTCAGCCCAGGCGCACGCCGCCCGCCTCGCGCGGGTCCAGGTCGTTTCGGCGTATCCGATCACCCCGCAGACATCGATCGTGGAGAAGGTCGCCGACTTCGTCGCCACCGGCGCCCTCAAGGCCGAGTTCGTCCAGGTCGAGTCCGAGCACAGTGCCCTCCAGGTCGTCGTCAGCGCATCGGGGATGGGCGCGCGGACCTACACGGCCACTTCGAGCCACGGACTTCTCCTCATGCACGAGCTCGTGCACTGGGCCTCGGGCGCGCGCGACCCGATCGTGATGGGCGTGGTCAACCGCGCGGTCGGCCCTCCCTGGAACATCGGCGCCGACCACACCGACACGATGAGCCAACGGGACACCGGCTGGATCCAGTTCTACGCGGAGAGCAACCAGGAGGTCATGGACACGGTCCTCATGGCCTTCCGTCTCGCGGAGCATCCGGACGTCCGACTACCGGTCATGGTGATGGAGGACGCATTCTACCTATCGCACACCCTTGAACCGGTGGAGGTCCCCGAGCAGGAGGTCGTGGACGCGTTCCTTCCCCCTCGCGAGCCTCATGCGATCCTCGTCCCGGGTACGGCGGCTCGGCTCGGGTCGTTCACGGGGCCGGACCGCTACGTCGATTTCCGCTTTGAAGTAGCGAAGGCGATGGAGCGGGTGCCGGCGACCCTGGCGGTCGTCGAGGAAGAATACCAGAAGGCCACCGGCCGCTACCACGGAGGAGCCGTCCCCACGTACCGGGTCGACGACGCCGACGCGGTCCTCGTCACGATGGGGACCGCGACCACGACCGCCCGGACCGTCGTCGACGACATGCGAGCGGCGGGCAAGAAGGTCGGGCTCGCGAAACTCCGCCTCTTCCGTCCGTTCCCCAACGAGGAGATCCGTGCCCTCGGCGCCGTGGTCGACCGGCTCGGCGTCGCCGACCGTTCGTACACGTTCGGCCCGATGGGCGCGGCCGGCACCGAGGTCTGTGCCGCTCTCTACCCGTGCTCGCACCGGCCGGCCGTCACCGGGTTCTATGCCGGGATCGGCGGGCGCGATGTGACCCCCCACGTGGTCAAACGGATGTACGACTCGCTCCTCTCGGGAGCGGTCCCCGAGATCCACTGGGAGGATGTCGAAGAGGAGGTATCGGTCGATGGCTAAACTTACCATACCCGCCCAGGAGCTGATGTTTTCCGGACACTCGGCGTGCCCCGGCTGCGGAGCGGCGCTCGCGATGCGCCTTCTGCTGAAGGGCCTGGGTCCGCGCACCGTCGTCTCGGTGCCGGCGTGCTGCTGGACGGTCATCGCCACCCCGTGGCCGACCACCGCACTCGGGGTCGCCATGATGGACAACCCGATCGAGGCGACCGGCGCGTCCATCTCCGGGATCCGGGCGGCGCTCGACGTCATGGGACAGAAGGACGTCACGGTCGTCGGCTTCGCGGGCGACGGCGGCACCGCCGACATCGGGATCCAGGCCTTGAGCGGCATGCTCGAGCGCCGGACGAACGCGATCTACGTCATGTACGACAACGAGGCGTACATGAACACCGGGGTCCAGCGGAGCGGAGAGACCCCGCTCGGCGCCTGGACGACCACCACCCCGGTCGAGGGCCACGAGCACGGAAAGATCGAAGCGAAGAAGGACATGATGGCGATCGTGCTCGCGCACCACCCGGTCTACGCCGCGACGCTGAACCCGAGCTTCCCCGAGGACTTCGAGCGGAAGGTCGAGAAGGCCAAGGCCATGACGGGCCCGAGGTTCTTCCACATCTTCGCCCCCTGCTCTACGGGCTGGCGGTTCGATGCCCAGAAGACGATTGCGGTCGGCCGCATCGCGACCGACACGGGCGTCTTCCCGCTCTACGAGGTAGAGGAGGGTCGTTGCCACATCACCCGGAAGTCCGGGACCTTAAAGCCGGTCGAGGAGTACCTCCGCGCGCAGGGTCGGTTCCGCCACTTGACCCCCGCGAACATCGCCGCGGTGGGCGTGCAGGTCCGGGCCAGCTGGGATCGGCTCCTCCAGTTCGAACGCGAGTCGTTGGTCGCCCCGACACCGACGGAGGCCCCCATCGCGCCGCCCGCTACGAGGGCCTAAATAGGCAACCCTCCTCGACTTCGCCGCAGCGGGGTAGGGTAGTCAGGAAAGCGGCCGGCGTCGCCGACCGTCCTGAAATCCCGACGGGCTCATAACCCGTAGATCCATGGTTCAAATCCATGCCCCGCTATATTCGATCAGTGGGCATAATTGCTCATATTCGAACTCCCGGAGTATTCGAATCCACGCCCCGAGGCGTTCCTATAGAGGCCTCCTCCCGGACCACGGTCAGTAGCGACATCGAGACCGACCTTCGCACCTCGCCCGCGGTCGGGAGGCCTGTCACCCCGACGTCCTGCCAACCCTTGAACCGTTCCTCTGGCCCAATTCCGTGACTAGCTTCCGTTTTCCCTCGACCGCGACCCAGTTCGATGCCACCGAAGGGTACTCGTGGTCGCCGCGAGGCGGAATCACAATCCGAAACGAGACTTCAGGAAGGAGAAGGCGGTCTTTCCCCTCCGGGTCTTGAACTCGACGGACGGCGGGGCTCCCGGCGGAACTTGGGTTCGGTCCCTCGTACGCAACGCAGCCGTCAGCTGTTGGTGACTCCAAGTGATGAGTACGTCGCAATGCCGCGAGACGCCGGGAGAGACGCGAACCTTCCCCTCGGCAGAAACGGTCAGCGATCCCGATTCGATCTCGGTCTTGAATGCCCAGACTTGCGGAAGGTAACTTCGAACAATCCCGCGGAAGAATCCTCGGAGGTGGGGCTTGAGCTGCGATTCGATATCCGGTCGGAGCGATGACAGAAGGGACTCAAGTTCCGACATCGCGGACCCCGCCGCGAAGTGAATGCAACGCGCTATTTTATGGTCGGCCAACTCCGAGAGGATCGCAGCACCCTCGACGACCGTCCCTCGAAGAGCTCGCTTGGTCTCCGACCCGTCCGTGATCTGTGCAGGCACCTGCCGCTTGGGGGGGCACCGGCGGTCCGTTCAGATTCCCGGGGCGCTCTCCGCACGTGAGTTTCATGGAGGGGGCCCAAGGTCATTGATCTCTCGGGCGGAACGATGCCCGGACGCGCGAGATCAGTGGCCTCGAAGGGCGAGCAGCAGAGCTCAACAGAGATTCCATGCCGCGCTCCCAAGGGCGAGCGGACGAGCCGGGTCGGGAATCGCGTGCGAATTCAACCGAAACTCCAGCGCGTGGGATCAGCGCGGTGGCCCATCGCGGGGCGGTCAGAAGACTCGAAGCTAGAATTACCACGCCCCAGCCCGCGGAACGGGGGAACTTAATTCGCCTCAAGCTCGGGGCTATGAAGCCATTGACGATTCTTCCGACGTCCCGATAGCGGATGCATCCGGAGAATCAGCAGATACGATGACCGCTTTAGAGACATTAATCGAGTCCGCGTCGTCCAGTCCACCCCCTCGGGCGACCATTTTCGACCTCCCGATCACGCTGAGTGCTGACCTTCGGAACGGCCCGCTCGCCCAGATTCGAGGGTGCTTCGGTGGGCAGACCCGTAGAGAGGCGGGGATTCCCCACTCCCTTTGCTCGTAGGAAGGTGGGTTTGTATGGCCATGAAACCGAAAAAAGGGACCGGCTCGATCACCGCGTTAGCGGGCGGGGAAGATCAAAAGATGGACAAGATCGTGGATGAGGTGGACCGATTCTTCAAGAGCGTCCATGCCGACATCGAGGATTGGAAATTCTCGATGGAGGATTACGGCGACGGCACCCGGATCTTCGTCCGATTCCAGGTTCACATCAACCGGTCGGAGGACTCCCCGAGTCCCCACCGGTCGAAGGACCAGGCACCGCGCCTGAACCCGGCGCACGATACCGCGATGGACGTATCGGTGCCCGAGGGTGGGCGAACCCTACCCGACGGGCGAGATGTCACCGAGGACATTCACCAGCCGGACGGTACTGGCGCCGCCCGGCGGGCCGATCTGGACCTCGCTTCGTTTGTCGAGGTTTGGAGGGGCAAGCAGGATAGCAAGATGGGCGGCGAGTACCACAAACCCGGTGCTCCGTACATGGAAGCGCACTCCGACTGGAAAGGTCACACACGAACGAGCGATGAGGTTTCACCCGAAGTAGCCGGCGAGAGTACCCATGAGAAACCGAAGGCTCCCCGCGCCAAGGCGTAGGACCCAAACCCCGGAAAGGCTCGCGCACGGGGGATTCGGGACGCGCGACCAGGGTCTGGGCGGATTACGCAGAGCGGAGCGAAGGTCCCGGGGGAACAGGGTATGACGCAACTCCAGAATCACCCGTCGGCCCCCGCCGTCCGGTTCGAGAAGACGCTCGACACGAAAACGGTTGAAGTGTTGGCCCTAGCCGTCTTTCGGACGTTGTTCCGAGACGGAATCCACGTGCCGCTCAAGATGAACGGTACGATGGACATGGACCTCGTGGTCAAGGACAACAATGTCCTCCTGAACATGAATCAGGTTCATACGTCCGTTCCAGAACTGTCGATCTGGCGGATCACCTTCGCCTATCGCGGCAAACCGGTCGTAGAATACGGCCGCGGGATCAAGAACGACATGAAGGTCCACATCCCCCAATTGTGCCTTCTTATGTTGGCGGCCTGGCGGGAGAAGAGGAAGAATAACCAAGCCAGGGCCCGGGGAGATAGGACCCGAGAGAGGGAATTGGTCACCATGTCGGTGACCGAACCGAACACCGGGGAGGCGGAGGAGGTGGCGGGCTGATGTCGAAAGTCACCTCCCGGTCCAGCCATGAGGTCATTCACATCGCGTTTTTCCGCGAAGTTCTGCGCGACATTCGTCGGATCATGTCCGAGAACTATGGCCTCCGCCGAACCTCGGTCCGTCCGATCCGATCGGATGCCTCTCGGCTGTCGATCCCGGTCAAGATCACCGGCTTCAACAAAGCCGGCGACAACGTCCGGTACTTCGGGAAGATCCTGGGCAGCAACGACATCCTGTCGGATCGTTCGATGCAGCTGTTCAAGAACCTGTACTTGCAGATGAACGCCCTGGACCCGATCTTCGGCTTCACGGAGACCGCCGAGGACATGGCGCGGCAGCAGTTCGAGAGCCTGAAGGCGATCTACGACACCGGCATACCGACCGCGAAGCCGTTGGGCTATCACTCGGTCAACGGGAGCATGTGGCTTCTGGTGGCGGAGTATCTCGATTCACACCCGGCTACAGAATGCAAAGAGGTCACGACCGAGCAGATCGACCGGATGTTCGGGTACCTCAAAATGATGCACAGCAAGGGGATCTTCCACGGTGATATCAAGCGGGACAATATCATGCTGGGAGACAAGATCTACATCCTCGATGCCGGGGTCTTCCGCAAGGATGTCCCCGCCTCCAAGAAGCAGGCCTACGACCTGGCCTGCCTCATCTGCTCCTTCACAGATTGCCACCCGATCGAAGAGACCGTGAAGAACGCGCGGAAGTACTATACGCGTCAGAACATCCTGGACGTGGTCAAGTATGTCGACCTCATCCAGCGGCGCCAAGACTTCCATTTCAGCAACGAGCAGAAAGACTCGCTGAAGCAGTTCTTGCGAGGCTGAACGGACGGCTTCCTCGTCTTCCGCGGGGCAGAGACGAGGGCTACGATCTATCGGCCTTCGCCCTTATTGTGCCGGATCAGCGCGATGGCGTGAATTTCGATACGCGTGCCTTCCTTCGTTTCCTCAACGGAAAACTTCCACTCCTCCAAGACCGCTTTTACGTCCTTGAAGAAATTCTTCAATTCAAGGCTCTTCGCCTTGATCTCGTTACCAACATCGTCTTTCGTCATCGGTGGGCGCCCTACGGTCGGAGAACAGGAAAAAGTACAGATAAGCATATCTCAAACATGGCTCTCGCTCGCAACCTGTCGATGGACATTACAGCCGAGGTTGCCAACGCGGTGATGCCCCATCTGAATCCGAAGCCGACGCGGAGCCAGGAGACCGCCGGCCAGAGGACTCGCTCCGAGACGAGGCGGAACCCGAACTGAGCCACTCCGACGAACGTGACGGTCGATAGCGTCCGCACCCGCTCCGACGGGAAGGGAAGAGGTGTCCGTTCTCCGTGTCAATCGGACCGAACGTTCGCAGGCACCCCGACACCTATCTGATATGTTCGGCTCTCCCTCCGTACAGCCGTCCGAGGGGCAGGAACCCCACTCGACCCCTTCGCCGCCTGCGCGCGGCCGTTCCGCCCGACTTTTGCTCCCATCGCCGGTCTCGACCGCTCACGCCGGTTCGGTCCTCATCCTTGGTTTCGCGGTCGAAGGCGCGACCGAGGTGTACCAGTTCCTGCAACGTGGGAACCTCGTCAACGGCCCGCTCGAGTACTACACTACCCTCGGGACGACGATCTTCGGATTCTATCTGATGTTCCTTGGGCTTCGGGAATGGCACGCGTTCCACCCGAAACCGGTGCGGAGGAAGCCGGTCCCCCCGAAGCGTCGGTGGCCATGGGTCGGTCTCGCATTCTGGACCGGGGGGACGGCGATGACGGCCGTCTGGAGCATCGCACTGGGGGGTGGGGGAGCCGGGGCGGCTCCCTTCTGGATCGCGTGGCCGGTCGGGGGTGTTGTCGTCCTCGTATTCGGAACCTTCTTCTTTGGTCTGAGGAAGGAGGCGCAACTCCTGGGCTCATCGTGGCGTAACGTACTTGGCTGGGCCGCGTTCACCTGGTCGCTGGGCGTCGCAACGTTCTCTGGCCTCGTGGTCGGCAATCAAGCCCTCCTGCTTTTGACCGAGTTTGTCACCAATTGGGTCGCACTGGTCGCCGCGGTGGGTCCGATCTTCGTGGCGATGTCCCCGATGTTCGTCACGTACGCCCTGATGATCGGCGGTTTTTGGCCGGCCCTTCGCAAACAGAGGAACGGCCTTCCGTAGCCTCCGCTTCGTAACGGACCGGTCGAACCCCAGGGAAGGATGGTCCAGGACCGCCAACTTCGCGACGTGCGGACTCTTGGTTCCGGCCTTCTCCGGCGAGGCCGCCACCTTCTACGGCTCAAACTAGGGCAGGTTCGAGAACGCTACCTCGGGTGCGGAGGTTCCCCCAGAGTCTGCGCGAGCGGAGGCTCGCTGGTAGCGACCCCCTGGCCTCAACTAGGATCGATCACAAATCGAAGGTCGTATTGGGAATCAGCCGAACTGCCCCGACTCGCCGTGATGTTGCCCGAACTCGCAAATCAACTCGAAGCCAACGGAAGAGGGTGTCTCGGTGGTTGACGCCCCGATCACCGACTTCCGTCGGCCCGTTTGGAGGACCGCTTATGACACCGCTCAAGAGGAAGCGCCGTATCTGATCGAACGCGCAAAACGGGATCGTGACCCGGGCGATGCTTTTGCGGACCACCTCAAGGTAGGGATTCTCACCTGGGTCAGCCGCTCCTCTCTCAGAACTTCGGCGGTCTCTTCTCCAAGAACGCCTGGATCCCTTCGCGATAATCCCGCCCGAAGTACACATCCCGTCGCAGGCTCTGGAGATACTCGTACGTCGCCGGATTGATCGCCACGGCCTCGCTCAGCACTCGCATCGCCTCCTTGGAGGCCGCGATCGCCGCGGCCGACCGGGTCGCGATCGTGCTCGCCGTGCGGTAGACCCGCGCTTCCAGGTCCGCCGCCGGCACGATCGCGTTCACGAGCCCGGCCCGTTCCGCCCGCTCGGCCGAGATCGGCTCCGCCGTGAAGACCATCTCTTTCACGATCCCCAGCGGCAATCGCGTCATGAACGTCAAGAATCCGCCCGCGTTGTACGGCAATCCCAGTTTGGCCGGGGTGAGGGCGAATGCGCACGTCTCGTCCCCGAACACGAGGTCGCAATTCATCACGAGGTCGCTCGCTCCGCCGAACACCGTCCCGTGGACCATCGCGATCACCGGCGCCGGGAACTGCTTCACCGCGCGCAGCATCTGCTCGAACGGGTCCGTGTACGGCAACGGGTCCACGTCCGCCTTCGGCAGCTCCGACACATCGACCCCCGCCGACCACACCGGCTCGTTCCTGGCCGAACGCAGGACCACCGCCCGCGCGCCTCCCGACTTGAAGTCGTTCAGCGCCCCGACCACCTCCGCGATCAGCTCGCTCCCCAGCGCGTTGCGTTTATCGTAGTGGTCGAGGGCGATCGTCCCGATCTTCCCTTCCAGCTTCTGTTGGACCAACGCCATGTTCCCTCCCCTCCTTTGCCTCCGTTTCGGACGCCCGCTACCCGCCGCTCCGATCTTCTCGGAACCGATGCCGAGGTTTTATTCCTTCGACCATGGTCATCCCTTCCGCTCGAGCCCCTCGGAATCCATCAGGGCAGCCCCCTCTCGGGACGTGGGTCGCATCGTAGACCAGTTCATCGACGCGTGGAACGCCGACGACGAGAGAGCGGCGACGCCTCCTTGAGGCCACCTGCACGGAAGCGACCGAGTTCTCGAGCCCGTACGGGGAGCACTGTGTCATCGCCGCCCAGCTCGCCTCGATCGCCCAGTTCTGAGCGCAGTTCCCCCGGGGCCAGTGTCATCACGGCCGACCCCTCGAGCACCACGGTTGGGAGCTGTTCCCCTGGACGACCGACTTCGGAGACGGTCGCGCGCCGCCCGACGGAGTCGATATGGGATGGCTCGACGGCTCGGGTCGGTTCGTCCGGACGGTCTCGTTCTCCCCGGTCCCGTCGCTCTAGGACCGCCCCGTACGGGCTCGGACGGTCGTCGTTCTCCCGGTCCTACGGCTCGGGGGTTGTCTGGGGGTCCCCGCCTTTTCCCTTCGAGCCTCGACGGCGCCTCGGCTTCTTGTCGGCCTGGGTGGACGGCGGAGCGCTCTCCGTCGAAGGTGGCGGTGGCGAGGGGCCGCTCAGCTCCGGGGGTAGCGGAGGCGATTCGGCCGGCGGAGGCGGAGGTGGAGGTGGGGCAGGAGGAAGCATCTCAGCCGGAGGCGTCCACTGTGGAGTCAGAGCCGCTTCCGGCGGGGGGGGCACCGACGCTGGGG
The DNA here is from genome assembly GCA_036404475.1 of Thermoplasmata archaeon. Classification (GTDB taxonomy): domain Archaea; phylum Thermoplasmatota; class Thermoplasmata; order Lutacidiplasmatales; family UBA184; genus Lutacidiplasma. The sequence goes on from DASWZL010000108.1 coordinate 26,982, forward strand.
GCGGAGGAGCGGCGTGAGGGGGAGGAGGTGGCGGAGGGGCGTGGTGGCCGGGCGG
>DASWZL010000109.1:0-11265 GCA_036404475.1 Thermoplasmata archaeon
GGATGCAGGGGGTGAGATTTGAACTCACGGACTCCTACGAGACTAGGACCTCAACCTAGCGCCTTTGACCAAGCTGGGCCACCCCTGCACGGGCCTCCCGCGCGTAATGGGTTTTGGCGATAACCTTTACGAGCGCGGCCCACCCCGGCGGGGCGGCCGGGCGGAGGCCGCAAAACGCCTTGTACGAGGAGGGGGTGCCGGCCCTCCCATGACCGACCACGGACCGACCGGCGCGACCGTGTTTATCGGCCAGAAACCGACCATGACCTACGTCTTCCAGGTCGTGAGCCAGCTCAATTCGGGAGCCGGTCCGGTCGTCGTGAAGGCCCGGGGGAACGCCATCGGGAAGGCAGTCGACGTGGTCGAGGTGGTCCGGCGCCGTTTCCTTGTGGGCCAGGTGAGCGTGGGCACCATTCTGATCGACACCGAACGCCTCGTGAATCGCGAAGGCCGGGACGCCAACGTCTCGTCGATTGCGATCCCGCTCAGCCGGACGGGCCCGCCCCCCGGGGGTTCGGTGGCGCCGCCGTCCCCGCCACTCCCACCGGAACCGTCCCACCACTAGGGACCGGGGGCAGCCGCCGGACTACCCAGGTCCCGGCCCATAGGTCCCCGAGGCGCTGGCGCTCGGAGGTCGCGGCGATGAGCGCGACCGCTCCTACCCCGAACAGGGCGACGCCTCCGAAGACGAACGCGAGGACCCCGACCAGCGCGAGGAGCCCGGCGGGCAACGAGACCCCTCCGAGGGTGAGCGTGGTCGACGTCCCGGTCTTCAGGCCGAACGTGAGGGCGATCGCGACCCCGATGCCCACGATGGTGAGGAGGGGAAGCACGGTCGTGTTGCGGACTAGGGACGAGAGACCGCTCGGCGGCGCGAGGGTGCGTTCCCGAACCTCGAGGCCGAGGAGGCGCTTCCCAAGGGTCGTCCCCCAGAACGTCTCGGCGAGGACGAAGTAGAGGAACGACCAGGCAATGAACCCGAAGATGGCGGCGTTGAACGCCACGTTCGAGAGCGCGTCTGCAAACCCGCCGGGCATCGTCACGAGCAGCGCGACCCAGACCGCGACCGCGGGTGCGGTCACGAGCACCAGGTCGACCAGGAACGCCGTGACCCGCGCCCCCACGGTCGCGAACCGTCGCAGGCCGATGTCCCGCGCGATCCAGACGAGCCAACGGGCGGTCCGCCACGAACGGAACCCCTCCCGGCCGTCCCCGGTCCCCGCCCGGGCGCTCGCGTCCAGGTTCGCCTGGTCCGCGACGATCCAGCCCGGGACCGGGAGGCCCTGCCAGGGTCGGTCCTCCGGGGCCGGGTCCAGTCCGAGTAGGCCCCGCGCCTGCTCCGCCGCGGCGCGGCTCGCGGCCGCGGAGTCGCGGAGCGACTCGGAGAGCTGCCCGTTGAGGCCGGCGCGGAACGCCCGCGCGAGCCGAGTGGTCGGCGAGAGAGCGGTCGACGGGAGGGGCGCCCCGATGGGGGTCCAGTTCCGGCCAAGGGCCCGGTGGCCGAGGTATGCCGCGCCGAAGGCCAGGATCCCGGAGATGTAGACGAGGTCGAGTATCCCCGCCCCTCCGATTGTGTACAGGCCCGACGGTCCGCTCCCGTAGAGCGTCGGCTGCCGAAGGAGGTCCGCCCCGATCAGCACCCCGAACGTGCTGCCCAGGAACGCGGTGGGGATCGCGAAACCTTCCTCGTTCGGGAAGACCCGGCCGGCGAACAGGACAGCGACCAATCCGGCGACCACGGGGGGAACGAGGAAGAACGGGAACGACTCCGTGATCCCGACCCCGGGGATGGCGCTCGAAGCGACGAACGTGAGCACGAGAACCGCGGAGGTCAGCGTGACGAGGAACGCCACGTGCCGGGCGAGCCGGTCGTCGGAGGCGAGCGCGATCCCCCCGACGAGGGCCGAGAAGGCCACGGCCCCGACCAGGATGACGAACTCGTTCCCGATGTAGTCCGAGACACCGAGCGGGGACGCGACGGCGTGCGAAAGGCCCGCGGTCACGGGGAGGACGAGCAGGAAGAGCAGCCCGCCTTCCACCGCGAGCAGGAACAGGAGACGGGTCAGCGACCGGGAACGGGGAGGCGCGGTCCGGCCGAAGGCGAGCAACCCGACAAGGAGCGGGAAAATCGCTCCGGCGAAGCTTACGGTGACCCAGTCGGTGGAGACGGGAGCGATGGGAAGGAGTCCAAACGTCGCGAGGATCGCTCCGGGCAGAAGCAGCCAGAACGACCTCCGACCGAACCCGATGCTCTCCGCGAACGGTTCGCGTTCCCAGGCGACCAGGAACAGGACCACCCAGAGAAGTCCGGGAAGCGCGAGAGAGATCGTGTTCGCGACGATGTCGCTCGTGAGCTGAATGGGGTCGACCACGGTTCGGCGGGCTCCTGAAACGGGAAGATGCGAGGGGCCCGGGGGGCCTAAACGTTTTGTCGCGGGTCGGGCATCGCGACCGCATGACTCCACCCCGTCAGGAGAAGGATTCGCTCGGCCCGCGGGATGTTCCCGAAACGGCGTACTGGGGCATCCAGACCCTCCGAGCCCGGGAGAACTTTCCGGTGAGCGGTCTCCACGCCTCGAGGCACCTCATCCGGGCCTACGCCTTCCTCAAGCTCGCGTGCGTGCGCGCCAACGTCGAGAAGGGAGGCCTGGACGCGGAACGGGGTAAGGTGATCGCCCAGGCGGCCGAGGAGATGGCGTCCGGTCGGTTCGACGGCGAGTTCGTCATCGACGTGTTCCAGGCCGGGGCCGGCACGTCGTTCCACATGAACGTCAACGAAGTCCTCGCGAACCGGGCCCTCGAGATCGTCGGGAAGCCGAGGGGAGGGTACGACTACATCAGCCCGAACGATCACGTCAACCGCGGCCAATCGACGAACGACACCTACCCGGCCGCGGCCCAGGTCGCGGTGCTCCTCGCGCTGCGCGACCTCCGCACGTCGCTGACGACTCTCACCGAGAGCCTCCGGCGGAAGGCGGCCGAGTTCGCGCGGTTGCCGAAGGCCGGTCGCACGCACCTCAAGGACGCGATGCCGGTCACCCTAGGGGCCGAGTTCCGCGCCTACGCGGTCGCGCTCGAGCGGGTCCTCGAGACGCTCCCGAGCGTCGAGGCCGCCCTCGCGGAGATTCCTCTCGGCGGGAGCGCGGTCGGGAGCGGGGTGAACTCGGTCGTCGGGTTCCGGACCCGCGCGGTCGAGGAGTACGCCCGCCTCACCGGGCTCGCGCTTCGGGTCGCCCGGGACCCATTCGAGACGATGCAGAGCCGATGGCCGCTCGGGGCCGCGTCGGGGTGGCTCCGCACGCTCGCCCTCGAGCTCATCCGGATTGCGAACGACCTGAGGCTCCTCTCGAGCGGTCCGGCGACCGGGTTCGACGAGATCCGCCTTCCCGAGATCCAGCCCGGCTCGTCGATCATGCCGGCGAAGGTGAACCCGTCGGCCGCCGAGTGCCTCGACCAGGTCGCGTTCCACGTGATCGGGGCCGACACCGCCACTGCGCTCGCGGTGCAGGGCGGCCAGCTCGAGATCAACGTGATGATGCCGCTCGCGGCCTACGAGGTGCTGTTCGCCTCGGAGATCCTCACGAACTACCTGCCGGTCTTCGCCCGCACGTGCGTGGACGGCATCACGGCGAACAAGGCCCGCCTCGAGCGGTATCTGGTCGAGTCGGCGGCGCTCGGGACCGTCCTCACTCCCCGACTGGGGTACCTCAAGGTCGCGGAGATCCTGCACGAGGCCGAGCGCACGGCACGCCCCGTGAAGGAGCTCCTGGTCGAGAAGGGCCTCCTCACGCGCGAGGAGGTCGACGCCCTCCTTGGCGAGGCGGCCCTCCTCAAGCTGACCGAACCGGTGCCCTAGGGCCTCCGGGCCACCCACCGGGTTAAGACCCTCCGGTCCGTCCGCGAGCCCAGGCGATGGCGACCATCGAAGAGACGGCCGTCGCCTTGGGCAACCAGACCTCGGACGAGTTCCGCAAGGCCGCCGAAGTGCTCGGGAAGGTCGGCCTGACCCAGTACGAGGCCCGGGCGTACATCGCGCTCGTCGGCCGAGGCCTCGGGGACGCCGCCACCCTCGCCACCGCGGCCGGGATCCCGCGCACGAGCGCCTACAAGGTTCTCGAGTCGCTCGCGCAGAAGGGGTACGCCAAACCGACGGGCGGCAAGCCGATCCTGTTCCGCCCGACGCCCCCGCTCGACGTCGCCGAGACCCTCAAAGGCGCGATCCAGGAGGTGTTCGAGAAGCTCGCGATGCTCCACCGCGTTGTCGCCGAGCACGGAGAACCGCAGCTCGTCTACCTGCTCTCGGGCCGGGAGAAGGTCCTCCAGAAAATCGGGGAGCTCCTCGACCAGTCGACCGGGGCGTTCATCCTGACGACCCCCCAGCTCGCCGACCTGAGGGACGAGCTCGGGAAGAAGATCCAGCACGCCGTGAAGCGGGGGGTCCGTGTGACGTTCATCACGACCCCGTTACAACGCATCCCAGAAGGAGTGAAGTTCGTCTCACGGGAGAACCTCCGCGCGACGGAGGCCCTCTCGGACGGGGCGCACGCCTTGCTCGCGGCCCCGGGCCTTGAGGCGTGCGGGTTTACCGACAACCCCATCCTCATCGCCCATCTGAAGCAGTTCCTCGAGATGGTCCTCGAGAAGGGGCCCGACGAACCGGCTCCGTGACGCGACCCTCGCGCCCCGAGCGCCGGGTCCACCCGCCTCCCCCGGCCGACCGGGTCCGTCGTCGGCTCGCCGCGGTCGCGGGCGACCGGCTGGCCCGCGAGATGCCGAGCGGCTACCACCGATTCGGCCGGGTCCTGGTCATCCAACGACCCGAGACCCTCGCCCCGTACGACGCCCTTCTCGGCCGCGCCTGGCGCGAGGAGCTCGGCGTCGAAACGGTCCTCGTCAAGTCCGGCCCCGTCGAAGGGGAGCTCCGAACGCCTCAGGTCCGATGCGTGGCGGGAGAACGGACCGAGACGGAGGTCGTCGAGCACGGCGTGCGCTGGCGGTTCGACGCGGCCCGGATCATGTTCGCGGCCGGGAACCGGACCGAACGGATCCGGGCCGGCCGACTGGTCCGCCCGGGGGAGAACGTCGTCGACCTCTTCGCCGGGATCGGCTACTTCGCCATCCCCGCCGCGCTCCTCGGCCGGGCGGCGTGTGTCTGGGCGGTGGAGAAGAATCCGGTCTCGGTGCGGTACCTCCGGGAGAATGCGGTCCTGAACGGGGTCGGGGAACGGGTCCTCGTCGTTCCCGGGGACAACCGAACCGTCTCCCTTCCCGAGGGAGCGTTCGACCGCGCGTTCCTCGGGTACCTGCCGAGCGCGGTACCCTGGGTGCCTCGCGCGGTCGCGCTCCTCCGACCGACCGGCGGCTGGCTCCACGTCCACATGGTGGCGGACGTCCGCGCTCCGCTCTCCGAGGCTACGACGGCCGTGGAGCGGTCGGCCGAGGCGGCGGGGGCCCGTCGCCTCGAGCCCAGCCGGGTGAGGGTCGTGAAGCCGTACGGTCCGGGCCGGAACCACCTGGTGGTGGATGTGCGGCTCGTCCCGCGCTAGGCGGTCCGAGGGTCCGGGGCGCGCGCCCCGAGCGCCCGGATCGTGACCGGGAACGCCACGGCGAATCGTTCGATGTCCGCCGGCGGGTTCGAGAACGAGACGCGGACGAACCGCCCTCCGTGGGTCGGCGAAAGGTAGTTCCCCGCCCGGACGAACACGCCGTGGCGGCGGAGCATCTCGTCCTGCACCGCGTCCGGGCTGACCCCGGTCGGAGCGATGTCGATGACCATCATGTTCGCCCGGGAGGGATACACGGGAAGGGACGCACCGGGGACCCCGGCCACGACGTCGCGGATGCGCGCCCCGTTCGCTCGCGTCTGGCGGACGACGGCGCCGATCCATTGCGGTTTCGAGCGGAGGGCGGCGAGCGCCGCGGCCTGCGAGAGGACGTTGACCCCGAGGTCGTTCGTGTTGAACCGCGAGATCGTCTTCAAGAGCTCGGGGCGCGCGAGGAGGCCTCCGAGCCGGAGGCCGGCGAGCCCGCAGTTCTTCGAGACCGACCAAACGGTCACGGTCTCCTCGGGGGCGAACTCAGCAGCGAGCGCATGGCCGTCCGAGAAGTCCCGGTACGTTACGTCGTTGAGCAGGAGGAGGTGGCGGTCGTGGGCGACCTCCGCGATCGCGCGAACCTCGTCCCGGGGGTACCCGGAGCCGAGCGGGTTCAACGGGTCGATGAGGAGGATCATGCGCGTCCGAGGACCGACCGCCTCCTGGATCCGGTCGACGGAGAGCCGGTACGGAGGAGCGTAGATGTCGAGGTTCTTCGGGACCGCCCCGCCGAGCTCGATGAACCGGTGGATGATGAGGTAGCTCGGGTCCGAGGCGATGACCTCGTCTCCGGCCGAGAGCAGGGCCCGGGTGGTCATGTACAACGCCTCCGTGCCGCCCCCGGTGAGGAACGGGGTGAGCCCCGACGCGCCGAAGTCCTTCGCAATCGCGTCCAACAGCTCCGGGTCGCCCGTCGCGAGGGGGTAGCCTACGTAGCGTCGGTCCCGGATCGCGCTCTCGAGGGCGGAGCGGATGATCTCGGTCGGCACGAGGTGGTTCGTGTTCTGGCTCAACCAGGCAATCTCGTGGTGATGTGCATGCGCGTATCGGAACGCGTCGGAAGCGGGGGTCGACACGATGCAAACACGGGGGCTCCGAGCTTAACGGCTTTCGTTTGACGGGTTCGACGGCCCCCCCGCCTCGGCGAGGAACGTCGTGACGATGCCGGCCGATTGAGGCCGGGCGACGATGCGGGGGAATCCGCTCCCGGAAAGGAGCTTCAGGAACGCCGCTCGGTCCGGGAGCGAGCGCAGCGACAGGGGGAGGTACCGGTATGGTCCCGCGCTACCCATCGCCGCCCCGAGCCAAGGAACGACCCGGTCGAAGTACGCATGGAAGAGCCGGTGGACCGTCAACGAGGCCGGTTCCGTGATCTCGAGGGTCAGGAAGACCCCTCCCGGTCGGAGGACCCGTTGGACCTCACGGAAGGCGGCGGAGAGGTCGGAAAGGTTGCGGGCGACGAAGGCGTTGGTCACGACGTCGAAGGCTCCGTCCGCGAACGGGAGCTTGAGCACGGTCGCCCGCGTGAAGTCGAGCCGGGGTCGTTCCGGTCGACCCGCGGACGAGCCCACGGCGTTCTCGAGCATCGCGCGAGTGAAGTCGGCCCCGACCACCCGGGTCGCCCCGTAATGGCGCGCGAGGAGGCGAGCGAGCTCCCCGGTTCCGCACCCGATGTCCAAGACGCGGCTCAGCGGACCCGGTCGTCGGAACCGGTCGAGGTCCCAGAGGGCCCGCGGTCGCCAGAGGAGGTCGTTGCCGAGCGACGCGACGTGGTCAAACCACTCGTACCCCTGCGCGATGTGGGTGAACATCCGGCGCACGTCCCGCTCGAAGCTCGGGAGCGACCGGTCGGGGAGCGGGGAGCCGTCCGGGGCGCTGGGGCCGACCGTCTCCCGGGACGCCATCGGGTCGGCCACCCGAGCGGCCGCCATAACGGTGGGGGTCAGGTGTCGACCCCGATCCCCTTCTCGAGCTGGTCCAACCGCTCGGCGAAATCCGGCCGGAAGTTCGCGACTCCGCTCACGCGGGCTTCGGTGAGCCAACGGCGAGCCTCGGCCCGTTCGCCTCGCTCAGCGGCGAGGTGAGCCAGTCGGAAGAGCATCTCCGAGACCTCGGCGGGCATGTGGAGCATCCGGACCTTCTCGAGCGCGACCTGGTAGCGGGCCTCGGCCGTCGTGTAGTCCCGTTCGGCCTCGGCAATCATCCCTTCGGTCATGGCGATCTGCTGGTCGCCGAGTCGGTCTCCGATCGGTACGAGCACCTGGATGGCGCGGGCAAGAGCCGGTCGCGCGAGCTCGGGATGGCCGAGCTCGGCCTGCCATTGAGAGAGATTCAGGTTGCAGTAGCCGATATAGAGCGGTGAGCGGGAGCGGTCGGCCGCTTCGATCGCCTTCGCCAGATCCCGGAGAGCATCTTCGGGGCGGCCGGTGTGGTACTCGAGGACCGACTGGTTCATGAGCACCCGAGCGTGGGCTCCGAACTCTCCGACCGTGTCGAACAGCTCGGCGGCGCGGTTGTAGAGCTTCAGCGCCGGGTCGATCTGGGTGGCGCCGACCGGACTGAGGGTGAGCGCGAAATCCACGAGCGCATGGCCGAGCTCGAGGGGAGTCCCCTCGCGTTCGGCGATCTCGACCGCCGCGCGCTGGTGTTGCTCGGCCCGGTCGAACTCGCCGCGGCGCCAGGCGACGGTCCCGAGGACCCGGTGGCCGGCCATGAGGTCGCGCGGCGTGCCGACCTTCTCGAGCCGCTCGAGCGCTTCGGTCGCGAGGGCCTCGGCCGACTCGTACTCGCTCCGAGTGCCTCGGGTCTGGGCGAGACCGAGGAGCGCCCGTCCGAGCTCGAGGTCGGCGCCGGTCGTGCTCCGGGCGAGGTTGACCGCTTCGGTCAGGAACTCTTCCGAGCGGGGGAGCACCCCGAGCTGCTCCAGGAGCCGGCCGATCTCGGTCAGGAGGCGGACCTCCATCCGAGCGTCTCGGTCGGGTCGACGGCGTTCGGCCTCGAGAGCGCGGGCGACGTGGTGGACCGCCGTCTGGAAGGCAAAATCGAGGGTGGCCGCGTGGGCGGCCTTGAGGTTGTACTCGACCGCTTTCGCGTCGTCCCGGCCCAGGTAGAAGTGCCGGGCGAGCTCGGAATCGCTCGCGCCGGGCTTCCCTTCGAGGGCGCGGCCCGCCCGTGCGTGGAGGATGCGCCGCCGCGTCTCCGTGAGGTCGGCGTACAGGTCCCGACGTACCGCTTCGCTCACGAACTCGTAGACCTCTCCCCCCTTCTCGCGGACCAGCCCGTCACGGACCAGGCGGTCGAGGCTCTCGGTGACCCTCTCCTCTCCGCTGCCCGCGACGGTCGAGAGGTTGGCGAAGTGGAACTCCTTGCCCAGCACCACGGCGTACGTGAGCACCCGACGCTCGCGGTCTCCCAGACCTTTGACCCGGTCGAGGAGGATTTCGGTGACGCCTCGCGGGGTGCCTTCGCGGTCGTTCGCGGGCGCCGCGTAGCCGGTGGCCAGCCGAACGAGCTGCTCGACAAAGAGCGGGTTCCCGTCGGTCTGGGCGTGCCACCGACGGACATCGTTCTGGTCCGGAACGCGGCCACCGAGGATCCATCGGACGAACTGCTCCATCTCGGCGATGTTCAACGGGCGGACGGGTATCGTGAGGATGCTGGGCACGCCCGAGAGCGTCTCGATCGCCTCCCGGGTCCGCTCGGGAATGTCGACGGGCTCGGCGCACGTGGCGGCCAACGCGATGCGCGTCGTGGGGAGCCCGTTCGCGAACTGGCGTAAGAAATCGAGCGTCGAGTTGTCCGCGAAGTGAAGATCGTCGATCGCGATCAGCAGCGGGCGCTCCTGGGCGCGTTCGAGAAGATGCTGTTCGAGGCGCGCGAACAGCTCACCGCGCCCGGTACCCAGCCCGTCGGACCATGTGAGGCCGGTCGGGGCCAGCGCCGGTTCGAGGTCGACGGACGGGGGGCCCGTCGCGGGCCGGGCGGCGTCCGTATCGGGCGCCTCCCGCCCCCTCAACACGGGGGCGACGAGGGGAGAGACCCGGGTCACGGTCCACGGGGGCGGCGGCGGGGGTGCCCCGGGGGTCCTCTCCGATGCGAGGAGTTCGCGGAGCAACGAGAACGCGGGCGGAAGCTCCTCGGGGAGCGCTCGGCCCGAGAGTACCGTGCATCCCCGCTGCCCCGCGATCTCGATCAGCCCGTTCATGATCTGGGTCTTGCCCACGCCCCCGGGCCCGGTCAGAAGGAGCCCTCCGCCCGCTCCGCCGAGCGTTCGGGAAAGGAGGTGCTCCGCTTCCTCACGGATCTCTTCCCGACCGAAGATCGGGGGGCGGGACGCAAATCGGGACCCCCGGGTCGCTACCATGGATGAATCCAGCCCGTCCGGACTTATAATCCTCGTTCGTCGCGCGGCTCGGCCGGGCTCGCGCGGGCCGGGACGGTTTCGCCGGAGGAGGCTGGGCCCGCAAGGCCCAGTTGGTGCGCCAGGTCGAGGAACTGGGTCGTCAGGTGGGGCCGGAGCTCCACGAGACCGAGGTCCGAAGCGATCGTGTAGGCGTGCCGGGCCCCTTCCAGGTCCCGGGTCTTGTACCGGAGACGCGCGAGGTCGAACGCCGCCTCCGCCTCGTCGGCGGGGAGCTGAACGCGTCGGTACAATGCGACCGCTTGTTCGTACGCACTTTCCGCCTCCTCCCACAGGCCGCGGCGCTCGGCGATCAAGCCCCGGTTGAGCTCTACCCATCCCTGGGCTAGCGGGTCCGGGTTGTGCTCGAGCACGCGACCGACCTGCTCGTTGTCCCGTTCGGCGTCGTCCAGGCGGCCCAGCGCCAGGAGCAACTCGGCGCTCGCCACCTGCGCGCGTCCGGCGCAACGGCTGTCGTGCATCCGCTCGGCCGTCTCCTGGGCCTTCTCCAGGTACTCGAGACCTTCTTGGGGGCGAGTTTCGCCGATCATTACGCCGAGGTTGAGATACGCCCGCGAGAGCTCGTCCCGATCGTCCGTGCGAACGAGCCGTTCGACCGCGCGTTCGTAGCATTCAACCGCGATGTCCTGGACCTCGGGACCGAGAGTAGCGAACACATTCCCCATCTCAATGGAAAGGCTGCCCAAGGGTCCCGGGTCGTCCGTCGTCCCCAGGAGATGAAGCGCTTGCAGGCACTCTTCGAGAGAGTCCCGGTACGCCCCCCGCTGGAACGCGACGCGCCCGAGAAGCCGGTGTGATTGCGCACCCCCAAGACGGTCGCCGGCGTCCTCGAACAGCCGCAGTGCCTCCGCACCGCGCGCGGCCGCCGTGTCGAGGTCGAGGCTATCGCGAGCGACTTCGGCGCGGGACAGCAAGAGACGGGCGCGGACCCGAGGCGATTCGGTCCCGAGCCGCTCGAGCGCCTCCGTGAACCGCAGGTCCGCGCTATGGAAATTGCCGAGAGAGTAGTAGAGGTCCCCCAGGGCTTCGGCGACCTCCGCCCGCTCGTTCCGACGGTCCCCGGGAAGCGAGGCCAGGTCGAGGAGAACGCGTTCGAGGTGGGTGACGGCGACCTCGGGCTCGCCCGCCGCGCGCGCCGCCTCGGCCGCGTGGCGGTTGTACTCGTAGGACTTTGCGGGGACCTTCCCGAGGAAGTAGTGTCGTCCGAGCTCCGTGAGCACCGGGAGGGTCGGGTGGGGGTACATCCGTTCG
>DASWZL010000110.1:0-56869 GCA_036404475.1 Thermoplasmata archaeon
ACGGTCACTGCGACGGTCCAGGGCGGAGCCGGACCATTCACCTACAACTGGAACAACATCCCCGGCGGATGCCCTCTGCCGGGCAACGTGTCGAGTTGGTCGTGCAGCCTCGATTCGTCCGGGGACTACACGGTGGGAGTATTCGTATCGAACACCACCGGAGCCTCCGGCAGCGCGTCCCAGTCCTTCACCATAACGAGCACCAGTGGGAACGGCAATGGAAACGGCAACGGAGGCGGTTCCTCCAACGGCAATGGGTCCAATGGACTCAATCTGTCCTCTTTCGGACCCATTCTGGTCTATGGGCTCATCGCGGGGATCATCGCGTTCGCGCTACTGGTCGCGTTGACCGTGGGCGTCATCATGATCGCCGTCACCCTCTCCCGCCGCTTGCCCCGCCAACCGCGGCATGGGGTCGTTTGCGCTTCGTGCCACGCGACCGCCCCGGCGGGCTCTAAGTTCTGCCCAGCGTGCGCCGCGCCGCTCCCGCCGCCGACGTGAAGGGACCCGAGCGCGCCGGGTAAAGGCCTCCGGCATACCGGACCTCGGACCCGGCCCCGGTCCTCGTCAATCTCGCGGCCTGGGGAAGGGGCTCGCCGGGAGAGGCCTCCGGTCGTGGTCGTTAAGGGGCTCTATGCTCCCTCGGGCCGCGGCGGATGAAGATCGGGTCCCGACTCACTGCGCTCGAGTGTCGCGCTTGCTGCACCCGGGTCGAGGCGGGACGCTCGGTAGGCACCTGCCCGACATGCGGGCAGGCGCTCTTCGCCGTCTACGACACGGCCGATCTGGACGGCCGTGCCTGGTGGAACGGTCTCTCGGGCCGCCCGACCACCCTCTGGCGGTACCGGGAGCTTCTTCCCGTTCAGGAGAGCGAGAACATCACGACGTTGGGGGAAGGATGCACCCCCGTACTGGACTTTGGCGAGGTCGCGAGCGCTCCGGGCCTCCGTGTGATGGCGAAGGACGACGGCGTGATGCCGACGGGCTCGTTCAAGGCCCGCGGGATGGCGGTCGCCGTCTCCCGCGCCCGGGAGCTCGGGCTCCGCGAGCTCTTCGTCCCGAGCGCGGGGAACGCAGGGACGGCGCTGTCCGCCTATTGCGCCCGAGCCGGCCTCACCGCGCGGGTCTATCTCCCGGAGCGGACCCCCGAACCGATGAAACGGGCGGTCGGGTCGTACGGCGCGCAGGTGATCGAGGTTCCGGGAACGATCCGAGAGGCCGGGGAGGTGGCCCGGTCCCGGGAGAAGACCCGGGGGTCGTTCGACATGTCGACGCTGCGCGAGCCCTACCGTGTGGAGGGAAAGAAGACGATGGGGTTCGAGATCGTCGAGCAGACCGGTCCGGAAGATCTCCCCGACGCGATCCTCTACCCTACGGGCGGCGGAACGGGTCTCGTTGGCATGGCGAAGGCGTTCCGGGAGCTTCAGGCCCTGGGCCTCCTCGACCGGACCCCGCGACTGTACGCCGTGCAGCCCGAAGGCTGCGCTCCCGTCGCCCGGGCCCTCGCCGACGGGGCATCGAAGGTGACCCCCTGGCCCGACCCGACGACAATAGCTCCCGGCCTCCTGGTCCCGGCCCCGTTCTCCTCCGAGCGGATCCTCGAGGCGGTCCGCGAGACCCGCGGGGGCGGGGTCACGGTCCAGGACCGAGAGATCGTCGAGGCGATGCGCGACCTCGCGACTCGCCACGGTGTCTCGGCGTCGCCCGAAGCGGCGGCGCCGTACGCCGCGCTCCCGAAGCTCCTCAAGGACGGTGCGGTCCGTCCGGGCGAGCGGGTGCTCGTCTACCTGACCGGTACCGGGCTCACGTTCTCCATCGCGGAGTTGGAGCGGTCGCTCCCCCCCTGAACGGACCGCGGTCCGGGTCGTCCCGTCCCGGCTACTTGCGCAGCAGCTTGAAGGCGATGTTGAAGTCGCCGAGACCCATCGCCGACTTGACCCAGAGCACGCAAAGCGCCTCGAGCTCCCGGGACCCTTCGATCCCCCCGATGTCGAGGACCGACGGCCAGCCGAAGTCGTGAAGGATCTTCTCGACCGTCTTCTTCGCCGCCGCATCGTTCCCGCAGATGAACATGTCCGGCGGTCCCCCCGGGAGCTTCGGCCGGAACATGAGGGTGTTACCGACGATGTTGAACGCCTTCACGACCCGGGCTCGGGGGATCGCCTTTTGGTTCTCCTCGCCGGCCGAGGACGAGTGGCCGAACGCCAGCGTCGGAGGACCCTGACCCGTGAACGATAGCGGGTTGGTCACATCGATCACGACCTTCCCGTCAAAGTGAGCGGCCCCCGCGAGGAGGATCACGTCCACGGTCGCCACGCCCATCGTGGCCAGGACCACGACCTCCCCGAACGCCGCGGCGTCGGCGAACGTGCCGGTCGACCCCTTGCCGTTCGTTCCGTTCGCCCACTCGACCGTCTTGGGGTTGTCGGCGGTCCGGCTCCCCAGCCGGACCTCGTGCCCGAGCGTGACGAAGCCGGTGCCCAACGCCTTCGCCACATCGCCGCTTCCCAGAATACCGACCTTCATCGCGCTCCCTCGAGCGACGGACGTTAGGTCGTGATATGAAGGCTCGTATCGGGCGATGGAGAGGGTGCGTCCAGGGTGCGTCGGTCCCGTAGGAAGCTCTGCGTCTTCAGCCGGTGGCAGTCGCGGCAGACCGTCTGGAGGTTCGAGTACTCGAGCGCCGCGCCTCCGGCGGCGATCTCGACGATGTGGTCGACGTCCAGCTGGCGGGCCCGTCGGCGACCGTGGCAGACCTGGCAGGTGTACCGGTCCCGGAGCATCACGTAGGACCGGGCCGAGTCCCAGAAGTAGTGCCCGTGGAACTTCCACTGGCACTTGCGAGAACAGTACGGGCTCCGGTGCGAGGGGAGCTCTTGGCCGCACTCGACGCAACGACCGGCCCGGCGGGCCTCCGCTCGACGACGGGCTCCGTCGGAGAACCACGCGGCGGAGAGGGAGACGATCCGGCCGTTGGGGCCGACCACCACGGACTCGGAGGATTTGGGAGACGGCATTCGCTCCGGAGGCGACCCGCGGGATTCAATAGGATTCCCGTGGACAGGAAACCGCTCGAATCGTGAGCGCGGTCCGCCCCGGTCCGGCCGACCAGGTCTTCCCCGAGGTACGGTTTAACCTGGGGCCCCTAAGGGGGAGGGATATGTCGTTCCCGCTCGCGGAATGGATCGATGGGCATGCCCGCTGTCGACACAACCTCGCGGTGAGCGGGATGGTCGGAGCCATTCCGCCTCCCCTGCCTTCGCCCGCGGAGGTCCGCGGGGCCGACGCGCACGAGCTGCGGACGCGGCTCGCCGAGGACCTGGGGGTGGACGCCCAGCGGGTGTTCCTGACCACCGGGGCGAGCGAGGCGAACGCCCTGGTCCTCCTGTTCCTCGGTCGCCTTCGGAAGGGCGGAACTGCGGGCGTCTGTCGGTACTGCCCTCCGGAATATCCCCCCATATTCGATACCGCTCGATGGGTCGGCTTCCGGCTGACCGAAGGAGCGGGCGCGGCGGAGGTCGCGATCGTCTCCCAGCCGCGCAACCCCGAGGGCGACCTCTGGAACCGGACACGATTTCTCGATTGGGCCTCGGGCGCGCGATGGGTCCTCGTGGACGAGACGTTCCGTGAGTTCGCGGGGACGCGCTCGTTCCTCGGGACGGAGCACACGGGCCTCTGGGCGACCGGGTCGTTCACGAAGTTCTTCGCCGGGGACGACCTGCGCATCGGGTTCCTCGTCACCCCCGAGGACCGCGCCCCGGAATTCGCCCGGTTCCACGGTCTCGTCACGAACCCACTGGCTCGCTTCTCCGTCGCCGGCGCGACCCGTGCGCTTCGGGATCGGGAGAAGACCCGCCGAAAGGTCCTCGCCATCCTGCGGGCCAACGTCGCGGCCGCCCGCGGGTCGTTCCCGAACCTTCGCCCCCCCGAAGCACCGGTGATGTTCGACCGTCCCGAATCGGGAGAGGGAGGAGACCCCCTCGCCCACCGGGCCCTCGACGCCTCGGTCCTCGTCTGCTCGGGGTCGTTCTTCGGAGACCCTTCGGGGGTCCGGCTCTGCCTCACCCGACGGAGCTTCCCCGCGGACCTCGCGGCCTACCTCGCGGTCCGGGCGCGAGTCCCGAGGAGGCGAGCTCCGACGAACGGGCCGGTCCGGGTCACCGGTCGAGGCGCTCGACGGCTCCCTGGGGGAAGAGGCCGAGCGAAAGCCTCGCCATCGTAACGCTGTGGACCGACTCGACCCGGGTCGGGGGGGGCCGACCGGCGCGCTCCTTGAGGAAGGTCGTCGCGAACCGGACCGCCTGGGCCGGGTCGGATTGATGAACGAGCAGGAACCCCCGGGCGAGCTCGGTCAGCACCGCACGCGGCGGCACGACCTCTTCGATCGCCTGGACCTCTTCGTCGAACGATTCGGCCGTCTCCTCGTCCAACGGAACCATTTCAATGGAACGACCCGAAAGCGCGGGATAAAAGCAGACGGTCCAAAAGAAATCGGAAGGTCAACCCGACGAACCGAGAAGATTTTACCCTCGCGTCGGTCTCGCCCCTCCCGAGACCCATGAGCGAGAGCACTCCCTCATACGTTCCGCCCGCCGCGGCAACGCCGTCCGGTAAGCCGAAGCGCGGGGTCGTGCTGAAGACGCCGATCCCAGGCCCGAACGCGAAGAAGGTGATCGCCCGCGACGGCCGCTACCTGATGACGAGCACGAAGACGTCGCCGATCGTCGCCGCGTCCGGGGACGGTGTGTGGATCACCGACGTGGACGGGAACCGTCTCCTCGACTTCGCGTCGGGAGTGGCCGTCCAGGCGGTCGGGTACTCGCATCCCGAGGTGGTCCGGGCCGTCCGGGAACAGGTCGGCAAGCTGACCCACTTCGCGGGGACGGACTTCTACTACGAGAACCAGACCGTTCTCGCGGAGAAGCTCGTTCAGATCACCCCCGGGACCTACGAGAAGAAGGTGTTCTTCACCAACAGCGGCACCGAGAGCGCGGAGGCCGCGCTCAAGATGGCGCGCTGGAACCGCCAGAAGCCGATCGTCATCGGTCTCCTGGGCGCGTTCCACGGGCGGACGATGGGGTCGCTCACGATGACCACCTCGAAGCCCGTGCAGCGCGCTCGCTTCGGGGCGTACGTCGGCGGCGGCCACCACATCCCCGCGCCGACCTGCTATCGCTGCCCGTACAAGCTCGAGTACCCGAGCTGCGACCTCTACTGCGCGAAGATCCTCAAGGAGCTCTACTTCCAGACGTCCATCCCGCCCGAGGACGTCGCCGCGTTCCTCGCGGAGCCCGTCATGGGCGAGGGAGGGTACATCGTGCCGCCGAAGGGCTGGCACGCGGCCCTGAAGGCAATCCTGGACGAGCACAAGATCCTCCTCATCGATGACGAGGTCCAGGCCGGCATGGGACGGACCGGCAAGTGGTTCGCGATCGAGCACCACGGGGTCACTCCCGACATCACGACGATGGCGAAGGCGCTCGGCGGCGGCCTGCCGCTCGGAGCGATCGCGTTCCGCAAGGAGCTCGACTTCACGACCCCGGGCGCCCACTCGAACACCTTCGGGGGGAATCTCGCCGCGGTGGCGGCCTCCCAGGCCACGATCGAAGTGATCGAGAAGGAGCACCTCCTCGACAACGCCCGCGACCAGGGGAACTACCTGCTCGGCCGCCTTCGTGAGCTCCAGTCGAAGTTCGAGGAGATCGGCGACGTCCGGGGCCTCGGGCTCATGACGGCCACCGAGTTCGTCAAGGACCGGAAGACGAAGGAGCCTGCCGTGGCATTCCGCGACCGGGTCCTCGAAGAGGCGTACAAGCACGGCCTCATCCTCCTGCCGTGCGGCAAGTCTGCGATCCGCTACATCCCGCCCCTCATCGTTCGCCGCGAGGAGATCGACGAGGCGGTGGAGATCCTCGGGGCCGCCCTCCAGACGGCCCGCACCGCGGCATGAGGTTCGGCCGGCTCGCGGGTCCCGGAACGGTCGTCCTCGACGAGCGACCCGAGCCCACGCCGGGCCCGGGCGAGATCACGGTCACCCTCGCGGCGTGCGGGGTCTGCGGGACCGACCTCGAGAAGCTCCGGGGGAACTACCGGACCGCCGGCGTCCTCGGTCACGAGCCGGTGGGCCGGGTCGCGAAGGTAGGGGACGGCGTCCGCGACCTCGAGGTCGGGGACCGCGTCTTCGTCCACCACCACGTGCCGTGCTACTCGTGCGAGGTGTGCGCCCGGGGCGACTACACCTTCTGTCCCACGTACTCGAAAACCAACCTAGACCCGGGCGGGTTCGCCGAGACGTTCCGGGTCCCGCGCGAAAACGTCGAGCGGAACGCCGTCCTGAAGCTCGACCCCAAGGTGGACTGGGACTCCGGCGCCCTCCTCGAACCGGCCGGGTGCGCCCTCACGGCGATCCGAAAGGTCGCGATGCCCGAGCGGGCGACCGTCCTCATCCTGGGCCTGGGACCCGTCGGCCTGCTCTACGCCCGTCTCGTCCGTGCGCTCGGTGTCTCGTGGGTGGGCGGGACCGAGGTCGCCGCGCTCCGACGAACGGCGGCCGAGCGAGGCGGGATCGACGTGACCCTCGACCCGAGGGACCCGACGGGCGTCCGGGCGGCGGTCGACGCAGCCACCCAAGGACGCGGCGTCGACCTCGCGGTCGTGGCGACCGGCCACCCGTCGGTCGTGAGGTCTGCGACCGAGCTCGTCCGGCGCGGGGGCACGGTGAACCTCTTCGGTCTCCCCGAAGCCGGAAGCCGTCTCGACGCCGACCTGCAGGACCTCTACCTTCGAGGGGTCCGCCTGGTCCCGTCGTACGCCACCACGGAGGCGGACCTCGCGGAGGTGCACCGACTCGTGGCGCACGGGAAGCTCTCGATCGCCGACCTCGTGACGCACCGCATTCCGCTCGAGCAGGTCGCCGAGGCGTTCCGCCTCGCGGGCCGGCCGAACGAGGCCGTGAAGGTGACCGTCACCGGCGCCGCCTCGGCTTAGTACGGGCGCGAGCGGTCAGGCTTCGACCCCTTCGCCCAGGACCTGGCCGACGAGGCGGTGGCCCGAGCGGACCCGGACCATCGGTCCGAGGACGCTGCCGCGGACGCTGGCGTCCTTCTCGACGTAGACGCCGTCCATCAGGATCGAGTTCTCGACGTGCGCCCCCGCTTCCACGGTCGCTCCCGGCCCGAGCGTGACGTAAGGGCCAAACGACGCGCCGCTCGCTCGGGCCCCGGCCATGAGGGCCACGGGCCCTTTCCCGAACGCGCCGCTCGGGAGCGCCCCCTTCCCCCCACGACCATCGTCGAAGAGAAGCCGCTGGGACCGGAGAAGACGCTCCGGGGTCCCCGCGTCGTCGAAGTAGCCCGTCATCCGGAACCCGTACACTCGCCGGTCGAGCAATCCCGGCACGACCTCGCGCTCGAAGCTCACAGCCCGCCCGCCCGGTACTGCGCCGAGCACCTCGCGGTTCCAGATCGCGAACCCCGCGTTGATCCAGCGGGACGGGGCGTCCGCCAGCTCGGGCTTCTCGACGAACGCCCGGATTCGGTCGTCGGCGTCCAGGGCGGCGACCCCGTACGGGGAAGGGTCCTCGACCTCGGAAAGGCCCATCGTACCAATCCCCCCGTGGGCGGCGTGCTGCTTCGCCATCTCGGCAAGGTCGACCCGCGCGATGACGTCCGAGTTGAGGAGGAAGAACGGGTCGCTCATCCCGTCGCCCGCGTTCTTCATCCCTCCCCCGGTCCCGAGCGGCTCCGCCTCCGAGACCGTCCGCACGGGCCACCGGGGGGGATGGGTCCGCACGTACGCGTCGATCATGTCAGCCTTGTAGCCGGTCGCGAGGACGACCTCCTCGACGTCGTTCGGGAGGAGGTCCAGCACGTGGAAGAGCATCGGCTTGCCGGCGAGCGGGATGAGCTGCTTCGGGAGGCTGTACGTGATCGGACGGAGTCGGGTACCGAACCCGCCAACGAGCATCAGCGCCTTCATCGCGGGGGCGAGAAGGAAGGACCCGACTAATCTCCTTCGGGTTCCCTTCCCTCACCGGAGTCGGGACAGTTCTCCCGTTCCGAACCCCGGAGCACCGGCCCGCCGGAGCCCCGGTCCCCGGCGTCCGGTGCCTCGCGGCTCAGGAGAGGCTCGCGGGTGGGCGTTGCGTCCTCGGCGAACCCATATCAACTCTCCTCGCTTGCTGGTTGAACGATGGCATTCCGTTCGGTCCTCGTGGCGGACGACATGCTCGACGCCTCCCAGGCGGCTCTCGACGAAGCGGTGAACCTCGCCAAGCTCGCACGGGCGAAACTGACGATCGTGACCGTCATCTCGGTGGTCTCTCCGTCGTTCGGCGTCCCGGTCCCGATCGGCGACTCGTTCGTCGCGCTCATGGAGTCCGCGACGAAGAGGCTTGAGGCGCTGAAGCAGCGGCTCGTCACGGAAGGGGTCGTCGAGGTCGAGACGGCCCTTCTCGAGGGGAATCCGGTCGACCGGGTGGTGGAGTTTGCCGAGAAGCACCGCCCGGACCTCATCGTCGTCGGCTCCCGAGGATTGTCGACCGCCGGCCGGTTCCTCCTCGGGAGCGTCTCCGACGGGATCCTGCACCATGTGCACTGCTCGGTGCTCGTGGTGAAGTCCCATCCGCGCCCGAAGGCTCCCCCGTAGACCCGAGAGCGCCCCGCGCGAGCGATAGGGTCAGCCTTCGAAGAAGCGACGCAGCGGCTCCCAGTAGTACTGCTTCCAGCCTTCGCGGATGTCGGCGTAGTCCGAGGCGGGAATGCCGAACTGTTCGAACGTGATGCGTGTCCCTCCCCGAACCTTGGCCAGGATGAACTGGGCGATCGAGTAGTGACCCTTCGGCCATCCTTCGGAGCGCCACGCGAGCACGAGACGGCGCCCGCGCTCGGAGGCGATCACGATGCCGGTCAGGGAGCGGTCGTAGAGCGAGAAGGCGCTCCCGACCCGGGCGGAGATCTTCGCCGCGGCCCCGGTGAACCGGGCATGTTGGACCGGGTCGACCAGGGCATCGTAGACGTCGTTCGGGGTCGCCTTCACCGTCGCCGTCTGTCTCAGGTTCTTCACCGTCATTGGGTCCTCTCCGGGCTCGAGTGCTCGTGGGTTCGCCCGATGACCTTCCGGACGTGCGCCCGAGCGGGCTCGACTCGAGGGAAGGGGTAGCGGCCTCCTTTCTAAGGCTTCTTGGGGGCGTAGCGGGCCGTGAAGTGGGGCAGTCGCTCCGGGCGGTAGGTCATCGTGAGCCCCCGGATGCTCGCCCGCCGCTCATACACCCGAGCGACCACATCGCCGACGAACGCCAGATGGCTCGCCGAGTAGACCCGACGCGGAATGGCGAGCCGAACGAGCTCGAGGGGTCTCTGGTGCTGCGACCCTTCGGGGAACATGATGGCGCCTACTTCGACGGTGCGGACCCCGCCCTCCCGGTACAGCTCCACTGCGAGGGCCTGCCCCGGGAGGTCGTCGTCCCCAAGATGCGGAAGAAATCGGTCCACGTCGAGGTAGATGGCATGGCCGCCCACCGGGTGGAGGAACGGCACGCCGCGCTGGTCCAGCAGGGCTCCGAGGTAGCGGACCTGACCGATCCGATGCTCGAGGTACTCTAGGTCCATCGCCTCCTCGAGCCCGACCGTCATCGCCTCGAGGTCCCGCCGGGCGAGGCCCCCGTACGTCGGGAACCCCTCGAAGAGGATGAGCGCCTCCTTGAGCCGCTCGGCGAGCGCCGCGTCGCGGACCGCGACGAACCCCCCGATGTTCACGAGACCGTCCTTCTTCGCGCTCATCGTCGCACCGTCGGCGAGGTCGAAGAACGCGCGGCCGATCTCGCCGATCGTCCGCGAGCCCATTCCCGGCTCGCGCTCCCGAACGAAGTAGGCGTTCTCGGCCCACCGACACATGTCGAGGTAGACCGGGACGCCATGGGCGTGCGCCACCCGGGCCACTTCGGTGAAGTTCGCGAGCGACACCGGCTGGCCACCGCCGGTGTTGTTCGTGATCGTCACCATGACGAGCGGGACCCGTTCCTTTCCTTCGACCGTCAGGAGTCGGTCCAGCGCGGCGGTGTCGACGTTCCCCTTGAACGGGAAGTCGCTCACTGAGTCGTACGCTTCCGCCACGGCGAGGTTGACCGGCGTCCCGCCGCGATGCAAGACATGCGCCTGGGTCGTGTCGAAGTGCATGTTGTTCGGCACGATCTGGCCGGGGTGGCACATCGTAGAGAACAGGAGGTGCTCCGCGGCACGCCCCTGGTGGGCCGGGACGATGTGCGGGAACCCGGTGATCTCGCGGACCTTCGCTTCGAAGTGGGCGAAGTTCCGGCTGCCCGCGTACGACTCGTCGCCCAGCATCATCGCGGCCCACTGCCGGTCGCTCATCGCGCCGGTCCCTGAGTCGGTCAGAAGGTCGATCCGGACGTCGTCCGACCGGAGGTTGAAGAGATTGAACCCGGCGCGTTCGAGAGCCGCCTCCCGCTGGGGTCGGGTCGGGTTGGGCAACCGCTCGACGACCTTCGTCTTGAACGGCTCGAACGGCAACGCCACATCCGGAGCGGGCATGCGGGGTTGGACCGGACCCACCTATTTGAGGCCGTGCGGACGGGGGGACGTGGGCGGTGCGAGTCCCTCCCGACCGCGGAGGGCCTCCCGAACGGAACCTGACGGGGCTTATCGAACTCTGACGAGACTCTTAAGAACGGGTGTCGATGGGGGCGCGGAGCTCCATGGGCGCACCAACTACATACCAAATGCCGCCGATGATGGCCGCCGAGCCTCCCGAAGCGGCCTCGATCCGGACGATCCTGCACATCGTGAAAATACTCACGATCATCTTCGGAATCCTCTTTCTGCTCGTTGGTATCGCATGGGTTGCGGCCGCCGCCTACCTGTCGACTGTCTGCTCTACGTACAGCGCCGACCCGTACTGTGGTGGCGCACTGGCTGGGGCCATCATCCCCGCGATCTGGCTAGCGATCGGGGGTGTCGTCGCGATCATCATCTACATGCAGATGAGCTCGATCGAGTCGAAGGTCAACGCGCACCAATACGAGGCGGCGAAGTCCCAGACACTGATCTGGATGATCCTCGGGTTCATCTTCGGCATCATTCTCGGGATTATCCTGCTGATTGCCTGGCTCAAGTTCGACCCATTGATCACCTGGCAACGGAGCCAGGGCGGATCTCCTTCGCCCGGTTATGCCCCGCAGTACGTCGCCCAAGCCCCTGGGTATGTTGCTCCCGCCCCGGCGCCCGCCCCGATGCCGACGCCGTCTCCCCCCACTCCCTCGGCCGCTCCCCCGGCCCCGCCGGCGGCGCCCTTCTGCGTGAAGTGCGGTACGCCGACCACGTACATCGCCCAGTACGGTCGGTACTACTGCTACGCGGACAACCTCTACGTGTAGAGCGGTCCCCGAAGGGGGACGGGGCCTCGACGCGGCGCCTTAGGGACGGCGTGGCGGCAGGGGGATTGTCCCGTCACGATCGCGCGAGTTCCTTCCGGAGCTCCGCGAAGAACGGGTCGCGGGCGTACCGCTCCCACCAGGGTTCGTGGCCGCACCGCTCGAGGACGATGACGCGGGGGTCCACGCCCGCCTTACGCAGGGGCTCCACCACGCCCTGCAGGGGGTGAGGGTCCGCCGTGCCGTGGAGGACGACGACCGGGGCTCGAACGCGCCGGAGCGCCCGGATCAACGCTCCCGACCTCCGCATCTCATCCGCCTCCGCCCAGACAATCCGGAACGTGGTCGGGTCGGTCTCGGCTTCCGGCGGCGGATGGGGCAAGAGCTCGTACGAGTCCGCGACCTCCGCCAGCTCCCCCAGACGGCGCAGAGCGGAGGGGGACGCCGGCGACAACGGGTCCGCGAGCCGCAGCTGGAGCTCCTCGAACTCCCGCCACTGGGTCCGGGTGAGGCGCTGCCGGCGGTGGCGGCGGGTCTCGGCCGCGTACCTCGCCTGGAAGGGACCCGAGCCTACCAAAACGATGCGGCGAACCTTTTCCGGATGCTCGCCCGCGACGAGGAGCACGAGCCAGGCGCCCCAAGAATGTCCGACGAGGGTCACCGGTGGAGACGCCCACGCATCGATCTGTTCCGAGAGCTCCGCGACCTGGCCGGCGACCGTGCTCGCGGTCTGCCACGGCTCAAGCACGCCCAGGGTGGCGCCGAGCACTTGCGCCACAGGCGCCATCGTCCCCGGAGCCCCCGGCCCCCCGTGGACCACCACCGTGCGGAACGGGGGGCTTCCGTAGCGTCGGGGAGCTCCGCGGCTCAACGTCATGCCGTCGCCACGACCACCGGGGCACCGTGAAGCGCCGGCGCCCACCCGAGCCCTCGGAGGCGCTTATCCACCTCTTCGAAGGCGTGCAGGTGGTGGGCACAGAACTCGACCTCGCGGACCACGGCGCCCTCCCTATGGTTCCCGCGTTCCATCCCCCGTACGGCACACCGGAACTCCGCCGGCAGCGCGCAGTTCACGTCGATATCGGAAACCTCGTAGTGCGAGAAGTAGCCGGCGGGGATCGCGTGGCGGAAGGCAGTTCGGACGTCACAGAGGCCCATGGTGGTCGACGTTCCTTAGCTAATACAAGGCTCCTGCGCTCGACCCCCCGGAGGCTCGGACCTGCCCAGGATCGCCTCGGGCCTGAGTTCGAGTGGGGACCGGGGCACGGGAAACCGCGCACCGGACGTTCGGCGGAGGCCACGTGTCGGTCGCGTCGGAGGAAATGGTTCACCCACCGCTCCCGAAGGAGCGGCGGGTGGAGGCGCTTACGCGCCTACGCGGTCGCTGTCGGCTCAGGGGCCGGGTCGGCTTCGGGCTCGGCCTTCCTCGGAGTGCCGAACGACCGCAGGAGACGGCCCCAGCGGACTCGGGCGCGGCCCTTGGGGCGGGACGCTTCCGCGACCACCGAGGCTACCCAACGGGAGTCCTCGCGGGGGAATTCGCGCGCGGCGAACTCCCTAACGCTCGCACTCCGGGGAAGGGAGCGCGCAGCGAAGTCGGCTCGTACGATCTGACCTGCCAGCATTCTCTCCCTCCTCGGACATTGCCTCGCTTTATCGACTCCCACGGGCTACATAAGGGCGCCGTCAAACGGGAAGGGGTAGACCCCCTTCGGTAACCTGGAAACCCGTTCTTGACCCCCTTCAGCCGTCTGTGTCGGACGTTTGTCTGACGACAAACCTGCTGGATTCCTCCTCGCATGGGGTGGGAATTGGGTGAGGGGGCAAGCGTCGGCGGGGGGGTGGCCACCCAGCCCGCGGACCTCCTTTGGCGCTCAGGAGGGGGCGGTTGGCGCCACCGCGGAAAACCGGGGTAGTCGCGCGAGACGAACCCCCGCAACGAACCCCCAGATGAGGATTGGGACGACGATTAGCCGTTCGATGAGGCCGGGATCCCAGGTCGTGTTGGTCAGCTGGGTCGGAGCGTAATAGGCCAGGGAGGCGAGAGTGATTACCCCGAGCACCGCCGAGAGGTCCCGGTACGAGGACCAGGACGTCCCCTTCCGCATTCCGCTCGAAAGAACGACGAGGGCGAGGCCGCCCGGAAGGAAGACCATCAGGGAAGCGAGGTCGTGGACCACGGGGATACTGTTCTCCGGGAAGACCCCCACGAGAATGGCCCCGACGCCGGCGATCAACAGAAGGAGGAGGCCGACGAACCGAGGCCCGCCGCGGGAGAACCCGCCCCAGCCGAGCAGAACGCCCAGGAACGCGAAGACCCCGAGGACGATGATGGAGTCGTTGAAGATCGTGGGGAAAGGAGAGGTCGACGTGTTTCCGAGGTCGCTGATGTAGTTCGTCAGCAGCGAGTAACCGGCATAGCGGGTCTGGACCCAGGCCATCGCGACCGCGAACTGGACCACTCCGACCGCGAACAGGAGACCGCCCCACCGGACCGAACGGCCCACGTGCGTGGGTGTCTTGCCTCCCATCTGCGGCGGCCCCCTCCGCTTCGAGCCTCTCGCGAGGCCAAGAGGGGACCGAGGCGGCGGGTATGAATACCTCCCGTTGGACGGGTCGATCGGCGTCGGCATGCCCCCGGGGGAACGCCGGGGGCGCTGTCGCTCCCCCTCCGATCACCGGTCCGCGTCAAAGACAGGCCGCGTGAGCCACCCACCACGATGTAGAAGTCGCCGTGCGAAGACCGACCCCACGGCCAGACGCAACCCTAGAATCCGTCTATCACCGCGAACGATACCCCGCAGGTCACGTTCGCAATGAAACGACCGTCACTTCCGATTGTGCCGAAAGGGGCTCGCCATTCCACGAAAACTGCCTCGTCCGGCGAGGTCCAGTTCACCGAAGGCGGTCCCAGGGGATCTCCCAACAAGCCGAACCGGTAGGAGGTGTTGTTGGCCTCGGTAACCCAGCCATCCACAAAATTGCTGCCCGATTCATTGAATGCCACCAACTGGAACTTGACTCCCTGAAAGGCGAACCCGGGGGGAGGGAGGGCGGCACAGCCGTACGCCGCGAGACATGGCTGCCCTACCGTCACAACCTCAGCGCAGAAGGCACGACCGTTGACCGTCGTGTGGACGGGACATGCTCCGGCTCCGGATGGATATCCCGGAAAGACCCACAACGCGAAGATCACGACGATCACGACGGCAGTCGCGGCGAATACCACCGCCCGCGCGCGAGGCGCCATGAGAAACCGACTCTTCTGTCGAGAATGGTGAATCCCCCTGATATCGATTACCGGATCGCGGACGCCGCCCCGTCCCCGCTCGCTTCCTCACGGGAGCGCGCCGTCGCTGACCGACCGCGAGAGGGTTCCCTTCCAGCGGCCGCGTCGTGAAAACGTCGATCGTGGCAAAGGGCAGCCGTCGCATCGATGAGGTGGGTCCTTCGCCCCCTTACGGTTCCATTTCGGCGGCCGCAGCGGCGCTCGCGGGTGGGAACGCCCCGTGTTCCGGCGCGAGGAGGAGGCCTGCCCTTGAACGGGTACGATGGTAGCGACCTCCGAACCCGACAGCGTTCTCCGAGCAGCTCGATCTGTGATGGTCCCGACGACCGCGCGTCGGTCCACAATGGGCTTCGGGGTCGGGCGGAATCGATTCCCTTCCCGATTGGAGAGCCGGGGGAACACCCGGGTAACACGCCCGCCGTGCCTCACCCTTAAGACATGACCGTGGAATCGGGCGGCCACGAGCAGCGACCTTCGAGACCACGAGCCCGATCTGCGGCGAGTTCTCCGACGCATCGAGGGACGTACGGCTTTCGCCGAGGCGATGGCGCAGCGGGTGCGTGGGGAGAACATGACCCTCGACTCAAAGTCCCTCAGCACCGCCGCTTCGCCTCCCTTGCTCGGGGTCGTGTTCCGAGCATGGTCCGGGACGCGGTGGGTGGAGACGGCGGTCTCCGGACTGGACGAACGCGCGTTGACGGGCGCGGCGGAGGGTCTCGAGTCGCAGCTCGCCGCAAGCCGTCCGGGCTCGCCTCCGCCCGGACCGTCGGCGACGACGGTCGGTTCGTTTGACACCGCCCCGCGGCGTCCGATGCGGGACCTGGGAACGGAGGGAGCCCTGGCGTGGGTTCGAGAAGTGTTCCGATGGGTCACCGACGTTCCGATGATCAAGTTCGCGCGGGTGTCCCTCAGCTGGAACGAAGAGGAACGACACTACCTCAACACGGCCGGAGCGAACTGCTATCAACGCCTCGACCGCGTGCGAGCGGGCGTCGTACCCGTAGCGATCGAGAACGGTCGGTCGGAATTCGACGCGTTCAGCGTCGGTAGGCTGGGAGGCCAAGAGATCCTCGATTCGATCACCGAGGCGGCGGTCCGTCGAGCCTCCGAGGGGGCTCGAGCGCTCCTCACGGCCAAAGCCCCGCCGAGCGGGCTGATGAACGTCCTCCTTGACCCCGGGACCACCGGGACGTTCGCTCACGAGTCGTTCGGCCACGGGACCGAGGCCGATCAGTTCGTTCGAAACCGGTCCTACCTCCAACCGCTCCTCGGCCGGACGATCGGGCCGGAGTTCCTGACCCTCGTGGACGACGGGTCCATCCCGGGCGCGTGGGGTTCCATCTACTTTGATGACGAGGGCCACCGGAGCCAGCGGACGCCGCTCGTCGACCACGGGCAGTTCGTCGGGGCCCTTCACGACCGCGGGACCGCGTTCGCGTTAGGGGCGTCGCCGACCGGCAACACCCGGCGCGCGGATTTCCTCGGGCAGGCGTTCGTGCGCATGACCAACACCTCGGTCGAGCCCGGAGACTGGAGCTACGAGGAGCTGGTGAACGAGGCACGGGACGGCATCGTCCTCGAGCGTTGGCTGAGCGGGATGGAGGATCCCCTCGGCGGCCAGATGCAACTGAAGGTCCTCAAGGGCCACCGGATCGAGAAGGGGAAGGTCACCGACCTGGTCTCGTCCATGGCGCTATCGGGGAGCGTGCTCCAGTTCCTCCGGGACATCCGGGGGATCGGAAAGGCCGAGCACCGTGAGATCGACGCGGGTTACTGCGGCAAAGGATACGGGGACACCCTCCCCGTGGGGGACGGGGGAACGTACCTGCTGTCGCGGGCCTTGGTAGGGCCGTCATGATCACGCCTTCCAACCTCGCCGTTCGGGTCGCCGACCGGTTGGGTGGGCTTGCGGCTCCTTGGGATGTCTTCGCCGAGCGTTCGCGCCGATTCGAGATCCACCTCAGCGGCCCACGGGTCGAGCTCACGCGAGGCCCGATCGTGCTGGAGGGGTACGGCCTGCGGCTCCTGCGCGCCACCGACGGCCAGACCGGGGTGGGGTTCCAGGCGTCCACCGACTTTTCGAACAATGCGATCCGCACGGCGGTGGAGGAGGCCGAGAAGTTCGCCCGGTTCAACCGGTTTCCGGCCCCGCACCCCGAACTGCCGGTCGGACGCCCGCCCACCGCGAACGGGGCGAAGATCCTCGACCCCGCCCTGTGGTCCGACCCTTCCGGCACGCTCGAACGGTTCGCGGTCGCCCTCGTCGCCGCCTTCGACGGGCGGAATGGCGTCGTCCCGAGCTTCAGCTCGGTCAAGGCCACGCTGACCGAGACCTCGATCGCGAACTCGACGGGCCTCGCCCATGCCTATGCCCACACTGTGGTCGAGACGGAGGTCGCGGTGAAGGCGTTCGGAGGTCCGGAAGGACGACCTCCCGGCGAATACTGGTTCACCGACATCGAACGGCGTCTCGACCCCCAGGCGCTCCCGACCCTCACGGCCGAGTGGTCCCGGTTCGCGGAGGACGCCCGGGGGGCTAAGTCGCCGCCCAACGGAGAGGTCCCGGTCGTCCTCCCACCGGAGGTGCTCGCGGGGATTGTTCCGACCGTCGTGCGTTTCCGGTTCGGCGCGGCGGCGCGGCTGAGAGGCTTGGCGGTCGAAGCGGGGTCCCAAGTGGGGACCGAGGGCCTGGACGTCCTGGATGACGGGATGTTCGACTGGGGGGTCGGCTCGTCTCCGCTCGACGACGAAGGAACGCCCTCGCGGACGCGCACGGTCATCTCGAACGGACGGGCCGCGGAGCTCCTGTCCGACGTGCTCCATGCCGACGCTCTGCGGATTACCTCGACGGGAAATGGGGCGCGCACGGGCGGGATGGACCCGGGCACCGGCTTCTGGCGAAAGTTCACGCGGCGGCCCACTCCGGACGCGAGCACGCTCGTGATCGCGGCGGGGGACGGCGGAACGGATCCGGAAATCATCGAGCAGGTCGACGATGGGATCTGGGTGCAGCAGATCGGTTGGGCCCAACCGGACGAGCTTTCGGGACGGTTCGGGGGCGAGATCCGGATCGGGTACCGCATCCGCCACGGAAAGCTGGCGGAACCCGTTCGCGGCGGCACGGTCGGCGGAGCCGTCGTCGCCCGCGAAGGGGCTCCGTCCCTCCTGCATGACCTCTCCGTCATCGGGTCGAAGCCCAAGTTGATGGGCAGCCTATCCAGCCCGACCCTGCTGATCCGATCCCTGTCCGTCTCCGGGGACGACCTCGCCGCCGCTACGGCCGTCCCCGGATCCCCGGGGTAATCGTTCGGCCGCGGTCGCACCGAGGTCCCCCGCGGGTCAAATCACCCCCTCCGACCTTTCCTCCAAGGCACTCAGACCGCGGGCATCGCTCGTCCCATCCGCGGGTCCGCGACGGGATCCGTGGTCTCGCGTTCGATGACCTGACCGCGAGAAGCGCCGAACGAAAGGCGTCGCGGGATGGCGGCGGCCATCGGTGGGGGATTGAATTACGCGCGGGCCCGGACTCTTGCCTGGTCCTCCTCCTCGATATGCCGTACCACGTGGGTCTCGGTATCGGTGACCATGGGGAGGTGCACGATCGCATCGATCGGGCTGTCCATTTCGGCTAAGTCTCGACCCTCGACGATCGCGATGACGGGAGGTCCACCGAAAAGCGCGTCCGCGCGAACCACGCCCGGAATTTTCCGGATGGCACGGCAAGCCGCTCGCGGACCCGGATTTGCGGTCTTGACAAACACGTATGCTTGGACGGTCATGGTTCTACGTCGCCCTCGATCCGCGCATCGGAGAGCCCCCTCTTAACAAGCATCCGCGGCCACTCGGGTCTGGACCCCGGTCGGCACCGAATGGCCGTGGCTTGCTGATCCTGGCCATCGGCGCGCGCGTTCGATGACCGCATTCAGCGGAGCGCCCGATTCGCCCTCTCCATCAAGGTCTTCGCGACCGCGTGGCGGTAGCGACCCCAGGATGAACGGAGAAGTTCAAGCCAAGGGAGGGAATCGAACCCCCAGGAAACGGATCTGCAGTCCGTCGCATTAACCATTCTGCCACCTTGGCGCGGCGAGGGGCAGGGGACCCCGCCTTAAAACCGACGAGGCGGAGTCCGGTCCGGGCTCAGATCGGTCGGAAACCCCGACGCAACCGGAGGACGGCCGTCCGCCACTCGTAGCGCAGCCAACCCGGGAAGGTGAGCGACTGCCCCCCCGCGGTCTGCGTCCCCTCGCGTATCGAGCGAAGGACCGCGTCGACGCGGGTCGTTCCGTCCGCGAACTCTGTGTAGGCACGGCCCAGGTCGAAGAGCACGTGCACGTCGCTCCCACCGGTGGCACCGAGGCCCCGGCGGGTCGCCACGGCCGCGGCCTTCCGGTTCGCTCCGGGCGAATTGTGACCGTTCACGGTCTCGATCGCGTTCACGGGAGCGCTCTCCGCGATCGCGCGTCCGACCCCATGAGCGCACCGGAAGGCATGGGCGAGCACGGACACGCCACCGTGGTCGCGGACCCAGTCGACCGTCTCGACCACGGGTCGGTGGGGAGGCGGGACCTCGGAGACGCCGTACGCCAGGAGATGGCCCTCGAAGGTGGAGACCTCGACCCCCGGCACGAGGACAAGCTCGGGAGATCTCGCCTGCAACGTCGCGAGCTCCCCATGACCGGCCACTGTGTTGTGATCCGTGAGGGCGAACCCGTTCAATCCGACGGAGGCGAGCCCGGAGGCGATCGTCTCGAGCGAGAGCGAGGAGTCGGGGGAGTGTCGGGAGTGGACGTGCAGGTCGAGGCGGACGCGACCCATCAGCGGACCTTGGCTCCCACGGCCACGGGCTCGGAGGGTAGGGGACCGCGCCCGGGTCCGAAGGCGAGCAGCTCGGCCCGGCCGCCTTCTCCCGACGCGCGTCGCACGACGACCCACGCGCCCGTGGTCCAAGGACCCGAAGCTTCGACCTCGGCACCTCCCACGTCGACCCGGACGCGTCCTTCGGTCGAGGGACCGGTCACCTGCCCGACCGTGAGCGAGGTCGCGACGAACTCCTCGTACGAGATCGTCCGGTCGGACGGACCCCGGTTCTCGAGGAACGTCCCCGGCGCTGTCCCATCGGGAGGCGCGAGGAGGACCGCGCGTTCCCCGGCTTCCGCGGCGAGCACCATCCCCTGCGACGTCATGCGACGGATCGTCCGCGGAGCGAGGTTGGTCAACAGCACGACCGGGCGGTCCTTCAGAGCTTCGATCGTGTAGGACGCGCGCAAGCCGGCGACGAGCGTCCGGGGGGCGCTCGCGCCGACGTCCACCTCGAGCACGTAGAGCTTGTCGGCGGACGGATGCACCGCGACGCTCCGGACGACCCCCGCACAGACCGCGAAGGGCGGCCACTCTCCTTCTGCGACCGGGGGAGCCACTGGGGCAGGAGCGGGAGCGGGTTCGGCCTCCGGCCGTGGGAAGAGCGGGCGGACCTCCCCGAGAGCCTGTCCCGCCGGCACCGGAACGAGCGCCACGTCCCATTCCCCCGGTCCGGGCGGACCGTCGTACCCGAGCATCCGAAAGACCTCGGTGCTCGAGAACGGCAGCACGGGGGAGAGCCAGGTCGCGATGGCCTTGAGGCGCCAGACGGTCTCGTAGAGGGCGCGGCTTCGCTCCGCCTCCGACGCCTGCCAGGGGCGGGCCTCGTGGAACCTCCGGTTCGCCTCGCGGACTTCCTCGAGCGCGAGGTCGAGGGCCTCTTTGAGGTGGACCTTCTCGTACTCCTCGGTGATCTTCGCGTGGGCGCTCTTCAGGCGCTCCCCGATCCCGGCGGTGGCCGTTCCCGGGCTCCAGCCCTCCGGCGGCGTGGGGACCTTCCCGGAGTACCGGTCCCGTGTGAGGACGAGCGTCCGCTGAACGAGGTTCCCGTACTGGTTCGCGAGGACCTCCTCGCGGAGCTGGTGGAACTCATCCCAGTCGAGCTCGGTGTCGTGGTTCTGGGGAGCGAGGAGGGCGGCGTAGAACCGGATGACGTCCGGAGGGTAATGGGCGAGAAGCGACGGGATGAACGCGTCGGCCTCCTCGGTCCGTGTCTTGGAGACCTTCCGGCCCTCGATGAGCAGCCACTCATTCGCGGCCACGTCGTACGGGAGCTGAAGCCCACCGGCCCCGAGGAGGATGCCGGGCCAGATGATCGTATGGTGGAACTTGTTGTCCTTGCCGACGAAGTAGTACTGCCGGACCGGCTCACGGGCGTCCCAGTAGGCCTGCCACGCCTCCGGGCGTCCGGCCCGGATCGCCCACTCCTTCGACGCGGAGAGATACCCCGTCACGGCATCGAACCAGACGTAGATCCGCTTCGCGTCGTACCCGTCGAGCGGGATTGGGATCCCCCAGTCGAGGTCGCGGGTGATCGGCGTCGGGTGGAGGCCCTTGTTGAGGAAGTGCTCCGCGACGCGGAGGGTGCCTGGGCGCCAATGTCTCTGGCGGCCGAGGTACTCGGTGAGCCTCCCCTGAAGTTTGTCGAGCTCGAGGTAGAAGTGCTCGGAGGGCCGGAACTCGGCGGTCGTGCCGCAGAGGGCGCACTTCGGACCTCCCAGCTGGCCCGGCTCGAGGGGGCGGCCGCAACTGTCGCACTCATCGCCGCGCGCACTCTCGAAGCCGCAGTTCGGGCAGGTACCGACGAGATACCGGTCCGGTAGGAAGCGACGGTGCTGGGGACAGTAGGCCCCCTCGGCGGTCCGCCGGGCGATGAACCCCGCTTCGAGGAGCGTAAGGAACAGTTCCTGGACGGTCCTCTCGTGGACGAGGGTGTGGGTGCTCGTGAATACGTCGAACGAGAACCCGAGCCGCTCGAACGCCTCCTTGTTGATTGCATGGTAGCGCTCGGCGAGCGCCGCGGGAGAGATTCCCTC
This sequence comes from Thermoplasmata archaeon, assembly GCA_036404475.1. GTDB lineage: Archaea > Thermoplasmatota > Thermoplasmata > Lutacidiplasmatales > UBA184 > Lutacidiplasma. The sequence continues at coordinate 21,572 of DASWZL010000110.1, forward strand.
CTTCTCGGCCCGGACGAGCGTCGGGGTCCCGTGCATGTCGGAGCCCGAGACCATGAGGACCTCGTCCCCCCGCAGCCGATGGAACCGGGCGAAGATGTCGCCGGGAAGGTAGGCGCCCGCGAGGTGGCCCAGGTGGAACGGCCCGTTGGCGTACGGCCATGCGACTCCGATGAAGATTCGCGTCACTTCGGGCCTCCGAGGATTTCCCCGAGTCGGTGTGCGACCTAAACGTTTCGTGAGAGGCCACGGGCGCCGCGCTCGCGGTGCGAGCGGACCCGTGCATCGGCTTTATTCTCCGAGGTCCTCCCGGGCGACGTGAACGAAGAGCCGCCCATGGTCCGTCCCATCGTTCCCGAGGCGGAGCGGGAGATCGGGGTGAAGCACCCGGTCCTGACCCACGGCTACGTCGTCCTGGTGGACTACATGGGGAACGATGCGGCGATCGTCCAGGCGGCGCGCGTCTCCTACGGACAGGGAACGAAGGCCGTCCGGGACGACCGGGGCCTCATTCGTTACCTGATGCGCCACCGCCACACGACGCCGTTCGAGATGGTCGAGTTCAAGTTCCTGGTCCGACTCCCGATCTTCGTCGCCCGTCAGTGGATCCGTCACCGGATGGCCTCCGTGAATGAGTACAGCGCGAGGTACTCGGTCGTCCCTGACGAGTTCGAGATTCCCCCGGCGGAGGAGGTCCGTCATCAGTCGACACGGAACCGCCAGGGACGGGGCGACGCGCTCCCCACGGAGGTGGTCGAGCAGTTCCGGACGGACCTCGACCATATCTCGAAAGAGGCGTACAGCGCGTACACCCGTTCGCTCGAGGCGGGCGTCGCCCGAGAGACCGCCCGCCTCCTCCTTCCGGTCGCGTACTACACTCAATGGTACTGGAAGGCCGACCTCTGGAACCTGTTCCACTTCCTGTCGTTGCGCCTCGACCCCCACGCCCAGGAGGAGATCCGGCTCTACGCCGCCGAGATGGCAAAGGTCGCGCGCCTCGTCGCTCCGGTGGCCTACGAAGCCTTCGAGGAGTTCACGCTCTCGGGACTCTCCTTGAGCCGGCGGGAGCAGGTGGCGGTCCGTTCGCTGCTGGAAGGGAAGACTCCCGAGGCGGCCTGCGCCGCGGCCGGGCTTCCGTTGGCGCGCGAGGATGGGAAGCCGATGACGAGCGGCGAGGGGGTCGAGTTCCTCGACAAGCTCGCCCGGCTCCGTTCCCCCGGGTAGTCGCGGTCAAGGGTATAGGGCTCTAGGCCCTTCGACCGGATATGTCGGCGGCCGTCGCGAAAGGAATCTTCCTCGATAACCAGTTCGTTTCCCCCGGTGGCCGCAAGCTCTCGGAGGTGATCGACCCGGCCGACGGCTCGGTCGTCGGCCGCGTCGCGCAGGCCACCGCGGACGACGCTCGTGCGGCCGTCGATTCCTCGGCGAAAGCCCAACCGGGGTGGGAGGCGATCGGCGCCACGGCGCGAGCCAAGGTCCTTTTGAGGGCTGCCGAGCGGTTGCGCGCCCGGTCCGAGGAGCTCGCGCAGCTGGTCACGCACGAGATGGGCAAGGTCCTCTACGAGAGCCGTGCCGAGGTCGGTGGAGCCGTCGACAACCTCGAGTACTACCCGTCGTTCGCGCGCACCTTCACGGGCGACGAGGTCGCCGGTCTCCCTGCGGGGGAGACGCTGCGCTTGATCTGGGTCCCGCGCGGCGTCGTGGTCGCGATCACGCCCTGGAACTTCCCCGCGGCTACGGTCACGCGCAAGATCGCCCCCGCGCTCGTCGGAGGCAACACGATGGTGCTGAAGCCGTCGAGCAACACTCCCCTCTCCTCGCTCCTCATCGCGGAGGTCCTCCGGGACTCGGGACTTCCCCCCGGAGTGCTCAACGTGGTCCCCGGGGCGGGCTCCGAGCTCGGACCCGCGCTCGTCCAACACCCGCGCTGCTCGACCGTGACGCTGACCGGCTCGACGGCGAGCGGCGTCGAGGTCCTCAAACTCGCCGCGCCGGGCGTCGTGAAGTGCCTTCTCGAGCTCGGCGGCAAGGCGCCGGTGCTCGTCCACCGAGACGCCGACCTCGACTGGGCGGCCCGAGCGACCGTCTGGGCCCGCTTCTGGAACGCGGGCCAGGCCTGCATCGCCGCCGAACGATGCTATGTCGACGAACGGGTCGCGGAGGAGTTCCGTGAGAAGGTCTCGCGTCTCGTCGGGACCCTTCGCGTCGGTCCGGGCTCCCGGCCGGGGGTCGACCTGGGACCGCTCTACTCGCGAGGGGCTCGCGATGCCGTGGCGAAGGACGTGGACCGAGCGGTCGCCCAGGGGGCGAAGGTAGTCACGGGCGGGAACGTCCCTGCCGACCCGTCGCTCGCCCGCGGGGCGTTCTATCTCCCCACGGTCCTCGACGAGGTGACCGAGGAGAACTCGGTGGCCAAGGAGGAGGTCTTCGGACCGGTCCTCCCGTTGCTCACGTACCGTGATTGGGACGAGGCGATCGCGCGGGCGAACGCGAGCCGCTACGGTCTCTCGAGCTACGTTTTCACCCGCGATGTCTCCCTCGCCGAGAAGGCGATTCACGAACTCCGGTTCGGCGAGACGTACGTCAACCGTGTCGGCCCGGAGACGGCCCAGGGATACCACGCGGGATTCCGACAGAGCGGACTCGGCGGAGAGGGAAGCGTGTGGGGCTACCGAGACTACCTTCAGCTCAAGACCGTCTACGTCGACTGGAAGGAGCCGCACCGCGCGGAGCACTTCCTGCCGTACCCCGACTGACCGCGGGCCCGACCAGGCCCACGTGGAGGTCCATGACGTTCGTTCCCGTTGACCCGGTCCGGAGGAGCGAGCCGAGGCGTTCGAGCGCGTCGTAGGCAGCGTGCCGCGCGAGCGCGCGGGGAATGTCGACCCCGACCCTCGGTCCCCGGTTCTCGGTCACGCCGTCGACCCATCCCCCGGCCGCGTCCGTCGGCCCATCGATCCCGTCCGTGCCAGCCGACAGGACGAGCGCGTTCCGACCGGCCAACGCCCGGGCGCAACCGAGCGCGAACTCCTGATTCCGTCCCCCTCGGCCGGGCCGGGGCCCGAGGGTGACCGTCGTCTCTCCGCCCGCGATCAACGCTCGAGGCAGGGTCGTTCGGCCGCCGAGGAGGCGGCGGGCGAACCGTACGGCGGCGGGCCGGGTCTCTCCGACGATCGGGCGGTCGACCACCTCGGCCCGGTACCCGATCGCCCACGCCGCGTGGGCCGCGGCCCGGACCGCCCGAAGGTTCGAACCGATAAGAACGAACGGAGCGGCGCGGAAACGAGGGTCCCCGGGCTTGGGGGTCTCGGGGAGCCGTCCCTGAGCTCCTTCGGAGAGATGGTGGGTCACGCGACGGGGAAGGCGGCGGCCCAGACGGTACCGGCGGACGACGGTGACCGCGTCGCGGAACGTGGACGGGTCCGGGACGGTCGGGCCGGAGGCGATGTCCTCCGGTGCGTCTCCGACGACGTCCGACAGCGCGAGCGTCGCGAACGGGATGGGACTATCCGTCGCGGCGGCGAGCTGCCCTCCCTTGACCTGCGAGAGATGACGACGGACCGCGTTCATCGCGTCGATCGGCGCCCCCGAAGCGAGGAGGAGCTCCGTCGTTCGGGAGAACTCCGTGGGAGCGACCGCCCCGGCCGGCACTTCGGCGACCGCCGAGCCGCCTCCCGAGACCAAGAACAGGAGAACGTCGTCCGGGCCGGCAGCCCCGACGAATCGGAGGAGCGCTCGGCCCGCGCGGAAGCTCCCCGGTCCCGGCACGGGGTGCTCTCCGAAGAGGACCGGGACGCCTGCGCGGGAGCCCGGATACCCTCGAGGGGTGACCGCCATCGCCTCGCACGACGGCCCGACCGCGCGCGCCGCGGCGTCCCCCATCGCCCCGGCCGCCTTCCCGATCGCTACGATGCGGACGGTCCCGCCCGGGCCCACATGCAGGGGATGCGTCCCCACACGGACGGTCGTGCCTCGACGGCGGAGGTTCGCGCGGACCGCGCGCGCCGGTGCGACCGCCGCCACCCCGGCCCGGAAGATCCGCTCGGCGTCAGAAGCGAGGGTCATCGCCGCCCTCGAGCGTGAATCCCGGTCGGATCGGGAACGCCGCCAAGGGACCGGTGAACCGGCCGGGGAGGACCGACCGGATCTTCTCCAGGGCGGGCTCGGAGCCGTCCCCGGCCGCGAGGACGGCAGCGAGGCGAGCCGCCGCGCCTCCGGCGCGCATAACGCCGAAGCCGTTGAACCCCGTAATCGCGAACAGGCCGCTCGCGCCGGGCACCGGCCCGATCAGAGGTCGACGGTCGGGCGTCGCGACGCACACTCCGGCCCACGCCCGGACCAGCTCGGCGTCCGCCCACCCGGGGAATCGGCTGCCGAAGCTCTCCGCGAGATGGGCCACGAACGGCTCGTCGCCCCCGGTCGAGTAGCGGTCGGGGTCGGCCTCGACACGCTCGGTGCCGTCGCCGGCGAGAATCCGGCCGTTCTCCTCGGGCCGGACGTAGACGTCCAGGTCGATGTCGTGGACCGAAGGGAACAGTCGGGTGTCGAGGGAGGAGGGGCGCAGGACCGCGGCTTGGGTCCGGTAGGGGGCGAGCGGGAGCGGGTGCCCCACCGAGGCGAGCAGGCGCTTCGACCAGGCGCCGGCGGCGACGACCGCACGGCGGCAGAGGGTCGTCTGCCCGGTCACCGTGAGCTCCCAACGGTCCCCCTCGCGGGCGAACCGACCGAGAGGAGAACCGAGGACGAAGTCGACCCCCAGCTCTCGCGCCCTCTCGGCGTAGAGCTCCCCCATGGTGCTCGCGGTGACGACCGCGTCGTTCGGGCTCCAGATGGCGCCCAGGACATCGTCGAACCGTCCCCAGGGGACCTTCTCGGAGAGCGTGGGGAGGTCCAGGACCGAGACCGGGACGGACCAGCTCCGAAGGCGCTCGACCGCCGCCTCGAGGACCGGGACGGCCTCCCGGGTCTTCGTCCAACGGGCGAACCCGTTCACCGCGAACGCCGATCGGTCGTAGCGCTCGGCGAGTCGGGCGTACTCCTCCTTCGATTCCCGGGCGACCGCGACGTCCCAGGGGTCCCACAGCTGCTCGGTGACGATCCCCGCGGCGCGCCCGGTCGCTCCCGCGGCGGGGGTCTGCGGGTCGTAGACGACGACGGGCCCAACGCCCCGCCGCGCGAGATGGAAGGCGAGGGCGCATCCTGAGATGCCCGCGCCGAGGATGAGGACGTCCGCGCGATCGTCGGCCACGGCCGCCCCGAGCGTTTCTGCCTGTTAATACTGCGGCTTCGCCCGTTGGTAGGCGGTCTGGAGCGCCCGCGTGTCGACGTGGGTATAGATCTGGGTCGTCGAGACCGAGGCGTGGCCGAGCAGCTTCTGGATGTAGCGGATGTCGCAGCCTCGGGAGAGCAGCGCGGTCGCGAGCGTGTGGCGGAGCATGTGGGGAGTGACCCGACGCGGGATCCCGGCGGTCTGGGCCGCGCGCCGTACGATCCGCTCGACCGTCACCGGCCCGACCGGGAAGAGACGGAGGGTGGATTCTCCCGCGAGCGCTCGGTCCGTGAGGTAGCGGTCGACCGCCGCCCGCGTGCGGTCCTCCAAGACGACCTCCCGGTCTTTGTCCCCCTTCCCGGAGCGGACGTGCAGCACGTTCCGCTCGAACTCGAGGTCCTCGACCATGAGGTGGCTGAGCTCGCTCACCCGGAGGCCGCAGAAAGCAAGGACATGGACCATCGCGTTGTCGCGGGGGGACCCCTTCACGCTGTCGAGGAGACGATGCATCTCCTCCTCGGTCAGGTATCGGGGCAGGCGTTCGGGGCGGCGGGGCGCCTCGAGCTGGTCCGCAATGGCGAACCCGTAGCTGCGGAAGAGGCACGTCAGCCCGCGGACGGTGGTGTAGATGGAGTTCTTGGAGTAATGCCGGTGGAGGACGAGGTACTCCCGGAACGCCTCGAGGTCCTGCAGCGTGACCTCGTCGAGGGGTTTCTGGGCGAAGCTGAGGAACATGCGGGCGATGTGACCGTACTGTTTCACCGTGCACGGGCTCCGTTCCTGCGCCTGGAGCATCCGCTGGAACCGGCCGACGAGCTCGAGAACATTGAACTGTCCCGGCGCCGAAGGTCGGGCGGAGGAAGGTCCGCGTCGGGGCGTCGTACTCGAGCGTGGGACCGACGCGGAGGATGCCATCGCGCGTGGTTGGCCAGATTTCGCCTAATAATCGTATGTGCGGAGTGGAAGGCCACCGGCCGCTCGTCGCTCAAATAGACGCGGACCGTGGCGCCCTTCCGTGCGCTGCTCCACGTGCGATGCCCCGGCGGTCATCGACCAGCCCTACCGGGGCGCCCATCTCTGCGAATCACACTTTCGGGAGTCCGTCGAGGAGCGGGTCCGGCGCGAGATGCATCGCCAGCTCCCCCGGTTCGGCCATGGGACCGTCGCGGTGGCCCTGTCGGGCGGCAAGGACAGCGGCGTCGCGCTCGCCCTCGCTCACCGGTACTTCCACCGCCGCCCAACCGTCCGTGTGGTCGCGCTCAGCATCGACGAGGGGATCGCCGGGTACCGGGCGGCGACGCTGAAGGCGGCCCGGGCCCTGACCGACTCCCTGGGGGTGGAGCATCGGATCGTATCGGCGCAGGAGTCGATCGGCACCACGATCGACCGGACCGCTTCGGACCTGCCGGGCACCGTTCCCTGCTCGTTCTGTGGCGTCTGGCGGCGTCAGCTCCTCAATCGCGCGGCGCGGGACGTCGGGGCCGGCGCGCTCGTGCTCGGCTTCAACTTGGACGACCTCTCGCAAACGGTCCTCATGAACCTCGTCCGCGGGGACCTCGACCGCCTCGGGCGGATGGCCCCCCACCGTGTCCGACAGCCCGGACTCGTCCCGCGCGTGGCACCCCTCGCCCTCGTCCCGGAACGCGAGGTGTTCCTCTACGCACGGCTCAAGGGGATCCCGTTCGACCACGGAGAGTGCCCGTACGCCGGCCGGGCCGCCCGGAACCTCTTCCGCGAGGTCGTCTGGCAGCTCGAGGAGGCCCAACCGGGAACCCGTCAGGCGCTCTTGCGCACTCACGAGCGTCTCGTGGCGCGGTTCCTCGCGGAGGAGGGCCCCGAGGCCGCTCCCGAGCGGTGCCGGGCCTGCGGGGAGCCGGCGGCGACCGAGCTTTGCCGCGCCTGCGAGTACCTCGAGATCGCCCGGACGGCCCCTTCCGTCCCGGAGGCCTCATGACCGACCCCGTCCCCGTCCCTTCCGAGAGCGACCCGCGCGCGTCGGTCGCCCAGCGGGTCTTCGTCGTGGGGGCGGGGATCATGGGCAGCGGCATCGCCGCCCAATGCGCGCTCGCGGGCTACCCCGTGACGCTCGAGGACGTGAACGAGGAGCTCGCCCGGCGGGGGATCGCGAACGTGACACGTGCGCTCGACCACGCCGTCCAGCGCGGCAAGGTCAGCGCGGGCGACCGCGAGGCGGCGCTCGCTCGGGTCGACTTCGCGATCGGGTTCCGGAGGGCCGATTCGGCCCAGATCGTCGTCGAGGCGGCTCCCGAGGACCTCGCGCTCAAGCGGAGGATCTTCGCCGAGCTCGAGCCGGCGACCCATCCGACCGCTCTCCTCGCGACGAACACCTCCTCGCTCCCCATCACCGCCATCGGGCAGGACCTGAAGGACCCCGGACGCCTGGTCGGGGTCCATTTCTTCAACCCGGTCCTCCAGATGCCGCTCGTGGAGCTGATCCCGGGCCACACCACGCGCCCCGACTACGTCGAGCGGGCCCGCTCCTTCGCCGTGAGCTTGGGAAAGACGGTCGTCACCTCCCGGGACACCCCCGGCTTCGTGACGACCCGAGCCCTCGCCGTCCTCGTCAACGAGGCCGCGTGGATGCTCTACGAGGGCGTGGCGACCAAGGAGGACATCGACACCTCCTACAAGCTCGGCTTCCACCACCCGATGGGGCCGTTCGAGCTCGTCGACCTCGTCGGGATCGACACGACGGTCTCCATCCTAGACGTCCTCTGGGACGGGTTCCGGGATAGCCGCTATCGCGCCTGCCCGCTCCTTCGCACCCTGGTCGCCGCCAAGAAGCTCGGTCGAAAGACGGGGGAAGGGTTCTACGTGTACCCTTCGGCCCGGACGGGCGGGCCATGACCGACTACGGCGCCGGGTGGGACCTCCTCATCCTCGTCGTCGTATCGTTCATCCCGGCGCTGGTCTACCTTTCCTGGATCCGGGGGACCGAGCGGTACGGCAAGGAGGGGTGGGGCCCGCTCCTTCGGGCGTTCGTCTACGGAGCGGTCTTCGCGACCATCACCGCCGCGATCCTCGAAGCCGTCATCGTCTCCGTGGGGACCGCGGTCAGCCAGAACTACCCCGGGCCCGAGTTCGTCTTCCTGAACGGGAACTCGCCCGCCGGGGCGTTCTTCCTCGTCCTCGTCATCGCCCCGTTCGTCGAGGAGGCCCTCAAGGGCTCGGGGGTCGTCGCGTTCCGGACCTCGTTCAGGCAGCTCGCGGACGGACCGGTGTTCGGGGCCTCGGTCGGCCTCGGCTTCGGGTTCTTCGAGACGTTCCTCTACGGCCTGGGCGCCTACCTCGTGGGAGGCCTCGAGGCGGGCCTCGTCCTGATCGTCATCCGCTCGATCTCGAGCGTGATCCTGCACGGGAGCGCGACCGGGATGTTCGGCTACGGCTACGCTCGATCCCAGTTCAAGCAACCCGGACCCGGCACCGGGTCGTACTATCTCGTCGCGGTCGGGATGCACGCGAGCTTCAACGCGCTCGCCTCGCTCACCGCGATCCTGGCGATCGCCGGCATCAGCGGCGTCGCGAACGACGCGGCCGGCTACATCGCCCTCTTCGCGGCGATCTTCTTCGCGTTCTGGGCGATCGAGCACGTCCGCTCGATCATCCAGGCGTCCGACTACCCCGCGCTGCTCGGCACGCCGATCACCTATCGCCCCCCGGGGGGGGCTCGACCTCCGGCCCGCCCCTAGCGAAGGTCCGGCTCACGCCTTTGGCGGAACCCGGGGGTTAGCGTTTCGGTTCCAGTCCGCCTCCCGGATCGACCGGTAAACCGCCTCGGCCTCGTCGGAGGGGGGCGCCTCACCGCCCTGGCCCACGTCGCGGATCCGCGCCTTCTTGAGGAGCCAGTAGTGGATCCGCCAGGTCTTGCCGCGCGACACGGTGGCGTCCTCCTCCTCGCTCGTGAGGAGTCCCTCCTCCTCGAGCTGGTAGAACCGGTCGCGGTCGTCGCTCGAGAGCTTGTTGTCGAGGACCGTATCGTCGGCCCCGAAGTATCCCAGCACCATGCGCGCGACCGGCCGGGCCTCGGGGGTCGGCATCTTCCCGCGGGCGACGAGGGTCCTCTCGATCGCTCGGGTCAGTTCGGCCTCGGTGATCGAGGGCATGGGAATCTCCCCGGCCACGGAATGAGCGAAGATAAGGTTCTTCGGCCATTCGAAGCGCTTGCCGGCGAACTTTTGTGGCCTCCGCCGGTCTCGGGGGAGTGACCGAGCCGTTCGTCTTCGAGATCCCCGAGGGAGCGCGGGCGTCCGCGCAGCGCGCGGTGGACCGGGGCCTCTGCGACGAGTGCTTCGGGCGCCTCTTCGGCCGCCTCGGCCACGGTCTGTCGAACCCCGAGCGGGCCCGTCGGCTCACCGACGCGCTCGGACACGCCCCCCTCGCCGGGAACCCGGAGTGCGCGGTGTGCGGAGGACTGTTCTCCCGCCTGAGCGCGTGGGTCGACCGGGCCGTCCGCGCCGCCGAGGGATTCGAATGGCACCGCTTCACGTGCGGGTCCCGATGGGACCCCGAGCGACTGGCGCGGGAGGAGGCGCTCTGGATCGAGGTCAGCACCGAGTGGGGCGAGAGCGCTCGCTCCGCGTTCAATCGGGAGCTCGGCAAGAAGATGGAGGCGGCGAGCGGAGCCGCCGGGGTCACGGACCGGCCCGACGTCGTCTTCCTCGCCGACCTTCCCGTCGGGCGGGTCGAGATCACCGTCCTCCCGCTCTACGTCCGCGGTCGGTACCGCAAGCTCGACCGGACCCTTCCCCAGACCCGATGGCCCTGCCGCCGATGCCGGGGTCGGGGATGCACGACCTGCGGAGGCACCGGGAAGACCTACCCGACCAGCGTCGAGGAGATCGTCGCGGCCCCGTTCCTTTCGGCGACGGGCGCGGAGGGAAGCCGTTTTCACGGGATGGGCCGTGAGGACATCGACGCGAGGATGCTCGGCCGGGGCCGACCGTTCGTCCTCGAGCTCCTGCGGCCGCGCCGGCGCTCGGTCGACCTGACCCAGATGGCGGCCGAGCTCGCCCGGGACGCGGTCGGGAGGGTGGAGGTCGTCGACCTCCGCCCGTCGGACGCGCCCGAAGTGGTGCGGGTGAAGGAGGCGAGCCCGGACAAGAGCTACCGGGTCGGCGTGGTGGGAGATGTCCCGGTGGGAAAGGTTAATGAGGCTCTCGACCTCGCGCTCCGCCAAGCGATCGCCCAGCGTACGCCGAAGCGCGTCGCCCATCGTCGATCTGACCGCGTGCGAACGCGGCGGGTCGTCGCTGCGCGCGTCGTGGAGGCGACCGACGGGCGGTTCACGCTCGACCTCAGGACCGAAGCCGGTACGTACGTCAAGGAATGGGTGGAGGGAGATGACGGACGCACCGTTCCAAGCCTTGCCTCCCTGGTCGGGGTGCCGCTGAAGGTCGAGTTCCTCGACGTGCTAGAGATCCACGATACGGAGGTGTAGGTCGATGGTCAAGAGTTCCAAGGGGTTCCGCTCCCGCTCGCGCGGGACGTTCACGAAAGAGGTCCGCGAGCGGGGGCTCCCGCCGGTGAGCCGGTTCCTCCGCGAGTTTGCGATCGGCGACCGCGTCGTCGTCCGGATCGAGGCGTCCGACCCGCACGGCCAGCCGCACCCACGCTACCAAGGGCGCACGTGCACCGTGGTCGCGAAGAGCGGCCGTGCCTACCGCATCGCGTTCCGGGACGGGGGGAAGCGAAAGGAGCTCATCGCGACCCCTATCCATCTCATGCCCGCCGACGTGGGGAAGGCCGATGCCTGAACCGGTCCCGCTCTCGAAGGTGAAGGACCTCCTCGTGGAGGAGGCCGCTCGGCGCACCCTTCCCCGCGAGGCCGCCCTCGCCCACCAGCACGCCGAGCAGTTCGCTCGGCTCTCGGCCGAGCAGACCGCGAAGCTCCTTGCCGAGCTGAGGACGCTGCCGTTCGTGGACGCCACGGTCGCGGTGAAGATCGCCGACGTTCTCCCCCAGTTCCCGGAGGAGATCCGCCTCCTCTTCTCGAAGGAGCGGGTCGCGCTCGACGAAGCGCAGGTCGCCCGGCTCCTCGAGATCGTAGCACAGCACCGATGAGCGGGGGGGATCCGGTGTGGAGAATTACGCGATCATTCTCGATTACCTGCCGAACGGTCGGCAGACGGAGCGCGGGTTCCACCGCGAACCCCTCGCGCTCGCCATCGGCGAGGACGAGCTGAAACTCTTCGAGCTCGTTCCGCGACCGGCGGTGCCCCTGTTACCGGGGACCCGGGTCTCGCTCGTGCCCGTCGCCGGCGCCCCCTCCCCGATCGACCACGTCCGGCGTCGGGTCAGCTACGACGAGCTGACCGTCTCGGCCCGCACGGAGCTCACCCCCGCCCTCGAAGCGATCGTCCGGCGGAACAGCGCTCGCTACCTCCGGTTCTTCAACGAGGCCCCGGCGGTCTCGCGCCGGTTCCACCTGCTCGAGCTCCTCCCCGGGATTGGCAAGAAGACGATGCAACAGATCGTGGACGAGCGCAAGAGCGCTCCGTTCGCGAGCTTCGAGGAGATCGAGCTGCGGGTCCACTTGAAGAGCCCCGAGCGGCTCATCGTCGGCCGGATCGAGCAGGAACTGAGCGGTGTCGAGGACAAGTACCGCCTCTTCGTCGCGCCGTAGCGCGGCGGACGACGGGACCGTCCCTCCGGTTCCCGAGCGGCCGGACGAGGTGCGTGCCGCGCTCGACTCCCTCGGCGTGCGACCATCGAAGGAGTGGGGTCAATCGTTCCTCACCGACCCGTTCGTCGCCGACGCGGAGGCCGCGCTCGTAGAACTGCCTCCCGGGCGCCCCGTGGTCGAGATCGGCGGCGGACTCGGGGTCCTCACCGCGGCCCTCCTGCGTCGCGGGATCGGTCCGCTCACCGTCATCGAGCGGGACCGCCGGCTCGCGCGCTTCCTCGCGACCACCTTCGGCGCTCGGGTCCGAGTCGTGACGGGGGACGCCCTCACCGTTCCGCTCCCCCCCGCGGACGCGGTCGTCGGGAACCTTCCCTACTCGGCGGCGACACCGATCCTGTTGCGGCTGTTCGCCGCCCGTACCCCGCGCATCGTCTTCCTCGTCCAACGGGAGGTCGCCGAACGGCTCGCCGCGGGCCCCGGTTCGAAGAAGTACGGACGCCTCTCGATCATCGCCCAGCTCTACGGCTCGCTCGAGCTGTTCCGGACCGTCGGCCCCGCCGCGTTCACGCCCCGACCCGAGGTCGAGAGCCGGATCGGGGTCCACGTGGCGCGGCGAGAACCCCTCCCGGTCCCTTCCGTTCCCCAGTTCGAGGAGATCCTACGGCGGCTCTTCTCCTCCCGAAGGAAGCAGCTCTCGAACCTCCTTCCCCGGCTGACCCCGAGCCGGGAGGGGGCGGACGAGCTCGCCCGGCAGGCCGGTTGGCCTCCCGATTGGGCCCGTAGTCGGCCCGAAGAGCTTCCGCCGAGCGACTTCTTCGCCCTCGCCCGGGCCCTCGCGGACGGGACCGGACCCGGCGACGAGCGCTCGTGCTTCCCATCGGATGCCCGACCCTAGGCCGCCCGAGGCCCTCTGACGGACAGCGGTTCGTGACCTCTCCCTAGGTCCTTTTCTCCCCTGGATGTTCGCCTCCCCTCGATGAACCCCGCCAGTAGAAGCCCCGCTCTGAAGAAGCGGACCAAGACCCAGAGCGCGGCCCTTGCCTGGCTCCTCGAGGCGAACCAGCCCTCAGTGCGGTACCGGACCTTGACTGAGCTCCTCGGCCGAAAGGAGAACGACCCGGACGTCCGGAACGCCAAAAAGGAGATCCTCGAGCGAGGATGGGCCGCGGAGATCCTCTCGCAGCGGCGTCCCGGAGGCAGCTGGAACGATGGGGAGAGCCAGTACCGCCCGAAGTACCTCTCCACCAACTGGATGATGCTGGTCCTCGCCGACCTCGGTCTGACGCGCGCGGTGCCCGAGGTCCGAGAGGCCTGCGAGTTCTGGATGGACGGGTTCGCCGCGAAGGGCGGCGGCCTCGGTAGCAGCTCGAAGGGAACCCCGCACTACTGCGTAGCGGCCAACCAGGCCCGGGCGTTGATCCGTTTCGGGTACGCGGACGACCCTCGGGTTCGGCGCACCCTCGACTGGCTTGTCGAGGCCGCCGACCCCAAGGGGGGCTGGTCCTGCTTCGGTTCCGGAAGGAACCTCGATTCGTGGGAGGCGATGAGCGTCTTTGCGGCCTACCCCCGGTCGAAGTGGACCGCGAGCATGGAGGCCTGTGTGGAGAAAGGAGCCGAGTTCTTCCTGGAGCGGCAGCTCCATCTTCAGGGCGACCGGTACGAACCCTGGTACCGGTTCCACTACCCGCCGCACTACTACTACGACCTCCTGGTCGGTCTCGATTTCATGACCGCCCTCGGCTTCGCGGGCGACCCTCGGATGAGCTATGCGATCGATTTCCTGCGTTCCCGCCAGCGTCGCGATGGGCGCTGGAACCTCGACGCGGTCCACCCGGACCTCGAAGGCGCGGCAGCGCGCTGGTACGAGACACACCCAAGCCACCGCCCTACCCCCTTCGCCCTCGAGAAGGTCGGCCGACCGAGCAAGATGATCACGCTCACCGCGCTCCGGGTCCTCGACGCCGTCGACACGGCGGCATCGTCCGCGAGGGGGAAGCCGTGACCGACGAGCGCTGGACCGAGGTCGACGCGTACCTCGAGCAGAAGCTCATTCCCACCGACCCGGCCCTCGAAGAGTGCCAGCGCTCCAGCACGGCCGCGGGCCTTCCGAACATCCAGGTCTCCCCGACCCAGGGGAAGCTGCTCTACCTCCTCGCGAAAGCCGTGGGGGCGCGACGTGTCCTCGAGATCGGCACCCTCGGCGGGTACAGCACGATCTGGCTCGCGCGGGCGCTTCCGGCCGACGGACAGCTCGTGACGCTCGAGTTCGACCCGAAGCACGCGGGGGTCGCTCGCGCCAACATCGCGCGGGCCGGCCTTCAGGACCGCGTGGAGCTACGGCTCGGTCGGGCGCTCGAGACCCTCCCGAAGCTCCTCGCCGAGAAGCGGGGCCCGTTCGACCTCTTCTTCCTGGATGCCGACAAGGCGAACACGCGCGCCTACTTCGAGTGGACGCTGAAGCTCTCCCGACCGGGTTCGTTGATCGTCGTCGACAACGTGGTCCGGAGGGGAGAGCTCGTCGACGCGTCGGACCCAGACCCCGACGTCCGCGGGATGCGCGACTTCCTGGACGCGCTCGCCTCCGAGGACCGGGTCAGCGCGACCGGCATTCAGACCGTCGGCCGGAAGGGGTACGATGGATTCGTCCTGGCGCGGGTGACTGAAAGTCGCGTAGCATAGATACCCGGTCCCAGTTCCGCCACGCGATGAAGACGAAGAGGGAACGCCCTGGACCCTCCCCACCGACCCGGGCCACGGCCTGCGCGGAGTACTCCTTCCGCCAACGGTTCCGCGTTCCCGCGCCCTGGGCGTTCCGCTGGTGCATCGACTTCCTTCCCTACGATTGGACGAACGCAGGAGGTCACGGGTCACGGAAGGTCCTCTGGCTCTCTCCTCGGACCGTCATCCTCGACGATACGTTCCCCGCACCCCGCGGTCGCCGCGTCCGCAAGGTCAAGCTCGTCCAGGTCTATCCTCGTGCCCGGTACTGGGTCAGCACCCACATCGTGGGGCCGAACCATCACTCCCAGTTCCGCTACTCCATCTCGGCCGACGGACCGAGCGCCTCCGTACTGCTCTTCGAAGGCCGGGAGCTCCGATGGCGCGGGCCCCCGCTCGCTCCCGTCGCGACGCGACGGTTGGCCGCGCGCCTTCGTTCGGAGGACGCTGACCTCTGGAAGCGTTTCGCCGCCGAGATGGAGCGCGAGTTCTCCCAACGGTAGGCTTCCGCGAGGGGGTTCGCCCCGAATCGTCGGTCGTGTCGGCTCATGCCGAGCTCGACCGGACCATGGTCATCGAGGAGGCTACGCTCGTGAACCCGAGGCGTTCGAGCGCTACGCCCACGGCCCCCGCCGGCTCCGGGACCACGGCGAGGCAGGTCGCCGGGGCGTGAGGTCGGAGCCATTCGGTGGCCGGGTCGAAGAGGGTCACGACCTCCTCCGGGGTCGGGGGGGTCGAACCGGTGAGGGGAAAATAGACCCCCATCGGGGGGTCGGGGGCAAAGCCGGCGCGGAGAACGAGCGGCGAACCGGTGGCAGTCTTGTGGATCCACGTCCGTCTGCGGCTCCGGAAGGAGCTGGCGAGGACCTCGTTGTGGGAGAGCCTTCTCGGAGTGGCGGGCAAGGCCGCACGGTAATCGGCGACCCGACCTTCGTCCAGCCTCGGAGCGACCTCCTTGAGTTCCGCCCTCGTCGCGGGACGCGTCCCGGGAGGGACCGGGGCCGTGGTGGGGGGAATTCCTGTGCGTAGGTACCACCGAAACTGGGCGACCTCTCGATAGCCGGCGCGTCGGTAGACTCGGATGGCCGTGTCGTTGTCGCTGTCGACATCGAGGACGAGCCAGCCCTCCTCGCGGCGCACGGCCTCTTTCTGCAGGAGGACGAGGATCTGGGAAGCGATTCCCCGGCCCCGATACTCCAGTTCGGTCGCCATCCCAGCGACGTAGGCGGCATGCGGTAGTCGGAGCAAGGTCCCGGTCCCCACGACCCGGTTCCCGTCGACCGTGACGAAGATCTGGGCGAAGGGGCGGCCGATCAGCTGGAAGAACCTAAGGAGCGTCCAGACCGACCTTCGGGAGAGCGAGCGGACCATCTTCTCGGCGCTCCGGTCGAGGCCGGTGGAGCGCTCGAGCTTCCCGATCCCCTGGAGCACGACCGTGAGGAAGCTCGGAATGTCCCGCCGGCGAAGGAGACGATACTCCAGGGGTCCCGCGGTTTCCGTCATCCTACGCTACCCTGCCTTCGGCCGTCGGATTCCGTTCGGCCGCTCCGCCTATCGAAGGGAGAATGTAAGGGGTAGGGTCCGGCGTCACGGACGACCGATCCTCTTCGAGGGTTCGACCCTCGCGTGAACGGTCCCTCCGAGCCAGGCCACCGCGACTATGATGAGACCTCCCCCCACGTACTGGAGGTCGGAAAGCGCGACCCCGAGGATCAAGAGCCCGGCCGTGGCCGCGACGATCGGCTCGAACGAGCCGGCGACGCCGGCCTCGGTGGCGGTCAGCTTCCGAAGTCCGTAGACGAAGAGCGTGAAGGCGAGCAGGGTCCCCGCCACGACCATGAAGAGGACCAGCCCCGCGAGGAGCGCCGCGCTCGCGAGCGAGGCGGGCCAGTGGTACTGCAGCAGGGTCCATGCACCGATCGGGGCCGTGACGAGCCCTCCGAGCAAGAACCCCCACGTCGTCACCCACCACGCACTCTGGGTCTGGACGAACCGACGGGTGGCGAGGGTATAGTACGCCCCCGAGACCGCCGAGAGGAGACCGAACGCGAGACCCAGCGGCGTGATGAGGATGGAGAACCCGTGGGGAGAGACGGTCCCGACCAACAGCATCGTCCCGGCCGCCGCGAGCGCGAGCAGGGCGGCCCACCGGGCCGACCATCGGATCGCTCCGGACGCGAGCTCGTAGCCGGCGACCATGGGCAAGAAGAGGAACTGAAGGAGGGTCGCCGTCGTCACGTTCGAGTAGAAGAGCGCCTCGAGGTACGTGACCTGGGAGCCGACGAGGCCGAAAATCGCCATCGAGGCGAACGAGGCCGTCCACGGACGAGGCCACTTCGGTCGTGCCACCGCGAGGAGAAGGGTGGCCGCGCCGAGCATGCGGATGGTGGTGAGCCCCCAGACCGGGAACTGGAATCCCTGAAGGATCACCTGGGCCGCGGTCCCGGAGAGGCCCCAGAGCGCCGACCCCGTGATCGCCGCCGCGAGCGCCAACCGTACCTCGCGCATGGAGGGACCCTCTGTCGACTCGTCCCGGATGAGGGGGAGGGGATGGCTTTTGCTTCGACCCGGCCCCCGAGAAGGAATGCTAGAACATGTCGCCGCGATGGCTCGAGAACGAAGGGTCGTGGAAGACCTTTCGAAGGTCCTCTCTCCGTGAGGCGCGCGAGCGGAGTGGCTTCGCCATCAGAACCGTGTGGGACGACGGCTCGATGGCGTACCCCCTCGCACGGAGCGCCGCCTCCGCGTCGCGGACGAACGAGGTCCCCTGGAACGTAAGCCACCGTCCCCGGGCCAGGTTTCCGAGCGCGGCGACCATCGGCTCGATGTGGTCGGGGGAGGTCACCACCACCTCGTTGGTGGTCAGGTTCCAGTCGCTGCTGTCGGACAAGTACGCGTAGCCGACCGCGCGAGCCCCGCACGATAGGATTCGATAGTTCTCGGGTTTCCTCCAACCGAGCCGAAAGCGAATTCGGGTGGAACCCCGGCTCCGAGGCACGAACCCGAGGCGTCGGTAGGTCGCCCTGGCGAGGAGGCGCTCCAGTCGCCCGGCGTCGCTGGCCTTTGCCGGCTTCCAGCGGTAGCCGGCGGGGGGGTCACATCGCCGCGGACGAAGGTCGCGTCCCAGGGCGTGAGGGGGCGAGTAGACGTCCTCGTATCCTAGGTCACGGTAGAGCTGATGCGCCCCCCAGGTCCGGTGGGTCCAGAGGAAGGACCAGGTTCGGCCCCGGGCGACCTCTCGCTGGTGGACCTCGCGGAGGAGCGCTCGGGCGAACCCCTGACCAATCCCATTCGGGCGTGTGAGGACGTCAGCGATCCCCACCACCGTCTGCGGACCGGTCCGCCCTCGGAAGGGGAGTTGGAGGGTCTCGACGCGGGAAAGGACCTGGTCGCCCTCGACGGCGTAGACGCCCCAGTAGTCGGACGCGGGGTGGCCCATGCGTCGGAGACGCCGGATGAACCGAAGGTCCTGGGGAGGATCACCGTCGCTCACTCCGAAGGCGGCGAGCTGGGGGAGCAAACGGTCCGGCAGTTCGTCGAGCTCGTAGATCCGCATCTCTCGCGTCCGCTGGGGATCGCGAGACCGGATCTGGGTATTTAGCAGGCCTTGACCGCGTTTCTAGAACCCGTCGACCATCGGCCCGACGGACCTCGGTCCGACGATTCAGCTTCTCCTTGGACCGGCTCCTAGAAGGGACGGAGTGGGTGGGCTCGACGGCCGCCGTCGCGAAGCCCGAGGGGCTTAGGGTTCTGTCCCCTAATCGGTGGATATCGCCTCCCCCGTCGGAGCCGTCACTTCTCGGCGTACGTCTTGGTCGATGAGTTCGGTGCTGTCCTATGCCCCGTCCCAGTCGAGGAAGATACTGCCGATGATGGCCAGCACAGCCCCTGGCAAGAACAGCCAAAGGGTCGTGGTATTTGGCCCGAAGAAACCAGTAAGCAGATTGAAGCCACCCAAAAGTTCGAGAATCACACCGATCGCCAAGACTACAGCGGCCAAGTAGTTCGTCATCGGTCAACCACGCCATGCGCCCGGAACACATAGCTAATTCGCTTCGAGTACCGGCACCGCGTCCTTCCTCGTTGCCTGCTTGATTATCTCGGCCCACCGGAACCCCGGGATTGCCGGTAGTCCCGCCGCGACCGCCGGGGTGGTCCCGAGCGCGATGTGGTCCCGAACCATGTCGTAATGGACCCGCCAGCCCTCGGAGAGAGCTGCCGCGCCCCGGTCGTTGTCGTAGGCTCGCATCGTCTTGGTCCGGTCCTTCTCCGTTCCGTTCAACCGCTCTAGGAGGTTGTTCGATTCCGGCGCGCGGATGCTCGGAACTACCCGGTGCGGAGAGTGATGCTTGCCGCCGGGTCCGTGATTGCCGCCGAACTCCTTGGAAATCGCCCGCCGGTAGGTGTAGAGGCCGTCCGTGCGAATCTCGGTAGGGATAGCCTCGGTCGCGTTCTTGGCCGCTTGGAAGGCCGCCCGAGCCTCCGGGACGCTCCGCCCCTTGCTTATCGTGGACGCAAGCAGGAAGCGAGTCTCCGAATCCATCACGTTCCAAAGGTAGCGGTGTTCTCCGTTTACATTCACAACCCGTTCGTCCGCATGCCAAGTCTGCCCGACCTTCGCTCCCTGCCGGTCCATCCACTCTGCCGCCAGCTTGGAGTAGTGGACGATCCAGCGGTACACGGTCATGGGCGAGATTGAGAGGCCGTACGCCTGTCCGAAGTGAGCCGCGACTTGCCGGAGAGAGACGCCCCGGAAGTACAGGTCGAGAGCCTTTGCGATTAGTTCCGGGTCGGACCGGCGCTTGAGGTAGCCTTCCTTCCCGCAGAACGAGGCTCCGCAAGTCCGGCAAAGATAGCGGCGCACCGCCCCGCTCTTGTTCCGGCGGACCCCGGTTCGTACTACTACCGTCGACCGACACTTCTCGCACGGAGGCACGGAATCCGGCGTAGGAACCTTCGACTCTTGGAACCCGGCGCGGAACCGCACGGAGAGAATGTGGACGCACGGCAGTCCGGTCTCCGCGTGGAACTGACACTCGCACTTCCACCGGCCGTTCTCCGACTTTACGCGGTACTGAACCTCGGGCCGGCTCTGTGACCGGACCATGAACTCCACCGGGGAGATCTCCGAAACCTGATCGCCACGGGCCACAATCGCAAGGGCGGGAGTCCGCGAGTCCTTCCAAGCTTCCATCTGTCTCAGCCTCATTAGGACCTAATGGCACGGAAGTATATAAGCCCTTAGGACCTAATACACGGTTAGGACCTAAGCGCTTATCTACTCCGTCGCCCCTGCCGGTAGTGATGAGAATTCGTCGCGTACAGAATCGGGTGTACAAGGGCAAGGAGTACGAGCGGTGGCTCGTAACGATCCCGCCCGAGGTGGTGAAGGCGATGGGCTGGGATGAGACGACGGAACTGAAGGCCAAGCCAGGAAAAAAGGGACTCACCCTATCCCCTGCTCCTTCCGAAACTGCCACCACTGGATTTCCCGGTCCAGCTTCTGATACTCGGAAGGCCGGGCGTCGTAGGGATAGTTCGGAAGCTTGACCCGCTTCCCGAACCCGATTCGAAGATTCGGTGCGAGGTCCCAGTATATCCACTTGGACTTGGGAATGTCTGGCGTCGTCTTGGCCGGCCTCATCCACTCTCGGCCTTGATGCGTCAGGATTTGACGAACGTCCATCCCCAGTAGGCGCTCGGCACCCATACCCTCCCCAAGTGGGTCGAGGAAAACTCCAACCGGGATGTGAAAATTCACCAAGAAAACAGAGTACTCCCAAGTGGCATGGGGTAGGCGACTCAGACGATGGTCGTGCTGTAGGTAAAGGAGCCCGGGGACGATGGCCATTTCTGCCTCGGAGCCGCCGGCTAGAGTGTCGTAGGTCCTTCCAATCATGTCCGACGCCCGAATGCCTAGGTCCTCGACAACCGTTAGGTCGACAGAACTTGGCTGTGCTCCGGTGTCTAAAATGAATGAGTATCGCCCCGATTGCCCCGGATTCCTTACTCCCCCCTTCCCGTTGAATTCGAGCTGCGCGACAACCCCATCCTCGGCCGGCATTCGGCCCCAGTCGGGATGCGAGTAACCTCGGATTACCACCTTCAGACATCCGGCTTCCTGAGCTAAACATTTCTCCTGCCTTTGCGACCAATGACAAAGGGCGCCATTCGGCAACCGGTTGGCACTTGATCGCGTTCGTAGATTTGCTTGAGAATCAGACCTATCTCGCACTCATCGGGGCCGATATAGAACGTCCCGCGGTACGCGGCGACTGACCATCCCGGGGGGAGGACTTGGGCAAATTCCCCCAATCGCATCTGGACGTCTTTGAGGTCCCTTTCAATCCTCATCTCGCAAAGGAGACCGTGCCACCCTTCCCGGAGTAGGTCCCGGAGGGAGGGCATCTAGCCCGCCCCCCGCGTTGCTTTCTCCGACCCGTAGGAGATCAGCCGAAGTTTTGACGCAGGAAGAGAATCAAGCCAATGGGGAGTAAGGCGAGGGCGACATAGCCCAGAATAGTCGCGACCGTCCGGTGACCAAATCCCGCTGCGAACGCCGCGAGGATTGAGAAAATACCGTCGGGAATGAAGACGACGGTCGGTAGAGTACCCGTGAACGATAGGTAAATAGCCCCGGCTCCAAGCCAGAACCCGACGAGGAACTCCACTAGCTCCGTCGAGTTCAAGTTCTCCCCATCCACGGCCTACAGAATGCGGCCCTAGTATCCCGATGAATCCTGTCGCGGCGCGGCGATTCGGGCGTGAATCGTCATTGTCCGGTGAGTTGAGAACCATACCATCCCTCATTCTTGTTTCGGTGGAGCAAGTGGGCTTGTACGGCGCAGCGGACGAATGACTGGGTGAAGGGGTTCTGGGACCGGCCAATACAATCGGGGCACCAGACCCTCGGCCATCAACCTGTCCCTTACCTCTTCCATTTCCTGAAGTGTGGCGGAAAAGTACGGGACCTTCCGATAGACGAAGAACCAATTATGGGTCGCCGGGAAACCGCTTGGATAGGCGACGCGAAGAGGATCCCAGACGAGTTTGGCTCGGAAGACTAGGTCGCCGTACCGCCGCGTCAGGAAGCCAGGGCGGACGAATCCGAACCCTCGTTCCATGTAGTGGACGCGCCACCACTCCCGGAGCCGGCTCCGAAGGGTGGTCATTCCGCCCACTCCCCTGCTTCCGAAGAGAGGAGTGAAAGGCCGATGGAGTCTATCTTTTCGAGCCGTCGCGGGAATCGGGTGGCTTCACTGATTGCATCGCCACAGGGGCAGCTAGGGTCCCGTCCGGATAGCGAACTACAATCTCGACCTGTTGCGGGCCGTTCGTGGTACCGTGCCACCTCTTCCAAAGTTCGAAGACGATCAGGAAGATACCTACGGCGAGGATACCTACTGATGCGTCCGCCTCCAATGTCTGCGCAATATTCAAGCGAATAGTGTCGTTCTTGCCGTTCCAGATAGTGTAATTGACGATCCCGACGGCGACCAACAAGACAACTATCAGCAGGATTGTCGCCACTATGTTTTTCGGGTAGCGTACCAGCTTGCGCCAGAGCCTTACGATGTCCGACGGCCCTGATCTCTTGGACACGGCTTAGAAACAGCCCAACATCGAGGCGAGAATCAGTCCGTAAGCTAGAACGGTACCGCCGGCGGCCATTAGCACCAACATTCCGGGGATGTACAGAGTATAGAGCCCAACGGCTAGCCCAAAGAATAGAATCGCCAACCCGACAAGCTGAACCTCCAGCCCGGCGGCGCTCGTTCCACAAGCCACCGGGGCCCAGAGGAACGCGGCTACGAGGAATGCAACCCCGGCGAGCGCGCTGATGGTCCCGCTGACTATGCCCACGCCCCCGTACTCGACTTGCTCCATAAAGACCATTGATTCCGGGCGTCAAGCGCGGACTCGAGAGGGTCAAGTCATACCCCCTCGCTCCCGGAAGACTTACAATCGAACCCGGGTTGCGGGCCAGTAGGGAACGAGAATGCCGATTGACAAACTCAAGAAGATTGAGGTGGCGACGACTCCCCCTGAGGTCCAAGGACGCGCCGTTCTGATGCCGGAGTACACCGTGGTTCCGGTGTTCAAAGGAAAGGGAGACCGTCACTACACATGCGCCGAGTGTGGCATCACTCTGATACAGGGCCTTGGGCCAAACCAACACATCGTCAACGTGGTCATTCGTTGTCCGAAGTGTAAGGCGTTCAACGACGTGAACGTCTGAATCAGACCTTCCGAAGATGGATTGGTCTTCGCCTTTCCCAATCTCTAAGTTGCGCTTTCGCTTGGCCGAATTATGACTCTCGACCGGCACCTGAAAACGCTGTTCATCCGCGAGATTCAGCGCCAATGCAATTTTGGCATGATGGCTGCCAAAAGATTGGAGGACGCCCTCAATAAGCCTGATATGGAGGAGGTTTGGTTCTACTGCCAAGCCCTTCTTTCTGCCGTGGGCAACACTTCGAAGCTCCTCTGGCCGCCAGCCGAGAAGATCTCGGGACGCGGCGATGAACTGCGGCTTGCCTTGGGAGTTGGGCCGAACAGCGCCTTGGCTGTACGGACTTTTCGAAACCATTTTGAGCACTTCGACGAACGCATCGAGGAATGGGCTAGTTCCACTATCCACCACAACTTCGCAGACTCCAACGTGATTCCACTTTCGGCGATTAGTGGGATAGATGCCGGAGACTTCCTCCGAAACCTGGACCCAAGCACCCGATCCCTTACATTCCGGGGTGACACCTATGACCTTGTACCCGTCGTCGCTGAACTGAACGACTTGTACCTCAAGGCAACTGCCGCACTCGGTCTCCGGTCTGGGAAACCTCCACAGTCGGGCAGCCCATCTCCTGACCAGTAACGCCCCTAGGTCGGGCCTTCCACCCTCCCGATGGCCTAACGTCGCGGGCTGTCCGCGGTCCGATTTTTCGATATACGAAAATCCGCGGGGCGAAACCTGTTTACCCGCGTTCGGCTTCCTCCCTATGGAAATGCACCAATGCGGACTGGCTGAGATTCTCCAACGGCCCCGAGACGAAGTTGCGCGGAACCATTCGGATGACGTGTTCAACTTCCTGTTTGATGAGAAGGCGTCTCCCGTAGCACTGTTCTCCCGATGGCTGTGCGTAGGCGCCGTCGCAGTCTTTTCGTTCGTTTGCGGGCTGCCGGCCTTGAGATACAGCGGAACCCAGCTTGCATGGGGAACTCTCTCGCTCGTCTCGCGGGGAGTCTCTTGGTTCCAAGCGCACCTTGCGTACCCCTCAATTCTGTTCTTTGTCGTGGCCGTGGTTGCGTCCCTCGCTGGCTTGGCTGCTCTTGGCCTAGCGGGTGGCGCGGGTGAACTTGGAAGCCTCGTGTTCCCGAAGTCCGGCCTGATCTGGACTCGGCTACTGAATCGGTTGCGGGGGAAGGTCGTGGTCGAATGGACGTTCGCTGCGGCCGCTTCGTTCGGAAACGACCTTCGAGTTCTGCTTGAAGGTTGGGCCAAGAAGGCCCCGTAAGCCCTCATCTGATCTCCCCATACACCGGGGAGGGACGGCCGGATTTCCGAGGGACTGATACGCCTACGAGTGACAGAACCGGGGCTTAGTTGCATTTATATAGAAGAGCAATTCTGCCAAACACGGTGGAAGCATGCTTCAGGGAACCCCGATTCTCGTCCTGAAAGAAGGGACCGAGCGCGAGCAAGGAAAGAGCGCGACCGCGAACAACATTGCCGCGGCCCGGGCCGTCGCCGACACGGTACGAACTACCCTGGGTCCGCGCGGCATGGACAAGATGCTCGTCGACGGGATGGGCGACATCACGATCACGAACGACGGCGTCACGATCCTGAAGGAGGTCGACGTCGAGCACCCGGCCGCCAAGATGCTGGTGGAGGTCGCGAAGACCCAGGACCAGCAGTGCGGCGACGGGACGACCACGGCGGTCGTGCTCGCCGGCGAGCTCTTGAAGCGCTCCGAGTACCTCCTCGACCAGAAGGTTCACCCGACCGTTATCACTCGCGGCTTCCAGCTCGCGTTGCAGGAGGCAAAGCGCCTCCTCGAGACCGAGATCGGAACGACCATCCAGACGAACGACGAATCGATCCTCATCGATTGCGCCGCGACCGCGATGGGCTCGAAGGGCGTCTTCGGCTCCCGGGCCGAGCTCGCGAAGATCGCCGTCCTCGCGGTCCAGAAGATCGCCGAGGTTCGCGGCGGGAAGACCATCTGTGACGTCGACCAGATCAAGGTCGAGAAGCACCACGGGGGCACGATCTCGGACACCGAGCTGATCCAGGGGATCATCCTCGACAAGGAGCGAGGTCACCCGCGCATGCCGTCCGAGGTGACGAACGCGAAGATCGCCCTCCTCAACTCCGCCCTCGAGATCAAGAAGACCGAGATCGAGAGCAAGATCAACATCAAGAACCCAGGCCAGATCCAGAGCTTCCTTGACGAGGAAGACCGGACGTTCCACAAGATGGTCGACTCGATCAAGGCGGTCGGCGCGAACGTGGTCGTCTGCCAGAAGGGGATCGACGACGTCGTTCTCCACTACCTCGCGAAGCAGGGCATCTATGCCGTGAAGCAGGTCAAGGAGTCGGACCTCCAGAAGCTCGCCCGCGCGACCGGTGGGAAGATCGTGACAGGGATCAAGGAACTCACCGCTACGGACCTCGGCTCCGCGGCCAAGGTCGATGAGCACAAGGTCGGCGACGACAAGATGACGTTCGTCACGGGTTGCGCCAACCCTCGGTCCGTTTCAATCCTCATCCGGGGCGGCACCGAGCACGTCACGCAGGAGGTCGAGCGCTCGCTCCACGACGCCCTCAAGGTCGTCTCGAGCGTCATTGAGGACGGGGTCGTCTGCCCCGGCGGCGGCGCCTCCGAGATCGACCTCGCGGTGAAGCTGCGAAAGTGGGCCGGCACCGTTGGTGGCCGCGAGCAGCTGGCGGTCGAGGCGTTCGCTCAGGCGCTCGAATCGATCCCGTGGGCCCTCGCCGAGAACGGTGGGTACGACTCGATCAACACCCTCATCGACCTTCGGAGCGCCCACGATGGACCCCACGCGAACAAGAACGCGGGGATCAACCTCCAGGACGGGAAGTCGGCCGACATGTGGAAGCTCCACGTCATCGAACCACTCCGCGTCAAGAGTCAGGCGCTCACCTCGGCCACCGAGGTCGCGACCATGATCCTGCGCATCGACGACATCATCGCGTCGAGGAAGTCGGGCCCCACGCCCGGCGGCCCGGGCGGCCACGAGCACTAGTGCGAGGGCTTGAGACTCGGCCAAACTCGTTCCACGGGCCGGACTCCCTTCTCGGGAGCCGGTCCGAAGCCTTCTTATCGCGAGGGCGGTAGGCCGGTTTCGCCATGCGGACCAAGCCGGTCGAGGGGGTGCTCCGCCTCGACGTGGTGGCCCTGGACCCCCGTCCGGCCGTCTACCTCGCGTACGACGGCCTCGCCGGCGTCAGCCAGCGCCCGATCCTCCGCGACCTCATCGAGGAGCTCGAGCGTAAGGGTCCCGAGGAGCTCGCGAAGTTCCTGGAGGCGCTGCGACGCCGCCGGTCCGGGATGGTCCATGTCTACTTCTCCGATTACGTGAGCTACGGGATCGGGGGCGGGGACGCGGCGGCCGAGTTCTTCCTCGGCACGTTCCTCCTCCTCCACGAGCCGGCCCGGCCGGCGGGAAAGGACCCGGCGATCCCCGAACATCTCGCGCTCTTCCGTCCGGGAGGCGTCGAGCGCCTCGCGGTCGAGCCCACGGCCCGATAAGGCCCTCCTCGACCCGAACCGTTTTCTGCCGGGCCACGTCTCGCCGTTCGTCGGATGGCCGAAGAGAACCGTCTGGAGCAGGACCGGAGGGCAAAGGTCGCCCGCTGGCGGGCGGAAGGCAAGGAACCCTACCCCTGGTCGTTTCCCGACCGCTCCCCCACCGAGCGCGTTCGTTCGGCGTGCCAGGCGCTCAAGCCCGGGGAGGAGGCGGCGGGCGCCACGGTACGCGTCGCGGGTCGGCTCATGGCGGTCCGCCAGCATGGTCGGACCGCGTTCGCGGACCTCGAGGACCTATCGGGGTCGCTCCAGCTGCTGCTTCGGGTCGACGAGCTCGGCGAGGGCCCCTACCAGACCTGGCTCTCGGACCTCGACCCCGGGGACATCATCGGCGCCGAAGGGACCCCCACCGTCTCCCGCCGTGGCGAGCCCTCGCTGCTGGTCCGCTCCCTCACGATGCTCGCGAAGGCGATCCGACCGCCTCCCGAGAAGTTCCACGGGCTCCAGGATGTGGAGGAACGACTGCGTCGACGATACGTCGACCTTCTCGCGTCGCCGGAGGCGCGCGCCCGGTTCCGGACACGGACCCTGCTCGTCCGGGAGATCCGTTCGTACTTCGACGACGCCGGCTTCCTCGAGGTCGAGACACCGGTGCTCACCTCGGTCGCGGGCGGTGCCGCGGCCGCTCCGTTCGTCACCCACTCGAACTACCTCGACGCCGACCTCCGGCTTCGGATCTCGATCGAGCTTCCCCTGAAACGGCTGCTGGTCGGTGGGCTCGAACGCGTCTACGAGCTCTCGAAAGCGTTCCGCAACGAGGACCTGGACAGCATCCACTCGCCGGAGTTCACGGAGTTCGAGGCGTACTGGGCGTACGCCGACTACAATGACATGCGGCACCTCATGGAGGGCCTCTTCGAGCGGCTCGCCTACCGGACCCTCGAGTTGTGCCCCGGCGACCCCGTGGTCGAAGCCGCCGCGAAGCGGTTCCTTCCTCCCTTCCCGACCGTCGACTTCGTGGACGCCCTCGAAGAGCGGAGCGGAATCCGCGACCTGCTCTCCAAGAGCCGTGAGGAACTGCGGGAGCTCGCCCGCGCCGCCGGGTCGACCGTTCCCGACAGCTCCTCGACGGGGACGTTCCTCGACAAGCTCTTCGAGCACCACGTGGAGCCGACGTTCGACCGGGTGACCTTCGTGGTCGACTACCCGGCCGCGACGACCCCCCTCGCGAAGCGGCACCGCTCGAAGCCCGGCCGGGTGGAGCGGTTCGAGGTGTTCCACCCGGGCTACGAGCTCGCGAACGCGTACACCGAGCTCAACGACCCGGACGAGCAGGAGGCCCGTTTCCGTTCCCAGCTCGGAGAGCGGGGGGACGACCGATACGCGTTCGACGAGGACTACGTGAGCGCGCTCGGCTACGGCCTGCCGCCCAACACCGGGGTCGGCTTCGGCGTCGACCGCCTCCTCATGGGCCTCCTCGGAATCCCCTCCATCAAGGGGGTCATCCTCTTCCCGCTGATCCGGTCCCGGTAGTTTTCAGACCCCAGCGGAGTTATACCTGCGGCGGCCGGAGGGTACGGGGATGACGACCACTTCCCCCGACGCGAGCTCGGTCCCGCTCGCTCTCGAGGGACTCTCGGTAGCGTACGGGGAACGACCCGCGGTCCAGCAGCTCTCCCTCACGGTGCAGCCGGGAGAGATCTACGGTCTCCTTGGGTCGAACGGCGCTGGGAAGACCAGCACGATCAAGGCGATCGTGGGACTCGTGCGCCCGGTCGCCGGGGAGATCCGGGTCTTCGGACTCGATGCGCTCCGCGACGGTCTCGCGGCGAAGGCCCGGATCGGCTACGTCCCCGAGACCTCGATGCTCTACGAGGCTCTGACCCCGCGGGAGTTCCTTGAGTTCGTCGCGAGCGTGCGGCGGATGGACGCGACGACCGCGACCCGACGCATGCAGAGCTACGCCGAGGCGTTCCGGCTCGAGGGCGAAATCGAGGAGCCGATCGCCACGCTCTCGAACGGGACCCGCCAGAAGGTCCTGATCATCGCGGCGCTCCTGCACGCGCCGCCCCTCCTCGTCCTCGACGAACCGCTCAACAGCCTCGACCCCCGGTCGGTCCGGATCATGAAGGACGTGCTTCTCCGCTACGTCGCGAGCGGAGGCCGCGGGGTCCTGTTCTCGACTCACACGATGGAGGTCGCCGAGCAGCTCTGCCAGCGGGTCGGGATCCTCGACCGGGGGGTGCTCCGGGGGGAGGGGACGCTCGCCACGCTGCGGAAGCGGGTCGCGGCGGGTGATGCCTCGCTCGAGGAGATCTTCCTGCGCCTGACGGAGGAGGATGTGGGGGTGCGGGCCGCGGTCGATTCCCTCGGCGACCCCTCGGTATGAGCTGGCGAGAGGCGATCCGCCTGAGCAACGTCGCGTTCGCCGAGCTCTCGCTCCAGGCGGTCTACGCGTTCCGGCAGGGGAACGTCCTGCCGCCGGGCCGGTCGAAGAACCTGGTGGCCCGCTCGCAACGGCGCGTCCTCCAGAGCAAGCTCGTCATCAGCGCGGTGCTCGCGCTCCTGACCCTCGGAGCCGCCGCGATCCTTCACCAGAAGGCGCTGAACCCCGAGATCCTCGCCTCCGTTCCGGTGGGGCTCTTCCAGAGCGCCATCCTGACCGGCCTCCTCAGTCTCGACATCGCCCTCCTGTGGTGGACCGGGGTCCAGGTGATCCCGACGCTGATCTCGTCGGGCGTCCTCCCCGTGCTCGAACCGCTCCCGATTGACCCCCGGACGTTCCGACGGGTCGCCACCATCCTCTACCTGCGCCTCTTCGACCTCCCCGCCCTCACGATCATCATCCTGACCCCCATCGCGGTCGGTATCGCCCTCGGGCCTCTCGCCGGGCTCGTCGCGTTGCCGGGCGTCTTCGTCTCGGTGGTCTATGCGCTGGCGCTCTCGCTCCTGACCGGTCGGTTCTTTCTCCGTCGGGTGCAAGGCTCCCGCGGCGGCGGCGGCCGCGCCGTCGTCCGATGGGCGTACCTGGTGCTCTGGCTCGTTCCGGCGTTCGCGATGTTCGCCTTCATCACCGCGGCTCCCGCGTTCTTCCGGGCCTTGGGTGGGCTCGCCGCCCAGGGCCCTTCCGTCAGCAGCGCCTTGCTCGCCGCGGCGTTCCCGTTCTCCTTCGCGGCGCTTCCGGAGATCGTCGCCGGCGGGACCTCGTCGATCGCGATCCTCTCCCCCACGATCGACCTGGTCCTCGGGGTGGCCGCCGCGCTCTATCTGGCGCTGGCCGTCTGGTCGGTCGTCTGGCTGGCCCGTTCGGTCCGGACCCTCCTGTTCCTGCCGGTCCAAGCCCCGCTCGGCCTCCCGACGACATCGTCCGCCCTTCGGCCGATGGGCCGGGCTCGGGCGGTCCTGGTGAAGGACCTGCGCATCGCGAGCCGGACCCCCGGCTATGCGTTCCTGATCCTGCTACCGATATTGGACGCCGGCGCGCTCGGGCTCCTCACGTACTCGACCCCGGCGCAGAACCCGGTCGCCACCTCGCTCGCCCTCGGTGCCGTGACCACGGCGGCGCTCCTCGCAACCTTCTTTGGCCCGGCGTTCTTCGCTATCGAAGTGGTCGCCTACTCCTACGGCCGAAGCCTCCCGCTCTCGAACCGGTCGGTCATCCTCGGGAAGGTGGCGCTGATCTGCCTCATGTATCTCGTCGCGTCCGCCCTCATCGTCGGGTTCACGCTCCTCCGTTTCTTCCAGCCGTTCACGTTCGTCGCGTTCGTCCTCGTGGAGCTCCCGGCCGTGCTCGGAGCGGCGTTCCTCGAGCTCGGGCTCCTCTTCCGTTGGGCCCGACGAAGGGGCCTCGCGATCACGAACCTGTACGCGGGGGCCTGGTTCGCGGTCCTCGTCTCCATCCCCGGGCTCATCATGGCGGGACTCCCCCCGCTCCTCTTTGACCTGGCCCGGCCGTCGGGCGTCGACTTCGGTCTCGGCATCATGGCGCTCGTGGCGGTCGCGGAGCTCGCCCTCGCGACGCCGGTCGCCCTCGGGAGGGGAGCCTCCTGAGCGCCCCGGCCCTTCCCCCGCGCTTCGAGCCGAGGGAGATCGAGGCACGCTGGCAGAAGGAGTGGGACGAGCGGGCGGTCGCTCGGGGTCCGGACCGGCCCAAGGGCCCCACCTACTCGATCGTCCTTCCCCCGCCGAACGTGACCGGGGCGCTCACCATCGGTCACATGCTCGGGGACACGGTGATGGACATCCTGGTTCGCCACCACCGGATGCGCGGCGACGCCACGGTCTGGGTCCCGGGCCTCGACCACGCCGGTCTCGCGACGCAGGTGGAGGTCCGCCGCCGCCTCCAGAAGCAGGGGGTGCGACTCGAGGAGCTCCCCCGCGAGCAGGCCCTCCACGAGGTCGGGCTCTGGAAGGAAGAGCACGAGAACCGGATCCGGGAGCAGACCCGGGCCGGCGGCTTCTCGGTCGACTGGAGCCGCTACCGGTACACGATGGACCCGGGAAGCGTCCGGGCGACCCGGGAGGTGTTCGTCCGCCTCCACACGGACGGCCTCGTCTACCGCGGCGAGCGCATGGTGAACTGGGACCCGAAGCTCCGGACGGCCATCAGCGACCTCGAGGTCGTCCGCGCCGAAGAGGCGGGCTCGCTCGACTACCTTCGCTACCCCTGGGCCGACGGCAGTCCCGGCGGGCTCGAGGTCGCCACGGTCCGGCCCGAGACGATCTTCGGCGACGTGGCGGTCGCCGTCCACCCCGACGACGAGCGGTACCGCTCGTTCGTCGGCCGGGAGGTCATCGTCCCGCTCACCGACCGGAAGGTGCCGATCATCTCGGATGCGGCGATCGACCCTACGTTCGGCGCCGGCGCGCTCAAGGTGACCCCCCGACACGACCCGGTCGACTACGAGCTCTTCCTCCGCCATCCGGGCCTCCCGATGCCCCCCGACATCCTCGACACGTCGGGCCGGCTCGTCGGCGATTGGGTCCCTCCCGAGTACCGGGGACTGGACCGGGACGATGCGCGCGCGAAGGCGCTCGAGGACCTCGAACGGGCGGGCCTACTGCTCCGACGCCAACCGTACCGCCACTCGGTCGCGAGGTCCGAGCGCTCCGAGGCCGTGATCGAGCCGCGTCTCTCCGTTCAATGGTTCGTCCGGATGCGGTCGCTGGCGACGCCCGTAGTGGACGCGGTCCGCCGGGGCGAGATCCGGATCCATCCGTCCCGCTGGGAGCGCTCGTTCTTCCGCTGGATGGAAGAGATCCAGGACTGGTGCATCTCTCGGCAGGTCCTGTGGGGGCATGCCATCCCGGTCTACCAGTGCGGGGCGTGCCACAAGGAGACCGTCACGGTCGACACGCCGACCGTGTGCGCGCAGTGCGGCTCCGCGGACCTCCGGCCGGACCCGGACGTGCTCGACACGTGGTTCACGTCGTGGCTCTGGCCGTTCCTCGCCCTCGGGTGGCCGGAGCGGACCGCCGACCTCGACCACTACTACCCGACGAACGTCCTCGTGACCGGGCGGGACATCATGTTCTTCTGGGTCGCCCGGATGATGATGGCCGGCTACTACTTCCGCAACGCCCGGCCGTTCTCGGACGTCTATTTCACCGGCATGATCCGCGACGAGAAGGGCCGACGCATGTCGAAGCACCTCGGGAACTCCCCGGACCCGCTCGACCTCGTCCGCGAGCGCGGCGCCGACGCACTCCGCTTCGCGCTCGTCTTTCCGAACCCCACCGACGAGGACGGCCCGTTCGGCTCCGCCGCCCTGGACGGGAGCCGAAACTTCCTGACGAAGGTCTGGAACCTCGTCCGGTTCAGCCTGGCGTTCGTCCCTCCCGGGACGCTTCCCCCCGCGGGCCCGCCGACCGTTTCCGCCTCGTGCGCGCTCGAGAACCGCTGGGTGCTCTCCCGGTACCGTCACGCCGTGGAGGAGGTCGACCGCACGCTCGCAGAGTTCCGGCCGACGCAGGCCGCCACGGCGCTCTACGACTTCCTCTGGCACGACCTCGCCGACCGGTACGTCGAGATCGCCAAGGAGGCGCTCCTCGGCCGCCGCGGCGAGCCCGCCCAGCGGGAGGCCCGCGCCACGCTCCTGTTCGTCGTGGAGCGGTCGCTCCGCCTCCTCCACCCGTTCGTTCCCCACGTGACGGAGGAGCTCTGGCATGCCCTTCCGCACCCGGACGCCCTCCTGGCAGCCTCCGCGTGGCCCCGTGCGGACGAGGCCCCCTCCGACCCCGTGGCCGAGCTCGAGATGGAGCCCCTCCTGGAGACGGTCCGCCTGCTCCGCAATCTGCGGGCGGAGGAGAAGGTCCCGGTCGGAGCGACCCCGAAGGCGTGGGTCCGCCCGAACGGCTCCGAGGCCGCCCGCGTTCTCGCCGCGGAGCGGGGCACGGTGGAGCGCCTCGCCCGCGTCCGCTCGCTCGAGCTCCTCGGCGAGGGGGAGGAAGTTCCCCCCGGAACGGGGCGGAGGGTCGCGGCGTTCGGCGAGTGCTTTCTCGAGCGGCCGGTCGCCTCCGGGGCGACGGCTGAGGCCCTCCTCAAGGAGCGCGAGAAGCTCTTCGGCATTCTCGAGAAGACCCGGGCCCGCCTCGCGGACCCCGGGTTCCGGGACCGGGCGCCCCCGGAGGTCGTCCGCGAGGCCGAGGAGAAGGCGACGGAGCTCGCGGAGCGGGTCCGACGCATCGACGAACACTTGAAGGAGGACGGAGCATCGTCCGTCGCACCCCCATGACCCCACCCTCGCGCCCGGCGCGCCCGACGAAGGCGAAGACGAGGACAAAGAAGCGGACGGCCCTCGCTCCGAAGTCAGAGCCGACCGTTAAGATCGAAACGATCGAGCTGCCCGGCGGAGCCCGACCCCACCCGGCGCTCGGCCTCGGCCTCTGGGGGCTCGGCCGCTGGACCACCGAGGACGAGGCCCATACGAAGGCGACCATCGGGCGGGCCTACGAACGCGGGATCCGCTGGTTCGACACCGCCGAAGTCTACGGGAACGGCCGCTCCGAACGCGTGCTCGGGGAGGTGCTCGCGCGAGCCCCAGCCGCGGCCCCGGATGCCTACGTTGTGACCAAGGTCTCCTGGGAGCACCTTCGGGCGAACCAGGTGCGGGCGAGCCTGATCGGCAGCCTCGAGAAGCTGGCCCGCCGCTCGGTCGACCTCTACCTCGTGCACGCTCCCGACTCTCGGGTCCCCCTGTCGGAGACGATGGGCGCTCTCGAGGGGCTCTGGAAGGAGGGGAAGGTCGGCGCGATCGGCGTTTCCAACTTCTCGATCGAGGAGCTCGAGGAGGCGGCCCGTCACCTCTCCGAGGCAAAGATCGTCGTCAACCAGCTGCGCTACAACCTGTTCCTTCGGGACGACGTGGACCCGGTGCGGGAGTACTGCCGAACGCACGCGATCCTCATCGAGGCGTACACCCCCCTCGCTCGGGGCCTCCTGCTCGGACGCTACCTGGACGGCAAGAAGGTCCCGCGGGAGGTCCGCCAGTTCGCGCACCGGATGTTCGAGCCGGACACCCTTCCCGAGCTCCTCGAACGGGGCCGGGCGCTCCGGGACCTGGCGTCCGACGCTCACGTACCCCTCGGCTCGATCGCGCTCCACTGGCTCCGCAGGATGGGCGCGGCGCCGGTCTTCGGGGCGAGCCGACCCGAGCAGATCGACTCCAACCTGGCCGCCTGGGCGGTCCGCCCTCCCGACCGCGTCCTCGATCGGGCCGACCGCATCGCGCGGGGTGATCGTGCTTAAGCTGGTCGCGCTTGACATGGACGGGACGCTCGTCGACGTGCCGAGCTCTTGGCGGGTCATCCACGACCATTTCGACGACCATAACGACGAGGGACTGCGCCGCTTCCTCGCGAACGAGATCGACGACGAGGAGTTCATCCGCATGGACATCCGCGTCTGGTGGCGCCACGCCCCGGAGCTCACGGTCGACGACCTCGAGCGGATCCTGGCGTCGGTACCGCTCATGCCCGGGGCCGCCGAGCTCATCGACGGGCTCCACGCCCGGGGCGCGCGCACGGCGATCGTGAGCGGAGGCCTCGACCTCCTCGCCCGACGGGTCGCGCGCGAGCTCGGGATCGAGGTCGCGCTCGCGAACGGGGTCCGGGTGGACGCCGCGGGCCGTCTCACGGGCGAGGGGATCGTCCGCGTCCCCATCCACGGGAAGGAGGGCGTCCTCGCCGCGCTCCAGCACCAGCTGGGGGTGACGCCCGAGGAGACGGCGTCCGTGGGGAACTCCGAGATCGACGTGGGCCTCTTCCGTCGCAGCCGGGTCGGGGTCGCGTTCCGGCCCGAGGACGACACGGTGAGGAGCGCCGCGACCGCGGTCGTCACCGAGCGGAACCTGGTTCGCGTCCTGGACGCGCTCGGCGAGTTCGCCCGGGCCTCCCCGTGACCGGATAGCCTTTTACCCCGCCTCTCGGTCCCCGGCCCCTCCGATGGAGTCCTACCAGGCTCTTCTCGCGCGTGCGCACGAGAAGCTTCCGCCCATCCGCACCGGCGGCGAGCGCTTCCAGGTCCCCGAGCCGGACGTGATGACCGACGGGAAGAACACGGTCATCCGCAACCTCCAGGACATCACCGGGGTCCTTCGGCGCGAGCCCGCGCACGTCATCGGGTTCCTCGCGAAGGAGTTCGGGTGCCCCGGCGTCCTCGACCTTCCGCGCGGGGTCCTCAAGTCGCGCCTCACGAAGGACCAGATCGGCGGGCGGATGCGCGATTACACCGTGAAGTACGTGATCTGCTCGGAGTGCAAGCGGCCCGATACCCACCTTCAGAAGGAGGGTCGGTTCACGCTCCTCATCTGCGAGGCGTGCGGCGCCCAGCGCCCGGTCACGGTCCGCAAAGTCGTCACGCCCGAGAAGCCGAAGACCCCGGTCGTGGTCGGCGAGGT
>DASWZL010000111.1:0-3830 GCA_036404475.1 Thermoplasmata archaeon
CCACGATCCGAAGGTCGCGGCCGGGAACGGCGCCGCCCTGGTAGAGGGTGAACCCGAACCGGCGCTCCGCCTCGCCGCGCGTCTCGAAATAGCTCTTCACCGGTCGGTCCTCGCGGACGACCTCGTTGACCCGCCGCTCGACCTTGTGGAGCTCCTCCTTCGTGAGGGCCCGGTAGTGCGTGACGTCGATCCGGGCGGCTTCGGTGCCCTTGTACGCCCCGGCCTGCCAGACGTGGGGGCCGAGGACCTCGCGCAGGGCGCCGTTCAGAAGGTGCGTCGCGGTGTGGTGCTGCATCAGCTGCGTGCGGCGTGCCGGGTCCACCTTCGCCCGGACCCGCTCTCCGACCGCGAACGGCGAGGGGCGCTCGAGCCGGTGCAGGACCCACGGCCCGCGGCGGACGACCTCGACGACCTCGAGGTCCCCGAGGGAGCCCTTGTCCGTGACCTGGCCGCCTCCGGTGGGGTAGAAGTACGTGCGGTCGAGGGCGACGAACGGCCCTTGGGACCAGACGACGTGCGCCTCGAAGCTCGTCGTGTACGGGTCGAGATAGTAGAGGACCTCGGTGGGCGCGGTCGCCGCGGGGAGGTCGGGAAGCCCCTCGGTCGACTCCGTGTACTCCGTCGTCGGCCCCTCGTTCTCGTGGCGCTCGGCGACGCGGGAGTAGAAATCCTCCGGGATCGGCGGGGGCTGGGTCAGCTCTTCCACGGCGAGGTCGGGCGGAACGCCGAGCGAATCGTACCATTCGATGAGGGTCTCCTCCCCGACCCGCCCACCGGTCGAACGGACCCTCTCCTCGTACCGTCGGATCGTTTGCCGCGCGCGGCCGATCGTGTCCTCGTACCGCTCCACCTCGGCCCGGACCACCTTGTGAAGGTCGTCCCGATGCGCGCCGACCTCGGGGAAATCGCGAGCGATCTCGCGACCGACGCGGTCGAGGACAGAGATCACGTCGGGCGCCTCCGGCGCCTTCTGCAGGATCCGGAGGGAACGACGGAGCAGGAGGCGGGCGAAGTACCCCTCCTTGCTGTTGGATGGCACCACCCCGTCCGTGAGGAGGAAGTTGAGGGCGCGGGCGTGGTCGATCAGGAGGGCGGTCTCCCGAGGAGGGAACGTGCGGCGGAACTCGTCGTACTCCGCACCGAAGACCGCCTCGTAGGCGCTCTTCGTCCCCTGACTCGCCCAGACGAACCGCTCGAGGCCGTAGCCGGTGTCCACGACCTGCAGCGGCATCGGCTTCAACCGCTCGCCGTCGCGGACGTACATCATGAAGACGAGCGTCGCGAGCTCGAGGCCGGAGACGCTGACGCTGAGGGACGGGCCGACGTTCCCTCCGCCCTCCCAGACCTCTTCCTTGTAGGTGATCGACCTCGGGTCGACCCCGAGCTCGCTCGTCAGGAGCTCGTCGCAGAGCTCGACGCACCGCTCCTTGAAGTAGACCTCGTGGTCCGGCCGGTTGAACGCGTGGTGCGCCATCATCTCGAAGAGCGTGAAGTGGCGACCGCTCCGGCCCACCTCCTCGAGGTCGATGAACCGCAGGACCGGTTGGCTGATCACGAGGGGGTTCGCGGGGGGCGGGATCGTTCCGTTCGTCACCCAGGGCTGAAAGTCGTAGATCGACGCCTGGGTGAAGAACACGTCGTTCCGCCACCGGGCGACCGTGGGGTACCGTCGGATCCGGGTGTGGCCCCGTCGTTCGAAGAACGTGAGGTACGCTTCCCGCATGGTACGCAGGTCGTAGGGGCGCGCGAGGATCGGGTGGCCGACGAACCCGTAGTCGCGGCACGGCGCCTCCTGACACCGGTCGAACTCGCCGAGGGTCCAGAAGGCATGCCCGCAGACGACGCACGTGCGACGGTGGAATCCCCCCTTGTGGAAGAACGAGAGGTCGTACTCCGACGATTCCATGACGGCGCGCCGACGGCCGCCGATGCTAAAACAGTTTGTTTGGTTATGATGCGACCGGACGCTCCCCTTGGGCGTGCTCGCCAGGAAGCGAAAGGCGGTCGAACCGGTGGTGGAGAACCTCGGCGGAATCCCCCTCAGTCCGCGGGCGGCGACGCGCGCGGCCGTGGCGCTGGTCGCGCTGAGGATCGGGTACGCCTACAACTGGTTCGACATCGGCCCCGCGCTCCCCTCGATCGGAACGAGGTATGGGGTCGGCCCGGCGGAGTGGGGGGTGCTCGTCGCCGCGTTCCTCGTGGGCGCCGGCCTTCTCCAGGTCCCGGCCGGCCTCCTCGCCCGTCGGTACGGGGCGCGTTCGGTCTCCCTCGCCGGGGTCGGCCTGCTCGCCGTCAGCGCCGCGGCCTGCGCGGCGGCCCCGTCGTTCCTCGTCCTCGTCGCCCTCCGCATCGTCGCGGGGGTGGGCGCCGCGCTCTTCTTCTCGCCGGCCATCGGGCTCGTGGCCAGCCTCTACCCGCCCGGTCGCCGGGGGGTTCCCGTCGGGATCTTCAGCTCCGCGTTCAGCGTCGGGTCCGCGCTCGGGATCGTGGTCACGGCGTTCCTGATCCCGCCCCTCGGCTGGCAGCTCTCGCTCGTGGTCGGGGGCGCGATCCTCGCTGTCGCTACCTTGGCCAGCATCGTTCTGGTCCCCTCCACGGTGGGGGCGGCCCCGAAGGGGCCGCCGATTCGAGGCCCGAGGCTTCCCGCGGCGCTGAGGTATCGAGGGGTCTGGGCGGTCGGCATCGCGTT
Organism: Thermoplasmata archaeon; assembly: GCA_036404475.1. Lineage (GTDB taxonomy): Archaea > Thermoplasmatota > Thermoplasmata > Lutacidiplasmatales > UBA184 > Lutacidiplasma. Next base: position 2,690 of record DASWZL010000111.1, read on the forward strand.
CGTGGGTTTGGAAGGCGCCACGTTCGCGACCGGCCAGTTCGTGGTCCCGTGGGGCGAGACGGTCGGGGGGTGGACGATCGCCCTCGCGGGGGTGGTCGGGATGATGTTCGTCCTCCCGAGCATCGCGGGCGGCCCCCTCGGGGGTCGGGTCGCCGAGCGGAACCGGAACCACCGGACGCAGTTCGTGGTCGCTACGGTCGCCGCCGCGGGCGTGCTCGCCGTTCTTCCGTGGGCCGGGCTCGTGGTCGCGATGGTCGTCGGGACCGTCTTCGCGTTCTCGTACGGCTTCATCTACGCCGTGATGTACGTCCTCCCGCACTTCTGGCGGGAGGTGCCGGCCGGGGAGGTCCCCCTCGCGATCGGGCTCCTCAACTCGATCCAGCTCGCCGGTGGGGCGGGCGTATCGGCCCTCTTCGGCGAGGTCGTCGCGACCCATTCCTACGCCGTGGCGTGGGAGGTCCTCGCGGTGCTGATGCTCGCGACCTTGGTGGCGCTCGTGCTGCTGCCGGCGACCCCCGCCGCTTCGGCCGGTCCTCCCCTCGCGGAGGGTTCCGGCCGGCGCTGAGGGCGCGACCGGTCGCGCACTGGTCGGCGATCGGGCACTCCGGGCAGCGCGGGCGGTTCGGCCGGCAGAGGTTCTGGCCGTGCTGGACGAGGAGCGGATTGACGGGGATCCAGAAGCGCGGGTCCACGCGCTCGCGGAGCGCGGCTTCGGTCTCCTCGGGAGTACGGGTCCGAACGACGCCGAGACGGTTCGCGATGCGATGCACGTGGGTGTCGACCGGGATGGCCGGGATCCCGTACCCGAAGACGAGGACGCAGTTCGCGGTCTTGGGGCCGACGCCGGGGAGGGACGTGAGCTCCTCGAAGCTCCGGGGAACGGTGCCTCCGAACCGACCGAGGACCTCCCTCGCGACCGCCCCGAGGACCCGCGCCTTCACTCGGTAGAATCCGGTCGCCCGAATCAGCGCCTCGACCTCCGACCGTCTCGCTCGAGCGAGCGAGGCCGCGTCCGGGAACCGGGCGAAGAGTCGGGCGCTCGCGACCTCGGTGTTCGCGTCGCGGGTGCGCTGCGAGAGGATCGTGCCGATGAGGACCTGGAACGGGTTCTCGGCGTGGTCCCGAAGGTACGGCCGCCGCC
>DASWZL010000112.1:0-33212 GCA_036404475.1 Thermoplasmata archaeon
CTCTCACGTCCGGTCTTGGAGAGATGGGGGGCGCGCAACCGCTCGCGATCACGATGCTCGGGGGCGTCGGACTCATCGTGGACGTTGACCCCCGAGCGATCGAGCGACGTCTGAAGCACCGGTATCTTGACGAGGAGGCCCGCGACCTCGACGACGCCCTGTCCCGGGTCCAACGTGCCGTCCGCGAGCGCCGGCCCCTCTCGGTCGGCCTGTGCGGGAATGCGGCGGACGTCTTCCCAGAGATCGCTCGGAGGGGGACCCTTCCGGACGTCGTTAGCGACCAGACCGCGGCCCACGACATTCGGGTCGGGTACATCCCCCAGGGGATGACCGTCGAAGAGGCGGCGGTCGCCCGGGCGGCCGACCTGCCCGCGTACCTCGTGCGCGTGAAGGCATCGATCGCCACCGAGGCCCGGGCGATCCTCGAGATGCGGGAGCGCGGGGCCAAGGCGTTCGATTACGGGAACAACTTCCGCACGCAGGCCCGCGAGGCCGGGGTCACGAACGCGTTCGACATCGAAGGGTACGTTCCCCGGTACATCCGCCCGCTGTTCGCGGTCGGGAGCGGCCCCTTCCGGTGGCTCGCCCTCAGCGGCGAACCCGAAGATATCCACCGGATCGACCGGATGATACTCTCCGAGTTCGCGGCGAACGAGCACCTGTGCCGTTGGATCCGCCTCGCCGCAGACCGCGTCAAGTTCCAGGGGCTCCCCGCACGGATCTGCTACATGGCCTACGGCGAGCGGGAGCGATTCGGCCATCGCGTGAACCAGATGGTGCACGATGGCGAGGTGAGCGTGCCGGTCGCGATCGGCCGCGACCATCACGACACGGGGAGCGTCGCCAGCCCGTTCCGGGAGACGGAGGCGATGCGGGACGGCTCCGACGCGATCGCGGACTGGCCCATCCTGAACGCCCTCCTCAACGTCGCGAGCGGGGCTACGTGGGTGTCGGTCCATCACGGCGGCGGAGTGGGGATCGGCAACTCCATTCACGCCGGGCTCGTCGTGGTCGCGGACGGGACCCCCGACGCGGACCGGCGGATCGGACGGGTGCTGCACAACGACCCCGGCCTCGGCGTCGCCCGCCATGCGGACGCGGGATACCCCTCCTCGATCGCGCTCCTCCGGGGAGCCGGGTTCCGGGTTCCGGGGTTCGAAGACGACCCCGGCGCGACGAGCAAAGGGGCTTGAACCCCCGCCCACTACCCCGCTCATGGACGACCCCTCTCCCCAAGAAGCCGACCGACTGGCGCGCCAGGTGCTCACGGTCCGACTCCACCTGAAGCCCGGCGAGAACGTCACCATCGAGACCTATCCATCGGCGCTCCCCTGGGCCGCCGGGTTCGTGCGGGAGGCCCGCCGCCTGGGGGCTCGCCCGCTGTTGCACTACGAAGACGAACGCTCGTACTGGGCGGCGGTCGAGGAAGGAAGGTTGGACGCCATCGGTCAACCGGGGTCGCACGAATGGGCGGCGCTCGCGAAGACGGACGTCTACATCTACTTCTGGGGACCCGAGGACGGGGCGCGTCTCGAGGCGCTCCCGAAGGCGACCTTCGGGAAGTTGGTCGCCTTCAACTCGAAGTGGTACGAGGTGGCGCACCGCGCGGGCGTGCGTGGCGCTCGGATGGGAATCGCTCGCGTGACCGAGGCGAACGCTCGGCGTTGGGGCGTGTCGCTCGACGCCTGGAGGAAGGAGATGGTGAGAGCGACCATGCTCAACCCGAAGCAGTTCGTGGCCGACTCACGGAGGCTCCAGAAGGCGCTCGAGCGGGGCCACACCGCCCGAATCCGTCATCCCAACGGGACCGACCTGACCCTGGCTCTGGCAGGCCGCAAGGCGTTGATCGACCTCGGCTGGGTGACGGCCGCGTCCCGCCGGGCGCGGTTCGGCACGATGGCCTCTGTTCCGGATGGGTGCGTCTACGTCGCGATCGATGAATCGACCGCGGACGGAACGCTCGTCTCGAACCGGATGTCGAATCTCTTCGGCGAGCCCGTCCGGGGAGGGCGATGGACGTTCCGCGGAGGGCGTCTCGTCGGCCAAAGCTACGCCGCCGGAGCCGCGAGCGTACGAGAGGCGTACGCCAAGGGAGGGAAGGGCCGCGACCGCCCGGGGATGCTCGAGGTCGGACTCAACCCCTCCATCAGTATCTCTCCCGGCCTTGAGGAGGGCGAGCGGGGCGCCGTAACTGCCTTCGTGGGCACCAACACCGGGTACGGAGGGCGAACCCGGTCGAACTTCATCGCGCATCTCACGGTGGCCGGGGCGGAGCTCTCGATCGACGGCCGGACGGTGGTCCGGGGCGGCCGCATCGTCTGAGGGGCCCTCGAGGGAGCCCCGTGCGACGTCGTCGCATGGGGTCTAACGAAGGGGAGCTCTCCCGAAACACCGCCTTATCTCGGGGATTCCCGGCTTGGGTTCTCTGACGGAATGAGCTCCGTCGGAAGAAACCATGGCGAGAATCCACGGAACGAAACTTTGGGTGACGGCGACGGGCGTCGTGCTTCTCCTGGCCTTTGTGGCTATCCCGGCCCTCTCGGGCTCGGCGAGCGCTGCACCGGTGATGAGCACGGCCTCGACCAACCCCGCGACCCAATGGGCCTACGGAGGGCAGGGCTGGTCGAACAACACCCTCCAGTTTGGAAATGTGACGATCACCTGGGACGCGGCCTTTGGATGGACGGTAGTGTTCACCGTGACACCGACGACCCCAGGCACGTGGATGCTCGAAGAGCAGCGCACGGTCGGGATCACGATCTCGGTAACGTACACGGGCCCCATCCTGCACGCGACCTACAGCTACCACGGCCAGGAAGTGGACACCGCGTTCGCGAACCTGACGAACCAGTCCGCAGTCTACGTCAACGGCCAACCGGTCCCGGCCCTAGGGATTGACAATGCCTCAGCGTCCGTGGCCGCCTCGTTCTCCGAAGCGGTATCGAAGACCATCCACGGCCTGACCGCCGGCGCGTCCCTGGACGTGGCGGGCGTCGCCCACGCTTCGACGTCGTTCAGCCCCTCCCTCGGTCTGATCCCGCTCGACCTGATGGGCGTCAATGAGTGGAACTCCTCGGCGACCGCGAGTCCGTCGGCCTCGTGGAACGTGAGCTACTCGTGGACGGACACCGGTTTCAACGGGACGACCGGCTCCGGATCCGGGTCGAAGGTCGGTGGCCTTAGCGCGACCGGGCCCGTGAACCTCACCGGGTACAAGCTGACCGTCACTCCCCCGGTCTTCCGTGACAGCAAGTCTCGGACCGCGATCCTGCTGGTCGTTCAGGGTCCCTTCGACAACTACGACGGGTTCATCTTCGTCCCCCACGCCTTCGACCTGTTCGGGACGGCCGTGCACGTCTACGACTCGACCGCGCTCGGCTCGGCGGGGATCTCCGCGGAGACCCTCTACGTCAGCTCCGGCCCCGGCGGCCTGAGCGTGACGGCGGCGTCCACGACCTTCGGCACGAGCACCCAATCGGTGAACGCACTCGCGACCCCGGTGAGCCAGGTCAGCCCGGCGGCGTCCCCGTCCTCCCCGAGTGGGACGGTCGTGGGCCAGCCGATGAGCGTCGCCCAAGCGAACGCGGAAGCGAACTGCCTGACCAACGGCTGCGGCGGCGCCGCGGCCGCCGGCCCGTTCGGTGCGCCCCTCGTCGCCCTCGTGGCCGTCGCGGTCGCGGTCGTGGTCGGGACGGTCGGTGTGATCGAGTGGCGTTCTTACGCCCGGCGCCAGTCCCAGAAGGGATTGGTGGGTGGGTATGGCGAGAGCTGGCCGAACGGCGTTCCCCCCGCCGCCGCCCTCTCCCCGCCCACGATGGGTCCGACCGACGGGAGCAATCTGCCGGACGACCCGGCCCGCCGACCCTGAGACGGAGAGGCGCCCGACGGTGGGCCCCGGGCGGGGCCCACCCAACCCATTCCCCCTTTTCTTCTCAATCGGAACGGAACGGGGCTACGCCCTCGCCGTGCTCCCCTCTCAGTGTTTCCGCGCCTTGAGAACCGCGTCGATCACCCGGCGGTCGGTGGGGTACTTCACGTGACCTCGAGCGGTGGTCAGGTCGAACCACTCGGCCCGGTCGAAGATCTTCTCGGGGTGCGCGGACCGCTCCGGGGTGAAGGCGAGGAAGTAGACAGTCGTCTTCTGCACGTTCCGTTTCGTCTCGGGTTGGTAGAACCGGTACGATACCTCGTCCACCTCGCTCCCGAGGCGGACATCGGAAAGCCCGGTCTCCTCTCGGATCTCTCGTAGGGCCGCGTCCGTGAGGGATTCCCCGGGGTCCACGTGCCCTTTCGGAAAGCACCAGCGGTCCTCGTCGCGCTGGTGCAGCAGGAGGGTCTCCTCCCCCGACTCGGACAGCAGGACTGCCCCCGCGGCGAGCTCGGCGACGATTGGGGCCGTGGGGCGATACGGTTCGCTCCGGGGGGGCACGGGACGACGGAGCCTGCCCCGCACTAAGAAAGCTCCCCTCCACGAAGCTTATGGACAGTCGATTCTCGTCGGGTCTCCGTGCTCGAAGCGAACGAAGAGTACCCCACCCTCGGGGCGCTCGTGCGCGGGAAAGCTCGAAAGAACGGGAACCGAATCGCCTTTCGATTCGCCTCCCGGGAGATCTCCTACGCCGACCTCGACCGGGAGTCGGACCGGGTCGCGAACGGCCTCGCGGCGGCCGGCATCGGTGTCGGGGACCGGGTGGCAAGCCTCTTGTTCAACACGCCGGAGTTCCCGTTCCTCTGGTTCGGGGCGGCGAAGCGCGGGGCGATCCTCGTTCCGCTCAACACCGGGCTGAAAGGGGAGATCCTCCGCTACGAACTGGCCGACAGCGCGCCCGCGGGCCTCGTCGTCGACCGCCGACTGTGGGACTCTTACGCTCCGTTCCGCGAGTCGCTTCACATCACTCGCGAATGGATCGCGACCCCGGAAGGCGGGAGCGAACCTCTCCCTATCGGCACGATGCCGTTCTCGGACCTGCCGTCCGACCAGGCAATCGACCCTCTGCCGACCGTTCGGGCGAGCGACGCGGCCTCGATCATGTACACGAGCGGGACGACCGGTCCTCCCAAGGGGGCTATCATCCCGCACCAGAAGCTGATTACCACCCCGACCGAGATCGGTCGTCGCAGCCGCCTCACGCCGAATTCGGTCCTGTACTCGGGCCTTCCGCTGTTCCACTGCAACGCGCAGGAGATGACGGCCCTCTCCGCCCTCCTGAACGACGTCACCGCCGCCTTCGACGAGCGGTTCCACGCGAGCACCTACTGGGAGACGGCGGCGAAGCTCGGCGCGACCCACATCTCGCTCCTCATCGCGATGATCAATGTGCTGTTCAAGCAACCGGAGAAGCCGACCGACCGTACCCACACGGTCCGCACCGCGCTGACGGCCGGAACGACGAAGGCGGTCTGGGGTGACTTCGAGCGCCGGTTCGGGGTGACGATCGTCGAGCTCTACGGAATGACCGAGTGCGGGTGCACGACCCTGATGAACCCTCCCGACGCGATCCGGGTCGGGTCGGTCGGGACGCCGCTCGGCTTCGTCGAGGCCGACGTCGTGGACGACAACGACCGGCCGGTGCCGGCGAACACCCGGGGGGAGCTGGTCGTCCGGCCGAAGGCCGCCTTCACGATGTTCTCCGGGTACCTCAACAAGCCGGAGAAGACGGTCGAGTCCTGGCGGAACCTCTGGTTCCACACGGGGGATTACGTGACCCGGGACGAGGACGGGTACTATTACTTCGTCGATCGGAAGAAGGACGTCATCCGGCGACGCGGAGAGAACCTCGCTCCGTACGACGTCGAGTCGGTCATGAACCGCCATCCCGCCGTCTTCGAGTCGGTGGTCGTGGGCGTCCCGTCGCCCCTCGGGGAAGAGGACGTGAAGGCATTCGTCCAACTGCAGCCCGGGGCCCAGGTTACGCCGAAAGAGCTCTTCGAGTTCTGCGTCGCGAACCTTCCGTTCTTCATGGTCCCGAAGTACATCGAGTTCCTCGACGAGATCCCACGGACCGCTAACCAGAAGGCGCAACGATTCGTCCTTCGAGGACGTCGAGGGGGCGCCGAACACGACCGGGACAAGCTCGGGATCGTCCTCGCGCGCCCGTAGCCCCGCTCCTTCCCGCGAGCGGGTGCTGGTGCTCCTGGACGCCAACGCGCTCCTGCTCCCGGTCCGGGCGCACTTCCCTCTCGACTCCGAGGTCGGCCGGATTCGTCCCGGAGCGCGCCTCGTCGTGCCATCCTCCGTGGTCGATGAGCTCGATCGGCTCGTTGCCCGAGGGGTCCCCGGAGCCCGCGGCGCCTCGGCCCTCGCGAAGAAGTTCCCGGTGCTCCCGGTGGCGGGCCGGGGGGACACGGCGGTCCTGGACGCGGCCGTCCGTCAGGGGGCGTGGGTCGTCACCGCCGACCGGACGCTGGCCGAGCGGCTCCGGCGCCGCGGGGTCAACGTCCTCGTCCCCCGCGACCGCCATCGTCTCGAGCTGCGCCCGGGCCGGACCCCGACCCCCTCCGCCATACCGTCTGGGCCCCCGGGTAAGCCCGCCCGGCGTCGGCAACGGTTATGAATCGGCCTCGGCTCGTGCGCTCGTTCCCCTCCGATACCGATGCGCGACGACGACCGGATGCTCAACCTCACCGATGCCGAGTTCGGTAGTGGGATCGTCGGGGTCTGCGACATCTGCGGCTCGCGCCAAGCGGTCGTGGTCCTGACGAAAGAGCGGTTCAAGCTCTGCGTCCTCGACTTCCTCAACAAGACCTGGATCAAGACCGAGAAGAAGCCCGGGGTCTCGGCTCCCCTCTACCGGAGCGAGCGGGTCACGTTCGACACGGGGGCCACGAGCTCGGGAAAGGCCCAGGCAATCGTCCTTTCGCCCACGAAGACCGTGAAGCACCCGGTTGTCCTTCTGACGCCGGACACCTACGGGATCACCACGACCCTCCTCGACGCGGCGATCCGGTTCGCGCGCGAGGGGTACGAAGTGCTCATCCCGGACATTATCAAGACGGACGGACGGGGAGCCGCGCTCCACGTCGCCCTCCGGTCGAGCGCCCGGTTCCGCGGCGGCGTCGCGGTGGGCTCCCCTCAGGTCGCGAATCTCCTCCGCCTCTACGGGGACGCCCTCAACTACCTGCGCAGCCGGGAGATGGTCGACCCGACGAAGGCGGCGCTCTTCGGGACATCGTACGGGGCGAGCCTGGCCCTCGCCCTCGCCGCTCAGGACACGAGGCTCGCCGCGGTGGCGCTCGCCTATCCGATGGCGGTCCGTCCTCCCGACCTCGCGAACCTCATCACGGTTCCCATCCTCTACCTTCGGGGTTCGGCCGACCGCTCGTCCGGGAAAGCCTGGACCCAACTGGTCGCCGCCCAGTCTGCGACCCGCACCTCGATCGAGTTTGTCGAGATCCCTGGGGCCCGCCACGATTTCCTCGCCCGGGACCTCTCCGCGTACGAGGTCGGCGCGGCGGAGGCCGCGTGGACCTGGATCCTCGCCTTCCTGAAGAGAAACCTCGTCCCCCCGCCCCCGAAGCCGCCCGTGATGCCTCCCAAGCCCGTGGCCGCCGCCCCTTCCGCCAAACCGTCGGCCCCCGCTCCTTCACCCGCACCCGCCGCGAAGCGTTCCCCGGCGGTGGCGTCGCCCCGGTGATACCGGGGGATTACCACGCCTGGGCAGGTACTCCAGTAAGCTGATCCGCCGTCAGCCCGGAACCACCGGTTTCCGGACCCGGGACCCCTATGGTCCGTACCCGAACGACGGACCCCATGCGACCCTGCCTAACCCAATTCTGATATCGCTCTAGCGCCATCACCTCGCGTGGCGCGCGGTCAATGGCCCATGGGGGTGGGCGCGTACACTGGCGCCGACCAGCCGACGGTTCCCGCGGACGATGGGTGGGTCGCTCCCGTCGAGGACAAATCAGGGCCCCCTGGGACGCCCGCGTCCCCTCCCCCCCCACTCGGCCGCAGAGCCCGTGTATTCCTGATTCTAGCCGTCGTGCTCGTGGCCGTCGTGGTCGTGATCGCGATGCTTGCCTTTGTGGTGCCCGAGCAATACCCCGAGCACCAGACCCTGACTCTCAACTCCGAACTGGGCTGGCACCAATCGGTCTGCGTCCCCGACGAGACGCAGTTCGGTGGGGTCACGACCAACGTCTCCTTCAGGTGGTGGACCCCTAACCCGTCCCCAGTCATCCTCCAGGCCTCGTACACCGTCTGGCCAGCGGGGTCGCTCGAGCCGGGCAATCAGGTCGTCTACAGCGGCGCCGGAACGTCGGGAAGCGGATGGTATACCTCGGGACCGTACCCGGGTAACGCTGGGTCCGAATACTTTGATGCCATCGCAGGTTCGGGCCCCCTCGTCTCCCCGGTGTACGTCAACATTTCCTATGAGCTGCCCGGCCACTACCTAGGCGGCCCGTCCACCGCGCCGTATTGTGGCAACTAGCCGGGTCCCGTGGACGAATAGAGGGGACGGCCCGAGGAAGGCACCCCGGTGCTCACCGCCTCTGCGGGCGGTCGTCAGGTCGAGTAGTCGTAGAAGCCCTTTCCGGTCTTCCGTCCCAGGTGGCCGGCGTCGACGAGTCGTCGTAGCAGGGGAGCGGGTCGGTACTTCGAATCCCCGTACTCGTGGTAGAGGGTCTCGACGACCTCGAGGACCACGTCTAGGCCGATCATGTCCGCGAGCTCGAGCGGCCCCATCGGCATCCCGGCCCCGGTCTTCATCGCGGTGTCGATGTCCCGCGCCGAGGCGACGTTTTCGTCCAGCGCGAAGGCGGCTTCGTTCAGGAGGGGGACCAGCAGCCGGTTGACGACGAAGGCGGTCGATTCCTTCACTCGGATCGGGACGAGCGGGCCGCGGTGGTTGCGGAGACCGCGCAGGAATTCGATCGTGCCGGTGATGACCTCCTCCCGCGTTTCCACACCGCCCGCGACCTCGACCAATGGAAGGGTGGTCACCGGGTTGAAGAAGTGGACGACCAGGGTTTCGGGCGCGTGCTTCAGCCCGCGGGCGAGGCGCGTGATCGAAAGGGACGACGTGTTCGTTCCGATGACCGTCTGGTCGGCGATGATCCGGTCGAGCGCCTCGAGGACCGGGCGCTTCACCTCCGGCCGCTCGAAGACCGCCTCGATGACCAGGTCGACCTCCGCGAACGGGGCGTATTCGGTCGTGCCGTGTACCCGCGCGATGACCTCGTCGCCCTGGGCCCGGGAGAATTGCGGCGCCGTCTTGGCCCGGACCTTCGCCTTCTGGTCTTCCGAAAGGTCCCCCGCGAGCTCCGAGATCCGTCCGATCTCCTTCGGGGCGCGCTTCTCGTGGAAACGAACCAGATCGTCCACGTACCCGCGGACCCGAGCCAGACCCTTCTCGACGAGAGGTGCATCGACGTCCTTCAGGACGACCTCGATCCCGTTGAGCGCGAGGACCTCAGCGATCGCGGCCCCCATCGTTCCGGCGCCCACGACCCCGGCCTTAACGACCCGCATATCGGCTCCGGGCGAGGGACCACGGGACCGCTACATAACCTGTCGGTGAGAAAACCCGCCGCTCGCGCTCGCTCGGACGGGGTCCACGGTCGGTCGGAGTTCTCAAAGATCGGTAGTGCGTTTCGCGCTCGATGAAATGAAAACGATGAGGAGGGGACGGCATGGGTATCGCCGGCGACTCGTCGGGAATCCAATCCCAAAGCGCGGCCCATCCGAAGGTTTAAGGAGCGGACGAGACTCGACGGCTTCGCGCGGGGATAGCCCAGCCCGGTAAGGCGCTGGATTGCTAATCCAGTGGTGGTTTCACCTCGGGGGTTCAAAAGGGGGGTCGGCCGGACCGTCCCCTCGGGACGTCCCCCTCCCCGCGTCCCTACTGGGTCGGCTCCGGCCGTGCCCGATGTACGTCCCCGTCCCGCCGGACCTCAACGAGGGCTCCCGGGACGGGGAGCACCCCTTCCACGATCGCAAGGACGCGCACCGCATCGGCCACCTCGACCAGGGCGAGTCGGTGCGGCGCGTGCCACCCGGAAGCCGGGTAGTGGAGCTCGGTCGCGGCGAGGACCCGTCCGACCGCCGAAGTGGAGTATGGCGAGCAGTCGGGCGACCCGCACTTCGGGCACGGTCCGTCGGTGGGCAGGAACCGTGCGTGGCAGGAGTGGCACTGCGTGAGCTCGAGGGTCGCACCGGGGATCACGGGCTCTTTCCTCCGAGGATGGTGACGAAATTGTGCGAACCGATCCCGCTCACCGCGTGCGCGAGGCCGACCTTCGGCCGGGTCGCGATGGCATGGGAACCGGCCTCCCCCCTCAGCTGGAGCGCCACCTCGCCAATCGCGGCCAACCCCGACGCAGCGATCGGGTGCCCGCGCCCGACGACGCCCCCACTTGGGTTCACGGGGAGACGGCCGTCGAGACCGACCCACCCTTCCCGGAACCACTTCGGGGCCTCGCCCGGGCCGCAGAATCCCAGGTCCTCGAGGTGCATCAGCGTGAACGGCGAGAAGGCGTCGTGGACCTCGACGACGTTGACCTCCTTGCGGGTGAGATGCGCGGCCTCGTAGGCGACGCGCGCCGCCACTCGGGTGGCCGTGAAGCTTGTCAGCTCCTCTCGGTCAACGAGGCGCAGGGCGTCGAACCCTTGGCCCAGGCCCAGGACGGTCGCCGGGCCCGTTCCTTTCTCGAGCACGACCGCGGTGGCGCCGTCCGAGATGGCGGAGCAGTGGAGCAGACGAAGCGGAAGCGCCACCACGCGGCTTGAGGCGACCTCTTCCGGGGTGACGGCCTTCTGGAAATGCGCGTTCGGGTTCCGGGCCGCCATCGACCGGGCGTGCACCGCGGTAATGTCGCAGATGTCGGTCGATAACCCGTAGCGCTGCAAGTAGCGCGCCGTCACGATCGCGGCCAGTCCGGGCATGGTCGCGCCGGCCGCGACCTCGCTCATGTGGAGGGCGGCCGAGAGTTCCTTCGTGATCTCCGCGGTGGAACGGTCCGTCATCTTCTCGGCCGCGATGACGAGCGCCCGTTCGAACCGACCCGTCTCCAGGGCCAGGGCGGCGACATGGAAGGCCATCCCTCCGGTCCCGCTCGAGGAATCCACCCGGAAGCCGGAGGCCGATTCCAGCCCGAGGCGGCCCACGAGCCGGGGCAGCAGGGCCTCGCGTCCGTGCGGACCCTGCGCGAACATGGACCCGACGACGAGGAGGTCGACCGGTTTCCGGCCGATCCCCTCGAGGGCGAAGTTCGCGGCCTCGGCTGCGAGGGTGATGAGCCCTTCGGGACGTTTTCCGAACCGACCCATCCCGACCGAAGCGACGTGAATCGTCATCCGCTTACCCCGCTCGCCGCTCCATAAGGAAGCGGACTTCATAGAGGAAGCGCGAGAGTGGGAACCCCTCCTCCCACCGAAGGATCCCGTTCCCTTCGGGCGTCCGGCTGACCGGAGGGAGCCGGCGGCAGACCACCCGGAGGATCCCCGACTCCGGCAGGTCGCCAGCCACGAAGATCCGCCAGGTCTCGGTCCCCCGGAGCCCGACCCGTCGGTAGGCGTACAGCACCGTGAGGCCGACCCGTGCGACCGCCTTACGATGCGCCTCCAACTGCGCGTTGGCGCGCCCGCTGGCCGCGGAGAAGCGGATGACGGGTTCGGCCGACGCTTTGACCTCGAGCGGGAAGGCGAACTCCCGGCGGAGCGCTACCAGGTCGAACCCAAGGGATCCGGCAGCGCGGATGATGAGGAACGGTTGCTCGATGAGCCGCTCGAACTCGGAACGCTCGGTCGGAGGGAGGGCGCGCGCGTAGCTGCGGACGGCGTCGGGCTGTCCCTCCAGGAGGCTGCGAAGCTCCCGTTCGTACGCGGAGGCGCTGCGTCCCACCACGGCGGGAGACTCTGTTGGTGGGATAATATAAGTCGGTCGGGGGACTCGTGTTGGAAAGTGACCGCGTCGGGCGACCTCGAGATCCTGGCATCGGACCTCCCGGTGGCGCGGGTCCTCGCCGCGATGGTCGCGGACTCCGACCGGCGTCGAACGGTCCGCGGCCTGGCGGCCCAGCCCGCCCGATTCCGGCTCTCGGAGCTGCGCACCCGGTTGCTTCGGGAACGAGTGTTCAAAGATTCCTCGCGGCTGCTCACGCGCCTCAAACGTCGGGGTCTTCTCCTCGAGCTTCCCGAAGGGCGAGGCGAGAAGGTCTACCAGGTCCCATACCCGGAGGAGCTGCGCCAGCTGCTGCTCGACGAGCTCGAGCGGTCCGAGGCGGTCGAGACCTCCGCGCTCGGCCCGGTCCCGGACGAGCGGGCGGAGATCCGGGCCATGGACGGGGAGTTCCTGGACCGCCTTCGCGAGGTCCTTCGGGACCGGCTCGAGGCGACGGTGGAATTCGGGAAGACCTTCAATGTCCAGAAGCTCGCCGCGTACCTGAAGGGTCTCTTCGGGGAGGAGCTCTACTTCGACTCCCTGATCTCGATCCTCCAGCAGTACGCCCTCGCCGACGCGCCGCTCCTCGCGCCCACGGGACGCCCGACCGGAACGACCGGGTTCCACCTCGCCCTCTTCGGACCGCCCGGGACGGGAAAGACATTCTCGATCGACGACCTCATCCGGGGCAACCCGCGAAGCGGCGTGCCTCCGCACGGCCTACCGGGCCGGAACCGCTACTGCGGAGGGATCACCCCGGTCCAGTTCCTCCGGGTCGGGGCGGCCTACACCGGCCGGACGTTCAACTTCATCGTTCCCGAGTTCAACGACTGGTTCAAGTATCGAGGGATGGTCGAGCCGTTGAAGCTCGTCATGGAACAGCGCGAAGTGAAGTGGGAGACAACGTTCGGGACGGTCGGGCCCTATACGTTCCATTCGTTCTTCTCGGTGAACTACAACGTCCGGACCGCGGGGGCCCAGGACTACTGGACGACGATCGCGGACCCGAACTTCGCGGCGCTCGAGGACCGTATGCTCCTTCGGTTCCACCCCATGACCCGGGCCCGCTTCCGCGCCGTGGAGGCGAGCTCCGAACGGCTCGAGCTAGGAGAGCTCGACTTCGCGCTCGCCGAGAGGATCCGGGACCACCTCACGCTCGTGTACGCGGTCGAGACCGGGCATCCGCTCGTCACCGGGAAGTTCCGGCCGAGGCCGGTTCGGCTCGAGCGCGCTCTCTACGAGAAGCTCCGCGAGGTTTCCGAACGGGCCCTCAAGACCACGGACTTCCCGAAGTTCTCTCCTCGGCTCAAATCGCGGGCCGTCCGCCTCGCGGCGGCCGCGTCCTTGCTCACGTACTTCGCCACCTCTCCCCAGGAGACGGTGAAAATCGGCCCCGAGGAATCCGAGTTCGCCCGTCGCTTCTACGAGGAGGAGATCCGTGCCCGAGAAGGGCGCCACGGACGCGCCGCGGGCTAGGCGCGAACGGGCCGTCCGGTTCCGGCGGCCGGCCGCGGAGGTCGTCCAACGGGCCGCACGGCGCGTCGTGCGGGGCGGTAAGGCCTCGTTCGCCTCCCAGGCCGAGTTTCGAAAAGCGCTCCTGAAGCTGCTCCGCCGCGACGAGCCCCTCGCGGTCCTGGGGGGGGCGCGGCTGCGACGGCTGCTCATCGATGTCCCGGGCGTGCGAATGACCGTACGCTTCACCGAACGCGCGACGTCCCGGCCGCTCGTGGCGTGTCCCGTCTGCAGTTCCCCGCTGGCCCCGATCCACAACCGCACTCTCACGGGCGACACGGTGGTGCTCGGACAGCGTTGCACTCGCTGTGACTACTGGACCCACGGGGCGCGAAGAGTGCCGGTGCGCTACCTCTTCTCCGAAGCCGGGATCGACGGGAGACCGAGACGGATGGAGGACGCGCGTCCGACGTCCCGCCGACCGCCTCAGGGCGGGACGTAAGGCGATACCGGTCCCGCGGGAGGATGCCTTCTTCCCTTTCGGCCGCCGGCCGCGAACAGGACCACGGCCGCCACGACTCCCCCCAGCACGAGGCCGAGGAACAACCCCGACCCGAACCCTCCGCTCACGGCCGACAGGCCCCCTCCGGAGCTCGACGCGACCGTCACGGACAGGTTGGTCTCTACGCTCGCACCCACCGCGTCGGTGAGCGTGACCTTCACTGTGTACGTCCCCGTGGAGGCGTAGCTGTGGTTGACCGAAAGACCGCTCGCGAACGAGCCGTCGCCGAACGACCAGGTCTCGCTATAGGGCGGAGTGCCCCCGGATATGTTGGACGTGAAGGTCACGGGTGCTCCCGGCGTAGCCGCATTGGAAGAGGAAACACTCCCCGCGGTGAGCGTCGCGGTCAGCGATGGGTGTACCGTGACCTCCACAGACCTGTTGGCGGTCACGCCCAACGCATCGACATACGAGAATGTGACCGTGTAGTTGTCCGGATGGGTCCACGCGTGGGAAGTGTTCGGGCCGACCGCCTCGGTCCCGTCTTCGAACGTCCACTTCTCTTGAGAAGTTCCCGTTCCGCCGGTGACGGTCGCATTGAATGAGATGGGGATGGCGACATCCGTGATAGTACCCGGGGTGAGGGACACCCCGACGCTTGGGGGTGGAACCACGGTGACGACCACGGAAGATTCATTGGTGGCGCCCGTCGAGTCCCGGACCTCGGTCGTCAGAAGGAAGACACCCGGCTGCGAGTAGGTGTGCGACGCGCTCGGCCCGGACGACGCGGTCCCGTCGCCGAACGACCATTGATAGGAGTCGGGCGGCACGCCACCCGAGGTCGAGGCACTCGCGACGAGCGGGACACCAACGTCAAGGTCCGGGAAGGTCGAGGGCGAGAACCTCAGTAGGATCGAGAGAGACCCGGCCACGGTGAGGGTCGCGCTAACGTTGGCCGAGTTGCCAAAAGAGTCGGTGACGTTCGCGGCCAGCGTGAACACGCCCGCTGAGGAAGGCGTACAATTCAGTTGAGATTCGTCCGAAGAGGTGCACCCTGGAGGGAGCCCGTAGTAGGTCACCGTGGACGGGCCGGCTCCCCCCTCATAAGTTACGATCATGGAGGTGGGGTACCCAAGGTCGATGGTCGATGGGCTCGCGGCGAAGTCCGTGATCTGTGGGTGGCTCGAAATGACGCTCACGGTCCCGGACAACTCGTTGGCGACCCAGATCATCGCCGAGCCGGGGGCGGCGCCGTTCCCGGCTGAGATGACGCCGAAGGCGTCCGGAGCCTCACCCACCGGGATTTCGAGCGAACCGCCCTCGCTCGCCGAAACCGAGGAACCATCCAGCACAACCACGGTCCCCTGTTTGCCGGGAACCAACCCGGTGGTCGCGACGAAGACGTCCTCCCTCGAAGGTTCGTAAACCTCGCCGAGGACTTTGTGGGTGTCCCCAAGGGAAATGGGTCCGCCGTCGACCGTGAACGATGACACGTTAACGGTCGAGACATCGTCGCCTGCAGCGTAAACCCGGTCATCCGCGGGGTCGAAGACAATGCTGGTGACGTTCGATCCTACGTCGATCGATGTATCCCACGAATCTCCAGTTTGCGAGTGTAAAACCTCGACCACATCGGGGGACTTCAACACGAAGACCGCGGAACTGGAAGGGGCGACGGCGATCCCATCTATCGCGCTGGGTGAGACTGGCAGGGCCGTCGAGTGCAAGACCGCATCCGTCGCCAAGTCCACCGCGGCGACACCCCGGTTGACGTTCATGAGCCAGAGGAGATTGTCAGGTTGATCTATGACGAGCTGGCTTGTGTCCCCGCTCAGGCCTGTTACCGGTTCTATCAGCTTTTCCGAGGAAGCATTGTACACTTCCAAGCCGTCGGCCGTGCCAACAAAGAGTCGGTTGATGGCCGAGTCCACTACAATGGAAAGTGGAGGCGACGTCGTCGATATCACAGGAGACGATTCATGGAGTTGCAGAGGTCCCAGTGCGTAAATCACAGACCCGTCAGTCGAGGCCGAATAGACTTGGGACTGACCCTGGAGATAGCTGATTGACACCAGCTGGGGGGAAGCCGTGAGCGCAGCCGGGACCACGGAATTCGAGGAAAGGCTCACGGACTCAAGAACTCGGGCATCCGACGTCCAACAATAGACGATTCCAGATTGAGGGTCGAGCACGAGCTGGGTGGCGTTCTTGGCGACCGGAATCTCGGTGGAGGTCGTTGTGCCGCCGCTCGAGCCCATGATCACGACGTCCCCACCACTCGCATTTCCCAGGACGAACTCGCTTCCGTTTGCGGAGGTGGTTGCAGCGACGACACCCTTTCCGACATCGACACTATTGTAGACTCCTTGGTCGCTTGCTCTGATGATTGTGGCGTACCCGGCTGACGGGATTGTTGCGACAACATTGCCGGTCTGGGGCGAGTATGCTAAACCCATCGCCGACCCGAAGGCGAGCTTAATCGGCGACAAAAGACTAGGTGGGCTCGTTGCGTTAATCACGGATAGGTTCGTGCTACCCGCGTTCGCTACGAAAACGATCCCGTCGTGCGGGTCATCAACAAGCGACACAGGGTCAGTGCCGACGGTAACGCCTCCAAGTGAAACCCGGTTGTCAGTTGCATTGATAATGGTGACGTTCGCTGAGCCCGAATTCGCCACGAAGACGTAGTTGGAGTCGGCGTCGAACGCGAGGGCATCCGGATCGGACCCGACCGGGATCGGAGACCCGACGAGGGTGCCCGTACGGGGATTCACCGCGAGGACGGAGTCGCGGGCGGGTTGAGTGGCATAGACCAGCCCATTCCCCGGGTCATAGATCACCGCGGATGAGTTCGAGACATTGGTCACGAACCCGTCGAAAGCGCCGCTGGTCAGGTTGAACACGGCGACGGGAGCCGCCGTGGGGAAAGGGACTCCGGGAATCGATACGCTCCGCTGCGGGAACCAAATCGTGTCGGTGGACGGGACGTAGGCCGGAGTTCCGACCTGCCACGAGGAGACGCTGGACGTGAAACTCCCGGCTAGGGAAGTGTTGAAGCCGGGAAACACCGTTCGAACGACCGAGCCGACGGAAGCGCTGGAGAGCGACGAGAGCGACGCTGATCTCGGCGCTACCAAGGTCCCCGACGTGGACGCGGGGTCGCGGGCCGCGGCCGGAGGGCTCGGAGCGCCGGCCGAGATCGATGCGGGACTAGGGATCGCCGGGTGGGAGGCGATGGTCGGTGCGATCAGCGTGCTCGCCAGGACCACCGCGGCGAGCAGCAGGACCCAGCCGCGGCGAGAAGAGAAAGCGGCGGCTCGGACCCGCCCACCACCCATGGCGGTCCGAATCAGGTGACCCGGTATTAAACGGGAAGGGCGGACTCACTGCATCGTTCGGATGACCCGACCGGCGTGCCCGTCGATGAGCACCGTCACGTTCTCGGTCCTGTGGTCGAAGCGGAAGTACCAGATCGGTGCGTGCAATAGCTCGCCCTCGGAGACCTGGACCTCGCACCTGATGTTGGAGACCATGTGGTGTTTCTGGTGCGCCGCCTCCGACTGGAGCTGCTTCACGAACGCCTCGGCGGCGAACTTCGCCGCGTCCTCGCCGAGGTCCCCGTTGAGGATGGGCGCGGTGGGGGAGATCGACTTCTTGTCGAAGAAGGTCCGGTCCGTAAGCGAGAACTGGTAGTCCTTCGGCTGGTAGGCGGTCATCGCCTTCACCGCGACGACCGGGTACTCGTACTGACCCGAGATCGTCTCCGATCGGTTCGGGTTCACCACGGGACCCGCCATGATCGGCATCACGGTGAACCCGCCCCGGTTGCCTCCGAGAATGTTCCCGAGCAACGCTCCGGCCGCAACGGTGCCGGCGGTGGCGCCCACGCTCGTCGCGACCGCTTGGTACTGGTAGGTGGTGCTCGCGGAGGCCGGCATGACCCAGAACGGGACGTAGCTCAGGCGCTCCTCGGCGACCCTCGACTCCTCCAGGAAGTGCCGGTGGAGGAACCCCTGGTCGAGGTACCCCCGGACGATCTTGAGCGCCGCGTCGCGGTCCGCCACGGCGAGCGACAGCATCGTGTGCTTGGAGATCTCCTTCCACCCTTGCCCGCCGAGGGTGACCGAGCCCCCGCAGTAGTCGCACGTGATCACCATCTCGCCGAACGTGGGCTTGATGGGAGCGCCGCACGCGGGGCACTTGAGCTCCTGGACTCCCGCGGCCGCGATCGGGGCCGTGGAGGAGGGGGCCGTTGCGGCCGGCGGCGACGCCGGTCGCGCGGCGCCACCGATGGGGGTCCCGCACTTCATGCAGAACTGGGCGTCGTCCGGCACCTGCGCGCCGCACTTCATGCAGTAGGCCATCTTGGAAACCTCCTAGCTAAGTGCGGACCGCTCCGGCGACCTCGGGGAACTACAGGGTGGCCCCACAGTTCGGACAGAACTTTCCGGTCGCGGGAGCGTCCATCGCGCACTTCGGACACTTGCGGGCTGGCGGGGGCGCGAGGGACGCCCCGCAGTTCGCACAGAACTTGGTCCCGGCAGCGTTCGGCTGCCCGCACTTCGGACATGGAGGGCCCTGGGCGGCCGCGGGTGCCGCCATGCCGCCCATCGGGGTCCCGCAGTTAGGGCAGAACCGGACCCCCGCGGGAACGAGCGTGGCGCACTTCGGACATGGTTGACCGGGTCCGGGGCCGTACATGCCCTGCATCTGACCGGACATCCCGTAGCCGATTCCCATGCCGGCGCCGAGACCGACGCCCGCTCCCGCCAGCGAGCCGGCGGTGCCGGAGGGGTTCGCGGCGGCGGTGGTCATCGCCTGCCCCGCCTGGTACTGCATGTAGTTCACGCCGAGGACGCTCATCTGGGAGCGGGTGTTGACGGCCTTCTGAACATCGTCCGGGAGGTTGATGGAAAGCCCCTGGATCTGCTTGATCTCGACGCCGAGGGGCCCGAAGTGCTGCGGGGCGAAGCCGAGGACGGCCTGCTCGATCGTCGTGAGCTGGGTCGCGAGGTCGGTGACCCGCATGCCCTGGTCCTTGAGCTTCCCCAGGCTGTTGTAGACGAGGATGACCATCTGGTCGCGGAGCCTCGCCTCGACGTCGGGGGTAGTGACGGCCCCGAACGTCCCGACGAACTGGTTGATGAAATTGTCCGGTGCGGCGACGTTCCAACGGTACTCGCCGAAGACCCGCAGCTGCACGAGGCCGAAGTCCGAGTCGCGGAAGACGTACGGCTCAGAGCTCCCAAACTTTCCGTCGAAGATGCGGCGCTGGAGGTAGTAGACCTCCGCCTCCTGGCGGACCCCCGAGAGCTCCTTGACGAGGTTCCCGACGATCGGCGCGTTGATGCTCGTGAGGGCGTACCGGTCGGGGCGGTCCAGGTAGGCGAGGACCTTACCGTCCCGGTAGAAGACGGCGGTCTCGTCCTGGCGGACGACGACGTTGTCGTTCAGTCGGATGTTGCGCGGGACGCGCCACATCACGTTGGGGCCCTTGTAGACATCCTCCCAGTTGATGGTGGTCGACCCGAAGAGACTGCCGCCTTTTGCCGGGATAGGTGCGTTCGTGACCATCGTTCGATCTCCTCTCTACTTCCTTGTTAAGAAATCCGGATCCCCTCGATGACCTGCACGCGGGCCTTGAACGCCTGGTCGAGCTGGTTCACCTGGCCTCGCGCGGTCGCGACGAGGGCCGAGACCGCGGCCGGGTTCGCCCCCGTCGCGATCGACGGCAGCGGCGAGATCGTCTGGTTGAGCTGGTCGGCCGCCTGCGCGAACCCGTAGTCGTACTCGTAGAGGCGGTCGAGCTGCTGCGGGTTGATGCGCACCGCGGGCGAGATGCCCGTGTAGCCCTGCTCCGCGAATCGGATCTGGCCCTCGAGGCGGAGGAGGTCGGCGATGATGGGGGCGAGGTCGTAGAGCGCCTGGAACTGGTTCGCGTTCGTCAGCGCCGTGCGGGCGTTCTCGATGGTCGTGCGCGCGTTCTTGACCTGGTCCGCTACCTGGATCCGCAGGAAGCTGTCGGCCGCCCGGATGTCCTCGCCCTGCCGGTATCCGCGGAAGCCGGGAATGAGCAGCTGCAGTCGCTTGAGGGCCCCTTGGCTGTCCTCCACCTTCTCCCGGAGGTCGACCGGAGGAGAGCCGGTCGGGGCCTGGGTACCGGTCGAACTGCCGCCTTGCGTGAACAACGATGACCCACAGAGGTTGCAGTACCGGGAACCGGGCGCAGCGGCCGACCCGCATTTGGGGCAGGTGAGCGCCCCGCTCGGCGGGGGCGGCGGCGAGGGAGGAGGCGGGAGAGGAGCGCTGGTCGCCATCCTACGGGCTCCGGGGTGGGGTCGACGGGGGATTGGCCGGGGGAGGGGAGGCCGGCGGGGACGCCGCCGTCGGGACGCTCGGGGAGTTGGCGGCAGCGTAGGAGAAGGCGGACGGAGCGGTCTCGTTCCGCCATTTGGTCCTCGGAACCTGCAGGTTCTCCGTGGCGCGGACCGCGCGAACGCGCCAGCCGATCAGGGCGACCGTGACGATCAGCACGATGAGCAGGATGGCGAGCCCCACCAGCTGGTCGTTGGTCGAGATGACGCTGCTGCCGAGGTAGTACTGGCCGAGGCCGACCGTTAGGAACAGGACCGCGAATCCCATCCCGAAGAATCCCCACGCGAGGGAACGCTGGTAGCTCGGATCCCGGGAGAGCGACTCCGCGAGATAGCAGCCGAGGGCCAAGATGAGGGAGACGATCCCGATCAGCAGGAGGGCGGTGAAGTGCTGGTTCGCCTGAAAAACCTCGTAGAGAAGCAGGAATATGACCACGGCCAAGACGAGGAACAACGCCGTGAGGAGCGGCCCGCTCCATCGTGTGCGTACCGGTTGCAAGGCCGTGGGAGGTCCCGTCATCGTATCGTCCTTCGATGAAAGAACCGCTTCCGCTATAAGAGTTCAGGTGCCGCTTTTCGACTCAGAGGCGCGGCTCATCGTCGGGCTTCTCCCGACGAGGCCGGGCCGGGGGAGTGACAGGAGCCGGCGGCTCGGCGATCGGCTTCGCCGGCGCCTTCCCTGCGGGCGCCGTCGGAGCCGCGGGAGCTGTCGGGGTGGCGGGCCTTGGGGGCGATTTGACGGCAGAGGCGGGCGGGGTCCGGGCCCGCTCCAGCGCCGGCCTTGCCGCCTTCGTGGGCGGTTCCGGTCGGGCGGCGGCCGGCGGCTTCGCCGGGTGCGGTTCGTGGTGGATCGCTTCCGTCTTGGCCGGGGCCGGCTTCCGTTGGAAGACCCCCTTCAGGCCGGTGAGGCCTCCTCCGCGCGCGACCGTGCGACCGGACGGGGCCTGGACGATGACCCCTTCGAGCGGCCGGGAGCTGACCGTCGTGACGGCCTGCCCGCACTTCGGGCAGGTCGGGAACTGGCCGATGCAGTGCTGGCAGAGCGGCGCGCCGCAGCCGTGGGCCACGGAGGCGAGACCGCCGCACCCAACGCAGCGAGGGGCCGCCGCGGCGTGGGCCGCCGGGGAACCGGTCCCTCCGGGAGCGGTGGCGCCGTCGCCGCCTCCGCTCCAGTCGCCCGAAGGAGCGGGAACGACGACCGTCTCGACCCCCGCGGGGCCTTCGGAGGGGATGATAGGGCCAGCGTACTCCTCGGCGTCCTCCGGCGCCGCCTCGGCCGCCTCACGCGATCGGAACTCAGGGGAGTACGCCCCGAGGTCGAGCGCTGCCAGCGGCGCGTGCACAGCGGACCCCGCCTGCTCGACGACCTTGATCAGGCGGGCCTTGTAGATCCCTACCCGGAGCGTACGGACGAGCTGGAAGAGCGTCCGCTGCTCCGCCGGGAGCACGAGAGCCTTGCGGGCGAGCTCCTCGACATCCGGCGTCAGCTTGAGGTTCTCGGGGCGCAGGTCGGCTTCGAGGACCGCACGCAGGTAGCCGAACAGGCGCTCGATCTGGTCGAGGGAGTAGGCCGGGGGTGAGAGGACCGCGACATCGGCGAGGGTGAACCCCCGCCGCTCGATCCCCGGGGGCCGGTGCTCCACGGCCGATGTGATGAGGTGATACGAAGCGTTCTCGAGGTCGCGGACCTCGTTGGCGTCCAGCCGGTCGAGGTCGACCTTCGCGTCCCGGCCGATCGAGGATAGCACCGGCTCCAGGAACTCGTAGGGAACATGGAGCGTGACGAACAGGTCGTTCTTCGTGACCGTCCGGTTGAGCCGAGCTTCGAGCAGGAGCGCGTCGCGCGCGAACCGCTGGACCTCGGCGTCCCGGGTCTTCTGGAGGGCGAGCTTCTTACCGTCCTTCGCGGGAGCGTAGTCGGAGTCGAGCGCGAGAGCGCGGTCGATGCTCGTCAGCGCCTCGGTGGGGCGACCGGTCGCGAGGAGCGCGAGGCCCCGGCTGGTCCACGCCTGCTTGTTCGACGGGTCGGCCTCGGTCGCCCGCTCGTAGAGGGCGAGGGCTTCGTTCGGATGCTCCATCCGCTCGGCGACGAACCCGGCCCGCGCCAGGACCTCCGCGTCCGCTGGCCGAAGGGCGAGCGCATGGGCGAACGCAGAGGACGCCTCCGGCCACGCTTGCCGGGCGACCGCGAGCTCGCCGGCGCGAACCCAGAGCGCGACGCTCTTCGGCAGCGCCTCGACCCCATTCTTCACCGCTTCGCTCGCCAGGTCCCCCTGGCCGAGGCCGCTGTGGGCCTCTGCGAGAAGGAGATAGAGGGACTCCTGGGGCGGGACCTGGGGGATGGCGGCCCGCAGGAACTCGATCGCCTCGGCGTGCTTCCCCTCCTCCAGCATCGACCTCCCGATGCCGGCGAGAGCGACCGGCGACTTGGGGTCCCGCTGTCGGACCTCCTCGTACGCTCCGCGCGCTTCCGCCGGGCGCTCGAGCGCGCCGAGGATCTCGGCGCGGAGCAGGAGCGCGGCGATGCTCGACGGAGAACCGGGCGCCACGGCCTTCATTCCCTCGTCGAGCACTTCGAGCGCCAGGTCCGGCCGGCCCGCGGTCAGCCGGAGGCGCGCGCGGCGGGTCGCGATCTCGACCTTCATCACCGGGTCGAGCGACGCGGCCTTCTCGTACGCCTCGTTCGCTTCCTCCGTCTTCCCGAGGGTCGCCGCGAGGTCCCCTCGTTCGAGGTGCAGCGTCGCGTCCTGGGCCTCGGGCGAGGAGGAGGCGAGGAGCCGAACGAGCGTTTCGTACGCCTCCTTGGTCTCCTTTGCATCGCGATGGAGCCGGAACATCTCGAGGAGGGCCGGACCGTTCTCCGGCTCGAGGAGAAGGATCGCCTTCAGGGAGTAGAGGACCTCGTTCGAACGACCCAACGCGCGGTACGCGTCGGCGCGCGCCTTCCAGGCCGCGAGGTCGTTCGGGTCCTCCTTGAGGAGAGGGTCGGCGATCTGCACCGCCTCGGGGTACTGGCCGGACAAAAGGAGCGTCTCCGAGAGCGCGAGGCGACCGTGACGGCTCTTGGGGTCGACCTCGAGGCCGCGTCGATAGTACGTGATCGCGTCCGCGTACGCGCCCTGGGCCCGCAGCGCCTCCGCGACCTCGAAGAAGGCGTGGGGGTCGCCGTGGGCGGCCTGGACGGCCTGTTGAAGGACCGCGAGCGCCTCGGTCCGATGCCCGGATCGTAACAGGAGCTGACCCTTCTTCCTCAGGAAGAGAGGGTTGTTCGGGTCCCGTCGCAGCAGCACGTCGAGCAGCTGGAGCGCCCGCGCCTCCTGACCGACCTCGGAGCAGACCTCCGCCGCCCCCCAGAAGAGGTCCGGGTCTTCGAGCCCTCCGGCGATCGCCCGGCCGTACACCTCGAGGGCCTCGGTGTACCGCCCCGTCTCGCGGAGCGCATGTCCGAGTTCCTTGAGGATGTCGTGACGCATGTGGTTCTCTTCGCGCGCCAGGAACGACTCGTAGGCGTGGATCGCCCGGTCCGGGTCGTTGACGAGCCGCGAGGCTCGGGCGATGCCGAGCTCGCTGACGTTCGCCGCCTCGGGGTCGCTCGAGGCCCTCTCGTAGGAGACGAGCGCCATCCGGGCCGCCTGGTCCCTCTCGGCGGACCCCTCCGGCCGGTCGTAGGCGAGGGAGAGGTACAGGTTGCCACGCTCGACGGCCACGTCCGTGCGGGTCGGGTCGAGGCGGAACAGCTCGTCCATGACCGGCGCGAGCTGCGCCGGGTCGTCGGTCCTCGCGACGATCTCCTTCTTCTCGAGCAGGTAGGGAAGCTCTCCCGGGTGGGCCTCGAGAAGCGCGTCGTACGCCCGGACCGCCCCGGCGACGTCACCGGCGGTCGACAGCGTCCGGGCGAGCTCGAGCTGGGCTTCGAGGTCGAGCGGTTCCTCCGCGAGGACCGCCTCCGCGAACTCGCGGACGGCGTCGGTCTTCCGCTGCTCACGCGCCAGGTCGAGGGCCTTGCGGAGCTCCGTGAGCGCGTGAGGGTGGACTTTCAGGAGCCGGCGGTACGCCTCGATCGCCTCGTCGGGATGCCCGTTCGCCAGCTCGAGCTCGGCGATCCCGCGAAGCGCCTCGAGGTTATCGGGCTGAACTTCGAGGATGGCACGGCACGCGGAGAGCGCGGTATCCACCCGGTCGAGTCGGACCGCCAAGTCCCTCAGGTCTAGGAGATTCTGCAGGTTGCGCGGGTCGATCTGCAGGATCCGCTCCCGGGCCACGAGCGCGAGGTCCGGCGACGCCGCCTCTGAGAGCCGGGCGAGCTCAGCGAGGGCGCTCGCCTCGGGGGCCGTCGTGCCCTCCACGATCGCCTTCGCGATTGGGATGGCCTCCTCGTTGCGGCCGAGCTGGAAGAGGATGTGCGCCCGCAGGAGGGCGGTCCGGGCGTCGTCGGGACGGGCGGCGCGGACCTTCTCGAGCGGTACGAGGGCCTCGGCGAGGTTCCCGACCGCGACCAGGAGCTCCGCCCGGGCGAACTGGAGGTCGAGGTCCTCTGGGTTCGTCTTCAGGAGCTCGTCGCAGGCCCCGAGCGCCTGCAGCTCTCCGCCCACCGCCCGGGCGAGCACGAGCTTTTTGTGGAGCGCCCCGGAGTGGGTTGGTGCCAGCTTGAGCGCCTTGTCGACGTACTGGGTGGAGGACGCGTCGAGGTCCTGGGCCCGAAGGTACGAATCGACCGCCTCCTCCGAGCGGTCCAGGAGCCGCAGCGCATCCGCCCGGGTCGCCCAGAGTCCCTTGTCGTGCGGATTCGCCTCGATGGCGCGGTCGACGAGGGTCACCACCTCGGGAAGGTTCTCGTTCTGGGCAAGCAGGATGAGCGCTTTGTCGTGGAGGAGCGACGCGTTGCCGGGGGTGAACTCGAGCCCGAGGTCCGCGGCCCGACGCGCGAGGTCGGGCTGCGACGTCCGGTAGAACGCCATCGCGGCCTCGTGCAACATCGGGGTGACCTCGGCGGCCTCCCCGGAGAGCTCCGACCGTTTCTGCTCGACCGCGGCGAGGAACACCTTGAGGGCGCTCGTATAGCGGGCCCGGTCCGGGCGGCCCTCGGCCTCTTGGGCGGTCCGGAAGCGCCGTCGGATGTCGTCCATCGGCGGCACCACGGGTCCTGACTCGCTCGGGTCACCTTCCGCCATCGGCACCGGCGGACGGCCGTGACGTCATAAATACGTTCGTCCTCGAGAGGAACCGGCCGCGCACGCGCCGGCCGCCTGATCCGCACCGCGGACGGGCCGGCGCGGGAGGTCACGATGGTACCCCGAGGGACCCGAAAATCGATCTTCGACCCGGTCCACGGCACGATCCTTCTCGATGGACCCGCGCTCGCCCTCATCGGGACCGGAGAGTTCCAACGCCTCTGGGGGATCCGACAGACCGGGTTCGCCCACCTCGTCTTCCCCGGCGCCAACCACACCCGTCTCGAGCATTCCCTCGGGACGTTCTGGGTCGCGGGCCAGATGGCCGACCGGCTCGGGCTCGAAGGGCGGGCCCGGAAGCGGGTCACGGCCGCAGCCCTCCTCCACGACCTCGGTCACGGCCCGTTCTCGCACACGCTCGATGGCCCGATGGCCGAGGTCCTCGGCAGGACCCACGAGGGGATCTCCCGCGCGCGAATCGAGGGGACCGACCCGTCCTGGCCTCCCGAACGGGCGGAGGTCCCCCGCATCCTCGAGCGCTTCGACCTGCGGCCGAAAGACGTTGCGGACCTGGTCGACCCCGTTCGAGGAGGCTCTCCGTCCCACCTCGAGAGGGCGATCCTCCACAGCGCCGTGGACGCGGACCGGATCGATTACCTCCAGCGCGACGCCCACTACACCGGCGTCGGCCACGGGGCGGTCGACGCGGGCCGGCTCCTCGAGACGATCCGCGAGGACGGGGGACACGTCGTCTTCGCCGAGAAGGGACGGAGCGCGGTCGAAGGGTTCCTGGTCGGACGGGCGCTGATGTACTCCACCGTCTACTACCACAAGACCGTCCGGGCCGCCGAGATGATGGCCCAGGCCGCCGTTGAGCGCCAGCCCGGTTTCCCCAACGTCGCGCGCGAGCAGTTCCGTTGGACCGACGGAGAGCTGCTGGCCCGTCTCCGCGATCGAACCGGGGTCAGCGGAGACCTCGCGGAGGGCCTGCTCGCGCGACGTCTGTACAAGCGGGCGTTCGGCTGGAGGGAGGTGGGCGGGTCCGCCCGCGCCGCGTGGCGACGCATGCTCCACCGGCCCGAGGAACGCCGAGCCGCCGAGGACGCCATTGCCGCCGCCGTCAGGAGCACGCCCGGTTCCGCCCTCATCGACCTCGCCGGCCTCGAGCCTCACCGGGGGGCGGGCGACGGTTGGGGCACTGTCCGTGTCTTCCTCGACGGGCGTCCGAGGTTCCCGTTCCGTGCCCCCGGCCCTTGGCGTTCCCTCGCGGCCCGTCCGCCGGCCGACTGGGCGGTGAGCGTCTACGTCCTGCCCCGTGTCCGCGAGTCCGCAGCCCGGTGGCTCTCGCGCGACCGGTCCGTCCTTCCGTAGCGCCGTCGGGCGGCTCCGACGCCCCGCGCTCGGGGGCGGCCGCCACCGCGCCCGTCGGTCCTCAACCGAGAGCGATGCCCTGCGAGGTGATCGCGAACGGCCGCCGCTCGGGGTCGTGGGCGCACCCTCGCATCCGGACGATCTTGATCTGTCGGACGGAGCGGTCGCCGACCCACTTGCGCGTGAGCAGGATCTCTCCGCGCGTGAGGACCTCCTCTGGGTTGAGGAGACCCGGGTCGCTCGGCGTGGCCGTGATGAGCGCCGTGACCCCGGCTTCCGAGAGGAACCGAAGGAGTGACTGAATCTCGGTCCGCTCCGCCTGCGGGTCGACCGACGACTTCACCGCGAAGCGCCGGATCGATGTGATCGAATCGACCAGGACCCGCCGGAACGGCACGTCGGACATCTGCTGGCGCAGCTTGAGCTGAATCCCTTGGATGGCGATGTCCTCGGTCTCGGTGGTCCGTTTCGCGTCCGTGGCCACGTCCCGCATCGCCTTCAGGTCGTTCATCGCCCGGATCTCCTGGACTGCCACGTTCCGCTTGATCCCGCGCAATCCGGGGTTGGCGTCCAACGTCTTGATCGCCGAGAGGTCCCATCCGAGGGGGCGGACGTTCTCCACGATCTCGCCCGGCGGTTCGTCCACCGCGACCAGGAGGACCTCCTCCCCGCGTCGCACTCCCTCGAGCAGGAACGTGATCCCGAGCAGCGTCTTGCCGCTCCCGGTACCTCCCGTGACGAGGTACGGCCGACCGGCGATGAGGCCCCCTCCGAGCATCCGGTCCAAGCCGGGGACTCCGGTCGGGACCCGGGAGCTGCTCGGCTCGGCGGCGCTCATTCAGCCCTCCGGCGGGACCGAGGGATCCGTTGCATCGTTGGGGTCGGGGTCTTCATCGCGGTTTCCGAACACCCCAGACGGGGTGGGTTCGACCTCCACCGAAACGACGGGCGGCGCCTTCCGCTTGCGGGAGGTCCGCCGCCGGGGCTTCGGGGCGAGCTCCGGCACGGTGGGCACGGGCGGAAGGGCACCCGCGGGCGCGGGCTCGGCCGGAGCGCTCGCGACGATCGCGGGCCGGGGCACCACCGCGCTCGGCGGCTCGTGGGGAACCGGCGCTCGAGCGAGCGCTGGGGTCTTCTTGATGGGGGTCGCGGCCCCCGCTTTCCGGCGCTTCCTCGCCGGTACCGAGGTCGTCCGGGCAGTGGGGATCGGGGGGAGGACTATAGGAGTGGTCCCGGCCGGGCGAATGACGGAAGGAGGGCTCACCGGGGTCCGAGGAGGCGGAGACGGAGACGACCGCCACTCCGGTATGGTCGCCGTGGGAAGCGGCGGGGGCTCGGCCTTCCGAAGACCGGGTCGAGGGGGCGGGGTGGGCAGCGGTTTCGCGACGCGAGGCCCGGCCGCCGGGGAGCGGGGTTTCGGCGGAGGCGGCAGCGGTCGGGCCGCGCTCGGTCGACGGGCTTCTGCGAGTTTCTCGGGCGGCGCCGTCGCCGCGACGGTCGACGACCCGGACGAGGGCTCCACGGTGGGTGACGGCGGGGCCGGGACGGTCATGGGGGGAGACGGAGGAGCCCGTCCGGCCGCGGGAATAGGTCGGGGCTCCTCGGGGGCGGGCGGAGCTGGGGTCGATTTCGGGAATGCGACCTCGGCGCCGATGGGCGGAGGAGCGGGCTCCGACACCGGAACCGGGGCCGGGGAAGGCAAGAGGGAAAGGAGGGCGGCGAGCTGCACCTGAAGGACCGAGGCCGGGGGCAGGCTCGTCGGCGGGACCCCCGTACGCACCGAATCGGCTCGCGCGAGCACCCGCTGGAGGGCCACGGCCGCCCCGGGGTCGTCCGACGCGACCGGTCGGGGACCTTTCAGCTGGTCGACCAGGACCATCACGAGCGACGATACCCGAGAGAGATGGGCCTGGGCTTGGTCCAGTCGCCCGTCGTTCGTGGCGGCGAGGGCGGCCTCGATCTCGATCCGGGCCGGCGCGACGTCCGCTCCGAGCAGGACCAGGTCGCGCATCTCGTCGACAAGCGGCGTGACGGCCGAGACGAACGGAGCGGTCGGAACGGTGGCCGCGGGGGCGGCGGGGTGCCGGACGATCGGCTCGATGATCTGGCGAGTGTCCCGAGAGATCGTCACCTCGAGGTTGATGCCGATGCCCTGGGGACCGATGCGGTACGGATGGAGACGCTCGTCGTGGGAGCTGCCGCGGAACTTCTCGACGCCCACGGCGCGTACGGTCTTACCGTCCAGCTCCCAGCGGAAGAGCCGGATCTCTCCCCGCGAGAGCGACCGTTCGGGGCTCTCGACGTCCTCGAGCGGAGCCTCCACGGTGAGGATCGTCGTCACCCGCAGGTCCGAAAGGAACCGGAGGAACGACTGCGCCCCGGCGACCGGGTCGAACCCCTTCATGCAGAAGTACTGGAGCGCGGTGAGCGAATCGATCACGAGCCGGGTGTAGCCCTTGCGGATCACCTCGGTCCGGAGCATCTGCTCGAGCGCGGTGATGGTCACCTCGATGCTCGCCAGCTCCGGGCTCCGACGGATCCGGAACGGTACCTGGCCGAAGGGAACGGCCGAGCGCACCGACGCGATGTCCTTGAACGGCGCCCGCTCGTAGCGCATGATGTCGGGGATCGCATCGAAGACCTCGACCCGGCCGAGGTCGGGCTCGAGGCCCCGGTGGTTGACCCGAGCTTCGTTCGGGGGCTCTTCGAGCGTGACGAGGAGGACACGCTCCCGCCGGCGGACCCCGTCGCACAGGAACTGGATCGCGAGCGTGGTCTTTCCGGTGCCGGAGGGGCCCACGACCAGGTACGGCCGGCGGGCGACGAGGCCCCCCTCGAGCATCGCATCGAGGGAAGGGTTCCCGGTGGAGACGCGGGCCTCCGGCGGAGGGACGACCCTGCTCTCCTCGACCATTGAGAGACCCCTCGACAGCCGTCCTTCAGAGGACGGTCCACTCTTACCATGGGAGCATGGGCTTCATCAACTTTCCTTGGACGTGAAAGCACCCTGGCCCGCGCCCGCAAGAGATATCTCTCGCCGGCCCCCGTCACCATCGATGCAACCTCCCGCACCCAACGGTCCGACCCGTATGCGGGCGCTCGCGGCGGCGTTGCCGGACGCCCTCGACTCCGGCTACCGTTCCGGACGGGGGCTCGCTCGATCGTTACCCGGGGACAACCTGCGGTTCGTGGCCGTCGGGATGGGCGGGTCCGGTATCGCCGCGGACCTTGCCCGCGGCGTCGTGGACACGGAGAGTCGGGCGACCCTCTCCGTCGTTCGCTCACCGGACCTCCCGCGTTCGGTCGACCATCACACTGAGGTGCTGCTCGTCAGCTACTCGGGGAACACGTGGGAGACCCTCGCGGCGTACGGCGCGGCCGGCCGCGCGGGAGCGCGCCGAACGGCCATCACGTCGGGCGGGGCGCTGCGGGAACGGGCCGAGACGGACGGGGTTCCGGTGCTCCCGGTACCTCCGGGGCTCCCTCCTCGCTCCGCCGTGGGTCACCTTCTGGGCGGCGTCCTCGGGCTCCTCGATTCGACCTTCCCCGAATCTCTCGAAAGCCGCGTCGCGCGCACGGCGGAGGCGACCCGCTCCCGGATCCGTGAGTATGCGCGGAAGCGCGGGCCCGCCGCGGCGCTCGCTCGACAGGTCGGTCGCCGCCTCCCGTTCGTGTACGCAGAGAATTCGTTCGTGCCCCTCGCCCGACGATGGAAGACGCAGGTCGAGGAGAATGCCAAGCGCTTGGCCGTGTTCGATGAGGTCCCCGAGCTCTTCCACAATGCTCTCGTGGGGTGGGATGCCCTCTCCCGGACCGACGCCGACCGGTCCGTCGCGATACTCCTCGAGTGGTCGGGCGAGTCTCCGCTCGTCCGGAAGAGCTTCCGCTACCTCGAGCGGCTGTTGAAGTCGAGGGCCGTCCCCACCGCTCGCGCTCCCCTTCCCTCCCACGACCGCCTCGAGGCGCTCGTGGCCGGGATCGCGCTCGGCGACCATCTGAGCCTGTTCTTGGCGGACCGCGGAGGCGTGGACCCCTATCCGGTGGACGCTATCGCCCGACTGAAGTCCTCAATCGGGACACCGACCCCACGTCGCCGGTCGTGACCGCGGGGCCCTCTGGGATCGATTCCGAGGAGATCTTCGCCGGTTCGGGACCACCTTAACCCGGTCGCCTCCCGGCGCGCGGTGGGCGACCGGCCCCTCGGGACCGTCGTTTCTACGCGGACCGGGAGTCCGGGCCGTTCTAGCACGTTGGCGACAAGGAGGGGCCTCCCAAGTAGTGGCCGGCCCCCTCGTAGGAGATCGTGACGGTCACGGAGTCCGAAGGGTTCGAAGCTCCGACGGCGGCGAACTCCTCGGTCCCACTGTTCCCCGGGTACGGTCCGGAGAGATACCAGCCGCTCCCCGACGAGCCAGTAGCATTGTAGACGATCTGATGGATCGGCGCGAGCACCCAGGCGGGCCAGGCGGCGTACGAGGCCGGGAGCGTAACCGGATACGGGCCACCGGTCCGCCACGCGAAGGAGACGTGGGTCGTGACCCACCCGGGGAGCGACCAGGTGGGGACACAGACCGATTGGCGCCACCCCTGTTCGGAGTTGAGAGTCAGAGTCTGATGCTCGGCATATTGGGCGGGCACCACAAAGGCGAACATTGCGATCACTCCCACCGCGACCACGAGCGCGACGACCAAGACCAGAATCGCGAGGAACCCGCGGCCGAGTGGGCGGCGAGGGGGCACGGGCGCCCCGGGGGGGACCGGTTTGTCCTCGAGAGGAGGGAGATGCCCGTCGTCAGCGGGAATCGTTGGCTGGTCGGCGCCGGTGTACGCGCCAACACCCATCGGCCATTGGCCGCGCGCCACGCGAGGTCATCCCGCTCGAGCGATAGGAGAATTGGGTCACGAAGGGTCGCAGAGATGGCGCCTGCCCGGAAAAGGCCTTATTCAGGGCGAACTCCTGACGAGCCAGGTGCTGAGGTAGCCGCACCGTTTCCGTCAGAGATTTGCCGTGATTTGAGCCAATTCCGGGCGGGCATGGGTCTAGACCGCCCCCGGCGTTAGGGCCGCTTCGAAGGTCACTAGACCGGCCGCCATCTCCTCGGATTCGATTCCGATATAGTAGGCGGTCATCGCCGGCGAAGCGTGCCCGTAGATTTGCTGAATAGTCACCAGCGGCACCCGGGCATGATAGGCGATTCGTCCGAAGCTTCGGCGTAGTATGTGGGCCGAGAGGTGGAACGGGAGCCCCGCGAGCCGTCCCACGGCTGTTAGGCGGTCGTCGTAGGCGGAATCCTTCAAGGGAAAATAGAGTTCCGAGCCCCGCTTGTCCATCGAGAGCAGCACGTTCCGAAGATAGCTCCCGAGTTGGATAGTCCGAGTCCCGGTCTTTCCCTCGATTCGGGCTTCCGCATGGTCGAGCGCGAGCAGAACGTCCCGTGCGCGAAGGCGTCGTACCTCCGCTCGCCGGAGTCCGTTCATCCCGCCCGAAGCCACGACCAAACGGTCGAGGTCGCCCCGACACGCGCCCCAAACCTGGGCTAGCTGTTCGCGCGTTAGCCAGTCCCTCGGGCCGGCCTTCGCATTCATCGCCCAGAGCTTCCGGTCCTCCGCCAGCGGCGCTCCCTCCCATCGGAGGAAGCCCCGTAGCGCCTGAAGGTAGAAGCTCCGAGTCTTCGGCGCCCAGATGGTAGATCGCTTGACCCGTGCGACCATCTCGGCGGTCACGTCGCAAGCTTTGGTCGGCGCGGGTCGAACCCCGACTCGCTCCCAAATGCCCGGCGTTCGACGCCCGTGCGGGTCTCGGCCCGTCACGAAGCGCGCGAGCGCCATACGAATCCCCTCGGTGTGTTCCTCGCTCCATACGATTTCGTTCTTCCGCACGTACCCCGTAGTCCGTTCGTTCCACCACCGCGCCTTTTCGGGCACGGTGTCCTCCGACCGGGCGTGAGGGCGAGGATGGGATATAACGTCGATTTCTTCCCTGCTAGTGGGGGCCCAGGGTGAACGGAGCCCGCTTGTCGGTTGTGCTCTTCGTTGCGACTTGTGTAGTCGCGGTCGCAGCCGTCCCTGTGTTTGCCGTACTCGGGCTTTGGTACGGTTCTGGTACGCTCCTCGTTGCCGTCGCCGTGTTCGCAGGGTGGCTTCTATCCCGCCCTCGGGCAGTAGGACGTAGGACCTCCCCCGAGGCCGTGAGACCACCCGGCCCCCCGAGAAGTGTCTATCGCGGAGAGGATACGGAAGACAACCGCGTCGAGATAATCCACCCCGGACCGGAATTCGACAGAGTTGTCGACGTGAAGCGAGACAAGCGGAGCCGGTACAGAATCTTTCGGCCCAAGTAGATGCTAATATCGAGGCAGGGATTCCGGCAGGGGGGAATTCGTTGGCGAAGAGACGTAACCTGAAGCCGGCTTCCGCTCCTGCGACACCTGCCCGGAAGGATGCCACGCCCGGCTCGAAT
>DASWZL010000113.1:0-5838 GCA_036404475.1 Thermoplasmata archaeon
CTCTCGCCGGACGAGATCCGGCGGATGAGCGCCGCGAAGATCATCACCGCCGACACGTACGACGACGACGGCTACCCCATCGAGATGGGCCTCATGGACCTCCACCTCGGGGTCATCGAGCCGAACCTTCGGTGTCGGACCTGCGGCGGCCGGGTTAACGAGTGCCCCGGCCACTTCGGCATCATCGAGCTCGCCATGCCGGTCATCCACGTCGGCTATGCGAAGGAGGTCAAGCGCCTCCTCCAGTCGACGTGCCGGGCGTGCGGACGGATGCTCCCCGACGCCCCGAGCGCGCGCGCGGAGGCGGTGTCCGACTCGGACGACGCGGCCCCGACGCCGCGGGCGCCCCGGACGCGGGAGGCGAAGGACGAGCGCTCGTGCCCGAACTGCCATGAGATCCAGCAGAAGATCGTCCTCGACAAGCCGACGACGTTCCGCGAGAACAGCCACAAGATCACCCCGAAGGAGGTGCGTGCCCGGCTCGAGCGGATCCCCGACGAGGACGTGCGCGGGCTCGCGCTCAACCCGAAGTTCGGCCGCCCGGAGTGGATGGTCCTCACCGTCCTCCCCGTCCCGCCGGTCCAGGTCCGCCCGTCCATCACGCTCGAGAGCGGCGAGAGGAGCGAGGACGACCTCACGCACAAGCTCGTCGACGTGCTGCGGATCAACCAGCGCCTGCGCGAGAACCGGGACATGGGCGCTCCGCAGCTCGTGGTCGAGGACCTCTGGGAGCTCCTCCAGTATCACGTCACGACCTACTTCGACAACCAGACGAGCGGCATCCCGCCCGCCCGGCATCGCTCGGGACGGCCGCTCAAGACCCTCGCGCAACGCTTGAAGGGGAAGGACGGACGGTTCCGCTCGAACCTTTCCGGAAAGCGCGTCAACTTCTCGGCGCGCACGGTCATCAGCCCGGACCCGCTCCTCTCGATCAACGAGGTCGGGATCCCGGTCGAGATCGCTCGGGGGCTCACCGTCCCGCTCGAGGTCACGCTGCACAACCAGGAGGTTGCGAAGGAGCTCGTCCGCCGGGGCCCGTCACCGGCCCCCGACGCCGAGGGGCATATCCGGTGCGGCGTCAACTACCTCGTCCGCGAGGACGGCCAGCGAATCCGGGTGATGGAGAAGAACGCGGAGGCGTGCGCCGAGCTCGTCGTCCCCGGTTCGATCGTCGAGCGTCAGCTCATTGACGGCGACATCGTCCTGTTCAACCGGCAGCCGAGCCTGCACCGGATGAGCATGATGGCGCACTTCGTCCGGATCCTCCCCCACAAGACGTTCCGGTTCAACCTCTGCGACTGTCCGCCGTACAACGCGGACTTCGATGGCGACGAGATGAACCTGCACGTCCTCCAGAGCCAGGAGGCCCGCGCCGAGGCGAAGGTCCTGATGAAGGTCGAGGAGCACATCCTCTCCCCGCGGTACGGCGGCCCGATCATCGGCATGCTGCACGACCACATCACCGCGGCGTTCCTGCTCACGTACCAGAACCCGAAGTTCTCGAAGAGCGAGGTGACGTACCTCCTCTCGAAGCTCCATTACCCGCTCCCGCCTCCGGAAGGAAAGGACAAGGACGGTATCCCGTTCTGGGGCGGAAAGCAGCTGTTCTCGCTCACGCTCCCGAAGGACCTCACGATCGAGTTCCGGGCGAACATCTGGGCGCGATGCGACTGCCCGCCGCTCGCCTGCAAGCACGACGCCAACGTCGTGATCGAGAACGGGATCCTCAAGGCCGGGGTGATCGACAAGAAGGCGATCGCTTACGAGAAGGGGGCGGTCCTCGACTCGATCGCGCGCAACAACGGCATGCCGCGCGCGCGCCAGTTCCTGGACGAGATGAGCCGTCTCGCGATCACCGCGATCGGCCTCAAGGGCCTCTCGACGGGGATTGACGACGAGGACGTCCCCGAAGGGGCGCTCAAGGAGATCCTCACCGCGCTCTCGGACGCGCGCATCCGCGTGAACGAGCTCGTCGCGCAGTACCGCAAGGGCGAGCTCGAACAGATGCCCGGCCGCTCGCTCGAGGAGACGCTCGAGGTGATGGTCCGACGCGAGCTCGGCCAGGCGCGGGACACGGCCGGCGACATCGCGGGCCGGTACCTGGGTCTCGAGAACCCCGCGGTGATTCTCGCGAAGTCGGGCGCTCGGGGCTCGATGCTCAACCTCACCCAGATGGCCGGCGCCGTAGGGCAGCAATCGGTGCGCGGGGAGCGGCTCATGCGTGGGTTCGTTCACCGCACCCTCCCGCACTTCGAGCGGGGCGACCTCGGCTCCGATGCGCGCGGGTTCGTGAGCTCGAGCTACAAGCGCGGGCTCTCCCCGACCGAGTACTTCTTCCACTCGATGGGCGGCCGGGAGTCGCTCGTCGACACCGCGGTCCGGACGAGCCGGTCCGGGTACATGCAGCGGCGGCTCATCAACGCCCTCGAGGACCTGAAGGTCAACGAGGACGGGACCGTGCGGAACACGGCGGAGACGATCATCGAGTACAAGTACGGCGAGGACGGCATCGACCCGACGCGTTCCTACCAGGGCGCCCCGGTCTCGCTGGACGAGGTCGTCGCCCAGGTCCTCGGGCGGCGGGTGCGGTCGAGCGAGGAGCGGCGGCCCGAACGCGCCGCCGGAGCCCCGCCCGTGTCCGAGGAGGAGATGGACCTCCAGGCCGAGGCCCAGCTCGAGGAAGAGGCCGAGGAAGAGGAGACCGAGGAGTTCGGTGCGCCCGAAGAGGGCCCCGAGTTCGGAGGGGAGTGAGCTCGATGGCGGCCCAAGAGAAGAAGGTCCCGGTACGGGACCTCTCCACCCGCATCCAGGAGACCGCCCGCCGGGAGACCGGGATCCCGCTTCCGCCGTCGCTCGTCGAGGACCTCCGCGCGAAGCTCCAGAGCCTTCGCCTGGCCCCCGCGGACGCCTCGAAGGTCGTCCGCGAGGTCGCGCGCCGGTTCCGCAAGGCGGGGGTCGACCCGCACGAGTCCGTGGGGATCGTCGCGGCCCAGTCGATCGGCGAACCGGGGACGCAGATGACGCTGCGGACGTTCCACTACGCCGGGGTCGCCGAGATGAACGTCACGCTGGGGTTGCCCCGCCTCATCGAGCTCGTGGACGCGCGGCGCGTTCCGTCGACGCCGATGATGACTGTGCATGTCGAGAAGAAGTTGAAGGGCGACCGCGACGCGGTCCAGAAGATCGCCCTGCAGGTCGAGGTCACGACGGTCCCGGACGTCGCGTCCATCGGGACCGTCGTCGAGGACCTGAAGGTCGTCGTCTCGCCGCAGGCGGCGCTCCTCGAGGCGCGGGGCGTGAAGCGCGCCGAGCTCGAAGCGGCGCTCATCCAGAACCTCGACCCCCGCCTGTTCGAGGTGAAGCCCGGCTCGGGGAGCGGGGAGACCCGCTCGTTCGAGGTCCACTTGAAGGAGGCGACCGTCGGGGCGACGAAGTCCCGCCGCGAGGAGATGGTCGAGGAGATGCCGTTCAAGAAGCTCCTGATCGCGAGCGAGGAGGCGAAGCGGATCCAGATCAAGGGCGTCGAGGGGATCCGTCGCGCGCTCATCCGCAAGGAGAAGGACGAGTACGTGATCTACACCGAAGGCTCGAACTTGGAGGGGGTCATCGAGATCCCCGGCGTGGACGGGGTCCGGACGACCACGAACTCGGTCTTCGAGATCTACCGCGTCTACGGCGTCGAGGCGGCCCGCGCCGCGCTCATCCACGAGGCGAACCGGACGCTCGCCGAGCAGGGACTCGGGGTCGACATCCGTCACCTGATGCTCGTCGCAGACGTGATGACGAACGAAGGTGACATCCGCGCGATCGGTCGCCACGGGATCTCGGGCAAGAAGACGAGCGTGCTCGCCCGGGCGGCGTTCGAGATCACCGCGGCCCATCTCTTGAGGGCCGCCATCACCGGCGAGGTCGACGAGCTCCGGGGCGTCGCCGAGAACATCATCGTCGGACAACCGATCACCCTCGGCACGGGGGCGGTCAACCTGGTCTACCGCCCGGTCGGGGACGCGCCGGTCGCGAAGCCCGTCGAGGAAGCGAAGGGGGAGGCCTGAGCCCGATGGACCTCGCACACGCCCTCAAGGTGGCGCTCGAGACCGGCCGGGTCCAGATCGGTCTCACCGAGACGCTCGCCGCCGCCGAGTCGAAGAAGGCGCGGCTCCTCATCGTCGCCAAGACCTGTCCCAACGCGAAGCTCACGAAGGAGCGCTCCGTCGGCAAGGTCCCCATCTATCACTACGACGGCACCGCGGTCGAGCTCGGCCAGGCCTGCGGCCGGCCGTTCCCCATCAGCGCGATGGCGATCCTCGACCCGGGCTCCAGCGCGATCCTCTCCCTCGAGACGTAGGGCCGTCCCCCCTCGTCCCATGCCCGAGGTCACGTTCGACACGGAGACGCTCGGCTACATCCGCCTCTTCGAGGAACGGACGGGCGCGCGCGTCAAGGATTGCTTCGAGGTCGAGGACAAGCTCGTCTACCTCGTCTACCCCGGCGAGGTCCACAAGGCGGTCGGTCCGGGGGGCGTCCTGGTCGACCGGCTGAAGGGGATGCTGAAGAAGGAGATCCAGGTCGTGGAGTTCGCGGACGACCCCGAGACCCTCGTCCTGAACATCTTCTACTGGTACTCTCCGAAGAAGGCGGAGTTCGCCCCGAAGGGAAAGGGCCGCCACGTGACAGTGACGGTCGACCCGGCGTGGAAGGCCCGCGCGATCGGGAAGGCCGGAAAGAACCTCAAGGTCGCGCGGGCGATCCTGCTCCGTCACACCGACATCCAGTCGGTGAGCGTCGCGTAGACGGCCCCCGGCGTGCCCGCCCCGCCGTCGGGCGAGAACGCTAAGACGGGGGTCTTGGTGGGCGCCCCCGGAGGGAAGACCGGTGCGGGTCCGAGCAGTGCTCTTCGACCTCGGCGGAACGTTG
The DNA here is from genome assembly GCA_036404475.1 of Thermoplasmata archaeon. Classification (GTDB taxonomy): domain Archaea; phylum Thermoplasmatota; class Thermoplasmata; order Lutacidiplasmatales; family UBA184; genus Lutacidiplasma. The sequence goes on from DASWZL010000113.1 coordinate 4,915, forward strand.
GTCGACGTGAAGGATTTCGACGCGTGGACCGAGCTCGCCCGCCGCTTCTTCCTGGACCTCGACCCGGACGACCTTCGCCACGCGTTCTTCGAGGTCGAGGCGGAGCTCGACGCCCGGCCCCCTACCGCGGGCGGGGAAGCCGCGCTCGTTGAGTTCTGGCGCCGAACGCTGTCGCGCGCCGCCGGGAAGGAGGTCGACGAGCGGACGACCGTCAAGTTCAATGCGGCCGTCCGCGAGACCGAGCGGCCGGTCTGGCTCTACTCCGACGCGCGCCGGTGCCTCGACACGTTGCACGCGCAGCGCCGCGCGCTCGGGGTGGTCTCGAACTCGACCAGCGAGGCAGCCGTCCGACGCATCCTCGACCGGGTGGGGATCCTCGACTACTTCTCCCGCATCCTCTCCTCGGGGACCGAGGGCGTCGAGAAGCCGAACCCCGAGATCTTCCGCCGGGCCGTGGAGCGTATGGGCGTGCGGCCGGAGGAAGCGGTCTACGTCGGCAACCTCGCCCGCACCGACGCGAAGGCCGCCCAGGCGGCGGGGCTGCACGGGATCTGGCTCAACCGGGAAGGGTTCGGTTTCGGAGAAGACCCCCCCGAGATCACGTCGCTCCTGGAAGTGCCCCTCATGGTGCGCCGTCTCGAGAACGGCGAGGCCCCTCCTCCGGGACGGGCGGCCGGTGGCGCCCGTTAAATACCGGACCCCCTTCGTTTGAGGGCTGCGCCCGCTTCTTCGGAAGCGCGGCACGGCGACGCCGCCACGGCGAGCCGGGGATCCCGTGAACCGCGCTCCTCCAAGGTGACGCCACAGATGGCCCAATGGGGGCGTGGAGCCCTGAGAACCCCTCCCTGGAGACGGGGAGTGACCTCTCGGGACTGACGGGGGAGACAAGTACGAGAAACGTACGCGAAATAGCTCATCTAACGT
>DASWZL010000114.1:0-2769 GCA_036404475.1 Thermoplasmata archaeon
CTCGAATCGCTCCCGCAGGTCGTAGTCGGGGTATCGGCGGCCGGAAGAACGTAGAGGTCGGACGCCCCGCCGGGTAGGCTGAACGTCGGCGTTACCGAGGTAGTCGTACTCCCGACGTCGAACGCCTCGCCGCTACCCGTCCCCGCGCATGAGGCGATAACGAGGCCGCCCCCGTACGGTACGGCGCTCGGCGTAGCGACGAGCGTATTCCCGCAGGGCCCGAGCGTAAGCGCGGCCGGCGTCCCGGCGACGGTCGGAATCGTCTGCGAGAAAATCGCGACCGCCATCGCTACTCCGATTCCCAACGCGAGGACCGCGCTCGCCGCGACCCCGAGTCCCGTCCAGCTCTTCCACTTTCCCTTTTCCATTTTTCTTTCTCCTGTTCCTCCCTATGCGGGTGGACCGTAAGACCGGCGATTCAGGGCGAAGAAGTTCGCAATACCGCCGGCGGCGAACGCGACCGAGAGAAGAACGATAGCGAGGAGGATAACGAGGTTGAACCGGGCGAGGGTTCCCCAAGTATAGTAGAGAGCCGCCCCCGAGAGGCCGAGAACGATTAAGGCGGCGAAGTACTGGGCGACCGCGGCGCCGCGATACCGAAGAGGTACCGGTTCCTCGGGCTCCTCCGTCTCGTCCCACGCCTCTCGGGGAGCCGGGATAGTTGCCCCGGGAGGTACCGCCGGCGACGGAACGTTAAGCGTTCCCATCGCGCCCTTCGGTACGAACATCCCGCTCCCGTCCGAGTACCTCCCCGATAGCTCCGGCGGATGGCGGACCGCCGGAATCGGACGGCCGAAATCTTCGGGCGGGGCCTCGACGAGCTTCGCTCCGACCATCGTCCCGTCGTCTAGCCGACCGACGGGGCCGGTATTCCGATATCGCTTCCCGTTCAGCCAGACGTAACCGGGCTCGTCGGACGTCTTTACCTCCGGAGCCGGGGACGCCTTCCGCGGAGAACGGCGGCGGAGGTCCGAGCTAATCCCGTCGACTATCTCCTCGAGATGGTTTACTTCGTCGTCGACCCGTACCTTCTTCGTCATGTCTTCCTCCTTACCGTAGAGAGAGGCGTCCGCTTCGCGAGCCGGCCGTCGAGGATAGCTAGGACGCCGACGGCGAGCCCCGCCGTAGCGAAATCGGCGAGCGTTAGCCAGCCGTCCGCCTTCGAGAAGCTGTAGAACATCACTACGTAGAAGAGAACGACGATAGCGGCGAGGGCGAAACCTAGTACCGTCCCGTAGTCTAGCTTCGCCGTCACGCCTTACCCCCCTTCGCCTCGAGCGTCTCGAGAATCCGGCGGTAGTATTGAGCGAGATGGAGGTAGCCGCGCGCCGTAGCGAGTAGCTCCTTATCGGGACCGTTCGGCTCCCGCTGGACGTGCGCGTCGACGAACTGAATCGCCATAACGTCCCGCGCGTGTATCGGGTCGCCGCGCGCCCAACGGAGGGACTCGGCGATAGCTTCCGTACATGCTACGCAGTCGGTCATTCCGGTTCCTCGGTATCCTTCATCTGCTCCCGGGCGAACTCGAGGCGGCACCGGACGCAGATAAGGACCTCTCCCTCGCCGAGCTTCGGCGGCCGTATCCAGCTCCCGAGGGACCTACGGAGTTGGGGCGTAACGATAACCTCGGCCGCCTTCGCGGTTAGGGCCGCACCGCACTTCCGGCACTTCCGGGTCCTCATCCCTTCCGCTCCTTACGGAGTTCCCGGACCGTAGACGCGGCGGCCTCGGCCCCGGTAAACGTTCGGGCCCACGACTCGTAGAGCGCGAGCGTCTTCTCCGAGGCTTTCTCCCGAGCGGCCTCGGCGACTCGATGCGCGGGTTCGGTCTCGGCCCGAAGAGACCGGTACTCGGCCTCCTCGTGGAGGAAGGCGGCCCGGTCGAAGTCCCGGGAGAGAATCCGCATCCGGGCGATAGCGCCCTCGCGGACCCGACGGGCGTTATTGATTAGCGCCTGCAATGGCGTCATAGGGTCCGCCCGCGATTTGGCCGGTGGTGAGGAAACCGCCGTAGGGTGAGACCGAACCGACGGACTTCGAGGGACTCTAACCCTCTCTCCGGTATCCAAGCGGGCGGACCGGGCCTTCACCGTGAAGCCTCTTGCGCGGCTCGCGCCTCGTCGAGGAGACGGTCCTTCTCGGCAGGGGTAGCGGTCGCGAGGTCGAGTCCGTTCGTCGGGTGGGCGATATAGAACTCGCTCTTCCGCCCGCCCTCCCCGTGCACCCATCCCTTCGTCCGGCCGTAGGCGAGGAGAGAGCCCCGGACGGTATGGGCGCTCCCGGCGGTTCCGCCGGCGCCGACGTAGTACCTCTCGAAGTCGGAGAACGTCGTCGCCGCCCGGTTCGTTACGAAGCGGACGAGTTCGCGGCGGAGGACGTTATGCCCCTCGACGTCCCAGACGACGGGACCGAAGCGCCGCTCGGCCTCCGCCCTCGCCATCGGCTTCGCGCGAGGAGTACGGGTACCGGGCTCGGGGGTCGGCGGCGTAGGACTACCGGCGCGGAGCGCCTCGGCCTCGACCGATAGCTCCTTCGAGAGGTCGGAAAGATGTTCCCGGGTTCGAGTAAGAGATGCGAGGGTCGAGGCCCGAGTCTCCTCGTAGACGCGCTTCATCTCGGCGAGCTTCCGCTCGGCGGCGGCCTCTTCCTTCTTCGCGTAGTCGATACGTTCGGCTATCTCGAGGACCCGGGACTTCCGGTTCGATTCGGGAGGGGGAGTATCGGGCATCTACTCCCTCTTCGGCGGTAAGACGAACTTCCGAAGGTCGAC
>DASWZL010000115.1:0-1629 GCA_036404475.1 Thermoplasmata archaeon
CTCCCGGTCCGTTCGGCGGGAGTTGAGATGGGTGTGCGGGGCGAGGCGTTCCTGGCACCGGCCGCACCACTTGAGGGGCGGGTACTCGGGGTCGGACCATTGGCCGAAGTGAAACGGCATCACCCCTCCTTCTTCTCGGCCCTCGGAGGGGGCGGGAGGAAGGCGGGGCAGTTGACCTCGCAACCGTAGCCGCTTCCCGTGACGTAGCTGGGCGGTCCGTAGCAAGGTTCGGGAGGGCCGCACGTCCGACCCATCGCTCCGTGGTGTTGGCTCTTGAGGTCACCACAACCGGGACGCGCGCACCTCGGCTCCGAGGGGGTCATGGTGCGTTACTCCGAACGACGTTCCCGACTTGCACTCGGGCCCCGGAGAGGTCGGCCCCCCGGAGGTCGGCCCCGGAGAGGTCGGCCCCCCGGAGGTTGGCCCAGGAGAGGTCGGCCTCGGAGAGGTCGGCCCCCCGGACGTCGGCCCCGGAGAGGTCGGCCACGAAGAGATCGGCCCCCCGGAGGTTGGCCCGGGAGAGGTTGGCCCCGGAGAGGTCGGCCCCGGAGAGGTCGGCCCAGTAGAGGTTGGCCCCGGAGAGGTCGGCCCAGGAGAGGTCGGCCCAGGAGAGGTTGGCCCGGGAGAGGTTGGCCCCGGAGAGGTCGTTGACAAAATCTCCGGTCTCACCGTCCGTTACGCCGGTCGGCTGGCCTCGGGGCATGTCCTCGTCGGGAAGCTCCGAAGGCTCCGAGGGGGAGGGGGTCATGGGGCCTCGAAGGCGATCTCTCGGCCTTCCCTGTAAATCTCACTCTCCATCGCCCGGTCCGGCAGGACCAGGCCCGGGAGGAAGATGCCCTTCATTCTGGTCATCGGATAACCAGTCCTGGCGTAGTTGTGGGGGCGGACCCCTTCCCCGTTGGCGTCAACCCACCGCGTCATCCCGGCGCCTCCCTCTTGGCCGCCGCGACCCGGTCGCGGGCCCACTCCCGGGCGATCCGCACAACCTCGGTCTCGGTCAGCCGGGGGACTCGGGTTCCGTCCGGCCGGTCCGCGACCATGCCGACGTTCTCGATGGGGGAGTACCAGAAGACCAGGCGGGTGGAGGGCTCGGTCACGGGTGCTCCTTCTTCCATCGGGCATTGCCGCGTTGGAAGGCGGCGTGGGCGTCGGCGGCGTCGGCGGCGGCGGCGGCGGCGGCGGCGTAGGCGGCGGCGTTGGCAGCGGCGTTGGCGGCGGCGGCGGCGGCGTAGGCGGCGGCGTAGGCCTCTTCCCTGGTGGCCTCTCCGTGCGTCCACCGCAGGACCACGGCAAGGGTCTCGCGGGCCGTCTCGATGGCCTTGCGCGGCCGATCCTCACTGTCCGGGACATGCTTCAGCACGCCCTCCGCTTCCCGGCAGGCGATGGTCCCGTATTCGACGGCAGCGCGGACGATCAGCTTGAGATCGATCCCCGGCAGCCGGGCGGCGAGCCACAGCATCCACTCAGGATGGTCGGACTCCTGCCAGAAGCGCTCCCAACCGAGGGCGACGGCATGCTCCTTGCCGGAATCGCAGACACCCATCTTGGTGAGCGCCGCCCGGATGTCTGGAAGCGGCTTGACGGACTTCGCGCGGGTCTGCGCCTTACAGGGAGCGGGCTTCTTGGTAG
>DASWZL010000116.1:0-6072 GCA_036404475.1 Thermoplasmata archaeon
ACGAGCTTCTTACGAAGTTCGAGGCCGACGTTCGGGCGGTCGGAGAGCGGGTTAAGGAACGGACGAACAAGCGCGAGTAGAGGAAAAGGAGAAAGGAAGATGGCGGGGAAGAAGTGGGCGAAACACGTACACATGAAGCGCGGCGGTCTCCATGGTTGGTGCGAGCACTGCCCGGCGCGGGTCCGTCACGCGGCCCTGCGGACCGGGGCCCGGGAGGACGGAGCGGCCGTAATCTGGATGCGACTGAACTACCTCGCGAACGTCGCGAACCGGGAGAACAACTTCCGGCTCCACGAAGTCGCGCGGACCGACCAGCGTTGGGTCGCGGCGAACCTCGAGCATAAGGACCTTCGGCGGGAGTAGACCGATGCCTCGTCTCTCCGAATCCCGTCGGGGCGTTAGCGCGGGCGGGGCGGTCCTCGGGACTATCGTCCTGATTATCGGCATCCTCGGACTCCTCCTGACGACCTCGAGTTCGTTCTTCGGGATGTCCGTCGACCTCGGGGCGGTCTGGAGTAACGTAATCGCGTGGGGCTTCCTCGTCGTCGGGCTCTTCGTAGCCGTCGTCTGCTGGTGGAGGCTCTAGCGATGCCCGGCCCGTACCGCGAGGAGAAGACCTACGTCGGGCCGTACTACCGGGACGGTACTCGAGTACCGGGACACCCGTCCCACGCGCTCGTCGGGACGCCGGTCTTCCTCGTCCTCTTCCGTAAGAAGGACGTCCGCGTCTCGGGCGGGACGCGGGCGAACCCTCGGAATAAGCTCTACAAGTGGCACCTGAAGGGCCGCTTCCGAACCGAGAAGGCCGCGGAGAACGAGCGGCGCCGGTTAATGGCCGAGGGTTACCACGCTATCGTCGAGGAGGTCGGAGGCCGGGCGAAGATGCCCTCGCTCCACGAACTCCTGACCGACGCGAACCGCGAGGACCGATTCCAGCGGCAGATGCGGAGGGAGTAGATGCCGAAGAAGGGCTACCCGCGCTATCCCGGACGAAGGCTCCGGTCGTCGGAGTTCGAAGGGGTCGTCGTAGTCCCTCGCTGGTCCTCCGCTTCGTACGGGGACCTATGGAATCTCGGGAATCGAATCTCGGGCGGCTTCGGGTTCTGGAGGTCGAGCGAACTCTTTAACCACCCGCACCCCGAGGTCATGGTAAAGGCGTGGTTCGACGCCCTTCGGGAGAAGGGGTATTCGCCGGAGGACGCGGTCCTCTACGGCGACTGGTCGGACGGCCGGCATATCGCCGACAACCTTACACCGACGACTACCTACGCCGAGTTTAAGGCGATGGTAAAGCGGAACGCTCGGTCGGTCGAAGAGGTCCATAAGGAGAACGCGAGCTACCGCGAGAACCCGGAGGTTAAGCGGGAAATCGAGATTTACCTCGGCCCGTACCATACCGAGGAGTACACCGATTTCCAGCGCCGTGCGATGATGTCGGAGTAAGAAGATGGCGACTACCTACTTAGTCCTCGTAACCGACCGTCGCGCGTACTCGGCCTATAAGGTCTACCGCGCGGGGATTCGTACGCGGAAGGAAGCTATCGCTATCGCGAAGCGGTACGCGAAGCGGCGGCACGACCAGACGAAGGTTACCCGCCTCCCCGGATACGTTACCGTCTGGGAATCCTACCGCCCCGACTTCGTTCGGAGGGAGTAGATGGTCGAACAGGTCAAGATGACGATTATCTGCGACGGGGCGACCGATGCCGTTCAGCGTGCTATGGCCGAGGCGATGTATGGCGCGGCGGCTCAGGTCTGGCGGGCGTGGCACCATAACTCGAAGGAACCCGACCTCGGCCTCGACCTGATGGTCGCGACTGACGAAGCAGGGAACGACCTCCTTCATCCCGGGTATAAGGTCGACCAGTCTCGCCTCGACCGGACCGTTCGGAGGGAGTAGATGCCGCTAAAGTACCCCGAGTCCGAGTACGGCGAGTACTACAACGCCGAAGGTAAGCGGGTTCGCTACCCCTCGCGATTGTTCAAGAACGACCGGGCATCCGACGTCAATCGAGCTACCGATGGCGCTCTCGGGCGGACGCCGACCGGAGTCCTCCGGACGATTCGGGACGAAATACGGCGTACCTATTTGTTCGTGCGCGATACGTACGGCGTGCAGGCACCGGACTATAACGGACCCGACGCGGTCCAGTACTTCGGCCGACCCCATTCGCCGGAGTTCGTTCGGAGCCAGAAGATAGAATCCGCGGCTATCAATCGGATTACCGCGGAGCTACGAAAGCGCGAAGGTTCGGCCGCCCGGAGGGAGTAGATGCATCCGCTCGCTATCGGTCTCGGAATCCTCCTCTTCCTCGCGGGTATCGCGCTTCTCTTCCTCGGCGCGGTCGCGGCTATCTTTACGATAGGGGGCTTCTTCGCTATCGGCGTCGGCGGCTGGCTCGTCATCGGCGGCGGGGTCCTCATCCTCGCGGGGGTCTTCCTATGAAGGAGAGTCTCGTCCTCAAGCGAATCGACGATAAGATAGACGAGGCGGTTAAGGCGGCGCAGGACCCGCGGGCCGATTCGATGACCCGCTACGGCCGGCAGATGTTCGCGAACGGCCTACGCCTCGCTCGCGATATGATTGCTACGGACGATGACCTAGCCTTCCCCGCCCTTACGCCCCGAGAGATGGCTCGACGGGCTCGGAGGGAGTAGATGGTCGAACGCGAATCCCGTTACGGATTCCTCCGTCACTACGCGCAGGGTTGGGTCCTCGATAGCGTCTACGATACCGAGACGGAGGCCCGGAAGGTTGCCGAGAAGGAGACGGAGTCTCCCCCGGACGCTGAGGGCGTTCTTCTCGTTAAGCTCCTCGGCTCCGTCTCGAAGGGAAGGTACCGCTCCTACGACCCGTTCCCGGAGGGGAACTTTACGATGACGCCGGTTCGGAGGGAGTGACTTTCCGCTACTAAGGAGAATGAAGGAGGAAAAGGAAAATGTGGAACGAAGAGCGTAGACTAAGGGCGAACGAACGAGCCGTCGCGGGGGTAGCCGGGCACCCGGTTATCGTCGGGTTAATCTTTGCGGTAATCGCGCTCGTACTCCTCGCGATTCTGGACCCCGCCGCGGTCGTCGTCTCGTTCGCGGCGATTCTGGTCATCTTCGGGGCGTTCCTCTTCGGAGCAACGGCCCGAATCGGTCATCTCTGGGGAGCGCTCGCCGGTGTCCTTCTCCTACTGGTAGGGGTTGTCCTACTTGTAGTCGGATGGACTCTCGGTATCCCGTAGGAGTAGGACGATGCCGAAGTTCTTCGAGTGGCCCCGGAACCTACGAGGCGACGAACGGGGGATAGACAAGATTCTCGGGTGGATACTCGGCATCGCCGTTATCCTCCTCCTCGTCATCGTCCTCGTCGATATCCAGTACCTCGCGGCTATCGTCGCTATCCTCCTCGGGGCGGTCATCCTCTACGTCGGGAAGGGGAACGTGATTACTAGCGTCATCGGCGGTATCGTGGCGGTCGTCGGCGTGGTTCTACTCTTCATGGTCGCGGTCGGAGGGAGTCTGCATCTCTAGGCAGGGGAGGGTATAGGTCGTGGCGCACGCTTGGGTCTGGGCAGTAGTCTCGCTCGGGGTAATTATTGCCGTCGCCTCCTTCGCCCCGCTCCCCGGGTACTACGACGTCCAAGTGAGCGTTACGGCCGGCGAGCTAGCCCTAATCTTTACGACCGTCTTCTGGATACAGAGCGTTAACTCGCACGTTACGGGTCAGTCGACTATCCTCGACTGGGGCGGTCTACTCGGGATAGGGCCCCCGGCGCTAACGGCTACGTTCACGATGACCGTCTGCCTCGGGTCCTCTCATTGTACCTCGAAGTCGGAGAACCAATGGTTCCCGAGCATCCCGATAATCAACGGGGGCTCCCTTACGGCGACGACGAACTTCGAACTCGGGTATATCCCCGCGGGGAACTACCCGATTTCCGTTACGCTGACCCAGAGCGGCTCGTCCGTCGCGACTGGCTCGGGGAGCATCTGCGTCGGGGGAGGATGCTGATGCCGACCGTCTGGCTCGACGAGAACGGCCATACGATTCCCTACGACCCGTTCGTCGACCATCCGATGTGCCCCTGCGGAGCGATACCGACTCGCCTCGTCGAGGTCGACGAGAACGGGAAGCTCGTCGCGGGCGACCCGAACGACCGTTGGGTCCTCGGGACCGGCGAGGCGCGCCGAGGGAAGACCGTACGGGCCCGCTACGACCTCTACGGCCACCCGACCATCGGGGAGCACCAGTACGACCGCCTAACGAAGGCCCTCGTACGGAAGGGAACGGTCGGGGTCGTTACCGGAGCGGCGTGGGCCGGGGAGCCCGGACCCGGCGAGCCTATTCGGGTCGGCGTCCGCTGGAACCCGCGGCTCGTCGGGACCTACAAGTTCACCGAGGGGAAAGGTCGCCAGCCCCTCGAGGTAATCGAGGAAGACGCCTCGGCGATTCGGAGGGAGTAGATGGGGTGGACGTGCTTTACGCCCGAGCGGGGGGCGCGGACGGAGGAGCTACTTCGTAGCGAACTCGGCGGCGAGGGCGGCTACGAAATCCTCGGTATCGCCGTTCGGAAGGCGGAGTTCTACGACGTCGGCGTCCGTTCTTCGGTCGCCTACCTCGCCGTCCGGAGCAAGAACTACCCGACGCCGTCGGCGCTCGTCGTCCTCGTTACCCGGAAGAACGGCGCGTTCTGCTACAAGGATATGTCGGAGGATATGGGTCCGAACGAGGACCATTGCCCCGAGAGTATCCTCCGCCTCCTCGGCCCGATTACCGGCGACGAGATGGGCTACGCCCGAGCTTGGCGGGAGCGGGCGTGGGCGAACCTCGGGAAGGCCCCGCCGGAACTACGGAGGGAGTAAGAATGGACCCACGCTGGATAGCCTCGACCGCGATTCTGCTGACCGGGCTCGGGATGCTCCTCGTCGGGCACTTCTATGGGGTATCGGAATACCTCGTCTTCGGGGTTATCGTCCTCGTCCTCGGTATCGTGCTCTCGGCGGCGTTCGCAGGGCTTACCGACTGGCGGGCGTTAATCATCCTGACCTTCGGACTCCTCATCTTCTTTACGCTCGCCGACGTCTACAACCTCTTCGGTCTATCGGGGTGGGTCTGAGGCTCAACGGAATAGGAAGGAGAAAGGAACATGAAGCAGATACTAGCGTTCGTGATAGGGGTAGCTCTCTTGGTCGACGTCTCTCTCTTCGTCGGCCTCGGGTTCGGTTTCGGAGCCCTCTCCGTGACCGGCTCGAACAATCTACAGACCTGTAACTCGTCGGACCAGTACTGCTGGACGATGAGCCCGGGTTGGGCCTCCCCCGATAAGCAGCAGGGAATCCAAATCAATATCGAGTCGAGCGTCCAGCAGGGAGCGAATCCGATTACGACGATGCTCTCGGGGGACCAGAGTACCTCGGTCAGCTTCGGTATGTACGCGCAACTTTCTCCGTACGACGCCTGCCCTCGGTCGGGCGCTTGGCAGGGCGGTTACGAAGCGTGGTGGGTTATCGTCTGGCCCCAGTCCGTCTCGGGGTCTATCGACGGGACGCAGTTCACGGGCTCGACCTGGTCGGGGCAGAACCTCGCCCAGAACGATAGTATCTCGGCGGGCCTCGCGGACCTAGTCGGTTGCCAAGCCGGTACGGGATACAACGATAACGGACCGACCGGGAACCTCTATACGCATACGGTAACGCTTACCGGGCTCTACCCCGTCATGACGATGAATCTCTACTTCGGTACGTACGGACAGTGGTGCGATAAGTACGCGGGTTCCGTTACGAACCAATGCTACGGTCTCTCGCAGGCGATTACCGAAACCTACGGGGCCGGAACGGGGAATAACGGAGGCTGGAACGCCGAAGCCTCGGCCTCGTTCGTCTGGCAGTCCGCGCAGGCTTCCTTCCAGTTCGTCGACCCGCAGAACAACTATAACGGCGGGACGCTAACCGCGATTTTCTATACCGCCTATAACGGGGCGAACGGCTACAAGTTCTCTATCGATACCCCGTCGGAACGGCCGAACGGCGGCCAGCTCGATACGAACTTCGCGAATAACCCGATGACGATTCCGAACTTCTGTA
>DASWZL010000117.1:0-102301 GCA_036404475.1 Thermoplasmata archaeon
CCTTAGCGGGGGTGACAGGCAGGAGCGACGTTCGGACGAACTGTGCGTCTCGTGGCGCCTCGCAGACGCTCTGTTCCGCCGGGCCGCGGGTGTTGCGACGGGCGCTCGGAGGAGCGCCCTAGCGGCTATCCATCACGGGCAACGGGTCAGGTCCTGACGGGAGCAGCCTTACCGTGACCCGTCGACGCTGGCGGGGCGACGGGGCCGAGGGGCACGCGGGGTCTCCGCGCGGTCCGTCCGGACGGCAATCCTGCTGGCCTAGCACTCCCGGCGAGCTCCCGAGCGGTCCCGGGAGTCTTAAATAGGAGAGGCCCGCGTCTTCTCGTTGCCGAGCCCGCGATGCGCACGTTCGTTGACCTCTACTTCACTCCTGACAGCGTCTCGCCCCTCGAGCTCTCCGACCGCCTCCGCTCGGTCGCCGGCCTTTCGTTCATCATCGGCCCGCACGACCTCGTCTTCGAGTGGGACTTCGAGAGGGAGTTCCGGGAGCGCCTGGCGAAGATCCACGAGGCGCTCAAGGGAACCGGGATCTTGTACCGCGTCGAGACGGTATCGGACGCTCCGGGGTTCACCCCACCGATCCCCTGGCCTCCGCCGATGCCGCGCCAGGACCCCGAGCACCCCGGATTCTGAGCCCTACTCCCCCACCCCTCCATTTCCTGTGGAGGGGGCCCTACCAGCCTTCGTCCGCCGGGTCCACCGCATCGCGCTCTAGTACGGCCCGTCGCGCCGAAGGGATCTCCTGCTTCTCCCCTTTCGAGTAGTCGTAGACCACGCTAACGGTCCGGCCACGAGCGGTGAGGGTGGACGTGCCGGCCAGGGTGAAGCGGTAGAGGAGCGCGAAGCTCGTGCGGCCGAGCGGACGGGCAGGCGCGACCTCACCGACGAGCTCGGCCCCGTACGGAACGGGAGCGAGGTAGCGGCACGCCGCTTCGGCGATGATGAGGTCAATCTGGGTAGGGTCTGTACTGGGGAGGAGGGGTAGGTAGTAGTCGCATCGGAGCGTTTCCATGTAGACAAAGTAGGCCGCGTGATTGAGGTGGTTCAGGACGTCGAGGTCATGGTACGGTACGTAGAAGCGTCGGGTGACCGGCCACGGGGGTCCGGTGACCGGAGCGGCCGGTGAGGGCATGACGGCGCAGGGACGTCCACGGTCCATATATGGCCTCGAGGAGGTACGGGGCCCCAGTCACTTCGGGAGCGTGGGGTCATGGCAGGACAAGGGGCACGAGACGGTTCCAGTGGAAGCGGGGGGGTGGGGGGGTCCGCGGCACCACCGGCGGCCCCCGGAGAGATGGCCGCCACGGTCGCCCGCATCCGCGACGCGGTACGACGGCACTCGACACGCTTCGAGCACGCGATCCCGCTCATCGCGAGCGAGAACCTCCTCTCACCGTACGCCAAGGAGCTCCTGATCAGCGACTTCCATTCCCGATACGCCGAAGGGCTTCCCGGGGAGCGGTACTACGAAGGCAACGAGCAGGTCGATGAGGTCGAGGAGATCTGCCTCGCGCTCGCGAAGCGGCTCTTCCGGTGCTCGTTCGCCGACGTTCGCCCGACGTCCGGCACGGTCGCCAACCTGGCGGTCCTGAAGGCGCTGGCCGAGCCCGGCGACCTCATCGGGACGAGCCGTCTCGCGGACGGGGCCCACATCTCGAGCGCGTCGTTCGGAGCGTTCGGCTTGCGTGGCGTGAAGCCCGTCTACTATGCTTGGGACGCGGAGCGGATGACGATCGACGTCGCGCGCACCCGCGAGATCCTGAGGGCGGTCCGGCCCAAGGTCTGCCTGTTCGGCCTCTCGCTCTTCCTGTTCCCGATGCCGCTCGAGGAGCTGCGACCCACGCTCGAAGAGATCGGCGCCCGCGGCTGGTACGACGCGGCGCACGTCCTCGGTCTCATCGGCGGAGGCGAGTTCCAGGACCCGCTCCACGAGGGGTGCACGGTGATGAGCGCCTCCACGCACAAGACGCTCCCCGGCCCCCAGCACGGGATCCTGCTCGGCTCGATGGAGGACTCGGAGGTCGTGAAGCGCCTGCAGGGCGGCGCGTTCCCCGGCGTGACGAGCAACCACCACCTCAACGCGATGGCCGCGCTCGCGGTCAGCCTCGCCGAGCACATCGAGTTCGGCCGGGAGTACGCCCGTCAGACCGTCGCGAACGCCCGCGCCCTCGCCCAGGCGCTCCACGACCGGGGGTTCGATGTCCTCGCGCCCAACCTCGGGTTCACGCGCTCCCACACGATCGCCGTGCGCGTCGAGAAGGAAGGAGGGGGCGAACGGGTGGCGAAGCGCCTCGCGGACTCGGGGGTCATCTCGAACAAGAACCTCCTTCCCGGCGACAAGAGCCCGAAGCACCCGGGCGGCCTGCGCCTCGGTACCCCGGAGGTCACTCGCCTCGGGATGCGCGAGAAGGAGATGGAACGGATCGCCGAGCTGTTCGACGACCTGCTCCACCGCGGGAAGCCCGAGGCGGACGTCGCGCGCGCGGCCGCGGAGCTGAAGAGCGGGTTCACGACCCTAAAGTTCTGTTTCGGGGCGGGCGAGGCAGCGTACCGCTTCTACGACCTCGTCGGCCGGGACCCGACGTAGCTAGGGTGCTTCTTCGTCGTCGCCCTCGACGGCCGCGTCACGGCGAGCGACCCCCCGCTCGAGTGCGTCCTCGTCGAGCGTGACCCTCGGCTCCCAGCCCGGCCGTTCGGAGAGGGCGAACCGCGCCCTACCCCCCTCCCCGAGGGTGACGGTGAGGGTCCCGTCAGTGACGAGGGACGCGACCCAGTCGGCGAGGGCGGGGGGCGCCGGAGGAGGTTCCCACGCAGCCTCGATCTCATGGAGCCCGAGCGCGCCGGCCCGCCGTACGAGGTCGACAATCGTCTCCCGGCCCTCGGCGAGCCTCCGGAGCTCGTCCTCCCCGTCGGTAGGGGCGGGCGACGGGCGGGTCCGACCGCCGAACAGTAGGGTCCCCATCCCGACGGCCGCGCCGACCACGAGCAGGAGGGTCGCGGCGAGGACGAGGGGGGAGAGCGATGCGGTCGGAGGCGGCGCCGGGGTCGCGACCGCGGGCACCGGGACCGGGCCGAGGAGCGTCGAATGGGCCTCGTCCGTGACCTCGAGGGTGCCGTCCCCCGAGCCGGAGGTCGAGTAGTTCACCCACGCCCCCGTCGTGCCCCCCATCGCCCAGGTCACCGGCACGAACGCCTGGCTCACCGAGGTGAGGTTCGAGTACTCGACGATGAGGAACGCCCCCGGCGTCGGGTCGCCGAATCGGTCGCGGACATGCCAGTACGTGTCGTTCGACCGCGAGCTCAAGTGCGGGGGACCGTGGTCGTAGAGCACGAGGTGGTCGAGGTCGGGAAGGACCGCGAGCACGACGGGGGCGGGGAGGACCGGGAGGAGCGGACCGAAGAGCTGGACGGTCACCGGGACGGCGGAGGCGAAGCTGACGGTCAGGTTGAGCACGCCGTCCTTCCACGCGGCGGAAGGGACCGAGAACGTGCCGTTCGCCGAACGGGCGAGCGGCCCCGTCGTCGACGCGTTCGCCCAGGCGGGCACGTTCGAGTCGTTCGTGCTTTCCGTGACCGCGAGCTCGCCGTCGACCGCGAAGGCGGTCACCCGGGCGCCCCCCGCGTCGAGCGCCTGCCAGGCGAACGCGGCCGGCACGCCCACCGTGACCTCGGCGGGGGCAGGACCCAGCGCACCGATCGTGGTCGCCGAGTCGGCGGAGAGGAGGTCGCTGTCCCGGGGCGAGGAGTAGGTCGCGAGCGACGACGACCCGCCGGCGGGGTGCGCGGGCGGCCCACCGAGGAGCCCGAGCGGCACGACGGTCGCGGCGAGGAAAGCGAGCCCGACGACCGCGAGGAGGACGGCGCGATGCCGAGAATCGCCGAAGCGCGGTCGGACGCCGGTCACCCGAGCCCCCTTTCCCCTCAGACCGGGGAGCGGACGAGCGAGTCGTGCCGAGCCGCTTAACGCCTTCGTCGACCGGTGCCGGAACGCGGTAGCTGCGACGCGGGGCGGCCGGCGGCCTCTTAGGGGCCGTCGCCTCCCTTCCATGTGCGCTCCCCCACCGTCACGGCGATCACCCCGCCCCGTCTCGCGTCGCTTCCCGCCGAGCGGGAGCAGCTCGAGTACTCCTCCCGGTCGCTCGTCTTCGCCGAGGACGGCGACCGTCTCCTCCGAGCGTGGGGGGCGCCGGACGAACCGTGGGTCCTCTCGGTCGAACCGAAGGGACCGCGCTGGCGCGTGGAGGCGTGGGGGGCCGACGGACCGACCGCTCGGGCCGCGGCGCGCTTGCTGTTCTCGCTCGACCACCCGATCGAGGAGTTCTACCGGCGGGTCCGGGCGGAGCCGACCTTGCGCGGTACCGACCGTCGGTTCCGGGGGTTGCGGATACCGCGCGACGCGCACGTCTACGAGGCGCTCATCCACTCGATCGTGGGCCAGCAGCTTTCGGTGCGCGCCGCGAGCACGATGAAGGAGCGCCTCCTCGAGAGGACCGGGGCGTTCCTGGAGGCGGACGGGGTCGAGGTCCCGCGGGTCCCAACCCCGAAGGAGATTCGGTCGCTCGACGTCCCCGGGCTTCGGTCGACCGGATTGAGCGGCGGGAAGAGCCGCTCGCTGCTCGCCCTCGCGACGGCCGTCGAGGACGGGTCGCTCCCTTCGGACGAGCTCGCCTCCCTCCCGATCGAGGCCGCGGTCGAGCGTCTCGACCGGCTGCCCGGGGTCGGTCGTTGGACGGCGGAGAACGCGCTCCTGCGCGGCATCGGTCGAACCGACGTGTTCATCGCGGGGGACCTCGGGGTCCGCGTCGCCCTCCAGGAGTACGGCGTGCTCCGCCGCTCCGCCCCCGAGGAGCGGGCCCGGGCGTGGGCCGAGCGGAACTACCCCGGGTGGGGCAGCTACGCCACCCTCTACCTATGGCGGAAGCTTGTCGCCGACCGGACGGCGGCCGAGTCCGGGTGAATCGGCGCGGCCCGACACGATGGCGGGCCGTCTGCCTAGGTCGGCTCGGGAGGCGGACCTCGAAGCGGGAAGGTCGCGACGGTCCGGTGGGTCGCCCCGCGGGAGGATAGCTCGCTCTCCTTGAGGACGAATTCGCCGACCCGGAATCGACGGGGGGCCGGTGGGGGAACGGTCCCGGTGAGGAGTTCGACCGCGCGCCGGTGGTCGGTCGCTGAACGCACCCGGAAGAGGGTGAGATGCGGGGCGAACGCCTCCCGTCGGGTCGGTTCCCCCTCGCCCGCGAGCGCCTCGCGAACGCGGCTCGCGAGCCGGGCCATCTCCGTCGCGCCATCGGTGATGCCCACCCACACGACCCGCGGTCGCTCGGGAGAGGGGAACGCCCCGACGCCCTCGAGCGTGGCGTCGAACGGAGCGGCGACGGCTCCCACGGGGGTGAGGGCCTCGACGATCGGCTCGACCCTCTCCTTCGGGACCTCCCCCAGGAAGAGAAGGGTGAGGTGTTCCGGAGCCGGACCCCGGTGGGTCCCCCCGAGGGAGGGAGGGATCACGACCGCCACGAACGCGCGCACGGAGCGGTCGAGCGAGCGGGCGCACTTACCTGTTCGTTTCCCAGGGCCGCTCCGTCGACCCGGCCGGAAGGCGGAGCGTCCAGACCTGCGCTCGGTCCACTCCGAGGGCCATCGCGCGGAGGACCGAGCGAACGCGGCGGGCACGGCGAGCGTCGCCGACCACGAACAGGACGATTCCGATCGAGACCGCGCAGACGATCGGGGCGGCGTGCGTTCTCCACCCCGGAGTCCCAACGCGCCCCGGAAGACCGGCGGCCGGAGTCGCACGTCTCTACCAGCACCTGACCGTACCGCCACGGCCCGAGATATCTCTTCCCGGAAAGCGTTCCGTTTCCGGCGTTGAGAAAAGAAGGTTTTGGAAAGGTCCCTCGCACGCCTGGGACACGGTGCTGTCCCCTTGCGGCGATATGGAAGGACCTTTCCGGGGTGGTTGTAATTCAACGAGGGTCGTCCGAGGTATTTGAGCCGCGGACGGGGGGTCGTGGAACGGCTCGAGGGCGAGCCGTTCCGTCTATCGGGACCGGTGGCTGTCCGGCTCGGCGATCACGATCCGAGGGAGCTCTCCCTGGATCGCCGAAGGCCGGCGCGCCGACGCCGCGGCCGCGCGGTTCGTCTGCGCCACCCTCGGGAGGAGCCACCGCTCGCCCCACGCCCTGAGCTCGCGCGCGGCGGGCGCGAGGCCGAGGCCCATCTCGGTGAGCGAGTAGACGACGGAGAACGGCCGAGTGCTGACGACGGTACGCTGCACGACGCCCTGGCCTTCGAGGAACTTCAACGTCGCGCTCAGGGTCTTCGCGTTCAGCCGCGGGTTCGACTTCAGGATCTCGCTGAACCGCTGCGGCCCCTCGAGCAAGCGGTGGACGATCGCGAGCCGCCACTCCGTTCCGATGACGCCCACCGCCGCCAGAACCGGGCAGAGGTGTCGTCCGTCGGCCGCGTCACAGGTGCCCGCCGCGGTCGGATGAGCGGGGTTGGTTCGCCGAGAGCGCTCCGTTTCCATCGGTCTCGCCTCGGGCAGTGCAGGCCCGCGGACCCTTTTATAGTTACTGTATGAAATCAAGTGAAGGGTGGTAACTCGCGCGGACCCGGAGCATGTCTCATCGAGCGCGCGTACCTTTTCTCCGCGCTCGCCCGTCGGGCGCCGTGCCCGTGCGTCGGCGCGAGATCGAGCTCACGGTCGAGCGACCGCTCCGCCCCGACGACCCGTCCGGCGGGACGGTGCGGCTCTCGGCCAGGTTCGAGCTTCCCCCGGACGGGTCCACCGGCCCGGACCACTCGGAGCTCGCCCGCGCCTTCGACGACCTCCAGGCCGACCTTGACGGTCTCGTAGGTCCTCCGCTCGCCGCGGCCCCGGCCGCGCGCCCCGACCGCGGCCTGACGGAGCTCGTCGAGACCTACCGACCGCGTCAGCGCGAGCTCGTCGACCTTCTCCTCGGTGAAGGCGAGCTCACCGCGGGCGAGCACGCGCGTCTCGTCGAGTACCTGGGTGCCCCTCCGGTACCGGCCGAACCGCCCTCCCCTCCTCCGGAGCGGAGGATCGACGCCCCGATCGCAGCGGCCCCGATCGTCGCGGGGCGTTCGGACGAAGGCGCCCGCACCGTCCCCGAGCTGCTTCGTCTCTACCAGATCGGCTCGTTGAAGCAGGCCGGCGCCGTTCGCGCCCGTCGGGAGATCTCGTTCGCGGAGTACATGGCCCTCAAGCGGCACTTCCAAGACGCCGACGCGAGCGCCGAGCGCCGCGAGGGCCCGGGGAGCCGTTAGGGCGATCGGGGCGCCCGGCCTTTCGTCGCCATCGGCGCCGGGTAGAGGGCGACCGCGAGCATCCCGACGTCCGTGATCCCCCGCCGCATCGCGACCACCCGGGCCCGGTCGGGGCGCACGCGGGAATCCGGGTCGGTCGCGGCGCCGACGACCGCGCCGGCCGGGTACTCGGGAGCCCCGACCGCGCCGGCGGTCCGGAAGAGACCCACGCTCATCTCGCGTCGGCGAAGCTCCGTGCGAGCCGCGGTCAGGAACTCGCCGAACGCCGGACCCTCGTCGACCCCTTCGGGCAGACCGAGGGTCGTCATCGCGAACGCACCGACGCCCTTCGTCCGGCTGTCGGTCGAGAGCCCCTCGGCGACATAGAGGTCCTCCGCGCGGGCGAGGAATCGCTCGGCGGTCGTGGTCGGCGCCTCCCGGAGCGAAAGGAAGGCGAGCCGACTGGTCCATCCCTTCTCGAAGACCGCGTCGGCCGCGGACTTGAGGGCGTCCCCCGGACTGGCCACGACCACGGGGCGGGCGATTCGGTCCGGGAGCGCGGCCCCGGGAGCCTCCCCGTTCCCGAGCGCCTCCCGAACCGGCGGCGGAAGCGCCTCCGCAAGCCCGAGGCGCGCGAGAAGCTCTCGACACTCTCCCCGCTCGGTCGGCCCCAGGGGATGGATCGGACCACCTCCGAGCACCCTCGGTCCGTCGCCTCGATCGACGATCAGGGTCGCCGCGTCCGCCCGCGTGATCGCGCTCGCGAGCCGGCCGGCGACGGCGCCCTCCCCCAGCACCCGGCTCAAGAGCCCGACCTCGGCGCCCGTGGCCCCTCGTCCGTGGGCGTCTCGAAGGAAACCCCCGAACTCCTCCTCTCCCATCCCTCGGGGCGGGCGGGTGAGGCAGCGGACGGCGCCCCCCGAGAGGAGCACGAGCAGAAGGTCCTGCTCGGAGAGTCCGCCGGCGAGCTCGGTCGCCGCGGCGATCGCCTCCTCGGCCTCGGGCGCCCCGCCCCAACCGGGCGGGACCCGGGTCCCGCGGAACGGGATCTCGGGAACGACCGGCTCCGGCCCCGCGAGGAACCCCTGGGTCAGTCCGTCGCCGACGGCGTGCAGGGCGGCGAGCGCCATCGAGTTCGCCGCGTTCCCGAACGCGAGGAACGCGACCTGCCGGTAGCGGCCGTCCGCCACGAACCGGTTGCCGACGCGCAGCGAGCCCGACTCACGACGGAGCGCGAGCCGCACCGAGCGGTAGGCGTCCGCGGACGTGACGGCCGCCCGAAACGCGATCGTGTGGATCGGGTCCGGCCCCTTCGGGTCGGGTTCCCCCGAGGGAGGGAACGGGTCCCACGGGAACTGTCCGATCACGGAAACGGGAGCGGGCCGCGCGCTCAAGAGCGTAGCGGAGGAGAACGTCGCCTATCCGAGCTGGAGGCGTTCCACGGCCGCTACGGGGCTCGGGCCGAGGAACCGCTTCGGGGAGAACTGGGCAGGGTCAAGGTCGGTCGGCTGGCCGAGGGCGGCGAGGGCGATACGTCGCGAGGTCGCCGGGGCGAGCATGAACCCGTGGCCGCCGAAGCCGTTCCCGTGGACGAAGCCAGGAAGGCGCGGGTCCTCGCCGATCACCGGGAACCCGTCCGGGGTGTCGTCGTAGAATCCCGACCACGCGCGCAGGACCCCGACGGCGCCCAGCCGCGGAAGGAGGCCCACGAGCGCCCGCGCCATCGCGGTGAGGAACGCCGTGGAGCTCCCCACGCCCCGGGACGTTCCAGGACGGTGGGGAAGGGTGAGCCCACCGATGACCTCGCCCCGCATCGACTGGCTGAAGTAGAGCCCGTCCGAGACGCGGACGACCATCGGGTCGAGGAACGGCTTCATCGACTCGGTCGCGAGGATCTCGTGGCGGGTGGCGACGTTCGGGACCTCGAGCCCCGCCCGGCGCGAGAGGTCGCCCGACCAGCCCCCGGCCGCGTTCACGACCGTCGACGTCGCGACCGGGCCTTTCGAGGTGAGCACTCCGACGACCCGACCGTCCCGGGTCTCGACCCCGAGCACCTCGACGCCGAGCGCGACCTCGACGCCGAGCGAGCGCACCGCCTCGTAGACGCCCCAGATCGCGGGGAACGGGTAGAGCGTCCCGTCGCTCGCGAGGTACGTCCCCCCCACCGTGGCGCCGGGGGCAATCCCCTCGACGAGCCGAGCGATGCCCTCCGCGTCGAGCACCTTCGAGGGGAGGCCTTCGGAGGCGACGAGGGCGTGCACGTTCTTGAGCCGGGCGAGCTCGCCTTCGTTCTCGGCGAGGAACAGGTACCCGGATTGACGGAACCAGATGTTGAAGCCGAACTCGAGCCCGAAGCGACGGTACGTCTGCACCGACTCGCGGGCGAGCCGGACCGTTCCGCGAGTCTCCCACTGCTGACGGACCCCGCCGCCGTTGCGGCCGGACGCCCCGCTCGAGAGGAAACCGCGGTCGACGACGAGGATCGGTCCGCCGCCGGCCCGGGCGAGATGGTAGGCCGTGAAGAGCCCCACGATCCCGGCCCCGACCACGACCGTGCGGTAGGAGCCCCGGGCGAACGTCATGGGAGGATCTCGGCCGCCGGAGGGGTCGACAGGGAGGCGAGCGCGGCGAGCGGGGTGGGCACGACGGGAGGCCGTTGGGTGATGTACCCCACCTCCGAAGGAGGTCGGTCCTCCAGGATCGAGAGCAGGAGGAGCGCATCGGGAAGGCAGTACCGGCCTTGGCAGATCCCCGAACCGAGGCTCGAGTACCGCTTGACGACCTCGATGCCGCGGTATCCGGAACGGACCGCCCGCTCGACCTCCGAGACCAGTACGTCCACGCAGGGGCAGGCCACCCACCGTCCGTGGCCGGGGACGCGGAGGAGCTCGCGGTAGTACCCTAGGAGCTCGGTAGGGGCTCCCTCCCGAGGAGGGGAAGGCGCGGGTCCGGTCGGACCGGTCCCGCGGACGACGGAATCGACGACGGTCTCGGCGTGGCGCGCGAACTCGGAGGGCGGGACGCCGGCCACGGACCCTGCGGCGAACAGACCGGGGATGCTCGTGGCCCCGTTCGCGCTCACGGTGGGCGCGTACGCCCCGACGCCCGACCGCCATTCCATCACGGCCCCGGTCTGAAAGAACAGCTGGGCGTGAGGGACCCGCCGGTGCGCGAGGATGACCGCGTCGCACGCGAGGCTCGTCTCCGTTCCGCTGCCTCGAGCGCGGAGGCGGACCGAGCGGACGTGCTTGCGCCCACCGGCCCGGAGGAGGAGAGAACGCGGGTACAGCAAGATGCCGCGGTCGCTGGCGGCCCGAACGACGTCGGGGCGGATCTCTCCGGGCGCCACGACCGCTTCGACCGCGTTGCCACACATTTCGAGCACTTCCGCGGCGCGGCGGCCCCCGCCCACGACCACCGCCCGATGGAACGGAGGAGGACGCGGCGGAGCCGCGAGCGACAGGGCCGCGTCCGCAGTGAGGACGCCGGGCCGGTCGTTTCCTCCGAAGAGAAGCGAGGCATCGTATCCTCCGGTCGCGACCACGACCGACCGAGCGTCGATGCGAACGCCCTGCGCCGGCTCGCGGAACGCGAGGAGGGTGAACCGGTGCTCCCCGGCCTCCGGAGGAGGCGGGAGGAACACCGCGGTCGTCGCCCCGAGGAGCTCGGCGCCGGCCACGGAGGGGGGATGAAGTCCCCGCTCGAGGACCACCGGCCGGATTCCTCGGGCGACGAAGGCCGTGGCCACCGCACGACCCGCCTCGCCCGCACCGAGGACCGCCACCTCCGAGGAGCGTTCTACGGCCGGGGTCAAGAGCGCCCGGGAGGCGGCGTCCGTGGGCGGTGCCCCGGTACCGGCGAGCCGGCGGACGAAACGCTGGTAGAGCCGAGTGGCCATCGCCGGCCGTCTCAGTCCGTGCAGGCTGTCGACCCCACCGGGCGTGATGAGGCCGATCGCTCCCAGGACGTCCCAGGTCGGGGAGGGCCAGGCGTTCTCGGTCGTGACGGAATCCCCCGATGCGGGTTCGTACCGGCAGGCCCGTACGTTGGGGCGGCCGTTGACCCGGACGAGACAGCCGGCGCAGTGGCCGATCCCGCAGAGAGGGCCTTGGGGCCGATGGTACTGGATCGACCGATGCAGGAGGGGAAGGCGGTCGCGGGAGAGGGCGGAGAGGAGGGTCTCGCCGTCCCGAGCCGAGCGCGGCCGACCGCGGAACGAGAAGTGACGGTCCGGCTCCCCAACCATGCTGAGCGACCGCTCAGCACCCGCGCCCGAGGTATTTAGGGTCCCCCGGGGAACCGGACGACGGCCCGGAGTTCGGCCTAAAGGGTCGGTGGTTTGGCCGAGGCTATATAGAGAATGGTGACTCCGCCCAACTACCATCAATGCGTAGCAGTGGCGGGTTCCACGGTCGAAGGATCCAGAAGACGGGCGGGTCGACCTTCATCATCTCGCTCCCGAAGAACTGGGTGACCGCCCGCGGCCTCGGACCGGGGGACGTTCTGTTCTTCACGCCGCGCGCGGACGGGTCGCTCACGGTCTACGCGGAATCCGCGAACCCTTCCGAGATGGAGCGCAGGGTAGTCGAGGTCCGGAACGACATGAACGAGGAGCACCTCTTCCGGCGGCTGATTGGCGAGTACATCGCCGGGTACCCGCTCCTCGAGGTTCGTACTCCCGGCCGGATGGGAGCCCGGACCCGCGAGGTGATTCGCAGTTTCGCCCAGAGGATGATCGGCCCCGAGATCCTCGAGGAGACCGCGGAGTCGGTGATCCTCCAGGACGTCGTCGGCCAGAACCCGCTCCCGATCCCGTCCATCATCCGACGGATGCACCAGATGGTCCGCGCGATGCAGACGGACGCGATGGCGGCGTTCCGGTCGCGCGACACGGCGATCGCGCGGGACGTGATCGAGCGCGACTGGGAGGTCGACCGCCTCCACTGGTTCCTCGAAAAGCAGGTGACAAGCGCGCTCCGGGACGCGCGGATCCTCGCGACGGTCGACCTCACGCTGCCCGAATGCTCCACGTACCTTCTCGCGTCGCGCACGCTCGAGCGGATCGCCGACCACGCGGTCCGGATCGCCGAGACCGTCACGATCCTCGGCCGCGAGCGGATCCCCGAACGGCTGGTCACCGAGCTCGACCGCATGGCGGCCGCCGCGGCGAGCGCCCTCGCCGACGCTCTCGACTGCCTCGATTCGCGGGACATCGAGAAGGCGAACCAGGTGATCGACGCCGCCCACCTGCTCACCGAGGAGCGGGACAGCATCCTCCACCAGCTCACGTCGAAGCACGGTCGTCTCGCGGTCGGCCTCGCCTACGTGCTCGAGAGCCTCGAGCGGAGCGCGTTCTACGCGAGCGACCTCGCGGAGATCGCGATCAACCGCGCGGTCGAGTCGCCGCGGGTCGACCCCGCCGTTGCGCCGGACCCGCGGAAGGTCGTCGCTCAGGCACCGGGAGCGTAGCGGACCTCGAGGTCCTGGAAGACGTCGGTCACGTCCTCGCAGCGGTCGGTGATGACCTCAAGACGCTCGTAGAAGTCCTTCAACTTCAGGATCTCGATCGGGTCCCGCTCCACGAACAGCTTCTCGAGGAGGTCGCGGAGCAGATCGTCGGCCTCGTTCTCGAGACGATTGACCTCGACGATCGCGCGGTTGAGGTTCGCCGGCACGCCCCGGTAGAGCTCGTCGAGCCCCAGGATGCCGTTGCTGACGTACTCGACGGATTCGACGACGATATCCGCGAACCGCCGAAGCTCGGGGCGGCTTTGGACGAGTTGGTAGGTCTTCACCCGGGCGGCGACCGATTCGATCCCGTCGACGATGTCGTCGAGAGCGCTCGCGAGGTGCCCGACCTCGGCGCGGACGTCCGAGCTGAGGCGTCGGTTATTCAGCTCAACGAAGATCCGGTGAACCTCCTCATCGGCCGCGTGCTCGATTGCCTGGATCCGAGCGACCTTCGCGTCGCGGTCGGTCGTCGGGTCGGCGAGCAGTTCCCGCAGCGCGAGCGCGGCCTGCTCCGCGGTCAGGGAGAGCGAGCGCAGGTACGTCGAAAACCTCCGGACGAGGACCGCGAGCTCGTCCTCGCCCGAGACGTCCTCGAGGGAGCGTTGCGAGGTCTCGGGAAGTAGGACGACTGTGAGGAGGAACCCGAGGAACGAGACCCCGGCCAGAACAACGAAGAACCACGGGAGACCGTAGACCGCGTAGAAGCTCGCGAAGACGAAGACCGCGATCACCGCTCCGATCTTACCCGAGGCGGCGGCGATGCCGTGGCCGGTGGTCCGGAACGAGGTCGGGAAGACCTCGCTCGGGTAAACGAACGTCGTGGTGTTGGGGCCGAAGTTCGCGAAGAAGAACGTGAGACCGTAGATGGCCAGGAAGGCGGGGAGGATGCTCACGAGGGAGTTCCATCCGAGCGAGAGGGTGAGGAACGCGGCGGCCATCACCCCGAACCCGATGTACTGGAGGGGACGACGTCCGACCCGGTCGATGAGCGCGACCGCCGCCCAGTAGCCCGGCACGGAGGCGACGAGCGCGATCAGCACGTTCCCGGTCGCAAGGAGTCGTACCTGCTGGAGGGGAGGGAACGACGCGGCGTTCGCGAACCCGATCTGCTTCAGGATGAGGGGATTGAAGATGTTCGTCGAGTAGAACGCGATGTCGAGAAGGAACCACGTCGAGGCCGTCCCGAAGATCAGAAGGCCGTAGGAGCGGAGGATCTGGCGGAGCGGGGCCCCGCTCGGCCGCGCGGTTCCCGTTGGGGCCACCGCGACTCCCGTGATCGACCCAACGGTGCGCGCGGCCTCGCCGACCGCCCCTCGGGCGAGGCTGAACCGGGGCGATTCCGGGAGCCGGAGTCGATAGTAGATCGTGAAGAGCGCCGGGACGGCTCCCAGACCGAGGATCAGCCGCCATGAAAGGTCGAGGCTCGGGGCGAGGAACACGACGGCGAGGCTCGTGCCAGCGCCGGCCAGGAGGCCGAACCCCTGCATCGCGAAGACGCTCGCGACGAGGCGGCCGCGATTCTGGACGTTCGAGTACTCGCTCATGATGGTGGCGCTGAGCGGATAGTCGCCCCCGACGCCGACGCCGAGGGCGAACCGCCAGAGGATCAGCACGGTGACCGTCGAGAGTCCCGCGACCGGCACGCTGAGCGCGCTGCCGACGGCCGCGATCGCCATCACCGCGAGGGTGACCCCGTAGACCTTTCGACGGCCGAATCGGTCGCCCAACCAGCCGAAGAGGACCTGACCGACGGCCGCACCCATCAGGGCCGACGACCCTAGGAACGCGAGCTCCGTCTTTCCGATCGCGCCGCCCGGCGCGAGCGCGACCAGGATCGGGAGCACGAGGGAGATGACGAAGAGGTCGTACGCGTCGGTGAAGAAGCCCATTCCCGTGATGACGATGGTCCGGAAGTGGAACCGCTGGACCCGGGCGCTGTCGAGAGCGGTCAGGATCCGCCGCGAATCCGACGGGGTCCCGGGGCGGTCCGGTGCAGGCGGGGCGGAGCCCGACGCCACGGCCGAGCGGACGTCTCTCTGTATTTAGCCCGTGGCGACAAAACCCCCACCACGCCGCTCCGGTTCGGGTCCCTCGCTAGGGTGCCGACCCCGGACGTCCGAACGCCTCGTCGAGGAGGAGCTCGATGTCGCGGGGGCCGGGGACTCGGGGGTTCGCGAGCACGGCCGGCGAGCGGAGGGTGTTCGCGACGACCGTGGACCGGACCGCGTCGAGGCGCGAGCGGTCGACCCCCGCGACCGAGAGCGACCCGGGGACCCGTAGCGTCTCGAGCAGGCGAAGCACGCGCGTCCCGAGGGGTATGGACGCTCGGTCGTCCGCGGAGCGGACCGCCATCGCCAACGTTTCGATCCGGTCCCGGGCGGACGGTCGGTCGAACTCGAGCACGTGGGGCAGCAGCATTCCGACGAGCTGTCCGTAGGGCAGTCCGGTGGGTTGCATCAAGGCACGCGCGAGCGCGTGCGCGACGCCCCGCTGGGCGTTCGAAGCCGCGAGCCCGGCGAGCGTGGCAGCGTAATGCACGGCCTCCTTGGCGTCCGGGTCGTCGCTCCATTTGAGCGCGTGGGGCAACCGCTCGAAGATCGTACGGGCGACGGAGAGCGCGAGGGCGTCCGAGAACGGGTTCGCCCACGCCGAGAGGTACGCCTCGGTCGCCTGTGCAAGGGCCTCGAACCCTCCGTCGCGCAGGAGGTCGTTCGAGAGGGTCTCCGCGAACGCGGCGTCCACGATAGCCCAGTCGGGGACCAGGGCCCGGTGCGCGAGCTCAACCGGTTCCTCTTCGGCGGAACGGAGGTCGACGCTCCAGCTGGCCTCGCTGCCGCTCCCGCTCGTGGTCGGGACGGCCACGAGACGGCATCGGGGCGGGTCGGGAAGCTCGAACACGGGGGTGAGGGTGGAGAGCGAGAGGTCGGGCTGCTCGAGTACGAGGCGCGCGGCTTTGGCGCCATCGAGCGTGCGGCCCCCTCCGATCGCGACCAGCCAGTCGGGACTGAAGTCGCCCATCCGCTTCGCCAGCTCCCCGACCGAATCCAAGCGGTCGACCTCCGGGCCCGCCTCGAAGACCTCGACGGCGGTCCCGGATTTCGCGAGCTCTTCCACGACCCGTTGGTGACCTTGGTGGGAGGCGACCGCCCGATCGACCACGAGGAAGGCGCGGTGCGCGGCGAGACCGCTCAACTGCTCGACCGCGCCCGGTCCCCAGGCGATCCGGGGCGATGTGAAGAAGCCGGTCATCCCTTCCCGGGGCCGGTCGGCGAGAGTTTCACGGTGAAGGGCCTTCGCGGCACCGGCGACAGGCTCCCATCAAGGAGAAGGCGATCCCGTCGACGTTCCAACCGTCGGGGTGATGCCCGGCGAGCTCGGTCAAGAAGTGCCGGTCGAGCTCGGTCAGCTCGACGGTCTGGATCCGGCCGCACGCGCGGCAGACGATGTGGGCGTGCGGGTCCTCGACGAGGTCGACCCGGATGATCCGCGGGGCGGGCGCCTCGATCCTCAGCTCCGGCGGGACCCGAATCCGGGCCGGGGGCTGTCGTGCCGGAGGTCGGCGACGTGCCGCCATCGCCCGTCGGACCGCACCCCGCTATTTAGGGAGCCGGTGGCGTCCCCCCGGCCGGGCATCGTTCTACGGGAGCGGGCGTCGTATCGATCAGGCGGAGACACCCGGACGGCGCGTATGGTTCGGGTCGGGGAGAGGGACTTGAACCGTCCGGGGGTTCGGATACATGGAGAATCTGAAAGTTACAGCGCCCGACGAATCGAGGCCCCCACGATCGGGAGAGACCACAGGGGGGGCTGCGACCTTCTTCGTGGCATCGGAACTCGTACGTCGAAGGTGCGGTCCGCCTCCGGAGTCATCGCGAAGCCCGCGACCGGGGTTTCTCCCGCGTGGGCTTCTTTCACGTGTACCACGAGGGTCGAGGGCGATGCGAAGTAATTGCCACAATTCGAGCAAAGTTCGGCCATGTTTCCACCTTCACGCAAGTTGCCGGCTCTAGGCCCGAGCGGACGCTGAGGTACTTTTGTCCAACGAATGCGTGCACTTCGGCGATTGACGGTCTCGAATGGGCTTATCCTACCAGGTACTCCCACCATTGTCGAACTGAAATGACTCAAGGGATTGACCGAATCCCGCAGGGTCTATAGCGGCCTCGATTCGGCCGGGTCACTCGATGAGTACCGGGCAGGACATTCGCGACCAGGTGGCCACCGCATTTCGCTACCGGTTAGAGCCAGCCAATCCCAATGCCAGGGCTGCGCGCAGCACGCCGATATGAGTGAACGCCTGAGGGTAGTTGCCGAGGGGCCGATTCGTGGCCGGGTCGAACTGTTCGGAGAACAGGAGAAGGGGGCCGGCCGCGTCCAACAGTGCGTGCCAGCGGTCGAGCGCGCGATCAATCTGACCGCATTTTGCGAGCGACTCGACCAGCCAGAACGAGCAGAGGAGGAAGGCTCCCTCCGGGCCCTCCAATCCGTCATCGCCCTCGTAGCGGTGGAGAAACGGACCCCGACCGAGGGCCATCTCCACGGCGGAGATGGTCCGGAGCACGCGGGGGTCGTTCGATGGCAAGAATCCCGTGATCGGGATTCGCAGCGCGCTCGCGTCCAAGAGGGGCCGGTCGAACGCCTGCGTGAACGCCCCAAGTTTGTCGTCATATCCACGAGAGAGGATGGCGGCACGGATCTCCTCGGCGACCCTCGTCCATCGGTCCAGCATCTCGGTCTTTCCGAACGCTTGGGCTAGCTGGATGGCCCGGTCGAGCGCCACCCAGCACATGAGTTTCGAGTGAACGTAGTGCGCCGGTTCCGTCCGGAACTCCCAGATCCCCCGGTCCGGTTGGGACCACAGCTCGGTCGTCCGCTGGGCCAGCCGTTCGATCATCGGCCAACGATCCCGAACGAACGCCGGGTCGACCGTCTCGAGGAGTAGCGCGGAATCGAGAATCTCCCCGTAGACATCGAGCTGCCGCTGACCCGCGGCGGCGTTCCCGACGCGGATCGGTCGCGATCCGAGGTATCCCTCGAGGTGGTCGAGGTCGACCTCGCTCGGAGGGCGTCCCCCGTCGACCGAATAGATGACCGGAATCTCGTCCGCCTCCGCGAGCGCGGCCACCCGGTCGAATACCCAGCCGACGTACGCCCGAGCCTCGGCCACGTGGCCGAGGAGTAGGAAGACCTGCGCCGTGAACGCGGCGTCCCGGATCCAGACGTAGCGGTAGTCCCAGTTTCGCGACCCTCCCGGCCACTCGGGGAGGGAGGTCGTCGGCGCGGCGACGAAGACCCCGGTGTTTCCGTACGACAGTAGCTTCAGGGCGAGCTCGGAGCGCTCGACCCAGGGATGCCAGCGGGCGGCCACTCGACGCAGCGGTGCGTGTTCCGGTGAGACCCAGCCGCGCCAATACGCGTCCGTGACCGACAGCATCGTCGTGGGCGACGGCCTTGGCGGGGGAGGGTCGCCCCACCGGATTTGAGCGAAGAGCGCATTGCCCGGAGTCACCGTGCCCGAGGAGCTCGCGCCGCGAGCCGTTCGATTCCACGACCAGGGAGACGTCAGGGCCACTCGATCGGAACCCGACCGAGCCTGAGCGAGGCTGCCCTCGAGGGCCCACTCGGCCGGCTTTCGCGCGTAGTCGAACCGTAGGTCGACTGACATCCCGACGTCGATGGGCCCGCCCCGAGCAATCAATCGACGGACGATTCTCGGTTCTCCCTCGGGAAGGGTGATAGACGGTCCGACCGGCATGAAGTCGGTGAGCGCGAGCACGTGACCCCGGCGCAGCTCGAACAGGGTCGAGAGAATGTTCGTTCCGTTCACGTACTGCTGGTGGGAGATGTAACCACCCGTGGGAGCCAGTTGGTGGAATCCGCCTGACTGTCGGTCGAGAAGACGCCCGAAGACGCACGGGCTATCGAAACGAGGGAAGCATGCCCAATCGATCGACCCGTCGCGAGAGATCAAGGCCCCGGTATGCTGATTGCCGATGAGTCCGTAGTCGTAGAGACTGGGCCAACCCCGCGCCGGCAATCGGTCCTCCGTACCCGATGTGGTCGCACGCTGACTGCGCGTGACCGAAGCTGCCGTGGTGGGCGCAAATCCCACGGTAGCTCACCCTACCGTTCCGGACTCCGGTCGTAGGCAATGGACCGGCTCGCTCCGGGGTCGAGAAATATGAAAGGATTCGGCCCAGGGCACCATAAGGGGTAACTGCCGCGGGCCTTGTACGGTCGACCCATCCATGCCGGCGGCGCGCACGCCCTCGGAAATTGCGCCCTCTTGGCTTAGTCATTTTCGGTGGACGCCAAGAGCTTCGCATCGGCGCGACCCCCCGCGAAGAGACCGACCATGACGGACGGCCAGAGCCCCCTCCGGCCGAGTCCACGACAATCGCTGATGGTGCTCGCGGTCGACTTGGACCGGACTCTGCTGCCCCCGGGGGGAACGTCCCTCGGCTCAGCTTCGAAGGTGCTGACGACAGTGCATCGGATGGGGCTGAAGGTTGTCCTCGCCTCGGGGCGGGAATACCATTGGCTAGCAGCGCTCGCGGCGAAACTCCGATTCGTCGATGCCTTGGTCGCGGAGAACGGGGCCGTGGTCGAAGCCCCGGTCGGAGGTCGTCCCCGGATTGTAGGTCGAGCGATGGCTTCTCGGGTGCGTCGACGCTTGGCGCAGGCACGCTGGACGAACGTCGAATACGGCGAAGTGGTGGTATCCGTACCGAGGTCGATGGGACCGAGGGTCGGTAAACTTGTCAAAGGCCTCGATGTCGCCCTCGTCCCGAACGCCGATCGCGTCATGATTCTGCCCGCGGGCGTGTCAAAAGCATCGGGGATGCAGCTCGCGCTTCGAGCGCTTCACCTCGGCTCCCGCAGTTTCGCGGCCATAGGCGACGGGGAGAACGACATTCCCCTCCTCCGCGAAGCTGCGCTCTCCGGCGCCGTGAGTAACGCCCACCCCCGAGTGGTCGCCGCCGTGGACTACGTATGTCGGGCTCCGTTCGGAGCCGGAGTGGAGGAATTCGTCAAGGGACCGCTCGCCAACTATCCCGCGCTCGGTCCTCCCACCCCGAGACGTAGGTGAGGGGAGCTCGGCGGAGGTGCCTTCGAAGCCCGGGTCGGGACCTCGCCGCGAGATACATCGGACGACTCCGTGCAGGGTCGGTCGGCCCCGGTCGACACCACTCCATCCGAGAGGTTGATTAGGGCCGCGGCGCATCGTCCTACCTCCCAGCCAGGAGCCCGGACGCGGAGAGCCCCGCCATCGAGGGACTCGGGGCACGAAGGTCTGCACTCAAGACCGGCCGCACGGAAGCACGCAGCACCCAGGACGGAATCACCTACGAACGGGAGGCATCTTGCAGAACGCCAACGTCTGTATCAACAGCCAGACGCCCCTGCTCCAGTTCCTATCGCCTTCCGACGGCTCGCCGGGCCCCGGTTGGGGCGACACCGCGAACCTGGCTGAGCTCGAAGAGGGAGTCGATTACCGGTTCTCCCCGGGGGGAGTGACCCGGATGGTCTATCCCCTCGTTCGGAGACTGCTCGCTCGGGGAATCCTCGACAAAACGCATTGGGTCTCGCTGAATACGGTTGGTCCACGGGTTGTGCGGACGGACGGACTGACCTTGCACAACGTCGCGCTCGGCCCTCAACGAATGGGGGGCTACGGAAAGACGAAGGAAGCGATCTGGTTGACCGTTCACGGCCTCGAGACCCGCGAGCCTCCCGACGACCTGTTCTGGAGCGAGGAGTTCAGCGAGTACGCGTTCTACAACCGAACTACCTCCGAGCGGATGCGGAAGCTGGACGCCCAGGTCGATTTCGACTTGTTCTACATTCACGACTTCCAACAAATGCCGGTCGGGCAGATGCTCAACTCACTGAAGCCGAAGATATTTCGCTGGCACATCCCGTTCGATGCGGCCCAGATCCCCGAAAACTGGCGGGCGCTGTTCGTAAACTACCTCGACAACTACGACGTCGTGGTGGTCAGCTGCGACCGTTATCTCACGGGCCTCAAGATGCTCGGGTATCGAGGGAGGTCTCTCCGAATGTATCCCTACGTGGACCCGCGAGAGTACCGCCGGCCGGCCAAGAGCGTGGTGGCGGCAACCTGCGCTCGTTGGGGGGTGCGCCCGGACGACATTGTTGTGCTCGTGGTCGCACGGATGGACCCAGCGAAGGCGCACGACCGGGCGATCCGGGCGGTCGCTCGCCTCGCTCCGAGCTACCCGCGCCTCCGTCTCGTGCTCGTCGGCAACGGGAGCTTTTCCGGGGCGAAGGGAGGACTCGGGCTATCCAAGTCCGCCCAGTGGCGGGCCCATCTCGAGACGGAGGCTCAGCGGCTCGGAATTCGTGAGCGGGTGATCTTTGCCGGTCATGTTCCCCAGGACGCCCTCGACTGTTTCTACGAGCGCTCGCTCTTCACCGTGCTACCCTCGATCAACGAGGGATTCGGTCTCGTGGTCGTCGAGAGCTGGCTGCACAGTCGACCCGCCCTCGTCTCGGAGCGGGCCGGCATCGTCGAGCTGGTCCGGGACGGTGAAAACGGAATGCTCTTCGACCCCGACGACATCCCTTCGTTGGCCCAGAAAATGTGTGAGTTGCTCGACGACCATGGCGACCTGGCGGGTCGACTCGCCCGCAACGCAGCCGGCACTGCTCGCGCGTGCGTGATCGGAACCGCGGCCCGCGCGGAGGTCAAGCTGATGGAGGAGGTCATCGAGGCGTAGAATGTTCGGGTTACCGGATTGGACAACCCCGTATCTTTTCGCCGCGATTATCCTCGTCCTCACGTGGCTCGTGGCGTGGATCGCGAGCCTCGTGATCGGCGGCGTGATGCGCCAGAGCGCCCCGCAGGTGGCGGCGGGAGCGCGACGACTGGGCGCGGTGGTGGTCTGGCTCGTGGGAATCCTGCTGACCGTCCAGGAGGTCGGCGTCAGCATCGAGATCCTCCTCGTCGTCATGTGTCTCTTCGCGATCGCCGCGATCATTGCGTTGCGGATCCCGCTCGAGAACTTCGGCGCGAAGTACTTCTCGGACGTCTACAGCCCGTTCAAGGTGGGCGACTCGATCCAGGTGGGGGCGTACTCCGGGAAGGTCATCGAGATCAATGCGATGACCACTGTCCTCTTGTCCGAGGACGACCGGCTCGTGGCCCTTCCGAACTCCCTTCTCCTGAAGGAGGCCCTCGTCAATGCCTCGCCGCAGGCGTGGAAGGAGCTCACGATTCCGATCTCCCTACCCGGGAACGTTGACATCGCTCCGCTGGAGAGCGAGATTCTGAAGAGTCTCGCGAAATTGCGGCTGCGCCTAGATAAGCGGTTCCCGCCGGTCCTCGCGACGAAATCGCGGACCGCCCAGTCGACCGACCTCGTGCTGACGGTGATGATCCGACGCCCCGAGGAGCGAGATGCTCTGCTCCTCGAGGTGAACAAGCGGGTTCATGATGCGATCCAGGGGATCCGCGTCCGAGGGACCTCGACGATGCCCATTCCCCTAGAGGCTGTTGAGAAGCCTTCGGGGTGAATGTCGGAGGCGGAATTCGAACCGTCCAGAGGGGTGCGGGAGGAGAGAATTGAACCCCCCGGGGGTTCGAATAGTGGGAATGCGGGGAGAGGGATTTGAACCCACGAACCCCTACGGGACCAGACCCTGAATCTGGCGCCTTTGGCCAAGCTTGGCAATCCCCGCGCGGCGGGGCCGAGCGAGGTCGGCCTTAAGGCGCTTCCGAGGAGAAGCGCCCGCCGACCGGTCAGGGGGCGGCCGCCCGCTTCGGGGTCGCCGGCCGGGCCTTCTTCCCGGTCTCGAGAACGTCGAGGGCCTCCGGCACGGTCGCCTTCTCGTGAACGATCGCCCGGAGCGCTTTCAGCATCGCGACGGGGTGGTCGGATTGCCAGATGTTCCGCCCCATGTCCAGCCCGTGGGCTCCCGCGTGGATCGCGTTGCGCGCGAGCTCGAGCGCGGCCTTGTCCGTGTCCATCTTAGGACCGCCCGCACACACGATCGGGACCGGGCATCCATCGACGACCTTCGCGAAGTTCTCGCAGTAGTAGGTCTTGACCATGCGGGCCCCGAGCTCGGCCGAGACCCGGCACGCGAGCGCGAGATAGCGGGCGTCGCGCTTCTCGAGCTCCTTTCCGACGGCCGTAATCGACATCACCGGGATCCCGTGGGCCTCTCCTTGATCGATGAGGTCCGACAGGTGGACCAGGGATTCGTGCTCGTACGGGGCCCCGACGAAGACGCTCATCGCGACCGCGCTCACGTTGAGACGGGCCGCGTCCTCGATCGATGTGATGATCGCCTCGTGCGAGAGGTCCTCCTTGAGGACCGTCACACCGCCCGAAACGCGGAGGAGGATCGGCGTGGTCGTGGTCGGGTCGACAGCGTGGCGCAGGATGCCCCGGGTCACCCCGAGCGCGTCGGCATAGGGGAGGAGCGGCGCGATGGTCGCTCGGGCGTTCTCGAGGTGGCGCGTCGGCCCCATGAAGTAGCCGTGGTCGACCGCGACCATCACCGCGTTTCCGCTCACCGGGGAGAACATCCGGTGCATTCGGTTCGCCATTCCCCATTCCATGGGTTTCCTCGGCCCACATGGGGGAGCGGGCCCTCTTAGGGGTTTCTCACGGAAGGGGAGCGAGGGGTGTGCGCTCGCCTAGGTCGGAGCCTCGCTCTCGGTCGCGCGGCGCGAGACCGGAACCCTCCGGTCCTCCTTGACCCGGTTCAGGACCACCTGGGTGTTCGTCCGCTCGATGTACGGGTCCTGGAGGGCGTGCTTCACGAATCGGTCGAGGTCGCGACGGTCCCGGAACCGACCGATGAGAAGAGCATCGTTCTCTCCCGTCACATCGTAGATCGCATACGCCCGAGCGTCCCGGGCCAGGCGTTCCTCCACTTCCCGGAGCCGCCCCTTCGAGATTCGGATCCCGATCGCGGCCCACAGGTCGAAGCCGAGCTGCTCGTCGTCCAGCACCGGGATGTATCCCCGGATCACACCCTGGCTCTCCAACCTTGCGACCCGAGCGCTCACCGTGGTCGGGGAGACCTCAAGCCGATGCGCGATCTCACGGTGGCTGCGCCGAGCATCGACGTTGAGCTCCTCGAGGATGGCCCGGTCGAGCTCGTCCAGAATGGACGTTCGGCGCATACTGCCTCAACAGGAAGGTTGGAAATATAGATGTATCCTGCGAATACGGATGAACGTCCATTTTTCTGGGAAGAATCTTGATGTAGCGGACCTCGTTCCCATCCGCGGAGGTAGGTGAGTGGCCCCTCAACGTAGTACGAAGGCCGGATCGAGCGCAACGGCGACCCTCGAGAAGCTGAAAGCGGACAAGGTTCGGTGGGTGCAGCTGTTCTACACCGACGTCTTCGGTGGATTCAACCAGGTTGACGTCCCGGCCGCGACCCTGGACGAGGAGTCCTTCGAGGCGGGAATCCCGAAATTGGACGGCTCCTCCGTCCGTGGGTTCCGAGAGATCTTCGACTCGGACATGAACCTCTTGCCCGACCCCTCGACGCTCGCGACGATCCCGTGGAACCCCGAGGCCGGGGGAACGGTCCGGTTCATCTGTGACGTCCGGATTGGCGGCTCGAAGGAGTCGTACGCCCACGACCCGCGCTGGGTCGCCCGGAAGACCGAGCAGGTGCTCGCGGCCGCGGGGTACGAACGCTCGTACTGGGGTCCCGAGGTCGAGTTCTTCGTCTTCGATTCGATCGAGCTCATCCCGTCCGCGGCCGGGGTCCGGGACGCGTGGGCCGGCGCCGGCTACCTCGTCCACCAGTCGGAGGCGCCTTGGCAGGCGGGGCCCGTGACGGGCATGGTACGCTTCAAGGAAGGGTACCACCGGCCCCCCCCGCACGACTCTCTGCTCCCCTTACGAACGGAGATGTGCAACATCCTCGCCGACGACTTCCACCTCACCCTGGATGCCCACCACCATGAGGTCGCGACTGCGAGTCAGTCGGAGATCAACCTCCGCTTCGACGAGCTCGTGCCGATGGCGGATCACATCCAGGACCTTCGCTACGTCATCCGGAACGTCGCGGCACGGCACGGGAAGGTCGCCTGCCTGATGCCGAAGCCGATCTACGGCGACAATGGCATCGGCATGCATGTGAACCAGTCGCTCTGGTCTAAGGGGAAGAACGTGTTCTTCGACACGAACGACGCGTACGCCGAGGTGAGCCAGACGTGCCGGTACTACGTCGGCGGCCTCCTCGAGCACGCCCGGGCGATGTGCGCGATCACCAACCCGATCACGAATTCGTACCGACGGTTGGTTCCCGGCTACGAGGCCCCCGTGTTCATCGCGTGGAGCAAGGCGAACCGTTCGGCGAACGTCCGGATACCGTTCTACCACAAGGGACGACCCGCGGCGAAGCGCGTCGAGTACCGGACCCCAGACCCTTCCGCCAACATCTACCTCACCCAGGCGGCGCTCGCGCTCGCGGGGCTCGACGGAATCCGACGGAAGATCGAGCCACCCCCTCCCGTGGACGAGAACATCTACAAGCTCACCAAGGCGAAGCGCAAGGAGTTCCAGATCCGGGAGCTTCCCGGCTCCCTCACCGAGGCGCTCGACTGCCTCGAGTCGGACCGGGATTTCCTGAAGCCGGCGTTCGCCTCGTCGCTCCTAGACACGTACATTGAGCTCAAGCGCGAGGAGCAGCTCGAGCTCAACCTGCGGCCCCACCCCTACGAGTTCTACCGGTACATGGACGTCTAGGCGAGCGGGGCGTCGCCGCGGCCAACCCTTTCATCCCGTCCCCTGTCCTCCGGCGCCGGCAGGCCGTCGATGAGCGAATCGCGACTTTGGACCGGGGGCCGGGTTTTCACGGGACGCCGGTACACCGAAGCCGTTCTCGTGGACCAAGGGACCGTCGTGGAGGTGGGGCCGGACGCCGACGTCCGGCGGTCGGCCCCGACGGGAACCGAGGTCGTTCCGCTGGGAGGACGGCTCGTGCTCCCCGGTCTCATCGACGCCCATCTCCACCTAGACGATCTCGCCCGGTTCCGCGAAGGTCTGGACCTCACCGACGTTCGCGGCCTCGACGACCTCGTCCGGAAGGTCCGCGAGTGGGCCGCGGCCCACCCTACCGGACCGGTCGTCGGGCGCGGTCTGGACGTCGACCGCTCCCTCGATGGCCGCTGGCCCCTTCAGCAGGACCTCGACCGGGCGGTGAACGACCGCCCCGTGGTCGTCTACCACACGAGCGGGCATGCCGCGGTGGCGAACGGGTTCGCCCTCTCCGCGGCGGAGGTCGGGTCGCGGTCGGTGGCGGAGCTCCATGGTCGGGTCGGGAGGACAGTGGATGGGAGAGCGAACGGCATCCTGTACGAGGAGGCCCTTCAGTGGGTGGCCCCCCTCACCGGGATGCCGGGCGACACCGAGGGGGTGGTCCGCACCCTCGGATTCCTCGCCTCGTTCGGGCTCACCACGGTCGCGTCGATGAACGTCTCCCCGGAGGAGCTCGCAGTGCTGCGGTCGTTGGCGGTCGAGGACCGTCTCCCGATCCGGGTCCGAAGCTACCTACGCCTCTTGCGGGTCGGGGACATCCGCGGCCCGGACCTCGCACCGGCCGGTCGTCCCGGCCGGTTCGCGGTGGTCGGGACGAAAGGGTTCACGGACGGCGCGTTCGGTCCCCGGACCGCTTGGCTCTCGGAGCCCTACGCCGACGCTCCGGACGGATGCGGGCTTGCGGTTGAGTCCGACGAGGCGCTCTCGAGTGCGTTGGCGGCCGCCCACGACCTGGGGCTCGCTCCCGCCCTGCATGCGATCGGGGATCGCGCGGTCGTCCGAGCCGCCCACCTGCTCGAGCCGTACGCCCGACGCGCGGGGGCCTCCGCGCGGATCGAGCACGTCGGATTGACCCCTCCGGCGGTCCTGTCCGTCTTGGAGGCCGTGCGCCCCGCCCTGGTCGTCCAGCCGGGATTCGTCTGGAGCGACTCCTGGCTCCCCGAACGGCTCGGCGCCGACCGCGTGCGCTGGGCCTACGCGTTTCGGACCCTCACCGACCTAGGGCATCACCTCGTGGGTTCGAGCGATGCGCCGTACGACCCCCCCGACCCCTGGCGCGGTCTCAAGGCCGCGACCGAGCGGCGCGATGACCTCGGTCGGTCGGCGAACCCGGACCCTCGGGAGGCTCTCGCGTTCGAAGAGGCGGCGCGCCTCTACGGGAGCAACGCCGGGACGGCTCTCGGCGAGCCTTCGCTCGGGTCCCTGGAGATGGGTTCGAAGGCCGACCTCATCGTGCTCGAAGCGAAGAGTCTCGGGGAGGCGATCCGGGTCGGAGCGAGAGCGGTCCGGGAGACCTGGGTCGAGGGGGTCCGTGTCTTCCCCGCGGGGG
This sequence comes from Thermoplasmata archaeon, assembly GCA_036404475.1. GTDB lineage: Archaea > Thermoplasmatota > Thermoplasmata > Lutacidiplasmatales > UBA184 > Lutacidiplasma. Next base: position 27,139 of record DASWZL010000117.1, read on the forward strand.
GGGCGAACCGGGGCGCAAGGGGTTAACCCCCCACGACTCTCGCGGGAGCATGCCCGCCTCGAACGACGTTCCGGAGTTCAAGGAGTTCTCTCCCTCGATGCGGGTCGACCTCCTGATCTCCGACTGGAAGGCGGCCATCGGCCCCGAGTTCGCTCAGGAGGAACGGGAGCGGAGGCTGTACGGGCAGGCCTGGGAGGCGTACCGCGAGGGCGACTACGGCTTCGGCCTCTGGTGCTGGCACGAGTGCGACCGCCTGACGAACAACCTGAACGGCAACATCCGCGAGGTCACCCGGATCCTGGGGCCCGGGCGGTACTTCGGCTTCTCGCACCGTCGCGTGGTCGCGGAGGCGGTCCCCGTGGAGCGGATCTATCGGCCCCGCAAGGGTGACATGAGCACGCCCCGCACCGACGCGTTCGTCCTCCCGCACTACCAGGTCCTCTGCGTCTACCTGATTCGCGCGTCGACGGGCGACCCCAAGGCCAAGGCCACGCTCGAGATCGCGCTCGGCGAGCTCGAGGACCAACGACGGGCGGACCCGTTCTTGAGACATTTCGAGACGTTCCGGGACCTTCTGGCCCGGACTTCGGCGAGCCCGGCGCCCCCCGGCCCGGCGCCGGCAGCGCCCTCTCCGGCCCCGACCCCTAGGGCGAAGTCCCCCGGGCGTCGCGCTCCGGCCGAGCGGCGTGGCTGAGAACACCCTAAGGTTCGTATAGCCTACCTGGCTCGGGCAATCGACCGGTGGAGTGTGTCAATGAAAGCCGTGGTACTGGGCGGTGGAGGGCTGACGGGACAGTGTTCGGTGCGCGACCTCGCGACGGGGGGCGTGTTCGACACGGTCGTCGTAGCCGACCTCGATGCAGAGCTGGCCAAGGCGGCGGCGAAAGCCGCCGGACCGCGCGCAACGGCGGTGACCATCGACGCCGGGAACAAGTCGGAGGTCGCGAAGCTTCTCCGCGGGGCCGACGTGGTCGTGAACGCCGTCCAGTATCAGTTCAACCTATCGGTCATGGAGGCCGCGCTCGAAGCGCACGTCCCGTACCTCGACTTCGGCGGTCTCTTTCACATGACCCGCCGCCAGCTCGCGATGAATGACGCGTTCAAGCGCGCGAAGCTGCTCGCCATCCCCGGCCTCGGGGAGGTTCCCGGTGTCTCGAACGTGCTCGCGATGCAGGCCTGCCAGGACCTCGACCGTGTCGAATCGCTTCTGATCCGGGACGGTTGGAGGGACCTTACGGTCGGAGGACCCGAGATCTCATTCACCTGGTCTCCGAGCACCTTCCTCGACGAGATGGTCCTACCGGCGCAGGTATTCGAGAAGGGTGCCTACCAGGAGTACCCGCCCATGAGCGGGGCGGAGGAGTTCGACTTCGCACCCCCCGTCGGACGGACCCGGGTCTACCGGACGCTGCACTCCGAGCCGGCGACGCTGCCCGAGAGCCTGCGTTCGAAGGGGATCTCGCACTGCGAATGGAAGGAGGGAGGTCCCGGTATGGAGGTGCTGCGCACGATGGCCCTGCTCGGCCTGGCCTCCGACAAGCCGCTGGAGGTCCGGGGGCAGAAGGTCACGCCCCGGGAGTTCACGCTCGCCCTCTTGAAGCGCGGGAAGCTCCTCGGGGTCCCCGAAGGGGTCACCGTGAACGACTGGGAGGTCTTCGATATCGAGGTTCACGGAACGAAGGGCGGCCAGCCGGTCGTGCGCCATGCGATCGCCCGGTTCCCTCCGCGCCCCGACTGGCATCTCACCGTGACCGAGTACGCGGTAGGGGTCGCGGGTGCGGTGGGCGCCGAGCTCATCGCTCAGGGGAAGGTCCACGAGTACGGCGTCGTGCCTCCCGAACTTTGCATCCCGCCCGGTCCGTTCCGGGCCGCCCTCGCCAAGCGGGGGATCGAGACGACGATCACGCCCCCCGAAGGGCCGCTACCGCCTCCGCGGACCATTTAGCGGCCCGGGAGGCACTTTCCAACCATTTCCGCCTCGTTTATGTCCTATCGTGACAAGAAATTCACAGATTGAGCCAGCTAAGAATGAATTAGTGCACGACTTTCTGTACGCAACGCTGGTTGTACCTCGCATTCTTGGGCCCAGCCAATTATATATAGCCCCCTCGGGCTGCCACAAACGCCCGGAAACTGCTCTTTATGGCGGAGCTGAACCCCGCCGCGGTGTCGCCCGTTCGGACCCCTGAGGGTGACCCCTCCCCGGACGGTGGGGAACGCGGCCCTTCCGGCCTGCCCCGGCTGAGCGCCGAGGGGTCGGCCATCCCTCCTCCCGAGGCTCCTTCCCCTCCGGCTCCCGCGGGCGGGCCCGCTGAGGAGAAGAAGAAGGAGTCGCCCAAGGAGTCGGCCAAAGAAACGGCCAAGGAGTCTCCGAAGGAGCCCGCCAAAGAGGCGGCGAAGGAGGCCGCTCCGGCCACCCCCTCCGCGGAAGGGGAACCGACCCCGGTGCCGATATCGATCGCCCGGCTGATTCCCAAGCTGAAGAAGAGCGCGAAGCTGTTCGAGGAAGCCAAGAAGCACATCCCGAACGGGTCGAGCTCCCTCATCCGGACGGCGTCCTACGACCCGTGTCCGCCGTTCATCGCGAGAGGAAAGGGGTCCCGGATCTGGGACGAGGACGGCAACGAGTACATCGACTTCATGCTCTCCTACGGGGTCCTCATCAACGGTCACGCTCCCGAGGCGCAGGTCAAGGCGCTCCAGGAGCAGGCCGAGCTCGGCCTTCAGTTCGGCTCGCCGAGCGAGGTCGAGCTCGAGGTCGCGAAGCTGTTCCAGAAGCTCGTCCCGAACGCGGAGCGGGTCGCGTTCTGTACGAGCGGCTCGGACGCGACGATGAACGCGATCCGCATCGCGCGCGCGGTCACGGGCAAGGATGCGATCCTGAAGTTCGAAGGCCACTACCACGGACAGCACGACATCGCGCTCATCAGCGCGGAAGCGCCCCCGATCGTCGCGGGTCTCGATGAGTATCCGCGCCCGCTCCCGAACTCCGCCGGGATTCCTCCGGGCGTGACCGACTACGTCATGGTCGCGCCGTACAACTCGATCGTCGCGTTCGAGCGGATCGTCCGGCGGTACCGCGAACGCCTGGCGTGCGTGATCCTGGAACCGATCATGGCGAACTCCGGTATCATCCCGCCGGCACCGGACTATCTGAAGCGCCTGGTCGAGATCGCGCACCAGAACGACATGCTCGTCATCTTCGACGAGGTATTCACGGGCTTCCGCGTCGCTCCGGGCGGGGCCCAGCAGCTCTACAACGTCGAGCCCGACATCTCCTGCTGGGCGAAGGCGCTCGGAGGGGGGGTGCCTGTCTCGGCGGTCTCCGGGAAGGCAGAGTACTTGGACATGATTGCCCCCGGGCGGATCAGCTTCGGCGGCACCTACAACGCGAACAACCTCGTCATGGCCGGGACGCTCGCGAACCTGAAGACGCTCCACCGGGGCGGCGAGGACCTCTACGCCCGGCTCGGGAAGCTCACGGACAAGCTCGCGAAGGGCCTCGAGGAGGCCGGCCGGGACGCCAAGCTCAACGTCCTCGTTCAGTGGGTGAACGGGATGCTACAGTTCTTCTTCACGCGACGCAAGAAGATCATCAACTACCGCGAGTCCCTCCAGATCGACTGGAACCTCTACCTGCGGCACCACCAGCTCCTGCTCGACAAGGGGATTTACATCCATCCGGACAACTATGAGCGGCTCACGTTCTCGAGCGCGCATACCGAGAAGGACATCGAGAAGTTCGTCTCGGTCGCGAACGAGACGTTCACGGAACTCCGGACGCTACCCCGCGACTACCTACCGTAGGGGAGGGAACCTACGACCTCGGGGAGCCTGACGACGGTATAATAGGGGGCGAACGATTGAAGGGGACAGGCGGGCCGGCGCGACTGCCGCTCATCTGAACGAAGGTGGGAATGGGCCGCAGTACAAGCGACCTGCTGATATTCCTCGGAAAGCGGCTACTCCAACTCTTGCCTGTCCTGTTCGGCACGATCCTGCTCACGTTCATCGTCACCCACGTTGCGGCGGTCTCGCCGTGCGCACGTTGGTATCCCCACGCGAAGCCATCCGTGATCGCCCACTGCCAGGCGCAGTTCGCGCTCCCGATCTACACCCAGTTCTGGAACTACTTCTCCCAGCTCCTCCAGGGCAACTGGGGGGCCGACCAGTACGGGACCGCGGTCTTCCCCGTTATCGCCTCCTCGCTCCCCGCGACCCTGGAGCTCGTGTTCACCGCGCTGTTCCTGATGATCGTGATCGGCATTCCGCTCGGGGTGATCGCGGCGCAGTTCGCGGGGCGCTGGGCCGACCACCTCGTGCGGATCTTCTACCTGAGCGGCTGGGCGACCCCTACCTACGTCGGGGCGATCATCGCGGCCGACTTCCTGGCCCGCGGGGTCGGCCTCCCCTCCTCGGGAGAGTTCAGCGCTCCGCCGCCGTTCGTGCGGGTCACCCACATGTCCGTGGTGGACGCGATCATCGCCGGTAACCTCCCGTTCACGTTTGACGCGCTCTCGCACCTGATCCTCCCGGCGGCGGTCCTCGCCTTCATCAACATGGGGATTGCGACCCGGATGACCCGCACCTCGATGCTCGAGGTGCTGCCGCTCGACTTCGTGAAGTCGGCCCGGATGAAGGGCCTCTCCAACTTTGTCGTCCTCTACAAGCACGCGCTGAGGAACGCCCTCATCACGACCACCACCGTGCTGGGGGTCGAGGCCGGGGCCCTCCTCGCGGGCACGGTCGTGATCGAAGAGGTGTTCGCCTGGCCCGGGATTGGGGCGTACGCCTTCGCCGCGATCGGCGGCGCCGGACGACCGAACTTCGACGGGGCGATCGCCGTCGTGGTCGTGTTTGCGATCGGGGTCGTCGTGGCGAACCTCATCGCCGACGTCCTCTACGGCGTCCTCGACCCGCGGGTCGACTGGAGGTGAACTCGACGTCGGGGGTGGGAGGTACGGAAGGTGGAACCGGGGTCCCCATCGCGGGTTCCGCAGCGCCCAGGGTCCGGCTCCCGCCCCCCGTCAGCCGGGGGCGCCAGCTCCGCAGCGGCGCGGTCGGCCTCTACCGCGTCCTCCGGGCGAACCCCCTCTCCTTCGTCGGGTTCGTCCTCGTCGCATTCACCCTGATCCTCGCCGCGTTCGTGGTGTTCGCCCCCCACTTGGTCGCCCATTACGGGGCGGAGCAGCAGACCGGCGTCTACAACTCTGCCCCGACCCTCTTCCGGTGGCCGCCCTCGTTCGCGCACCCGTTCGGGACGGACGGGGCGAGCTACGACATCTTCTCGGAGGTGATGCTCGCGCTGCCGACCGACCTCGGCATCGGGGTCGCGATCGCGGGCGTCGCCCTGATCGCCGGGGGTGGGCTCGGTCTCGTCGCCGGGTTCTGGGACCGGCCGGGCCACCTGAGTGGGTACACCTCGTCGTTCATCATGCGGGTCACGGACGTCTTCCTCGCGTTCCCGAGCCTGATCCTCGCTCTCGCCCTGGTCGCCTCGATCGGGAAGGGGACGATCCAGGCGATGATCGCGATCATGCTCACCTGGTGGCCGTACTACGTCCGCCTCGTCCGAGGCGAGGTGATCGCGGTGAAGCACCTCCCCTACGTCACGGCAGCGCGGGCCGCGGGGGTGCGGGAGACCAAGATCCTGACCCGACATGTCCTGAGGAACGTGCTCGAGCCGGTCGTCGTCTACTTCACCCTCGACATCGGCACGGTGCTCGTCATCTTCTCGACCATCTCGTTCGTCGGGGTCGGGGTCCCCTACCCGAGCAGTGCCCCGGAATGGGGGAGCATGATGTCGTTCTACCAGGGGAACTACCCGTTCCAGATCTACTGGTGGGCGATCACCTTCCCGGCGCTCGCGATCTTCGTGACCGTCCTCGCGTTCAGCCTGCTCGGGGACGGGTTGCGGGACGTGCTCGACCCGCGGAGCCGCCGCGCCCTCGCCGAGTCAGCGGCCCATGAGCCGCCGCCGGAGGCGAACGTCGGGGAGCCCCCCGTCTTGACGTTGCCCCTCGGCCGGGATTCCCCCAGCGGCTCAGCCGCCCTCGGAGGGGCGCCATGACCGAGCCGATCCTCAAGGTCGAGAACCTCTCGGTCGACTACGAGGTGGGCGCCGGGGTGTTCCGCGCCGTCTCGAACGTCTCCTTCACCCTCCCCGCCGGGCGGGTGGTCGGGATCGTCGGCGAGACCGGCTGCGGGAAGAGCACCCTGGGGCAGGCAATCCCCCGCCTCCTGCCGGAGCCACCCGCGCGCATCCGGTCGGGCAAGATCATCTTCCAGGGGACCGACCTGGTCCCGGTGCCGAAGCACAAGCTCCCGATGGTCCGAGGGACGAGCATCGGGATGATCTTCCAGGAGCCGCTCAACTCGCTCAACCCCGCGTTCCGGGTGTACGACCAGATCGCGGAGTCGATCCAGATCCGGCACTGGAGGGAGATCGGGGACCTCCCGATGTTCCGGCCGGGACCGACCCCGTTCGACTACTCGCGCCGCCCGATGCCGAAGGCCGAGCAGGTGCTCACGAAGCCGTTCCTGCCGGGCGAGAAGGTCCAGGAAGCGGCCCGTCACCGCTTGGTGAGCCGGGACGACTACAGGCGCGAGGTCCTCGATTACCTCCGTCTCGTCCGCATCAACGACCCCGAGACGATCCTCCGCCTCTACCCCCACGAACTCTCCGGCGGGATGCGGCAGCGCATCATGATCGCGATGACGCTCTCCCAGAAGCCGAACCTCCTCATCGCGGACGAGCCGACCAGCGCGCTCGACGTGACGATCCAGGCTCAGGTCCTCACCCTGATGAAGGAACTGATCGATGAGGTGCACGCCTCGATACTGTTCATCAGCCACGACCTGGGTGTGGTCGCTGAGATGGCGGACGACCTGGGGGTGATGTACGCGGGCGCGCTGGTCGAGATCGGCCCGATTGCCGAGGTGTTCAAGTCGCCCCGGCACCCGTACACGAAGGCGCTCCTCCGGGCGATCCCCAACCAGTACAAGACGGACGGACCGCTCCCGTCCATCCCCGGCAACGTTCCGAACCTCTCGCGGCTCCCCTCCGGTTGCGCGTTCCACCCGCGCTGTCCCATCGCCCGGCCGGTGTGCCGGGTCGAGACGCCCCAGCTTCCCGAGATCTCGCACGCGGCCGCGTGCCATTTCGCCGACGAGGTGGCGAACCTCCCATGAGCGGCGCTCACCTCCTCGAGACGGTCGCGGTCTCGAAGGAGTTCCCGCTCACTCGGAGCATCGCCGCCATGTTCACCGGCCGCCGACCGCGGGCGATCCACGCCGTGGACGGCGTGAGCCTCACGATGGAGGCGGGGGAGACGCTCGGCCTGATCGGGGAGTCCGGGTCGGGGAAGACGACCCTCGGTTGGGTGGTCGCCCGGATCCACGACCTCACGGCCGGTCAGGTCCTGTTCGAGGGCCAGGACGTCTCGCACCTCGAGGGGGAGGCGCTCCGGCGGTGGCGGCAGAACGTCCAGGTCGTCTTCCAGGACCCGGTCGGCTCCCTCGACCCCCGCCTCAAGGTCTGGCAGATCGTGAGCGAGCCGATCCGCGCCCAGGTCACGCTTCCGAAACGGGAGATCCGGGCCCGGGTCGCCGCCATCCTCCCCACGGTCGGTCTCCCGTCCTACTGCCTCGACCAGTACCCCCACGAGTTCTCGGGGGGCGGGCGCCAGCGGATCTCGCTGGCCCGCGCCCTCTCGGTCGACCCGAAGCTCGTCATCCTGGATGAGCCAACCAGCGCCCTGGACGTCGCCGTCCAGGCCCAGATCCTGAACCGCCTCGTCAGCCTCCAGGAGGAGCGGCGCATCTCGTTCATGGTGATCACGCACAACGTCGCGGCGGTGCGCTTCGTGGCGGACCGGGTGGCCGTGATGTATCTGGGCCAGGTGCTCGAGGTCGGCCCGGTCCGGGAGGTCCTCGAGCAACCGATCCACCCGTACACGAAGGCGCTCCTCGCCGCGGTCCCGGTCGCGGACGCGAGCCGACGGAAGGTGCGCTACCGCATCGGGGGCGACATCCCGACGCTCATCGACCCGGTGCCGGGGTGCCGGTTCGCCCCCCGTTGCCCGTTCGTTCGCGACTTCTGCCGGACCGCCGACCCTCCGCTGGTCCCGGCGTCCGGCAGGTCGAACCACTTGGTCGCGTGCCTACGCGCCGACGAGGTCGCCTCGGTCTCCCCGCAGGAGCTTCTGAGCACGGCGCCGACCGCCGCGCCGGCGCCGCCTCCGCCCGAGGTGACGCCGGTCGTCAGCTTGAGCTGAGCCACTGCGTGTTGAACAGGAACGCGTACGGTTCCGCGCTCGCCATCGGGTTCTCGATGATCCCGTGGAGGTTGCTGGAGTAGACCGCGAACGCCGTCGGGACGGTCAGCCAGATGTCCGTGTAGTTGTAGTACATCGCGTTCGTGATGTTCGCGTACTCCATCGCGAGGACGGTGGGGTTCGATTCCGCGGCGGCCAGCGTGATGTTCTCGTCGACGCTCGGGTTCGAATAGCCCGACATGCACATGTTGGCGCTACCGTAGCTGACCGCGTCGTTGAACGTCCAGTCGTCCGGGGAGATGTAGTCGGACGTGTAGAACTCCTGGCCCATGAAGAGCGGCCCGCTGTTGGTCTGGGTTGCGGTCGTGCACGCGTGGAGCTGGGTCGAGTACGTTTGCTCGACGTAGAGGTCGGAGAGCGAGATCTTCACCGGGTTGATGGTGAGCCCGATCGCTTTGAGGTCGCCGATCAAGAACTGGGCGGTGTTCGCCCAGTCCGCCCCGATGTCGAGATACTCGTAGTTGATCTTGGTGCCAGCGCACGCGTTGTTCGCGCACGGCGAGTTCGCAATCTCCTGCAGCGCCAGCGTGAGGTTGTACGAGTACGGGGGCAGGTTGTCGGGGTTGTAGTAAGGGTAGGACGGGGGGACGGGGCCTACCCACTGCTCCGCGTACCCTCCGAACCCCTGCTGGATGATCTGGGTGTAGTTGATCGCGTGCGCGATCGCCTCCCGCACCGAGAGGTTGTCGAACGGCGCCACGCTCTGGTTCATGTAGATCCACCAAGAGCCGCTGGTCGCCCCGTAGACGTCCGGCAACGCCTTGGCGATGACGTTCGAGTGCCCCGCGAGCTCATCGATGGTGGCCGGGCCGATGTAGGCGAACGAGGCCTCCTGGACGTTCCCGTTCTCGAGGTCGGTGATCGTGGTCTCGAGGGTCGCCTGGAAGATGACGTCGACCGTCGTGTTGGCCGCCTGGATCATGCTGTTCCAGGGCTCGGTCGCCGCGGCCGTCGTCCCCCAGTAGTTCGGGTCCGGCTTCAGCGTGTAGCCGCCTCCCGCCACCGGGTTGTAGTTCGAGAGGAGGTACTCCCCCGTCCCTATCATGTTGGTCGTGAGGAAGCCGTTCACCTGGCCCTCCTGGATACCGCCGTTCGCCTCGACCCACGCCGGGTCGACCGCGTAGGAGTTGGGCGCCGAGATGGACGCGAGAAGGTAGGTGTAGTTGCTCGCCAAGTAACCGTAGCCGAGGTTGAGTTGGATCGTCTGGCTGTCGATCACCTGGAACGACTGGTTGGCGATTTCCATCATCGCGATCTGGCTCGCGCTCGGGTCGAGGAAGTTCCAGGAGTTGAGGTCGTTCACGAGGGTAGTGTTGGCCGCCTGAGAGTCCGCGATGGCCGAGTAGTAGTTGAGCGGGTTCGAGGCGTCGAAATTGGTCGAGTAGAAGTTCTGCTCGAGGATGAACTGGGGCCCCTGCTCGAGGAGAAGGCTACGGTAGAAGCTGTACCACTGCACGTAGGCGTTGTAGGAGTCACCGTTCGAGAAGTGAGCCCCGGCGCGGAGGTGGAAGGTGTAGCTGGAGAAATTCGTGTTCGGGTCGTTGGTCGGAGTCGGGATGTTCTGGGAGAGGACGGGGAGGAACGTGGTCCAGCTGGACCCGTTGTAGTTGACGAGCCCTTGGTAGACCTGCTGGACCGCCGCCCAGCCCGGCGTCGAGAACGTCACGGCCGGGTCGAGCGAATCGGGGAGTTCCGCCTGGTCGACACAGATCGTCCCGGTCTCGTGCGGTCCGCACGCGGCCACCACGGACTTTTGGAGCGCGAAGTAGGCGCCAATCCCTGCCGCCACCAATATCACGACCACGGCGATGACGATAATGTTCCGACGTCTGGGATTCATTGAGACCCCCCCAAGAACGCTCGACAGAACGCCTCCACCCTGATATAGTTCGCTAAAAATCTCCCCGCTCTCTCGGCCCCCGCTTTGCAGTCAATATCTTTAGCGGGGCAGGACTCCCCACTCGGGGGAACGAGCGATGGACCGTACGATGCTGATCGGCGGAGAGTGGGTGGCAGCGTCCCGAGAGGAGACGATGGCGGTCACGAACCCCTACGACGCCTCGTCCCTCGGAACGGTCCCGAAGGGGTCCCGGGAGGACGCCCGACGGGCGATCGATGCCGCCCGGGAGGCGTTCGATAAGGGGCCGTGGCCCCGCCTACCCCCCCGGGCCCGCGGCGAGGTGTTCCTGAAGGCGGCCTCGCTCCTCCAACAGCGGCTCGGGGAGATCGCCGAGCTCGAGAGCCGCAACCAGGGAAAGACGATCAAGCAGGCGGCCGATGCCGACCTCCCGTTCTCGGTCGACAACATCATCTTCTACGCGGGCGCGGGCCGAACGCTCGAGGCGAAGAGCCCGGGCGAGTTTACCGGGGACGGGACGACGATCTTCCGCCGAGAGCCGGTCGGGGTGGTCGCGTCGGTCACTCCGTGGAACTATCCGATCATGATGGCAGTCTGGAAGATCGCCCCGGCGCTTATCGTCGGCAACACGGTGGTGCTCAAACCCGCGAGCTACACGCCGCTCACGACGCTCGAGCTCGGCCGCGCGTTCCAGGATGCGGGACTCCCGGCGGGGGCCCTCAACGTCGTCACCGGCCCGGGCGGTGAGGTGGGGGACGAGCTCTCCCGGAACCCCAAGGTCGACATGGTCGGGCTCACCGGCGACACCGCGACCGGGAAGAAGATCATGGAGGCGGCGAGCGGTACGGTCAAACGCGTCCAGCTCGAGCTCGGCGGGAAGGCGCCGTTCGTGGTCTTCGAGGACGCCGACCTCGCTGCCGCGGTCGAGGGCGCGGTCGTGGCCGGGTTCGTGAACGGAGGGCAGGACTGCACGGCCGCCACGCGGCTCATCGTCCACAAGGACCTGCGGGCGAGGTTCGTCCAGCATCTCCTCGAGCGGGTCCGCACGATCCGCATCGGGGACCCCCTCTCCCGGAACACCGACCTAGGACCCCTCGTGAGCCCGGTGCAGCAGAAGCGGGTCCTCGGGTTCGTCGAGAAGGGGAAGGCCGAGGGAGCGAAGCTCAAGATTGGTGGCACGGACGACCATAAGAAGCACCCGAAGGGCGCGTTCGTCGTCCCGACGGTCTTCGACTCGGTCGCGCCCGACATGACGATCGCCCAGCAGGAGATCTTCGGGCCGGTCCTCGACGTTCTCGAGTTCTCGACGTTCGACGAGGCGATCGAGATCGCGAACGGGGTGGCGTACGGCCTCGCGGGCAGCCTCTGGACGAAGGACGTTCGGACAGCCATCAAGGCCGCGAACGCGCTCCGCTTCGGGGACGTCTGGGTCAACGACCATCTCCCGCTCGGTTCCGAGACCCCCCACGGCGGGATGAAGCAGTCCGGCTTCGGCAAGGACCTCGGAACGGACTCCCTCTACGACTACACGGTCGTGAAGAACATCTACATCGACCTGACGGGGCTGGCCCGGAAGAGCTGGCACTACACCGTCTACGGCGACCCCGGATAGGGGGACCTGTGGTCGCAGGCGTGCCAACGGGCGGCCGAGGCGCCCTCTTCATCGGCGGCGAGTGGCGACCCCCGGCCAGCGGGACCTACGCTCCCGTCATCGACCCGTCCACCGGCCGGTCCATCGGAGAGGCCCCCGTCGCCTCCGCCGACGAGGCCCGGGCGGCCGTAGAGGCCGCCGCGGCGGTCGAGGAGTCGTGGGGAGCGACCCCGGGGCACGTCCGCGCGAAGATCCTTCGCGCGACCGCGGCCCGGATGCGGGACGACCGGGAGACAATTGCCCGTCTGATCGCGTCGGAGGTCGGGAAACCGATCGTGGACTCCCGCGTGGAAGTGGACCGGGCGGTCGGGGTCTTCGAGCTCGCCGCGGAGGAGGTCCGTCAGCTGGGCGGGGAAAGCTTCCCGGCGGACGCCTACGAGCGACCGGCGGGCAACGAGCACCGATTCCTGTTCACCGTCCGCGACCCGATCGGGGTGGTGGTCGCGATCGGCCCGTTCAACTTCCCGCTCAACCTGCTCTCGCACAAGGTCGCCCCCGCGCTCGCGGCAGGCAACCCGGTGGTGGCGAAGCCGACCAGCGCCGCGCCGTTCACGGCGCTCCGTCTCGCCGAGCACCTCGAGGCGGCCGGCCTTCCGCGCGGGGTGCTGAACGTAGTCGTCGGGCCGGGTCGCACGGTCGGCGACACGCTGGTCGAGCACCCGAGGACCCGTCTCGTCACGTTCACCGGTTCTACCGAGGTCGGCAAGGCAATCGCAGAGAAAGCCGGTCGGCAGGCGAAACGAGTAATCCTCGAGATGGGAGGGATGGACCCGTTCGTCGTCCTCGACGACGCCCCGCTGGACGTCGCGGTCCCCGCGGCGATCCGCGGAGCGTTCGGCTACTCGGGACAGGTCTGCACGGCGTCGAAGCGGTTCCTCGTCCAGGACTCGGTCGCGGAGAAGTTCGCCCGGTCACTGGCCGAGAAGGCGAACGCCCTCCGGGTCGGCCCCGCGCTCGAGGAGACGACCGAGGTCGGTCCTCTCATCGACGGGGCGGCGGTCGAACGGATGGAGGAGCTCGTGGCGGACGCGCGGGCCCGGTCGGCGAAGGTCCTCGCCGGTGGCTCCCGCCCCCCGAGCGGTCCGGGAAGCTTCTACCGGCCGACCGTGATGGACGGGGTCCCGGAGGACGCGCGGGTCGCGCGCGAGGAGCCGTTCGGGCCAATCGCGCCGGTGCTCCGGTTCCACGACCTCGACGACGCGGTGCGGATCGCGAACTCGACCCCCTACGGCCTCCAGGCGGCGGTCTACACGCGCGACCTCGTACGCGGGTTCGCCCTCGCGAAGCGGATCCGGGCGGGTGGGGTCCACCTCAACGACCCGACCACCCTACGCTGGGACGCGCTCCCGTTCGGCGGGGTCAAAGAGAGCGGCCTCGGGCGGGAGGGCCTGCGCTACGCGATGGAGGAGATGACCGAGGTGAAGCTCATCTCGGTCAACTTCGCCTCGCCCTGACGGCGGGCTACTGCACGTCCTCTTCCTCGAGGTTTCGCCCGGGCCGTTCCGGGACCATGGGCGACGGGATGACGTGCTCGGGGGGCGGATGCAGGTGCGTGGCCGGTTCGGCCAGATGGGGGACGGGGGCGGAGGTCGCGGTCGGCCGCTGGGGGAGAGGGTCGAGGCTTTCGAGGGCGTCCTCGAACGCCGCGAGACCGCGGTCGATGAGCTCATCCTCGATGATGAGGGGGGCCATGAACCGCAACACCTGGTCCCAGGCGCCCGCGGTGTGCATCAGGACCCCGCGCGCGAGCAGCGCGGCGCGCATCGCCTTCCCCCGGTCGCCCCACGGTAGCCGGGAGGACCGGTTGTGCACGAACTCGACCCCGATCATGAACCCCTTGCCGCGGACGTCCCCGATCGCCGGGTGGCGGTCGGCCAGCGAACGGAACCGGGAGAGGAGCTGCGCGCCGCGCGCGCGGGTGTGGTCGATGAGGTTCCCCTCCTTCAGGACCCGGAGCGTCTCGGCGCCGACCGCGAGGGCGAGCGGGTTCGCTCGGTACGTCCCGAGATGGAAGCCTCTCGGGAGCTCCTTGACGAGGTCCGACCGGTAGGCGACGACCGACAGCGGGATCCCGCCTCCGATCGTCTTCGAGATGCAGAGGATGTCGGGGGTCACCTTCGAGTGCTCGACCGCCCACATCCGGCCCGTCCGGCCGAGCCCGCTCTGGACCTCGTCCGCGATGAGAAGGATCTGGTGCCGGTCGCAGAACTCACGCAGCGACGGGAGGAAATCGTCCGGGGGCACGACGTAGCCGCCCTCCCCCAGGATCGGCTCCACGAGGATAGAGGAGATTGCGTCGACCCCCGAGTGCGGGTCGTTCACGAGGTGCTCGAGGTACGAGATCGTGCCCGCCGCGCCCTTGTCCGCTCCCAGGACCGGCCGGTACGGGTCTGGATACGGGACCCGGACGACCGTGGCGCCCCCGAAGGACGTGGTGGAATGGTAACGACGGCCGCTGGTCAGGCTGGCGACGCCCCCGTGCACGCCGTGGTACGCGCCCGAGAACGCGACCGTTCCCCGCTTCCCCTGGGCATAGTCGGCGAGGTTGACGGCCGTTTCCACGGCATCCCCGCCGGTGACGGTGAAGAAGATCCGGGCGTGGCCCCGAAGGCTGCCGGGGAGCACGTCCTCGATCTCGCGCAAGAAGCGGATGCGGGCCTCCGTCGGCAGCTCGAGCGCGTGCCAGATCTCTCGCGACTGGGCTTCGAGCGCCGCGACGAGGCGAGGGTGGCGGTGTCCGAGGTTGAGAACGGAGATGCCTGCCACCCAATCGATGAACCGGTTCCCGTCCACGTCCTCGATGGTGGCGCCCTGGGCGACCTTCGGGGCGATGGGGAAGTAGTGCGGGTAGCCGATCGCGTCGGTCTCCAATCGGGCCTGCTCTGCGAGAAGCTCCCGTGAGCGGGGTCCCGGCGGTGGAACGACGATGTGCGGGGCGTCGGGGAAGCTCAACCAGTCGCTCTTGGACGTCACGGAAAACCTCGCGGGCCGGCAGACCTTCTCCCCCCATATCAAGGCTCGGCCGACAGGCCTAAACGGGACGCCCCATCCCCCACTGGGGATTCGGATGACCGGAGCGATTTCGCGGGTCGACACCCACCTTCACTTGAGTCGCTATTGGCGCGAAATCAAGGCCACGGGATACCGAAACGACATCGACTACACGCTGAACGGGCTCCTCCACGAGATGGACGCCGCGGGGATTGACCGGGCGGTACTGATCCAGGTCAACGACGCCCCGACGGTCCGGGACGGGTTGGCCGAGGCCCGGGGGATCGTGTCGGAAAGCGCGGGGCGTCTGCGTCTCGTCTCGACCGTGGACCCGACCAAGGGGGCGGAGGCGGTCTCCGACCAGATCGCGCTATGGGACAGAACTCCCGAACTTGCCGGGATCAAGCTCTTCCCCGGCTACAACCCGTTCTACCCTCACGACCGCCGCCTGGACCCGGTCTACGAATACGCCCACCGACGGAGGATCCCGGTCCTGATCCACACCGGCGACACGATGGATGCGTGGGGACTAGTCAAGTACACCCGCCCGATCGAGGTCGATGAGGTCGCGGTCCGGTTCCGGGACGTCCCGATCGTCCTATGTCACTTCGGGAACCCTTGGATCGACGAGGCGGCCGAGGTCGTCTACAAGAACCCGAACGTCTACGCCGACACCTCGGGCCTTCTCGCGCATCCCTCGTACCCGCTGTTCGACCGGATGGCCGAGCTCTGCCGGAAGCGGGTCATGGAGGCGATCCTCATGGTCGGCTCGGCGGAGCGGGTGCTCTACGGCTCGGACTGGCCTCTCATCGACCTCAAAGTCGCCGTCGGGCTCGTGACCTCCCTCGACCTACCCGAGCGGGACCGGGCCGCGATCCTCGGGGGAAACGCCTGTCGGCTCTTCGGCCTCACCTAGGCAGGACGGTCTCGGACGGGTTCGCCACAGGCCGACGCGGGCTCAGCTTTACGACCTGACGAGTGGTCCCGCTCGGGGGACTGTCCAATGGACGGTGACGAGATCCGGAAGGTGGTCCGGGAGACGAACTACGTCACGTGGCGGCGCCAGGGGGGCTGGGACCCGCTCGTGGTCACGCGCGCGGAGGGCTCCCGCTTCTGGGACGCGGCCGGCAAGGAGTACCTCGACCTCTCCTCGCAGCTCATCGCGACGAACCTCGGCCACGGGAACGCCCACGTGGCGGAGGCGATCGCCGCCCAGGCGAAGTCGCTGGCCTACGCCGCCCCGGGCTTCGCGACCGAGGCCCGGGCCCGGACGAGCCTCGCCCTGCTCGAGGTCCTCCCAAAGGGGCTCAACCGCCTCTTCTTCTCGACGTCGGGGACCGAGGCGAACGAGGCCGCGCTGAAGATCGCGCGCGCGGTGACGGGTCGTACCAAGGTGATGGCGCGGTACCGCTCCTACCACGGCTCGACCGCGGCGTCCATCTCGGTCACGGGGGAGTTCCGACGGCGCTCAATCGAGAAGCTCCAGAAGGTCCCGGGCACGGTCTTCGCCCCGGACTGCTACTGCTACCGTTGCCCCTTCGGCCTGACCTACCCCGACTGTGATGTGGCGTGCGCCGACTACGTGGACTACCAGCTCTCCCGCGAAGGGGACGTGGCCGCGATGATCATCGAGCCCGTCGTGGGGACGAACGGCGTCCTCGTGCCCGTCCCGGAGTACCTTCCTCGCCTCCGCGAGATCACGAAGAAGCACGACACGCTCCTCATCGCGGACGAGGTGATGAGCGGTTGGGGACGCGTCGGCGAATGGTTCGCGGTCAACCGCTGGAACGTCATCCCCGACATCCTCACGACCGCGAAGGGGATCACCGGAGCGCAGGTCCCGCTCGGCCTCACCGCCACTACCGCGGCCGTCCACGACGCGTTCCGCGAGAGCTACTTCCCGCACGGGCACACCTACGAGGCGCACCCGCTCACCCTCACGCCCGCCGTGGCCGCGATCGAGGAGTACCGTCGCTTGAACCTCCTCGAGAAGTCCCGGAAGGATGGGGAGTACCTGCTCGCTCGCCTCCGCGAGATCCAGGAACGGCACCCCTGCGTGGGGGAGGTACGGGGAATGGGGCTGTTCGCGGCCGTCGAGCTCGTGAAGAACCGGACGACGAAGGAGCCGTTCAACACGGAGGACGACAAGATGGCAGGCCGGCCGCTCGTCGTCGAACAGGTCACCGGCGCGATGATGAAGGAGGGCGTCTTCTGCATCGGGTGGGTCTCCCACCTCGTGGTCGCGCCGCCGCTCATCGTGACGCGTGAGGAGCTCGACCACGGGCTCGAGGTGCTCGACCGCGCGCTCTCGGTCGCGGACGCGAAGGTGAGCCCGTCGCCCGCAACCTGACGGCGGTCGGCCGTCAAAACCAGCGTGTTGTGACGACCTTCTTCCGGGTGTAGAACTCGATCCCGTCGCGGCCGGTGGCGTGAAGGTCTCCAAAGAACGACCCCTTCCACCCGACGAACGGGAACGGAGCGACCGGGGCCGGGACGCCGATGTTGATCCCCAGCATCCCCGCTTCGATCCGGTGGGTGAACTCGCGCGCGGCCTTCCCGTCCTGGGTGAAGATCGACGAGGCGTTGCCGAACCGGGACCGGTTCGCGACCTCGAGCCCTTCCTCGAGCGACTTCACGCGGATCACGAGGAGCACGGGACCAAAGATCTCCTCCTGGGCGATCGGCCACTCGGGCTTGACATGGTCCAGGAGGACGGGCGCGACGAAGAACCCGTTCGAGTTCGCGGGGACGTTCCCGCGGGCCACCAGCTTCGCGCCCGAGGCCAACCCGTCCTGGACCCACTTCAGGATCCGGTCCCGGTTCTCGGGGCGGATGACCGGGCCCATCTCGGTCTTGGGATCGCTCGCGGGGCCCACGACGAGCGTCCGGACAGCCTCGGCGAGGGCCTCCACGAGCCGGTCCCCACTCGGTTCGACCGCCACGACGACGGAGCCCGCGAGGCACCGCTCACCGGCCATGCCGCAGGCGCTCGAGATGATCGCCGACACCGTGTGCTTGAGCTCGGCGTCTGGCATCACGATCATGAAGTTCTTGGCACCCGCGAGCGCCTGGACGCGCTTCCCGTGGGCGGACGCCGTCGTGTAGATGTGCTTCGCCGTGGGCGCCGAGCCCACGAACGACACGGCGTCGATGCCCGGGTGGGTCAAGATCGCGTTGACCGCATCGAAGTCCCCGTGCACGATGTTGAACACCCCGGGAGGAAACCCGGCCTTCTCGAAGAGGGCCGGGAGGAGCGACGGGGAGAGCGGGTCACGCTCGGACGGCTTCAGGAGGAACGCGTTCCCGCAGACGATGGCGAATGGCGTCATCCACATCGGGATCATCACCGGAAAGTTGAACGGGGTGATCCCGGCCACGACGCCGACCGGTTGCCGGATCAGGGTCGTGTCGATTCCCTTGGCGACGTCCTCCGAGAAATACCCCTGCATGGTCGTGGGGGCGGAGGCCGCGACGTCGGTGGCCTCGATGGCGCGAAAGACCGACCCCCGGGACTCCTCCAGGGTCTTCCCCTGCTCGCGGGTGATCGAGCGGGCGAGTTCCTCCGAATGCTCGTCGAGGAGGTGCCGGAAGGCCAACATAAGGCGCGCACGGTCCGACACCGGGACGTCTCGCCACGTGAGGAAGGCCTTCCGGGCGGCCCGAACCGCGAAATCCACGTCCTCGGCATTCGAGCGCGGGACCCGGGCGATGACCGACCCGTCCGAAGGGTCGAACACGT
Organism: Thermoplasmata archaeon; assembly: GCA_036404475.1. Taxonomy (GTDB): domain Archaea; phylum Thermoplasmatota; class Thermoplasmata; order Lutacidiplasmatales; family UBA184; genus Lutacidiplasma. The sequence continues at coordinate 45,714 of DASWZL010000117.1, forward strand.
CGAGCCGCCCGGTCGCCCGCGGGTGGACCCAGGCGCCGCCTACGTAGTTCTCGAGGTCAATCAATTCGGGCATGGACACCTTTCGATCGGAGCCCATGGGGGTTTTGACCGTGGCGGGGGGAGCGTCCTCTGACGGCTAACGGCCTCCCTTGACGGAGCCTATTTGTAGCCCTCTCCAACTGCAACGGTCGTCCGGGGCCCCTCGTGGGATTCCCGACAGGAGTTGTGGTATGGCGGACCCTCGTTTCGAGTCGGCGTACGCCGAATATGAGCGGCGGACCCCCAAGTCGCGGAAGCTGTGGGAGGAGGCCCGGAAATGGAGCCCCCTCGGGGTCCACTCCAACTACCGGTTCCTGGATCCGTACCCGTTCTACGTGCACCGTGCCAAGGGGGTCCACCTCTGGGATGCCGACGGGAACGACTACCTCGATTTCAACATGGGATTCGGTTCGCTCCAGAGCGGGCACGCCCACCCGAAGCTGGTCGAGGCGCTGAGCCGCCAGCTCGAGAACGGCAGCATCTACGGCTACGAGTGGGAGCGAACCCCGGAGGTCTCCGAACGGGTCTGCCGGCGGTACGGCATGGCCCAGGTCCGGTTCAGCACGACCGGCCTCGAGGCGACGCACCACGCGACCCGTTTCGCCCGGGCCTACACCAAAAAGCGGTACATCCTCAAGTTCGAAGGGTCGTACCACGGCTCGCACGACACCCTCCTGGTCGGTGTGAAGCCGCGTCTTCAGGTCGCCGGGCCCCACGACCACCCGAAGTCCGCGCCCGCCTCCCCGGGCATCCTTTCCGAGGTTTCGGAGAGGACCCTGATCGCCCCGTTCAACGACCTCGAGTCGACGCGGAAGATCGCGCTCGAGCACAAGGACGACCTGGCGGCGATCATCGCCGAGCCAATCCCCATGAACATGGGGTTCATCCTCCCGGACAAGGAGTTCTTCCCGGGCCTGCGCGAGCTGTGCGACCAGCTTGGCACGCTCCTCATCTTCGACGAGATCAAGACCGGCGCCAAGTATCCTCACGGGGCGGCGGGCCGGGTCGGGGCCCATCCCGACATCATCACGCTCGGGAAGTCGATCGCCTGCGGCGTTCCCCTCTCGGCCATCGCGGCCAGAGCCGGCATCCTCGACGAGGTCGGCCCCCGCAAGGTGGCGCACGCTGGGACGTACAACTCGAACCCGCTCTCGATGGCCGCCTGTATTGCCTGCCTCGATTACATCCTCACCGACGAGGCGCTCGAGCGTTCCACTCGCCTTAACATGCGGCTCGCGAAGGGGTACGGGGAGGTGCTCAAGGACGCCGGCGTCACCGCCCATGTGGCGGCGGACGGCGTTTCCGGCACGGTCTTCTTCGCCGACCACCCCGTGCGCAACTGGAGGGACTTCCTTACGGTGGACGGCGACCGCTCGATGCTCTACTACTACCTCTCGCTCAACCGGAACCTCATCGCGAGCGGGACCGGCCCCGACGAGCAGTGGACGATCTCCGTCCAGCACACGGAAGCGGACGTCGACCGGCACCTCGAGATCCTCGGCCAGGTCGCCAAGCAGCTCGTGGGCACCCCGCAGGCCGGAGAGATCGAAGAATCGGTGTAGGTCTCCGACCCGCTACCGGCGGGAGGTCATCGGCCGGACGACCGTCCCTTCGCTCCGCCGCGCGGCCGACGGGAGTCCGCTCGCCGCTGGATGAGCATCTCCTCGACCGTTCGCCACGGACCGCCCGCACGCTGCCTCTTGAGAGCGTGCCATCGGAAGGAATCGGGCCGGATATCCGAAAAGACCCAGCGTTCGGTGCGCACGCCTCGACCCTCCTCCTGTAGGATGATCTTGCTGCCAACCTTTCGCCCGATGAACCGACGCACGGCTTTCTGGCGGGGGGCAATCCACGTGCTCCGCCAAGCACCCAGATGGGGGTCGTAGTATCGAATGGTCGTGCCCCAGGGAATCAAGCGATGGGTCCTAGGATGGATCGACCCCCAAACATCCTGGATGGCCCGCCCCTCGAGAATCCAGTTGAAGTGGGCCTCTCCGGGCGCGCGCAAGCGCGACAGCGGATATCGGTGTTCGACGATGTCCCAGCGGCCGACGAACTGCCCGAACAGGCGGAGCTTCCCGCGAAGATCGCTCGCCGGGCCATGGGCGGGGAGTCCTTCGATTCTCCAATCCCGGGCCGGCTTCGGGTTGGCCTTCCGTGGGTTCGACATGGGCTCCCAATCAAGGGACAACCGAGGTAAATCTGTTGTTAGTTCCGCCCCGGTGAACCTTGCGGACCACCGAGGACCCGGATCGTTTCGAAGGTAGTTTTCCGGGATGGCTCTGAGGCGGAAGTACCCTTAAGTCAACGCGATGGGCTGGATGGCGCCGAGGCAAGCCAATGGTGGACGCGGTTCATCTCGAATGGTTCGACCAAGTACCCTGTTCGGTGACGGTTTGCGACAAGAGCTACAAGATTCTGTACCTGAATGACCGGTCCGCGGAAGTGAATGCCACGGACGGAGGGAAGGGCCTCGTCGGAAAGAACCTGATGGACTGCCACCCGGCGGAAGCCCAGGAGAAGCTCAGGAAGGTGATGGCCTCCGGCCGGCCCAACGTGTATACGATCGAGAAGAAGGGCGTCAAGAAGATGATCTATCAAGCCCACTGGAAGAAAAGGGGACGCGCGGCTGGACTCGTGGAGATAACCTTCGAGCTTCCCCGCGACCTGCCGAACTTCGTAAGGACCTGAGCCTCCCCTTGGGGCGTCGTGGTCTTCCCCTGTCAGGGGCGAGAACACTCAGCCAAGAGGTGCCTTCTTAGAGCCCGGAAGGGTTCTTTGCCGTCCATGAAGGATCAGCCTCCCGCGCAGAAACTCCTGATGAAGAATCGCCGAGTCCGGGTCTGGGAGATGGTCCTCGAGCCCGGGGAGACCTACCCCATGCACCGGCACCGGTACCCCTACCTCTCGATCATGCTCGAGAACGCCTCGGTCGTGATGACGGATGAAGAGGGGCGCAAGGAACGACTCAAGGTCCGGAAGGGGGATGTCGTGTGGAGGGTGCCGCCCGACGACCATTCGGTACAGAACGTCGGGCGGACCAGATTTCGAAACCGTTTGGTCGAGCTTTCCGGGGAGCGCGGGGTGAGCGGGCTTTCCGAACGGGACTTGTGGCTGTTCCAGCGGCCCCCCAGTCGATGGTGACATGACCGCCTAGGCGCAAGTCATGGACATCGGCGGCCGTGTCGCAACAACTATACCGCTCGTTCCGATTCCCATCCGCAGCGGCGCAGAATCGGCGGAAGAGGGAGCCATGGAACAAATCCAGGTCGGGCGTTGGCTGTTCTGGGCCGGCGTTTTGATGCTTGTCGGGACCATCGTGCTCTCCGAGGTCTTCGGCCAGCAGTCCAACCCACCCTACGGCACGGGTTGGGACTTCATCCCGGTCCTCATCATCCTCTCGCTCATACTGCTGCTCGCGAGTGTAGTCTCCGGGAACCGTCTCGACCCGGTCGCACGGGATGAACCGAGCGATTCTCCGACCGGAAGTCGATGACCGGACCCACGCCAATCCCCTCGGGCCCAGCGCGCCGACGCGGAGCTGGCGATCGACGGCACTTGTCGCGCTCTCGAAAAGTCGATCTCGCCTTACTGATCGGTTGCTCGTTCGCCGTCGCGATCGGTCTGCTGGTGTGGACCGGTGTCGTGCCTTCCGTCCTCTATCCCTCCACTCCGACCCGCTGGTCGCTCGATGTTCCCACGTGTACGTACGCCGGCCAGACCCTACCGTCCGTCCAGCACGCCTTCCCCCTGTGGGCCACGGTTCACGTTCAGTGGACCGCCACGGGGGGTGATGTTTGGTACCTGGTCTCGGCGAGGGGGTTCACTCCCATTTCCCAAATCGGGACCAACGGGAGCGGGTCGTTCGTTTCGGACTCCTACCCGCTCGCCTTCTGGGCCTTGGACGCGTTGCCGCCGAACGGGACCAGCTGCCCATCGATCCTCGTCACTACGACGGTGACCTACACACTTTGAACGCGCCGACGGAATCGCGATGCCGGCGAACCGATGCCGTTGCACGTAAGAGGGATTATCGGACCGCAGCCCGCCCCCGAGCGTCCCTCCGTTCCCGGGCATAGCCCCAAACGGGTTGAGCTCACCGACGCGGACGAGCGTGTGACTGCCGGGCGACTCGCGGAGCTCCGCCCCGGTGTGAAGGCCGCGTGAGCCGTGGCCGCGACATCCGGGGTCGGGCCGAGACACTCGTGCGCGACCGGCGCACGGCGTCGCTGGTCCACGCGAGATCCGGAGTCACGAAGGGGATGCTCCCGGCGGGATTCGAACCCGCGTTACGGCGTCGAAGGCGCCGAATCCTTGACCGGACTAGACTACGGGAGCGCTCCCGGCTCGCCCCCTGAACCGCGTTCCCCTTTGAAAGGTTCCGTCACACGGCGCCCACCTGAACGGGGTCGACGTTTGGCGGTCCGGCCAACCGAATCGTCTCGAGCGCGGGGACGGGATTTCCGTCAGCTCGATGGCGGATCTTCGGGGGTGCCCCTCGTCGTTGTGGGAGTCTCAAGAGCGTAGGGTGTGTATCGGTGGCGGGGCAAGTACTCCGATCGTCGTTGTCCCGTGAGGGCGTAGACGGTCTTCTCCCCTACTTTGCAGGCGTTGTCGGCGATCCGCTCGAAATGGCGCGCCACGAGCAGGTCGGCCGCGAGTCGGGACGTGTCGTTGGCCTTCGATCTCAGCTCCCGTAGGATGATCCGGTTGGCATCGCGGTGGAGCTGATCGACCTCATCATCCCTCCGAAACAGCTCGCGAGCGAGGTCCGCCCGATCGTGACCGAGGGCCTCGAGGGATTGAAGAACCATCGACTCAACCACGGTGTCCATCCGGTCGAGAACCTCTCGGACTTCTTCGGGTTCTTTGGGTGGGCCGGCCGTCGTGATCCGGGCCATGTCGAACCCGAGCCGGCCGACCCGGTCGAGGTGGGTGGTGATCTTCAGCAGACCGGCGGCGGTCCGTAGGTCCCCGGCCGTGGGTTGGCGAAGAACGAGGAAGGCAATGGCGGCATGCTCGATGTCCTCGTCGAGTCGGTCGAGCTCGGTGCCCCGGTCGAGAACGGCTTGCGCGGCCGTGAAGTCCCCCGCGTTGAACGCGCGCCACCCGTCATGGACCATCCCAAGCGCCCATTCGCCCATCGCGACGGCGCGAGCCTTCAGTTGGCGGATCTCGAGGTCGTAACCGCGTGGTCGTCCCGTATCGGCGAGCGGATCGCTGTTCATCCGAACCTTCCCGTGATGTAGGATTCGGTCAAGCGCTCCTTTGGCCGTTCGAAGAGATCTTCGGTCGGACCGAACTCCACGAGCTTTCCGAGGTAGAGGAACGCGGTATCGTCGGCGACCCGAGCCGCCTGCTGCATGTTGTGGGTCACGATGATGAGGGTGTAGTCGTGCTTGAGCTGGGCGATGAGCTCCTCGATCTTCGCCGTGGCGATGGGGTCGAGGGCGGAGCAGGGCTCGTCCATCAGCAGCACCTCGGGGTTGGCCGCGAGCGCACGCGCGATGCACAGGCGCTGCTGTTGGCCGCCGGACAGCGAGGTCGCGGCGGCGTCCACGCGATCCTTCACTTCGTCCCAGAGAGCTGCCTGCTTGAGGGATCGAAGGACCGCCGCGTCCAACTCCTCCCGGGACGGCCGCCCGTTGAATCGGAGAGGTGCCGAGACGTTGTTGTAAATCGACATCGTGGCGAACGGATTCGGTTTCTGGAACACCATTCCGACCCGACGACGCACGGCGGTCGCGTCGAGCAGGTACAGGTCCTCGCCGTCCAAGAGGACGCTGCCCTCCACCCGGGTTTTCGGTCCCGTCTCATGTAATCGGTTGAGGCAGCGGATTAGCGTGGTCTTGCCGCACCCGGACGGTCCGATAATCGCCGTGGCTTTCCGGTCGGAGAACTTGAGGTTGATGTCCTGGATCGCCCGGGTCGCTCCGTAGAAAGCGTTGAGGTTCTGAACCTCCATCTTCGTGGGGGAATCGTCGGAGAGCGCCAACCCTACTCACCTCGCATGCGACGCGCCATACGATCAAGGGTCATCCGTGAGACGACACTGAGCACGAGGATAAGCACGAGGAGGAGAAGAGCCGCACCCCACGCAAGGGCGATCAAGTTCTGGTCCGGGCTCGTGGCTCCCTCGTAGATCCAGAGCGGCAATGCGCACCCCTCCTGCGTGATGCCCTGCAGCGGGTGTTCACAGCCGTTGCCGAGCAGGATCAAGAGAGGAGCCGCTTCCCCGGTGGCGCGGGCCACGGACAGCAGTATGCCCGTCACGATGCCCGGGAGGGCGGAAACCAGTACGATCCGTAGGGTGACCTTCCACCGGGAGATGCCAAGAGCGAGGGCGGCCTCCCTCACGGAGTTCGGCACCGTCCGAAGGGCCTCTTCGCACGTCCGCGTCACAATCGGGACCATGATTACGGCGAGCGCGAACGACCCCGACAGGGTGCTGAAGACGATGCTCGGGTAATAGATCACCAAGAGGGCATAGACGAACGCCCCCACCACGATGGAAGGCACACCCGAGAGCACATCCGCGACCAATCCGATGATGCGGGCTGACCGGCGCTCGCCCCCGAACTCGACCGCAAAGATCGCCGCGCCGACCCCGATCGGTACCGAAAAGAGGGCTGAGAGACCCATGAGGAGTAGGGTCCCCTCGATGGGCACGACGAGCCCTCCTTGGTGGCAGGTGACCCCGGGATGGGGGGTGCACGGATAGGGGATTCCCTGGGTGAAGAGCGCCACGTTGAAGACGGGCCCTCCCAACGACACGACCTGGTAGATCACCGCGACGAGGGGGACCATGATCGCCACGATCGAAAGCCCCGTCAGCACGGTCATTCCGTTGCTGAACACCTTCCGGCGCGCAGCGCGGTCGAACTTCATTCGGCCCCCACCCCCCGGCCGGCTTGGAAGCGCGCGAGAATGAAGCGAGCGCCGAGGTTGATCGCGAGAGTGATCAGGAGAAGGATGAGAGCCGCCTCGAGAAGCGCCGGGACCTCGTTCGGGCTCGCCGCCTCAAAGAAATCGTTCGCAATGAGGCTCGCGATGGTTTGCCCTTGGGAGAAAAGGGAGGTCGGAAGGACGTTGTTGTTCCCGATGACGAGCGTGACCGCCATCGTCTCTCCGAGCGCGCGACCGAGCCCGAGCACGATGCCGGCGATGATGCCACTGCGCGCGTACGGAAGGACGGCCCTCCGCGTGACCTCCCAATCGGTCGCGCCGATGCTCAGGGCCGCCTCTTTCTGGCTTCGAGGGACGGCCGCGATGGAGTCCCGACTGATCGCGGTGATCGTCGGTATGGCCATGACGGAGAGAACCAGACTCGCCGTGAGCACATCGAGTCCGATGGGATTACCTCCAAACAAGCCCGTCCATCCAAGGTATCGGGCCAGCACCGGCTCGACGTCGTCCCGCATGATAGGGACGATGACAATGAGCCCCCAGAACCCGTAGACGATGGAAGGAATAGCGGCCAGAAGCTCAATCAGCTGCCCCACCGGAGCCCGGAGCCAGCCTGGCGCTTGCTGGGTCAGGAAGATGGCCGCTCCTATTCCGAGCGGGATGGCAATCAAGAGCGCGATGGCACTCGTGACCAGAGTCCCGACCGCGAACGGCACGATCGTGTAGATGTTCGATTCGGGGTTCCAGACCCGGTTAGTGAGGAACGAGAACCCATAGGCTTGGATCGTGGCCCTCGACCCGTAGACCAGAACCACCACCAGGGCCACCATCAAGGCGGCGACCGCGGCGGTCGCGAGCAGGGTCAAGATCAGGAAGATACGATCCCCCCACCTCGAGACCCGAGGGGTCCCACGCGAGGAGGGAGAACGGAAGGGGTTGCGCAGGCTCATTTCACGATGCCCTAGACTCGTGGCGTGAACCGTTCTCCGTTAACTTGTCGGTACACACGCGGTGAGTGTTGCCCCGTTGTACGTCAGCGAGTTGACGGTCGCCAAGTCAAAAGTCGCGGCGGTGCTGGACAACGGGATGTAGTAGAGCGGTGCCGAGTACGACTGACCGGTCGCGCTGACGATCCATGCCAGGAAGTTCACGAGGTTCTGGGCCTTGCTCTGCGTGTAGGACGAACCGTAGGCTACCCCGAGGTCCTTGTACACGAACAAGTAGGTGAACGTCGCCATCGGATAGTCGTGCGCTCCCGGGGCGTTCAGTACGGAAACGTTGTACCAATCGCCAGTCGCCGCGGGGAAGGTCGGGTTCGCGTCCTTAATCGCCGACTCGATGTTCGTGACGTTGGCCACGACGTAGTTGCCCGACGGGTTCTGCACGGCCCCGAAGGCCACACCGTTCGTCAGCGCGTAGTTGATGTCGACATACCCGATGGCATCCACCGTGCTCTTCACCGTCGCGGTGACGCCCGAGTTTCCCTTCGACCCGACTCCGCCGGGCCAGTTGATGGTGGTGGAGTGACCGAGCGTGGTTGCCCATGTCGTGTTCGCGGTCGAGAGGAAGCTCGACCAGACGAACGTCGTGCCGCTCCCATCCGACCGGTGGACGACCACGATGGCCGCGTTCGGCAGGGTGACGCCCGGGTTAATCGTCTGGAGCGCCGTGTTGTTCCAGTTCGTGATGCCCCCGAGATAGATGGCCGCGAGGATCTGGCCGGTGAACTTCAGCGTAGGGCTCACGCTGGGCAGATTGTAAATCGGTACGGCGGCCCCGGCGGACTCCGGAATCGTAACCACTCCGGGAGACGGGATGGCGGCGCGCTGGGCCGGGTTCAGGGGGGCATCCGAGGCCCCAAAGTCGACCGTCTTGGACGTGATATCACTGATGCCCGCTCCACTGCCGACGCTCGCGTAGTTTACGGTGCTCGCCGTGTACGCGAGGGACCACGCGATCATCAACGGTGCGACCAACGTCGACCCGGCGCCGTTCAGCGTCGCCGCCGTCGGAAGTGTGCATCCGCTCGACGTCGACGCTGAGCTGCTGGTCTTGAACCAACCCGCCGCCCAGCCGGCGCCGACGATGATGACGATGACCACCACGACTGCAATCACCGCGTAGAGGCCCGTTCGGCTCTTTCCTTTGCTCCGGACGACCGTTTCGCCCGGAGGGTTTGCGCTATTCCCGCTCGTACCGCTCATCTTCTTTGTTCTCCTTGCTTTCCATCGCCGACGGTCACGGCCGACCCCCGACGGAGGGCCCCCAAAGGAGACCTCCGAAAGGCCGACCGTCACGCGTCGGGGCGCGCACCGCGGACCCCGTGAGGTTCGAGTCATCTCTTTCAAGGGGGTCACTCCGGCCTGGGGCCAGCGACCCGGCTGACGGTTCTTCGGCGCGACGCATCAACCGACGGACCCGGGGAGGGGTAATATAGACAATCTCGGTAGAATATAGTGATATACATTCTCCACGGTAATATCTATAGAAGGGCCTCCGTGGCGGCGGGGCCCTGTGCCGCAATCCTTTCCGATGACGCGGGGTTCCGTACGCCTAACTCCGGCCCAAGGCGAAGCCGCGGGGCGGTCATCCGCGGGCTCGGTCGGATCGCCCAGGGTCTCTCCGTGAACGCTCTATACCTTTGGACCCCTTTCCGCTTCCACGACGCGCTGGCTGGTCCGATTCGGGTACGACGGGGCGGCCTACCACGGTTGGGCCCGACAACCGGGCCAAAGGACGGTGGAAGGAGAGATTCTCCGGGCCGTCGTGCGACGGGGAGTCGCTCCGTCCGCGGTGTCGGCGAGGATCCAAGTGGCGAGCCGGACCGACCGGGGTGTGAGCGCGGTCGGGAACGCGCTCGTCCTTACCTCCGTGCTTCCTCCAACCGCGTTGCTTCGGGTCCTCAACGGGATCGAACCCGACATCGTCTTTACCGCCGCGACGGCGGTGCCTGAGTCATTTCGGGTCCGGGCGGCGATTCGTCGGGTCTACCGCTACTTTCAGCCCGCGGATGGGCATGACTTCCAGAAATGGCAGGAGGTGGCCCCTCGGTTCTCCGGCCAAGTAGACGTTCGTTCGTTCGGCCGGGCCGTGCCGGCCGGTGCCCCGGTCTGGCGGACCGTCGAATCCGTAACTGTCACCCCGCACCCCGGAGGGGCGATGGTGGAGGTCCGAGCTCCATCTTTCGTGTGGGGGATGGTGCGCAAAGTCGTGGCGACGCTACGCGAGGTCGATGCCGGCCGGATCTCCATCGATCGCCTCGAGGCGGCTTTGCACGGCCGGACACGGTTGACCCTTCCCATGGCCGAGCCCGAGCCTCTCGTGCTGTGGGACGTCGAGTACCCTCTCACTTGGGAGCACACTTGGGCCGGACCGAACCGACATCAACTCGCGTGGGAGAAAGCGGCTCGGGACAATCTCTGGGCACGCCGGGAGTTCCTCGACGCGTTCTCGACACTGCCATCCCCCCGAAGGGGATGACCCGTCGGGCAGGGTCGGACGCGCGCTACCCGACCCGCTCCCAGCGTTCGAGTTTCTGGACCGCGCTGAGCGTCGACCCGCGCTGGATTTCCTCCCGAACACGGTTCTCGTGCTCGAGCACGTCCAGAGCGCGGTTCGCGACCTCCTGCGCCCGTTCGCGCGGGACGACCACGACCCCGCTCACGTCTCCCACGATCCAGTCGCCCGGCCGGACCCGCTGGCCGCCGACCGTGACCTCGACCCCGATCTCCCCGTGACCCTTCGGTTCGCCGGCGTTCGAGCTCACCGACCGGGAGAACGCGGGGAACCCTATCTCGAGAATCGTGTCGAGGTCGCGGATGGCTCCGTCGACGACGACGCCCGCGATGTGACGGCCGTGCGCTGACCAGCTCGCCAGCTCCCCCCAGACCGCGGTCGTCCCGCCTCCGGCATCGACCACGATGACATCCCCGGGGCCGGCGCGATCGACCGCTTCGACCGGCTTCGCCCAGTCCCCGTCGCGGGTCACGACGGTCACGGCGGTCCCCACCATGCGAACGGACGGGCCTTTGAGGTGCGGAAGGAGGCCATGCATGGCCCCCTGTCGCATCATCGCATCCGTCACGTTCGGGCTCGACACCTTCAGGAAGGCCACCCGGAGGTCCTCGCCTCCGTAGCGACGGAAGTGTTCGCTCGTGACCTCCTTCTGAGTTCGGATCGCCTCAGCGATCCGTTGGGTCGCCTCGACCATCTTGGGGCTCTTCGTGATCGCTCCCCCGACGATGAGGATCCGGGCGCCGGCGCGTACCGCCTCCGCGACGCTCTCACTCGTGAGACCACCGGCGACCGCGACCGGGATGGGGGAGGATTTCGCGAGCTCTCCAAGCACGGCGAACGGCGTCTTCCCCGCCATTTGCATGTCGATCCCGACGTGCCAGCAGACGGCCACCGCGCCGAGCTCGGCGACCCGCTTCGTCCGCGCCACCGGGTCCGCGACCCCGAGCAGGTCGACCATCACCTCAGCGCCGTACAGCTCTCCGCCCCGGACCGCGTCCGCGATGGTGTCGTCGTCCGCGGCGCCCAGGACCGTGACGATGTCGGCCCCCGCCTTCGCGGCGATCTCGACCTCGAAAGCGCCGGTATCCATCACCTTGAGGTCCGCGACGATCAGGTGGTCGGGAAATGCCTTCTTGAGCTCCCGGACCGCGTCCAGGCCCTCGCTCTTGATGAGGGGGGTTCCCGCCTCCACCCAGTCCGCTCCCCCTTCGACTGCCTCGCGCGCCGCGGGGAGGGCGCGGGAGAGGTTCTCGAAGTCGAGGGCGACCTGGAGGACCGGACGGTCGAGTCGCATGTCCTACCGAGAGGGCGGGCGATATTAACCGTGCCAGGGCTTCGGCCCGCCGTGCGGCGCCCACCCCGGGGGTCGGTTCGGCTCGTCCATGGCGACGCGCGCAAGCTGGACGGGATCCCGAGCGGGTCAGTCCATCTGGTCCTCACGTCGCCTCCGTACCCCATGATCCCGCAATGGGACGGGCTCTTCCGCGCCCTCGGGGCGACCGACTACACAGGAATGCTCCGAGTGCTCGCCGACGCGTGGGCCGAGTGCCAGCGCGTTCTCGTGCCCGGCGGGATCCTCGCGGTCAACATCGGCGACGCGCTCCGCTCGGTCGACGGGGAGTTCCGCCTTTGGCCGAACCCGGCCGAGACGTTCGTGTCGGCCTCCCGCCTCGGCCTCGTCCCGCTCCCGTACATCCTCTGGAAGAAGCCCACCAACCGCCCGAACGCGTTCCTGGGCTCGGGGTTCCTGCCGCCGAACGCCTACGTGACCCTCGACTGCGAGTACGTTCTCCTCTTCCGGAAGGGAACGCTCCGCCGTTTCCCGACCCACGACGCCGCCCGGCTCGCCAGCCGGTTCTCGCGCGAGGAACGGGACCGCTGGTTCAGCCAGGTCTGGACCGACATCCGGGGCGCCCGGCAGGACTCTGCGCGCGGGAGGAGCGCCGCCTTTCCGCCCGAGCTCGCCGAACGGTTGGTGCGGATGTTCTCGGTCGAGGGAGATACGGTGCTCGACCCGTTCGCCGGGACCGGCACGACCCTCTGGGCCGCGACCCGTTGGGGTCGGGACGCGATCGGAGTGGAATGGGACCGCGGCGCCTACCGTGCCCTCGAGGCAAGCGCGCGAGCGCAGGGGTTCACGTCTTCGACTCGAGCGTCGGGTCGGGAGAGGGCGAAGGGGAGGGCCGGGCGCGGTGAGCGATCTCCTCGTCCACGGCGAGCTTGAGGTACCGGAGCGCCGAGGCGTTCAGTCGGTCCATGTGGAGCAGCAGGTAGTGCAGGTAGAGCCGCTCCGGGCGGTGCGAAGGCCCCGGGAGCCGGCCGGGGAGAGGGCGGTGTCGGTCGATCGTCTCGGCGTGGTTCTCGTGGTCCGGTCCGTGGAACTCGCGCCCGGTCGGGCCGACCAGGGGGGGATAGAGGCGGTCGACCGGGTCGTACCATTCGTTCGGGGGCCTCGAGGAGAGGGGCGGTTCCGGGGGAACCTCCACAATCCTTCCCTTCAGGTACGGATGGACCGGTCGTTCGGGGTCTTGGAGCTCTCCGATAGGCCGACCGGCAACGTTCTCCACGATCGTCTTCAGGCTCCAGCTCGTCCGGCGGCGCGGCGGGCCTTCGATCGTCGCGTCCGCGCCCACGTTCCTCGTCCGGCTCGCGGACCCCTATAAACCTCCCTTTGGAGCGGCAGCGGAACGGTCCGGGGTCGCTCGGGGTCGACCCAAGGTCGCCTCGAGGAACTCGTACTCGGGGGTCGACGCGACGATCGCCAGAGGCAGGTGGAGTTCCCCGACCCTCCAGAGCGATTCGGAGTACCCGGTCTCCCTCGGGAGGCGCGCCCGCGGCAGCCACTCGGCCTCAGCGCCGGTGAGTCCGAAGAACGCCCGTGTCTCGGCCGAGACCTCGGGGAGGCGCAGGAACGCGGTCGCATACAGGTTCCGGAGGAGGGACCGTCCGGCCGGCCGGACAAGGAAATCGTCCGGACTTTGCGAGAGGACCAAAAGCCCCGCTTCGAAGTGCCGCACGTGCCGCACGATCCGGTCGAGGAACTCTTCGGTCGTCGCGTGGCGGGCGAGAAGGTGCGCTTCATCGACAAGGAGCAGCTTGCCGCCCGTGCGGTCGGCCAATCGCCCGTACGCCCAGTCGAGGACGTACGTGAGGTGGAACGGCAGTTGATCGTCGGGCACTCCCTGGAAGTCGACCGACACGACCATTTCGGTGGGGCGTGCGGTCGTCGGCCCGTCCAACGCTCGGAGCGAACCCGACCGGAACACCTCGAGCAGAGTCGCCAGGCGGGACGCCGTCCCGCCCCGGTCGACCACTCGGTCCCGAAGGTCTCGCAAGGTCGGCACGTCGGGTCCTCGCTCGTAGAGTTGCGTCACGGTCGCGTCGAGCTCGGCCGACTCCTCGTCCCGAAGGCTCGGGAAGAGGGCACGCAGCATCGTTCCGACCCGGGCGGCCTTCTCCCGTCGGTCGTCGCGGGTTGTCACCGGGTCGAGCGGGTTGAGCCTCCCCCCGACCCCATCCGCGACCCGGATGACGGAACCTCCGAGAGCTTCGACCAAGGCCGAGTACTCCCCGAGGGGATCCAATATCGCGATGGACGTGTTTGGTCGTAGCCACCGGGTCCTCAGCAGCGTCAGCGCCGCCGCGAACGACTTGCCTGCCCCGGTCGTACCGAAGATACCCCAGGAGTGGCTCGCGTGAGACCAGCGGTCGACGAAGACCGGGCTCGCGTCGGAAAGCGCGAGACCGAGGAGAATCCCTCCCGACTCCAAGACCGTCTCGTCCCCGAACGGGAAGAGCGAGGCGAGCCCATCGGTCGGCAAAGTGTGCCAGTACCCCGCGGGTCGTGGCTCGGCGGCGGACAGGTCGGGCGGGAGAAGCGCTTCGCGAACCTCGTACCGAGGGACGCGCGACCGGAACCCGATGGCGGAGAGCCGTTCGGAAAGGCGCGTCCTTTTCGCCTCGACGTGCGGCCGGGTCGGAGCGAGGACGACGAATCGAAGTCCGACCTTCCAGAGTTCCTGAGTCCGCCGGGCGACCGCGCGACCGAGTTCTTCGGCGCTCGCGCGCTCCACCTCGAGCTCGGCCGTCTGCCCTCCGTTGCCTCCCGTGGCGAGCTCCGCCTCGGCCACGGCCCTGGCCCCGTGCAGGAGCTCGAGGGCGTTCGCGGACGGGATCCGGTGGGCTTCCACCGAGAGCTCGAGCGTCTCATTGGTCGGGAGGATGCGGCTGAGGAACCCGAAAGGGACCTCCGGGGGGAACTGCCGAACTAGGAGTGGAGCGCGGTAACTTCGACCGACGCGCCAGAAGGTCGGCGCTTCGACGGGAGCGCCCGACGAGACGGTACCGGTCATGGACGAGAGAACACCGGGGAACGAAGGGTGGAGCGGGTTCGCTCGGTCACAAAGAGCGGGACGAGGCTCCCGGCCAGGAGGAGACCACGAAAGGGGGCAAGGAGTGGGGGAGAAGCGAGGAATCCTAGGGAGGCGGCCGCGAGAACGCTGAGCGCCACGGCCGACCCGGTGCCGAGACCGTTCCGGGTGAGGGAACCCTGCCGTCGGGCAAGCGAGACCCAGCCTGCCAAGGCGAGAGCGGCGAGGGTCGCCGTCGGCGCGACGAGGAGCGGGACCAACACCGAAAGGGATCCGCAGACGACCGCCGATCCGACCGCGGCGCCGAACGCCTCGAACTCGAAGAGGGGAACGACGCGCGCGCCGTCGGTCATGCCCCGGTCAACTCCGCGGGCCAGCCGAACCGATGCGCGGCCTCCGCTAACGCCCGGTCCCGGAGACGGGTCGGTCGGAGGCCGAGGGTGGCGAGCCGCTCGACGAGGTTTGCGACCCTCCCCTCCAAGCGACCGATGGCGTCCGCGTCCGCCTCGAGCGTGCCGAGGACGAAGTACACCCGACGGAGGAGCCGACGACGACAGAGCAGGGAGACCAGTTCGGAGTACCCCGATAGCGCTAGAGCCTCCCGGCCGGTTCCCGGGGGACTCCCCGGTCGAACGGTCTGAGAGCGGATCGGCGCGGTGGTAGCGAGAAACGAGAAGCTTGCGTCCGTGGAGCGAAGCAGTTCACGATAGAGCTCGAAACGGCGGGCGACTTCGTCCGGTGGCAGGTACGCCATGGGCGTGCCGCCGGTGCGAACGACGGCCACGTAGCGGTGGGACGCCAGCTGGAGGAACCCCTGGCGGACGAGAGGCCGGGAGGACGGGTTCTTCACGACTCTCCTCGGGCCCGTGGAGCGGAGCTTCCAAGACACGAACGCGAGCGCCCTTTCGTCAACGGCCCGTCCGTCCGGGCGCCACACCGATACGGCGAAGCCCACCAGTACCACCGGGAGCCACACCCACGGGCTCGCGAACGGGGACAACAGCGCCCCCGTCGCGGCGTAGGTGACGAACTTGAGCGCATCGCGAGAGGAAGGGAACGGTCCAAGTCGCATCCGACGATCCAGTCGTTCGGGAAGGCCGATAACGGGGGGGCCGCCTTCGGGTTCGGCCATCTCATTTCGACCCTCCGGGGTGCAGTGGCGACTGGGGTGGAGGGCCGTTTTTTCCCGGTGAAGGTCCGACGTGCCGCATCAGATGCCAGGCCCCTTGACCCAGGAGCTCGCCGACCACAAGGGGGGCAGCCGCCGGGGCGGCCGCCGATCCGGCGACCCGGGTCGCTCCGGCGAACGCGCCCCCTGCGGCACTGCTCGTTCGCACTCCGCTCGCGGCCGGTCCGAACGTGGACGTAGCGGCGGAAGGCGCGAGCTGGAGCCCGCGCTGCGCGTTCGAATGGACGATGCCCGACGCGCCGCCGAAGCCGAAGGAAACGAGGGAGGTGCCGGCCAGCGAGAGAAAGAACGGGGAGGCTACCGCCACGGCGAGATAGGAGACCAGCATGACGGGATTCGGGCTCGCGACGGCGAGTTCGAGAGGAACGACCAGTACGCAAGGCAGGAACGCGAGCTCGCCGAAGAGCAGCCACCCCCTTCGGGCGAGGGGAGAGAGGGGGCGCAGGGGCCACAATAGCGTGAAGATCGGCAAAAGGACGAGCAGGACGGCCAGGACGGCGTCCCGTATCCCGACCGCGAGAAGGAGCGCGAACACCGTCGCGAACTCGACCAGGGAGAGCACGAACGCGAGCGCCCCGTTGTCCCACGAGAATGAGACCTGTCCCCAGCCGGCCAGGTTCACCCAGTGCTGCCAAGCCCCGCTGTCCCAGCCCGATACGATGGGGTAGAGGCTTCCCGCGACGCCGAGGATGGCGCCAGCGATCGGCACCGTGAAGTTCGCTCCGACCACGCCGAGGACGAGCCGGGGAAGGAGCCCGTCCAACGCGTCCGCCCACCGCGAAACGACCGAACGGGACAGGTAGAGGACCGCGACACCGAGAGCGACGAGCGCGACCGCCGGGTCGACCACGTTCGAGAGAACGAAACCCGAGAACCGGGCCGCCGTCGAGAGGTAGTTCACGCTGCCGCTCCCCGAGCCGAGGAGGGGAGGGAAGAGTGCGCCGGGTTGGAGTTCGGGAACGAGGAGGTTGTCGTACGTCGGCCCGATGATCGCCGTGATGATCGCCGTGAGGCCGGCGAAGAGCAGGAACAGGATGGTTTGGATGAGGTAACCCAAGTCAACGGAGGGGATCGACACCGTGGCCCTCCTAACTGCCCGTCAGAACCCAATGGGCGAGCCCGTAGAGGAGGCCCGTGACCGCCGCCATGAACAGCAACGTCCCGACCAGGGCGTCCCGGGCCCGGTCCTTGGCCTGGATCTTCTTCGTGATGTCGTTCGAGAACCAACTCAAGGCGACGCGAGCCCAGACGAGCGATAGGATCCCGCTGCCCGCGAGGGCCACCAGCTCGACCAGCCGATTGATCGATGCCGAGAAGTTGCTCACGGGAGTCGAAGGGGGCGTCGCGAAGGTCCGGACGCCGGGCGTCGGGGGGAGGGGGGAACGACCCCCCGGAATCGGCAGGACGGCCACGGCGATGAGTAGGAACACGATTGCCCGACGCCCTCCGGAAAAGGGTGTATCCCGATTGCCTACCGACCAGCGTCGGACGACCACGAGAGCACCTCCTCCCCGTCGGCTCCGCTCTCAGAGCAGACCGTGCCTTCCGAGACCAGTCGGTCGATTGTGGAGCGCACGACGGCGAGCGGAACCCCCGCCTCCTCGGCCAGGAGCTCGACCGTGAATCGTTCGGCTCCTTCGGCTGGCTCGATGATGCGCTTGAGTGTCGCCACAGGGTCGGGTCCGGGGACTTCGCGGCGTGCCTCTCTGGCTCGGCGCCGCACCAAGAGCATCATTGCCCCGGCGCCGCCCGCCGGAATGAGAACCGCCAGGAACCAGGTCGGATCGATCGTGGACGGGCCCGTCGAGTTGCCGGACGGTCCGGATCCCACGGAGGGGGGTGGAGAAGGGGTGGGAGGTGGAACGGTAGGGCCCGGAGGTCGGACCAGTACGACCGTTAGGTCGGTCCCCGCCGATCCGCCCAGAAGGTCTGTCACTGAGACCGCGATCCCCAACGACCCGTTCCCGTGCGTGGGGAACAGCCAACGGTACGTCCCGTCCGAGGGAACCGTTCGGTTCCAGGATTCGTTGTCGCTCGCGTTCACGCCTAGTTGGAGGGGTGGCTGTCCTCCCTGGATCGATAGGTTGACCGCGAGCGTTTCGTTGGGCGAGGACGGCCCCGGGCCGGCCGCGACCTCGACCGAGAGGGGAGGAACAAGCGGAACCACGAGACCCGTCTGCCAGGTCGCGTCGCATCCATCCGCCACTCCCGCCGCGACCGAAAGGTTCCCTTCTCGGGCGTACGACCCGCTCCAGGCGAAGGCGCCGACGTTCGGGAGGGTCCCGTTCCCGGCCGACCCGTTCGCGGGCGTGAGATTCGGAACTACCCACCAGGAGAACGGCGGGCAGCCGGAGAGCACGTCTCCACCGACCTCCGCGACCGCGCCGTAGGAAACGATAGAGCGGGCGCCGCTTGCGTTGGCGACAAGGGGAGGTTCGACCCGCACGGTCGCTGTGCCGTTCGTGTCGATGGCTCCAAGAGCGTCGCTCGCTCGAACCCCGATCACGTACTCTCCGGCGGTCCCAAGCGGGAGCGCAAGGACCCCACCTCCGTCGGAACCGACGGTCTCTGTGCCGCCCGACTGGTTTCCCGAAAGGTTCCAGGTCAGCGAGATTGGCAGGACCCCGCCCGAGAGGTGGACTTGCACGAGCGCGGTGCTACCGACCTCCCCAACCGGCGCGACGGGGTCCACCCAGACTTGGGGCGGGGCCACGACGTGCTCGTAGAGGACCACGCTCGCCGACGGCCCTCCGGGTTGGGGAGGGTAGGCACCGAAGAGGACCACCGCGGTCCCCGGCGCAGTGAACGTGCAGGAGAAGGCGGTCTCGTTGGGGATCGCGGGGGACGCCGCGGTCGGACCGACGGTCGCGTTCGAGCAATCGAACAGGGTGACCGTCCCCGCCGACTCCCCCTGGACGATCCCCGTGAACTCGACCGGCACTCCCACCTCGGCGACGTAGCTCGACGGTGTGATGGCCACCTCGAGGCCAGTTCCGACCGAGAGGGCCTCCGCGACCGAGACGTTGACGAAACTGCCCCCGGCGTCGGCCGCGATGACGGAAGGGACGAAGTTCCCGGCCGAGAACCGGTGGTCGACCGAGAACGGGCCCGATGCGGGAAGGGCCACGGTCGAATGAGTGCCGTCGCCCCACGTAACGTCCAGCGTGTACGGCGGCTCGCCCCCGGAGACCGTGCCCTCGAGGATGGCGTTGTCTCCGGGAAGAAGGGGGTTCGGGCCCAGCTCGACCCCCGACAACGACAGGGGAACAACGATCGAGACGTTCGCCCCGCTCGTCCGCTCGAAGACCGTCTCGTTCGCGCCGCAGTCGAGCACGGCACCCGACCGGACGGTCACGGCCACCGTTCCCGAGCCGAAGGAGTCCGCGGTGAACGTCGCGGACGGGCTGGTGGTGGCGTTCAGGAATCCCGTCGCGTTCCCGCGGCCGACCGACCAGCGGTACCAGAGCGGCGCCACGTGGCAGAGGGGAGATCCCGCGGACCAGACGGATTGGAGGGTGAGGTTGGAGCCGGTTCGCATCCCGTACGACGGCGGGTCGACGATGAGGTCGGCCCCCGACGCGTTGGCGGACGAATGAGGGGTCGTGTTCGCGAGGAACTCCGGGGTCACGGGACCGCCCGAATGTCCGACGGTCGCGAGGAGTAGCCCCACGAGCAGGACCGAGTCCACCGCGAGCGGAAGGAGGAGAGGCGCTCGGTCGATCCGGACCTCCGTCACGCGGCCACCCAGGGTCGAGGATGGGGGGTTGGCTATTTCTCGCGCCAGCCCCCGGCGGTGGGTGGAAGATGCGTCGCTAGGGAGTGAGCGCGAGCGCGACGTGCTCGCGCGAGAACGGGGTGAGGGGCGTCTCGTAGGCGACCGCAAGATGGGCTGTCGAGAGCGCCGCGCGGGCCTCCCGGACCACGGTCGCCGTCGGGCGTTGCTGGGTGACCGACCGGACCTTGAGCATCAGGACTCCCCGACCTTTGGGGGAGAGGCACGCACGGGCGTTCTCGGCGAAGATGCCGGCCTGGTTCCGCTGGGCGATGTCCTGGTAGAGCAGGTCGACCGCCCCGACGTCCGCCTGGTATCGCTCGGGCAGCTGGGCATCCGCGAGGATAGGAACGAGCCCGGGTCGCTGCCGAGCGAGGGCGAGGAGCCGGGCGAACGAGGTCGGGCTCTTCTCGATCGCGAAGAGGGTCGCTTCAGGCCAGAGGTCGGAGAGATGGCTCACGGTCGTGCCGTGGGCGGCCCCGAGGTAGAGGACGGTTCGAGGCCGGCCCAGGACGTCCGCGGGAGCTCCTTTCAGGAGGAACGCCGCGAGCTTCGATCGGAACGGGTCCCAGGCCCGATACTCGACCCCGTCGACCGTCGAGAGCGCCTCTCCGTAGACCTTCGTTCCGGGATTTCGGTTGACCGTGTAGAGGTCCCGGCCTTCCCGGTAGACCCTCTCCCAGGGGGCGGGCTTCACGGGGACGATACCGTCCCGGCCAAGAGCTCGACCTCGACGGGAGCGTTGAGCGGGAGGCCGACGACGCCGACCGCCGCGCGCGCCGGTCGCCCGGCGTCTCCGAACACCTGGACGAGCAGGTCGGTAGCCCCGTTCGCCACCTCGTGCTGACGCCCGAACCCCGGCGATGAGGCCACGTAGACGGTGACCCGGAGGAAACGTCGAACGCGGTCGATCGACCCCAGCTCGGCCGCCAACGCGCTCAAAGCTTGGAGGGCGGCGCGGCGAGCGAGCTCCCGGGCGACCTCGACCGGCACGTCCCGGTCCACCAACCCGGGGTGCACGACGCTACCCGCCTCGGTCACGATCTGCCCGGAGACCCAGGCCCGCTCCCCGTCGAGCACGACCGGAGAGTAGGTGCCCGCGGGTCGTGGGGGCGGGGGCAACTCGAGTCCGAGCTCGCGAAGTCGTTCGGACGGGGTCGGAGTCATGGTAGAGGAGAGCCGCTCGGCCGAAAAACGTGTGCGTACCCCTCGGACGCCGGAGTAAAGAGGGGAATCCGGCTCTCGCCTGCCGATGTCACTCTTCCGCCGCTTCCGTCGGGACAAAGAGGACGAGCCGGGGGCCGAGCTGCCGGCCTCGACCGAACCGTCCCCTCCCTCCGAAGAGCCGGCCCCCGCCGCACCCGCCCCCCC
Organism: Thermoplasmata archaeon; assembly: GCA_036404475.1. GTDB lineage: Archaea > Thermoplasmatota > Thermoplasmata > Lutacidiplasmatales > UBA184 > Lutacidiplasma. Next base: position 66,877 of record DASWZL010000117.1, read on the forward strand.
GGACGAGACCCCCGCCCCAGCTCCCGCCACGCCCGCACCGCCGCGGATCCCACCCCCGCTACCCGACCGCCCGGCCGCCGAACCGAGTCCACCACCTCCTCCTCCGCCCGACGGGCTGTCGAAATGCTTCGTCTGCGGAACGCCGCTCGAGGGCAAGACCTGTCCGACCTGCCGAATGACGTGGGTCGAGTGACCGGCGGCGCGGCACCGGCCGGTTCGCCCACGAGTTTTTGAACCTCACCCGTTCCCGGAACCATGAGTTCGCCGAACCCCCCGGTCTCCGAGTTGGACTCGTTCGAACGAGAGATCGTCGACCACCTGTTCGTTCTGTATCCGTCCTACGCGGTCGGGCTCGGGCTTCACGAGTACGACGGCCGCCTCCCCGACCTCTCCCCGTCGGGGACCGACCGATGGGTGCGGGGCGCGGACGACCTGCTCAAACGTCTCGCCACGACCTCCCCCGGGTGGCTGCCGCCCGAGCGAAAGGCCGACGGCTTCCTCCTCCGCCTGCTCCTCGAAAGTCCGCTCTTCGACCTTCGGATGGTCTCCGACCTCGAACGGAACCCGATGAACTACGTCGGCGCCGTTTCGCTCACCGCCTACCTGAGTCGCGACTACGCTCCCGCCGAGCAACGCGTCGGCGCGATCGTCCGGGCGCTCGAGCAGGTCCCGCGCCTGCTACGCGAGGGCCGCGACCGCCTCCGCGGCCCCCTCCCGAGGCCGTTCCTCGAGCTTTCCCTCGCGATCGGTAGCGGCCTCCCCTCCCACTTCCTCGACGCCGAGGAGTTCGCGGGGGGCGTCCAGCTCGCCGAGACCGTCCGGGCCGCCCGTGTCCCCGCCGAGGCGGCCGTCCTCGAGTTTCTCGCGTGGCTCCGGGAGTACCACCTCCCTCAGGCGGTCCCCGACTTCGCCCTCGGACCCGCCCGCTACCAGCAGCTCTTGTTCGTCCGGGAGGGCATCGAGGCCCCGTTCGAGGACATCCGCCGGGCCGGGGCCGCCGACCTCGCGCGCAACCGGCACCGTCTCGAGGAGATCGCACGCGCGGAGAACGTGACGGTTCCCGAACTCCTCGAACGCCTCAGCCGCGACCACCCGACGGCGGCCGACGTCCTTCCCACGGCCCGGGCATACGTCGAGGAGACTCGTCGCTTCGTCGAGGACCACGCTCTAGCCACCTTTCCCGAGGAGGCCCGGTGCCGGGTCGAAGAGACCCCGGTCTGGGGGCGCGCGCTCTCCACGGCGAGCATGAACCCCCCCGGACCGTTCGACGCGACCTCGAGCGAGGGGGTCTACTACGTCACGCCGGTCGACGCGAAATGGACCGAACAGCAGCAGGAGGAGTGGCTCCGGTCGTTCAACCGACCGATGCTTCGGAACACCACCGTCCACGAGGTCTATCCGGGGCACTACCTGCAGTTCCTGCACTTCCGACGGTCGTCGGGCAGCCTCACCCGGAAGGTCTACCTCTCGTCGTCGTTCATCGAAGGGTGGGCGCATTACACGGAACAGCTCGCGATCGAGAACGGACTGGGCCGGGAGAACGTCCTCGCGGAGGTCGCGCAGCTCCACGACGCCCTCCTCCGCAACACCCGACTGCTGGTGTCCATCGGCCTCCACACGGGCGGGATGACGCTCGAGGCCGCGACGCAGCTCTTCCAGACGGAGGCGCATCTCGAGCGACTCCCGGCCGAGCGCGAAGCGATCCGCGGGACGTTCAACCCGGAGTACTTCTGCTACACCCTCGGGAAGCTCGCGATCCTGAACGCTCGTTCGCGCTTCCTTAAGCCGAGATTCGGGGGAAGCCTGCGCGCGTTCCACGACGCCGTGCTCGGTCTGGGGTGCCCCCCGGTCGGTCTCCTCGACTCGCTCCTAGAGGGCGTCCGACCCGCCTGACGCTCGCCCTCCCGCCTCGCCGCCACGCTTTTCGCCCCCCGGGGCTGGGCGGGGGCCATGGCGGTTCTCGAGGCCCGGGGTCTTTCCAAGACCTACCGGAAGGGCCCGCGTCCGGTCCGGGCGCTCGACCGGGTCGACCTCGACATCGACCGCGGCCGGCTCTTCGCGTTCCTCGGACGGAACGGCGCCGGCAAGACCACGTTCATCAAGATCGCGGCGACCCTCCTCCTCCCGACCGAGGGCGAGCTTCGCCTGTTCGGCCACGACGTCGTCCGCGAACCGTCGACGGTCCGGCGGCAGATGGCGCTCGTTCCCCAGGAAGGAAAGCTGTTCTACCATATGACCCCCCGGGAGCACGTCCACGAGTACCTTCGGGTGCGGGGCGTCTCGGGGGAGACGGCGAAGAGCCGGACGGACACGATCCTCGACGAAATGGGTCTCTTGAGCTACCAGAACGTGATAGCGCTCCGACTCTCGGGGGGCCTCCAGCAGCGGACCCTGGTCGCGATGGTCCTCGCGACCGAGGCGCCGTTCCTTTTCCTGGACGAGCCGACGCTCGGGATGGACCCGTTCGCGCGCCGGCAGGTCTGGGAGGTCATCCGCAAGGCGACCCAGCGGGGGTCGACCGTCCTCCTCACCACGCATTACCTCGATGAGGCCGAGCAGCTTTCGGAGGAGCTCGCGGTCATCGAAGGCGGTCGGGTCCTCTACCGGGGCACGGGCGAGGCGCTCAAGTCGACCGTCCGGCAGGAGGTTCGGGTCCAGTTCACCGGCGGGGTCCGGCCGGAGGAGCTCGCATCGTTCGGCAAGGTCTTCGCCGAGCGAGGGCGCACGGTCGTGCTCACGACCCGCGCGTCGGTCCGGGAGCTCACGGAGTTCGCGCTCACGCGCGGGGCCGAGGTCACGGTCGGTCCGGTCGCGCTCGAGGAGGCGTTCCTCGAGCTCGTCGGCCGGGGGATCGAGGAGGAGGAGTGATGTCGGTCCGCTCGCAGGCCTACGCGTCGTTTCGCATCTGCTACTTCAACGGGATCATCCCGCTCTGGCGCTCCCCGCTCCTGATCGCGGCGGTGTTCCTGACCCCGTTCAGCTTCCTCTTTTTCCTGCTCGTCATCGCGCCGCACGCGCTCTTCCCGTACGGCGTGGTCGGCGGGGTCCTCTTCACGGCCCTCTTCACGGGGAACGGGATGCTGAACGACTGCGCCTACCTCCGGCTCGAGCGGCAGCTCCAGCAGGTGTTCGTCGCGAGCCCGGTCACCCCGCTCGCCTACATCCTCGGGATGGCGCTCAGCGAGCTCGCCTTCTCCCTGCCCGCGATGACCCTCTTCCTCGCCATCCTCTTCGTCGTCCAGCCCGTCGGCGTCCTCGTGGGGGCGGCCCTCGTCGGCCTCCTGCTTCTCACGTGGCTGATGGCGACCTCGCTCGGCTTCTTCATCTCCACGCTCTTCAGCCAGCTCCGGGAGATCTGGCCGATCGGGACGCTCGTCTTCTCCGTCCTGGCCATCCTACCACCGATCTTCTATCCGGCCACGGAGATCCCCGCGGGCTGGCGGTGGGTCGCCTTCCTCGCCCCGTCGACGTTCGCCGCCCAGCTCGCCGACCGTCTCGTCGGCCTCGGCGGGGCGATCACGACGGGCGTTCCGTTCCTCGATGGCCCGTTCTTCGACCTCGCCGGGCTCCTCGCGTTCGCGCTTCTCTTTGGGGCCGCCGCGCTGTTCTTCGCGCGCTGGCGCGAGCACTGACCCCGACCGGTACCGTCGACGCCGGCGGCGGTCACGCGCGAGCGGCGCGTCCGTAGAGGAACTGGAGGGTCTCGGGATAGAACCCGGAGAACTTCCAGTCCCGGAACTTCTCGGGGACCGCGAGACCGGCGAGCTCCTTGCGACGACGGTGCGCTCGGCGGTGACGGGCGACCTGGCGTTGCGCGGAAGTGACGTACTCCCGCATCGCGGCGAGCACGCGGGGACCGCCCGGGGCACCATGGCCCGGCAACAGGGTCCGAGGCCCGAGGGAGGCGATTCGACCGAGGATCCGTACGAGGTGGTCGGGGTTGCCATCGCCGAGCCAGGGGTGATAGCCATTCGAGAGGAGGTCACCGAGGAAGGCGATGCGGTCGTCCGGAAGGAAGACGAAGGTGTCGCTCGGCGAGTGACCACCGCCGTACGAGAGGACCCGGGCCGTACGTCGGGTGCCCCGCAGGACGAGCTCCGAATCGAACGTGAGGTTCGGGAGGGTGAGCCGTAGTTTCGGCAGCGAATCGACGATCCCCCCGAGCCAGCCGCGGAGGAGGGCGCGGTCGCGGGGTGGGGTGGGGATCTTCCCCGCCGTGAACTCCTTCCAGCGGGCCTTCGCTTCCGAACGGTCGCTGACGATGTCCTCCTCTCCTCGGGTCCGGATCAACTCCCAGGTCTCGGTCGTTGCGATGATCCGAGGGTTCGCGAACACCTGGTTCCCTCGGATGTGGTCGTGATGCCAGTGGCTGTTCACGAGGTAGTCCGCCGAGCGACCGGTGAGCCGTCGGGCGGCCCGCGCGAGGTCCGCGCCCGAACGAGGGGTGAGCCCGGTGTCGAAAACGAGGGTCGCACCGCCGAGGTCGACGATCGCCGAGTTCGAGAGGGCGTACCCTCCGTCGACAGCTACCGCCGCGTGGACACCGCTCGCGAGCTCCTGGATCCGAAAGTGTCGGGACGGCCGCGGGCCCGCGCTCACCGACCGTCGAATCCGGGCGCAGTATTAACTCCCGGTCCTCTCGGTGAACAGGGGTTGACGTGACCCTCTAAGCCTGCCGCCGAGCCTTTCCTCACGAGGGGAGGCTCCAGAGTTAGGGTTCGTCCCAAGAGCGCTCCATGGCCGAAACTCAGGTGTCCTCCCGTCACGGAGAGGGGTCCAGCGATCGTTCCCCCCTCGGTTGGCTGGGACGTAGCATCGTCCGGCACCCGTGGCGCTCCCTCCTCCTTTGGGCGGCGATCGTCGCGGTCTGCATCTTGCCCGCCGCGAACGTGGGATCGGTCATCACGAACTCCTTCAGCAACCCGATCCCGAGCTCGGACCAGAGCGTCCAGGCACAGAACGGGTACAGCGTCGAGTTCCCTAATGCCCCGTCTTCCCCCTCCTCCGCGCTCGTCCTCCTCGAGTCCTCCAACATCGTAGGACCCGCGGGCAAGAACGCCACGATCGCCGTCACTCAGTCCCTGACCCAGGACCGGAACCTGAAGAACGTGAGCTCGGTCGTCTCCCTCTATTCGGCGTACTCAGCCTACCTGACCGGCCAGGTGGAGCTCGGATGGTCGTTCCTGGGACCGGCGCTGAACGGGACGTCCTCGCTGCCCGTCGTGGTGAACGAGACCGCCTCCACGGTCTGGGCCCCGGCGGCCGCGTACCTCCAGAACTGGGAGACGCTCGTCGCAAACCTGCCCCCGGGCGCCCCGGCCTCTCAGGCCGACTGGCCGGCCTTCAACGAGACCCTAGCCGAGTACCCCTCCGGCTCGCTGGGCGCCCAGGTGCTTACGACCTTCTATGACGGATACAACGCGTCGATCACCGGTTTTAACGCGAGCGTTTCCGCGGGCTGCCTTGCGCATGAGAACGCCACCGCGTGCGCGGACGCGGCGATGCGGAGCGCCCTTTCGCCCACGCTCGTGACGCTCTTTCCCCCTCCCGCGAACCCCTCCGTCGCCGAGATGGCCCTCTCGGCCCTCGGCCTCGAGGACTGGAACCTTTCCGGGCCGCAGCACGTCGTCGTAACGGCCCTGCTCGGGGCCGAGGTCGGCATCGCCCCCTCTTGGCTCCTCACGCTCTGGAACACCTTCCCGTCGGGGACACCTCCCTCGCCCGCGGCCGTGGCGACCTGGGTAGGCGGTCAGGTCGCGCAGAACCCGGTCGACCGGTTCCCGCTGCCGATCCCCGCCTCGCTCTACTCGTCGTTCGTGAACCCCGCCGGGTCCGCGACCCTCGTGGTGATCTCGTTTGACGTTTCGGACACGTACACGCAGAACGGGTCGGCGGTGACGTACAGTGACGTCAGCGAGATCCAGCACGACGTCTCCCAGGTCCTCGGTTCCTCCTCGGCGTACGGGGGGATCACAGGCTACGAGACCGGAGCGGCTCCGCTCGACAGCGCCGAGAACTACCTGGCGACGTCGGCGATCAGCCTGCTCCTGGTCCTGACCATCGTCGTGCTCCTCGTCATCATGCTCCTCTACTTCCGGGCGCCCGCCGCCCCCCTGCTCTCCTTCGGGCTGATCGGAGTAGCGATGGTGTGCGGTCTGGCCGTGATCTTCGCGCTGGGAACCTTCGTCGCCCGTTTCAACCCGGAGATCGAGTCGATAATGTTGGTCTTCCTGATGGCCATCGGCACCGACTACTCGGTCTTCTTGCTGGCCCGGTACCGAGAGGAGCTGGTCCGGGGCCGCTCACCGGCGGAGGCCGTGGAGACCACAGTGCGATGGGCGGGTCAGAGCATCACGACGAGCGGGCTCACCGTGATGGTCGTCACGGTCGCGCTCACCTTTTCGGGGATCGGTTTCCTCGGTCAGCTCGGCGAGGCCCTGTTCATCACGGTCCTGATCGCGCTCCTGGTCAACCTCACGGTCCTCCCGTCGATCCTCGTGTTGGTCGGGCCCCGGGTGTTCTGGCCCAACTCCGGCGCGCGGTTCCAGCGGTACGCCGAGCGTCGGCGACAGAACATCGAATCCCACCGAGACTATATCGCCCGCGCCGGTCGAACCGCGACGCGCCGGCCCGTCGCGGTGATCGCGGTCATCGCCCTGCTCTCGGTCCCGGTCGTGGTCGTGGCGCTCAATGTGCCGGTCTCCTACGACATCACGAACATCGGGCTCCCGACGTCCGAACCCGCCCAGGTCGGTTTCAACCAGCTCACGGAGCAGTTCGGCGCGGGCTACTTCTCCCCAAGCTACGCCCTGGTCAATTTCTCTGCGCCCCTCATGTCCGCGAGCGGAGCCAACGGCACGGAATTCCGGGATGTCGCCGGCCTCGCCACAACGATGGCCACGACTCCCGGGGTCGCCTCCGTCGTTACGCTCGTGGGTGAGGGAGGCGCGCCCCTGGATACCTGGCTGAACTTCACGACCCTCCTCCCGGCCCAGCAGGTCGCGCTCCGCGAGGCCCTGAGCTCCTACGTCGGGGCCGACGGGACAACGGTCCTCTTCAACCTGGCCACGAACGCGAGTGGTTTCTCCGCGACGGCGATCTCGGTGCTCGCCGACCTCCGCACCGGGGTGAACGCGTTCGAGGCTAGCCATCCTGAGGTCCGTCAGGTGCTGTTCGGCGGAGCCGCTCCCACGACCCAGGACATCAAATCGATGGTCGACCAGTCGACCGAGGGAATGCTGATCGGAGCGGCGGTGGGCCTCTTCCTGATCCTGCTGATCATTCTCGGGTCGGCGTTCGTCCCTGTCCTGGCCCTCGGTGCGATCGGCCTCTCCATCCTCTGGGGCTGGGCGTCCACGTACTTCGTGGTCGGGATCCTTGAGCATGAGGCCCTCATCTTCCTCCTTCCGCTCATCATCCTCATCCTCGTCCTGGGGCTGGGCATGGACTACAACGTCCTCCTCCTGACACGGGTCCGGGAGGAACGGTCCCGGGGGCGGGATTCCGTAGAGGCCATCCGGGAGGCCGTCACCCATGCGGGGGGTGTCATCACGGCCGCGGCGGTCATCCTCGGAGGTGCCTTCCTGCTCCTCGGCCTGACGAGCCCTCTCGGGATACTGGCAGGGGTCGGCCTCGGTATCGGGATCGCGGTGCTCCTGCAGGCGTTCGTGGTGCAGACGTACCTTACGCCGGCCGTGCTGGCCCTCGGAAAGGATTGGATCTGGAAGGGGGGCCGTCGCTCGCGGAAGGCGCCGAAGAAGGAGTCCGAGCCTTAGTCCGGCGGGAACGTTCGTCTCTCGTCTCTCCGGCCGAGAGGCCCTTCCCCGTCTGGTGAAGCTAGGACCAGCAGCCGTGCAGCAGGTCAGCGACAGTTTATGGAGTCCCGCTACCGTCCCCCGACCATGAGCCCCCCTGCTACCCACGGACAGAGCCCGGCCAAGATCCGAGTCGGAATCATCCTCGGGAGCACCCGTCCCGGGCGAAACGGCGAAGCCGTGGCCCGATGGGTCTACGAGATCGCGAAGAAGCGGACCGACGCACAGTTCGAGCTGGTCGACCTCAAGGAGTACGCGCTGCCGCTCCTAAACGACCCGATCCCGCCGTCCGCGGGGCAGCCCCATCCTCCCCACGCGAAGGCGTGGGCCGAGGAGGTCGCATCGCTCGATGCGTACGTGTTCGTCACGCCCGAGTACAACCACAGCACCTCGGGGGCCCTCAAGAACGCCATCGACTACCTCTACTCCGAGTGGAACAACAAGGCCGCCGGGTTCGTGAGCTACGGGAGCGCCGGGGGCGTCCGCGCGGTCGAGCACCTTCGGCTCATCATGGCCGAACTCCAGGTCGCGACCGTCCGGGCTCAGGCGTGGTTCTCGCTCTCCAGCGACTTCGAGAACTTCTCGGTGTTCAAGCCCGCCCCCTATAAGGAACCGTCGGTCAGGACGATGCTCGACCAGGTCGTCGCCTGGGGCCGCGCATTGAAGACGCTGCGTTCGACGTAGGGGAGCCAACCCGCTCCTCTCGGTCGGTCGTCGACCGTGCGCGTCCCCGTGCCGCGGGGAACCGGGCCCCTCTTTGCTACCGCTCGATCAGCGCGAAGCTCTCCGGCGAGTAGCGGTCCCCGGCCGCCGCTCCCTTCGGGATGGCCGTTTCGATTCGTGCGAGGTCCGAGGCGGACAGCGCGACTTCCACGGCCGTGGCGTTCTCCTCGAGGTACTTGCGTCGCTTGGTGCCCGGGATCGGTACGATATCGTCGCCTTGGGCGAGGAGCCAGGCGAGAGCGAGCTGGGCCGGGGTGCACCCCTTCTCCCGGGCGATCGCCGAGAGGCGGTCGACCATGCCCAGGTTCGGGCCGAGATTGCTACCCTGGAAGCGGGGGAGCCTACGACGGAAGTCGTCGGCAGGCAGCCCTTCGAGCGTGCGGACCGTTCCGGAAAGGAACCCGCGGCCGAGCGGGCTGAACGGCACGAACCCGACGCCGAGTTCGCGACAGGCGGGGAGAACGCCGGCTTCCGGCTCCCGGGTCCACAGGGAGTACTCGCTCTGGACCGCGGTGATCGGGTGGATCGCCGAGGCGCGTCGGAGTGTCCGCGCGGAGACCTCGGAGAGCCCGAGGTACCGCACCTTGCCCGCGTCGACCAGGCCGGCCATGGCCCGGACGCTCTCCTCGATCGGGGTGCGGGGGTCGACCCGGTGCAGGTAGTAGAGGTCAATCGTTCGAACGCCCAGACGGCGCAGGCTCGCGTCGCACGCCGCCCGGATGTGGTCGGGACTTCCGTCCACGCCCATCGGCCGCCCGGCGACGTCGGACAGGAGCCCGCACTTGGTCGCCAGGAAGACCTCGTCGCGCCGTCCTCGGATGGCGCGCCCCACGAGTTCCTCGTTCGTGGACGGGCCATAGACGTCGGCCGTGTCGAGGAACGTCACGCCGAGGTCGAGGGCTCGGTGGAGGGTGGCGATCGACTCGGTCTCGTCGGGTCGCCCGTACGACTGCGACATGCCCATGCACCCCAGTCCGACCGCCGAGACGAGGGGCCCATCCCGACCGAGCCTACGGGACTTCATGGAACGCGTACCGTTCCGGCGTACTTCATCGCTACCTCTTTCGGGACACCGCGGTCAGGAGGAGGCTCCGGTCGACGGGGGTCGCATCGAATGGGGCATCTCGACCGCGACGACCTCTCCCCGTACGGTAGTCTCCCGCCCGACGGAAACGGTGACCTCGATGACCACCTTTCGCCCCGAGATCGAGAGCACGCGGCCGTGAAGGAGGAGCTCCGGGCCGAGGGGCGTCGGCCGAAGGTAGTCGACCCGAAGCGAAGCGGTGACGAACCGATGGGCCGGCAGGGTGTCCATCTCCCGTCCTTCGGCACGGTACGCGGCCGCGGCCGCCGTTCCCGTCGCGTGGCAGTCGACGAGGGAGGCGAGCAAGCCCCCGTTCACGAACCCGGGGAGGGCTGTGTGGAACGGCTGCGGGGTGAACCGAGCCTCGCTGGTGGTGCCGTCCCAGAAGCTTCGCAGGTGGTGACCGTGCTCGTTCAGCCGCCCGCAGCCGAGGCAATGGGCCACCTCGTCCGGATAGTAGTCTTGGATCGCCTTCATGGACGGGGGTCGAGAGGATGCCGCCGTCATGAACTGTTCGCGAGGACATCGCACGGGCCGAACGGCCGGGCGACCCCGCACGCTCCCGGACCTCGCCGCGATTCTGGCGGAGGGGGCCTCGTTCGGGGGATCCTTCCGCGTCTCCCCGGAGGGGCGGGGGGAAGGAAAGGAGCGAGTTCCCGAAAGCGAGATTCCCGCGTCGCCGAGACCGAGGGTGTTGATCGGGCGCGGCGGAACGTAATACCTACAGAACCCGTTACCACCATCGTGCCACGACTCCCGGTGGACGACCGTGCGTTTGAGGCCGCGTTGAGCCGAGGTCGGGCCGCGGATGTGGATCTGGGCAGCGCCCTCACCCTCTTCTATGGGGCGGCCCGGCCGGACCGGGCCCGTCGTCTTTTCCAAACGGCCGCGCACGTGCGCGACACGACGTTAGGCCGGAGGTTGACCCTCACCGCCCATTTGCACATGGTCACGGGTTGTGAGCTTTCGCCTGCCTGCAAGTACTGCAGTCTGTCGAGCTCCCTCCCGTCGGTGAGCGACGAACGGGCACAGCTTACGGTGCGAGAAGTGCTCCAGGGAGTGCGGTTCTCGGTGAAGAAGGGCGTGGAGTCGATCGTGCTTGTGGGAGGCACGGACTTCGAAGGCTCCGACGAACGACTCCGCAAGCTCGTCGTACGAGCAAGGGAGGTCACCGACCTCAACCTTGCCGTCGACGTAGGCCCCTCCCTTTCGGAGAGGACGGTGCGGTGGCTCGAGCGCCAGGGGGTGAGCCCGATCTACTGCTCCATGGAGACGCTCGATGAGGAAGCCTTCGCCGCGGCCAAGCCGGGAGACGACCTGGGCGCCCGACGGAAGTTCATGGAGATGGTCGAACACTCCGGGGGCCATCTCGGGAACGTCGTGATGAACGGTCTGGGAACCCCGGAAAGCCTGCTCCGAACCCTCCTCGAGTCCCGGCGGTTCCCGCACACCACCCATCTTCACATTTCCACGTTCCATCCCGTCCGGGGTACCCCCTGGGCTCGGCGGCACCCGGCATCGCTGCGATCCTCTCTCAAGGCGCTCGCGATCGCGAGGTTGGCCTTCCCGAAGCTCCAGCTCGGACTCGCCGAGGTCGGCGTCGAGAACCCGAGAGCCCTCGCGAGCGTCTCCTCCCAGCTGGAAGCGGGGGCGGGCAATACCCTCGCCGGTGTGTTGGTATACAAGAACGTGCGGATCGACAATATAGAGCGGATCAGGGAACAGGCCTCCCGGGTGGGCTTCGAAGCGCCGTGAAATCCGCTCGGCAGCAGACCTCGCGCCGACCTTCGTGCGACCCCCGGTCTCCGAGCGATCGGTCATCGACCGCAGGCGCTAGTGGCCCGGTGGCTCTCGGCTTGCCACGCCGCTCAGATCCGCATCCCGCGCACCGCCGGAACCGCCACCGCAGCGATCCCCACTCCCACGAGCGCGAGCCCCACTCCATAGCCGAGGACCGACGGATGAAGCGTGGAGGATAGGAGACCGAGAGTGATTGCCCCGAACGCGCTCGCGGCCGACGGGAAGAGCTCGAGATTCGAGACGACCCGTCCGACCGCCTCGGGCGGGGCGGTGGCCTGAAGGTACGAGTAGAGCAGCGTGGCGGGGATACTGCTGGTCAATCCGACGAGGAACCAGGCCCCGGCGCTCAGGAGAAGCTGGGGAAGCACGGCCACGGCGAGAACGACCATCACGCCCTCGGCGACCATCGCGCCGACAAGGAACCGACCGAGGTACCGTCGAGGGTTCGCCCGGCCGACGGCCAGGCCGCTCGCGACCGCGCCGACCATGTACGTCGCGAAGAGAAGGCTGTAGACGTAGCTCGACCCCCCGAAATCCCGGCTGGCGAAGAGGGTGATGAGGAGCACCGGGGCCCCGAGGAAGAATCCTGCGGCGGCGAAGAGCGCGCCGATCTGCAGGAGGGGCCGTCCCTTCCCTTGTCCCAAGATCGCCCACCCCGCGACGAAGTTGCGGAGCAGGCCTTGCTCCGCCGTCGGCGGAGCGCGGAGGCGGACCGGAACGACCAGAATTGCCGCCGTAACCAGCATGGCCGCGCGGAGAAGCGCCCCTCCCCCCGGCCCCATGAGGATGAGGAGGGCGGCCCCGGCCGCATAGCCCACGAGCGACCCCCCGCCGACCAGCGCCGACTGGAGGCCGTTCGCACGGAGCAGGTTCTCCTTCCCTACGAGGATTCGCGGGACCGTGTTGCCGGTGATCCACCAGAAGTCGTCGAGCACCGCCATGACGACGACGGCACCGAGGAGGAGGATCACCGAGAGCGACCCGGTGACGACAGCGACCCCGACGAGGGCGGCGATGACCGCCTGGAGCGGGAGGGCGATGAGGAAGATCGTTCGCTTGTCGGGAATCCGGTCGACGAACGGTCCTGTAAGGAACGTCAGGGAGTAGATGCCGTACTGGACGAACAACACCAGGGCCGAGAGGAGGATCGTCCCCGAGATCTGGTAGGCGAGCCACAGGATCGAGATGCTCCACGCCGAGTAGCCGAGGTTGCTGGTGAACTGCGAACCGAGCCAGAGGGAGAAGCGTCGATGGGTCAGGATCGAACGGAGTCCAGAGGGTGGGAGCGCCTCCACCACGACCGCGGGTGAGTGTGGTGAGGCTAAAGCCCGCGCGTCCCCCGGGCCCCTCGGGGTCGGAGCCGCTACGACAGCGTGGTTCTATCGCCCGGACACGATGATCGCTCGAACGCCAGGACCGTCCCGCGGGTGACCCCCCCAGGGTTTCTCCGTCAGGAACCCAGCCATCGTCGGAGCACCGGTCGGGCCCCTGTCTTCGACCACAACCTTTTCTTGGAGGGCGTTTCCCGGGGCCATGTCCGCTGGGGAACACGACGGCTTTGTTCCGGTGACGGGGTTTCGGATCTACTATCGGATCTTCGAACCCGCCTCCTACACGGGTACTGTCCTCGCCCTTCACGGGGGACCCGGGGCGCACCACGAGTACCTCGTTCCCCTCGCCGACCTGACGGACCGCGGCTATCGCGTGGTGTTCATGGACCAAGTCGGGTGCGGGAAATCCGACCGATCGCCCGACCCCTCGGTGTACACTCTGGAGCATAACGTCCAGGAAGTCGAGGGCGTGCGCGAGGCGCTCGGCCTCGGGCGGGTCCACCTCGTGGGCTCGAGCTACGGAGGCCTCCTCGCCCTCGCCTACGCGACCCGACATCAAGAGCACCTCAAGACCCTCGTGACCATCGGCGGGCTGGCCGACGTCCCGTTCACCACCGCCGAGATGGGGCGGCTCATCGAAGGGCTCCCGGAGGGGACCCGCGCCGTGATCGAGAAGTACGGTCGTCTGGGAGAGTTCCACCACCCAACGTACCTCAAGGCCGTGGACGAGTTCTATCACCGACACCTGTGCCGACTGCCGGAGTTCCCGCCGGAGCTCTCCCGGGCGCTCGCCGAGACCAACCCCGATGTCTACGAGCGAATGAACGGACCGAACGAGTTCACGATCACGGGAACGATCAAAGACATCGACCTCACCCCTCGCCTCTCCACGATCCGGGTTCCCACGCTGGTCACCGGGGGACGGTATGACGAGGTCACGCCCAACGTCGCGCGCCAAATCTGCGATCACATTCCCGGAGCCCGTCAGGTGGTCTTCGAGAAGAGTTCCCACGTGCCCTTCTGGGAAGAACGCACGGCCTTCATCGACACGCTCGCCGAGTTTCTCCAGGCCCACGATTGAGCGGAGGTGTAGGAGAGGCCGCTCCTCGCGGTCGGTCCTCGACCGCGCGCACCGTTCGGGTCGCTCTCGGGGACGCGTCCCCACGCCCGCGTCCTCCGAGGTCGGCGATCGGACCGTTGGGGGGGGAAGGTCCCGACCCGGGATTCACTCCGTCAGAGCGGGCGTCGGGGTCGGTTGCGCAGGGGCGGGCGCGGTGGCGGCCTTCCGTCCCTTGCGGGGTAGGATTGGGTGATGGGCGAACTTCGCGTGCCGGCGAATCCCGAGAACCTCCTGAGCGAAGAGGACGGTCACGGTCCCGGCCACGGTGATCGCCGCGGCGATGAAGTACACGTACTGGAACGCCATGTGGGTGGGAAAATATCCGGCAAAGGGCCCGCTGGTCAGCAGGTACGTGGCGAGGAGCGAACCGGCGATAGGAGCACCCACGCTGCCCCCCACATTGCGGAACACGTTGTTCATGGCCGTGGCCTGGCCCATGTCCTTGGGGTCCACCGTGAGGATCAGAAGGTTGATGATCGAGGCGTTGAGGAGGCCCATCCCGGCCCCGACGACGACCTCGATGGCCAGAGCGACCTCCAGCGTGGGGGCATAGGCCTCCAGGACGAAACCCAGGGCGGTGATCAGACCGCCGGCGAAGGCGAGCGGCTTGATACCCACCCGGGAGACCACGAGGCTAGCGGCCAGGGCGACGCAGGTCATCCCGACGGCTAAGGGAAGGATGTCGATGCCAGCCGTGAGGATCTGAAAGTTGCAGTTCAGGAGCGTTTGGCACGAGGCATTGTATCCCCCGGAGGCGAGCGGATACTCGAACTGATAGATCAGGCTGAACATCGCCAGGTACATCCCGAGGCCGGCGACGGTCAGCACGACGTTCGTGACGGCCACGTTCCTCTCCGAGAGCAGACGCACATCGACGATGGGTTCGCGCTTCTGGACGGTCAACCTCCTCTCGACCACCGCGAAGGGTACGAACATGACCAGCCCGAAGACGGCGAACCCCAAGGTCATCGGCGAGGTCCATCCCCACGCCTCCCCCTGGGAGAGGGCCGTCACGATGCCCGCCAGGCCGAGACCCAGAAACAGCGCCCCGAGATAGTCGACGCGAGTGTCGGGACGGCGGTACGGGGACTCCTTGACCAAGAGGAAGACCAGGACCGCCATGAGGATCACGAATGGGACCGCCGAGTGGTAGGTCGTCCGCCACCCGTAGTCCTGAGAGACCCAGGACCCGAGGGGGAGGCTGATCGCGAAACCGATCCCGAACATCGCGCTCAGGACCCCTTGGGCCCGGGGCACCATCTCTCGAGGGAACTCCTCCCGCATGAGCGACATCCCGAGAGGAATGATGGTCAGGCCGATGCCCTGGATGGTCCGCGCTCCCACCATGAAGGCGAAGTTCGGCGAGAAGCCGGTGACGGAGACCGACGCGGCGTAGGTGAACATGACGACGATCATGACCTTCCGCTTCCCGTAGATGTCCCCGAGCTTGCCGACGACGGGGCTGAGCGCCACGCCCGCGGCGGCGTAGGTCGAGATGATGAGCGTGACCTGGGCCGCGTCGACGTGGAAGTCCGACTGGATCGTGAGGAGGGACGGGAGGAGCATTCCCTCGATGTAGAGGACCACGAGGACGATCCCGGCCAACAGCAGCATGATGCGATTGGCGTAGTGTCGGTCGAAGGTCTCCGCGGTCTTCGGGGTCGGCGAGGCAGAACTGGCCAAGGGTGGCTCGCCCCCCGCGGAACTTCTTCCTTCATCCACCATGGCACGCTCTCCCCACAGGTCCTACGAGAACTCTTCCCGCTCCGGACCCCGTCACCAGCCCTCCGACCCTGTTTCCGAAGGATTAAGCGGTTCCCGTGCGTCAATATAGCTTGACTACGGACTCATGCGCTCCTTGCTCACACGTCCTTCTCGTGGCAACGGCAACCGGCAGGGTAGTGGTCCCGGGTCGGATGGACCCGATACGAGCTGAGTCGTGGCCATGAGCATCACGGAGAGCCTCCTGGCACCGACGGGGTCTCGGGTCCCTATCGACACGCCGGTCCGTCACCACGGGACGGTCCACGTCATCGAGGGTCGGTGCAAGGAGTGCAACTTCTGCGTGACCTTCTGCCCGGAGGAAGTGCTGGAGATCGCCGATTACTACACTCCCCGCGGGTACCGGCCCGCCCGCGTGAAGGCGGGGAAGGCCGGCGACTGCATCGCCTGTCGGTTCTGCGAGCACGTCTGCCCGGACTACGCGATCTACGTGGAGGAGGACACGCCGTGAGCGCCGCCCAGAATCTAATCCTCGCTCCTGTGTGGGACCGCGCCCGGATGGGCACGCACTTCCTGTCCGGGGACCACGCTTGCGCCGAGGGGGCGATCTATGCCGGCTGCCGGTTCTTCGCGGGCTACCCCATCACCCCGGCGACCGAGATCGCGGAGCGTCTCGCTGAGCGACTCCCGGAGATCGGGGGCCAGTACATCCAGATGGAGGACGAGATCGCCTCCATGGCGGCGATCCTGGGCGCGAGCGTGGCGGGCGCCAAGAGCATGACGGCGACCTCCGGCCCCGGCTTCTCCCTCATGATGGAGAACCTCGGTCTTGGGTACATGGAGGAGGTGCCCGCCGTGGTCGTGGACGTCCAGCGAGGCGGGCCAAGCACCGGCCTCCCCACCTCCGTGGGTCAGCAAGATATGATGCAGGCCCGTTTCGGCCCGCACGGCGACTTCACCTCGATTTCGTTATCTCCCCAGTCTCCCCAAGAGGCGTTCGACCTCACCGTGCACGCGTTCAACGTGGCGGAGCGGCTGAGGACCCCGGTCCTTCTGATGATGGACGAGGTGGTGGGCCACATGCACGAGCGGGTCGTCATCCCTCCGACCGGGGAGATCCCGCTGCTTTCCCGACCGAAGCCCACGGTCCCCCCGGAGGAATACCACACCTACCGGCCCGGGCCCGACTTGGTGCCGCCGATGGCGCTGGCCGGAGACGGCTATTCGGTCCTATTTACCGGGCTTACGCACGACGAGGACGGCCGGCCCGTCACGACGTACGATGTCCAGAAGGTCCTCGTGCCGAGGCTACGGGAGAAGATCCTGAAGAACCGAGACGTCTACGAACGGGTCGGGCTCTACAAGACGGAAGACGCGACCACGCTGGTGGTTGCCTACGGGATCACGGCGAGGTCGGCCCGTCGAGCGGTGGACCTCGGCCGGGAGAAGGGTCTACCCTTGGGTCTGTTCCGACCGATCTCCATCTGGCCGTTCCCCGCGGAGAAGCTCCGTTCGTACAAGAACGTCACGAGGATCGTCGTGGCGGAGATCAACCTCGGCCAGGTGGTACTGGAAGTGCGGAGGATCGCCGGGCCTTACGCCGAGGTGATCCACGTCGGCAACGCAGGAGGCAACGTCCTCTCGCCGGAGACGATTCTAGAGGCATGCATGTTACCTCCGGGGGCGAGGCCGTGACCGCGGACGCGTCGGCCGCGACCCCTCCCACGGTGAACGGCGTGGCCCGTGCGGGTCCACATCCCTACGACCATCTCCTCCGGAGCGCGGACCTGCCCACCATCTGGTGCCCGGGCTGCGGCATCGGGACGGCGGTAGGGGCGCTCATCTACGGCTTCGAGCAAGCGGCGATCCCGAAGGAGAAGCGGGTGATCGTGGGCGGGATCGGCTGCTCCTCTCGGATCATCTTCTACGCCAAGACGGACGCCTATCACACGACCCACGGGCGCACCATCCCCTTCGCCACGGGGCTGAAGCTCTCCAACCCCAGCCTGAACGTGGTCGTGTTCGCCGGCGACGGGGACCTGTTCGCCATCGGCGGCAACCACTTCATCCACGCGGCGAGGCGCAACATGGACCTTCTCGTCGTCTGCATCAACAACTTCAACTACGGCATGACCGGCGGACAGGGCGGGCCGACGACCCCGGCGGGGGCCCTCTCGACCACCACCCCGTACGGCAACCCGGAGTTCCCATTCAACCTTCCGGAGCTCGCCGCGACAGCCGGGGCGACGTACGTCGCCCGCTGGACCACGCTGGACGTGAGGAGGCTCCGGAGGACATTCGCGGAGGTTCTCGGCCGCCACGGGTTCCGTTTCGTCGAGGTCCTCGCTCCCTGCCCGGTCAGTTTCGGGAAGACCAACAAGATCGGCAGCGGCGTGGAGGAGATGGAATACTACCTGGGGCTCGAGATCCTGAAATCCCGCGTCGAGAGCACGGAGATTCCAAGGACCAACATCGAGCTGGGAAAACCGATCATCGTAGGCACGTTCGTGGACCGGGAGGCGGAGACGTTCCGCGACCGGTATGCGCGAGTGGTCGCGAAGGCGAGGGGGCCGAGCTCGTGAGGAAGGAGGTCCGGTTCGCCGGGTTCGGCGGCCAGGGTGTGATTCTCTCCGCGTTCATCCTGGGAAGGGCGGTGTCGGTCCATACCCCGATGCACGCCACGATGACCCAGAGCTACGGGCCCGAGTCGCGCGGGGGGTCCTGCGAGGCCGACGTCGTCGTGGGAGACAGTGAGATCGATACGCCGATGGTCACCCGACCGGACATCCTGGTGCTGCTATCGCAGGAGGCGGCGACCAAGCACATGGGCGAGGCGAGGGCAGCGTCGCTCGTCCTCAGCGATGTCGACCTGGTCCACCTCGACGAGGACGTGGCCAAGAAAGCCCTCGCGCTCCCCTTCACCCGGACGGCGGACGGCCTGGGACGGCGCATCGTCGCGAACGTGGTGATGCTCGGCGCGTTCACGAAAGCCTCTGGAATCGTGCCTCGGGAGGCCATGGAGGCCGCTCTTCGGGAGACCGTCAAGGCGTCCACCCGAGAGCTGAACCTAAAAGCCTTCGACGCGGGGGCACGGCTGTGAGTTCGGCCCCCGTGATGGTCATTGGTGGGGGCATCGCGGGCGTCCAGGCGACGCTCGACCTGGCCGAGGCGGGCTGCCGCGTGGTGCTCGTCGAGAAGACCCACTCCCTCGGCGGCGTCATGGCCGCGCTGGACAAGAACTTCCCCACGCTCGACTGCAGCATCTGCATCGAAGCGCCGAAGCTGAGCGAGGTCGCGGAGAACGGCAACGTCGAAATCCTCACCGACGCGGATGTGGTAGGGCTGGAGAAGAAGGGCGCCGGGTACGAGGTCACGATCCGGCAGAAAGGGAACCTCGTCAGCAACGGATGCACCCGGTGCGACCTGTGCGTGCAGGCTTGCCCGGTCGTGCTCCCGAACGCCTTCGACCAGGGACTAGCCTCGAGGAAGGCGATCTACACCCCCTTCCCCCAGGCGGTTCCCGGGCCGTACTTCTTGGATGTCGAGAACTGCGTCAACGACTACCCCATCCTCCTTCCGTGCACCCGGTGCTACGACGCGTGCGGGCCGAAGGCGATCAGCTACGACCGCCCGCTCGACGTCCAGCTGAAGCGCGAGGTCTCGTCGATCATCGTATCCGCCGGTTTCGAGCTGCTCGACCCCCATCTCCTACCGGAGTACGGGTACGGGACGCACCCGGACATCCTCACCTCGATGGAGCTCGAGAGGCTGCTCTCCTCAGCGGGTCCGAGCGGCGGCGAGATCATCTGCCCCTCCGACGGACGGCACGCCAAGCGCGTGGTCTTCGTCCTGTGCGCGGGGTCCCGGGACGTGCGGAACATCCCTCAGTGTTCCCGGTTCTGTTGCATGTACTCCATCAAGGAAGCCGTCCAGGCGCGCGACCATGGCGTCGAGGACGTGACGGTCCTCTACATGGACATCCGCAGCTACGGCAAGGGGTTCGACGGCTTCTACCAGCGCGCCAAGGACCTGGGGGTCCGGTTCGTCCACGGGCGGCCGTCCCGCGTCCGGTTCGATGGCCAGGAGCTCAAGGTCCGTGTCGCGGACACCGTCACCGGTGACTTTCAAGAGGTCGGCGCCGACCTCGTCGTGCTCGCCACGGGCGCCAAGCCTCCCAAAGGCCTCCGGGAGCTGGCCGAGGTCCTGGGCCTGAAGACCGGGACGGACGGCTTCATGACCGAGGAGGGAGCTCCGCCCGGCGTCTTCGTGGCCGGCAGTGCGGCCGGACCTAAGGACATCCCGGACAGCGTGGTCGAAGGCGGGGCCGCGGCGGCGCGGTCGATGGAGCGGGCCAACGAACGCGCCTGGGCGAAGCCGGAGATCGGTGCGCCGCTCCCGACCGACGGCGAGGCCCGCGTGGGGGTCTTCCTTTGCGACTGCGGGAGCAACATCGCCGGGACCGTGAACGTGCCGAGGACGGCGCTGTACGCGGCGTCGCTACCGCACGTCGTGCACGCGGAGGAGGTTCGCTTCGCCTGCGCCGCCAACACTCAGGCGGACATGGCGAAGAAGATCGTCGACCTCAAGCTCAACCGCCTCGTGGTGGCCGCTTGCTCCCCCAAGACCCACGAGGGAACGTTCAAGCGAGTCTGCCTGCGCGCGGGTCTCAATCCGTATCTCCTCGAGATGGCCAACGTCCGGAACCTGGACTCCTGGGTCCACAAGAACGAAAAGGAGCAGGCCACGGCCAAAGCCGAGGATTTCGTCCGGATGGGCGTCGAAAAGGCCGTTCGGCTCAAGCCGTTGATCCCTCTCGAGCAGAAGGTCGTACGCGCGGCTCTCGTGATTGGCGGCGGGCCGGCGGGTATGTCCTCGGCCTCGAGCCTGGCCCGACAGGGCTACGAGGTCCATCTCGTCGAGAAGAGC
Source organism: Thermoplasmata archaeon (assembly GCA_036404475.1). GTDB lineage: Archaea > Thermoplasmatota > Thermoplasmata > Lutacidiplasmatales > UBA184 > Lutacidiplasma. The sequence continues at coordinate 87,397 of DASWZL010000117.1, forward strand.
GACCGGCTCGGTGGAGCGTTGCGCTTCATGTCGTACGTCGACCCGTCCGGGGTCGAAGCCGGCCCGCTGCTGGAGGCGATGGTCCGTGAGGTGGAGTCGTCCGGGACCCGTGTGCACCTCTCCTCCGTGGTCGCCCAGATCGACGGCCATGTCGGCGAGTTCCGGGCCCACCTTTCGACCGGAGAGGTCATCGACATCGGGACGGTGATCCTTGCGACGGGGGGCAAGACCTCGACCGAGGCGGCGGCCGAAGGCCCGCTCTCGAGCGCGAAGGCGCCGCTCAGCATCACCAACGAGAGGCTGCACGAGATGATCCGCGAGGGCCATGTGCCTGGGGAACGGGTCACGTTCGTGGGCTGCGTCGGTTCGAGGAACGGGAAGCTCGAGTGTTCCCGATACTGCTGCGGCTCGATGGTCGGCCAGGCCTTGCGTCTGCGGCGGATGGGGAAGAAGGTGCGAGTCCTCTACCGGGACATGCGCGCCTACGCGCGCGGCGCCGAGGACCTCTACCGGGAGGCCGCCCAAGCGGGGGTCGCGTTCTTCCGGTATCCCGACACGATGCCCGAGAACGCGCTCCACCTCCGGGACGGATGCGTGGTCTTCCGGGACGAGCTCTTGGGAAGGGACGTGGAGCTGCCCACCGACCTCCTGGTCCTGATGAGCGCGATCGAGCCGACGGAGCCGGAGCTCTCCCAGATGCTCAAGGTCTCTCGGGATTCCGCCGGTTTCCTCCTCGAACGCCACCCGAAGCTCGGGCCGGTCGAGGCGGCCAGCGCGGGAATCTTCCTGTGCGGCAGCGCCCAGGGACCCAAGGACGTCACGGAGGCCATCGCGCAGGGCTTGGCGACGGCGGCCAAGGCGAGCGGGCTCCTTTCCCACGAGATCATCGAAAAGGAACCTCTCGTCGCGCTCGTCGACTTCGAGCGGTGCAACGGCTGCGGTCGGTGCGTGCCCGTCTGCCCGTACGGGGCCATCGAGCCGATCGTCGTGGACGGCAAGAAGAAGGTCCGGGTGGTCGGAGCGGCGTGCATGGGGTGCGGGACCTGCGGCGCGGACTGCTACCGCGACGCCATCACGAACCCCGGCTTCACCGACGATCAGGTCCTGGCGCAGGTCGACGCCGCCCTCGAGGATGACCCCCAGCACAAGGTGGTCGTCTTCGCGTGCAACTGGTGCAGTTACGCCGGAGCGGACCAGGCCGGGATCGAGAAGATCCAATACCCGGCCGTCGCGCGCACCATCCGCACGATGTGTTCCGGCCGTGTCTCGGAGGACTTCGTCAAGCACGCGTTCGAGAAGGGCGCCGGCGCCGTCCTCCTGACCGGCTGCCATCCGGGAGACTGCCACTACATCAACGCCAACTCGTGGACGGAGAAGCGGTTCAAGATCTGGAGCCGGATGCTCGAGCGCAAGGGGATCGTCCCCGAGCGGTTCCAGCTCGAGTGGATCTCCGCCGCGGAGGGAAAGGAGTTCGCGCGGAAGATCCGCGAGATGGCGAAGGTCCTCGACCGATTCAACGCGTCGCGGGAGACCGTCACGTCGCCTCCGGCGGCCCCGGTGGCGGAGGCGAGCTGAGGAGGGACCATGGCGCAGGCTTCCGAGAACATCGCTCCGGCCCGTTTCGACGACGGGGCCTGGGAGGCCCTCGCGGCCACGACCAACGCGAACCTCTGCTTCCAGTGCGGCACGTGCACCGCCGCGTGCCCCCTCGCGGAGAACACCCCGATGAGGGTCCGGCGACTGATCCGCGAGGCGCAGTTCGGCGAGACCGACCCGCTCGTTTGGAAGTGCATGACCTGCGCGGAGTGCAACGCCTCCTGCCCGAGGGGCGTGGACATCGTCGGTCTCGTGCGCAACCTTCGAGGGCGCCAGTGGCGTACCCGGGAGGTGCCCAAAGGGCTCCCGACGCTCCTTTGGGGGATGTACTCGGACGGGAACACCTTCCGCCTCCCCCCGAAACAACGCGCCTCCTGGATGCAGGACGTGAAGGTCCCCGGGAAGGGCTCCACGCTCCTCTACGTCGGCTGCGCGGCCTCCTACGACCCCCGGGCCCAGCGCATCGCCCGCTCGGTCGCGACCCTCCTGAATCGCGCGGGCGTGGAGTACCAAGTCCTCGGCAACGAGGAGGTCTGCTGCGGAGAGGCAGCCCGGTCGGTCGGACACGAAGCGCTGTTCCGGGACCTCCAGCAGCGGAACACGGAGTCGTTCCGGCAGCGGGGCGTCGAGCGAGTGATCGCGATCTCGCCGCATTCCTTTGACGCGTTGAAGGCGGGCCAGTCGGCCAACGGGGGGCCCGAGGTGGTCCACTACACCCAGGCCCTCGAGGAGCTTCTGGACGCCGGGAAGCTCGCGGGAGGAGCCGAGAAGCGCACCGTCACGTACCACGACCCGTGCTACCTGGGGCGTCACAACGGGGTCTACGAGGCCCCCCGCCGACTGCTCGAGCTCTCCGGCCTCAAGGTGGTCGAGATGGGCAACAGCCGCCGCCAAGCGCTCTGTTGCGGAGGCGGCGGAGGACGAATGTGGATGGAGACCGACCCGGTCGAACGGTCGGGAGCCCGGCGCGTTCGGGAAGCCGCGGGGACCGGTGCGGAGCTCCTGGCCACGGCGTGCCCGTACTGCATCAGCGTCTTCGAATCCGAGAGAGGCTCCGAGGCGATCCCCGTCACGGACGTGGCCGAACTCATCGTCGGGCGAGCGAAGGGCTGAGCCATGGTGGCCACGGACGACGGCGGCCTTTGGGTCTACGCCGAGCGACGGGGGGACTCGTCGTTCACTCCGGTGAGCCTAGAGATCCTCGGCAAGGCCCGGGAGCTCGCACATCGGCTTTCCGTCGAGCTGACGGCGGTGACCGTCGGGAGCGACGGCGGAGCGGCGGCCGAGCTCCGGCGATACGGTCCTGACCACGTCCTCGAGCTGGTGCACCCGCTGCTGGCCCGCCACGATGGGAAGGCCTACGCCACGGCGATCGGCGCGGAGGTCCGGAAGGCCCGTCCGTCGACCCTCCTCCTCGGCGCGACGAGGAACGGCCAAGACCTCGCCGGGAGGCTGGCCGTTCGGTTGCGCACGGGCCTCACCGCGCACGTCACGTCCTTGGAGCTCGAAGGAAACGGGGAGCTCGTCGGTTGGGTGCCCGGATTTGGCGGTGGGATCGAGGCCGGAATCACGTGCCCCGAGAAGCGGCCCCAGATGGTCACCGTCCGGCCCGGGGTCTTCCCGTTGCCTCCGGAAGGGTCCCCCGTCGGGGATGTCACGACCGTGACCCCCGCCCTCTCGGAGGAGGACGTGGGCTCGCGCCGGGTCTCCTTCGAACCCAAGGGCTCCTCCGTCGACCTCACCCGGGCCGACGTCATCGTGGTCGGGGGACGGGGGACGGGCGGGAACTTCGGCCGGATCGAGGAGCTCGCGCATCTCCTCGGCGGCGAGGTCGGCGCGACGCGCGTGGCCACGGACGCCGGATGGGTCGAGCGGGACCGGATGATCGGCCAGACGGGGGTCATCACCCGACCGAAGCTCGTCCTCGTGCTCGGCGTCAGCGGCGCGGTGCAGTTCACCGTCGGCATCGAGGGTGCGGGGACGGTGGTCGCGGTCAACCGGGACCCCCAGGCTCCCATCTTCGACCATGCCGACCTGGGCATCGTGGGAGACCTCGGTCCCGTCGTCGATTCCCTCCTTCGGGCGCTGGGGGAGGCCTGACGATGCAGATCGTGGTCTGCATGAAGGTCGTTCCCCGACCGGAGGAGGTCAAGGTCGACCTCGCGACCAAGATGCTCGACCGTGCCGGGGCCCGGTCGGTGATCAACTCCTCGGACATGAACGCCCTCGAGACCGCGCTCGCCTACCGCGACGCCCACGGAGGGAAGGTGACCGTGCTCTCGATGGGGCCTCCCCCGTTCGAGCCGTACCTGCGCGTGGCCCTCGCCGTCGGCGCGGACGAGGCGGTCCTGCTGAGCGACCGGGCCTTCGGCGGAGCGGATACGCTCGCCACCTCCTACACGCTCGCGACCGGGATCCGGAAGATCGGTCACGTCGACCTGATCCTCTGCGGAGAAGAGTCTTCGGACGGCGGAACGAGCCAGGTCCCCCCCAGCATCGCCGAATGGCTCGGCGCGTCCCAGGCGACCTACGTGGAGCGTCTCGTCGCCGGGAAGCACGGGACCGTCCACGCGACGCGGGCCCTCGAGGAAGGAAAGGAGACGGTGGAGCTCTCGGTCCCGGCGGTGATCTCCGTGGTCGTCGGTTCCAACGAGCCCCGATTCATCGATTACGACCGGTGGGCGTTCGCCCAGAGCGCGAAGGTACAGGTGTGGAACGCGGCGGAGCTGGGCGGTGACCCGCAGTATCTGGGGCTCAAGGGCTCCCCCACGGCGGTCGCTGGGCTACGAGAGGTACGGAAGGCCGGACGGCGTCACGAAACGCTCACCGTGACCCCCGACGAGGCCGCGTCGAGGATCAAGGCCGAGATCGACCGGGCCGGCCTGGCCCGGAGTTAGCCACCGGGCGAGCACCCTGGCGCGGTCCCCTGCCCACTCCCCGGAAACGATCTTAGGGTGTCTCGGCATCCCCGTGGGGAGCCGAGCGACCGGTCCCTGGGACGCGCAGGATTATGGGTCCGTGGGCTTCCCCGTCCGGACGAAGAAGGGGTGGGACGTTCTACCGTCCGGCCGCGGATGACCGAAGCGCTGTACCTGCACGATGCCTATCGGACGGAGTTCGAGACCACGGTGGTCTCCGCGGAGGGACCGAGGGTCGTGCTGGCGACCACCGCGTTCTACCCGACCGGCGGAGGGCAGCCTTGCGATACCGGCGCCCTGCAGGCCGCGGACGGTCGGGAGTTCCGCGTGTTGGAGGTCTCCAAGACCCCGACGGAGATCTCCCATCTCCTCGACGCGTCCGGACTCCTTCCGGGAGCCACCATCCACGGGCGGGTCGACTGGGCTCGGAGGCTGGCCCATATGCGCCACCACACCGCGCTCCACATCCTGAGCGGGGTGGTGTTCCGGCGGTTCGGTTCCGGGATCACCGGTGGGCAGATCTACGTCGACCGGGCCCGGATGGACTTCTCGCTACCCGACTTCAACCCCCCGATGGCCGAGGACCTGATCGAGAGGGTGAACGAGGTCGTGCGCCAGAACCTTCCGATCCGGGTTCGGTTCGTTTCTCGCGGAGAGGTCCAGCGGGATCCGTCTCTGGTGCGGGTCGCGGCTCACCTGGTCCCCGACGTCGAGACCATCCGCCTCATCGATATCGAGGGGTTCGACGTGCAAGCGGACGGGGGCACGCACGTCCGCTCAACGGCGGAGGTCGGTCTCGCCCGGCTCGTAGGGGTCGAGAACAAGGGCTCGCGCAACAAGCGCATGACCCTCGCGCTCGCCCCGCCGGACGCTCCCTCCGAACCTGGGGCGTAAGCCGTTGGGGAACGTCGCACGTAGGCCGGCGGTCCTCTCATTCGGAGGACAGGGTTAGGCGGAGGTCACCGCCGGACAATACGCCCGGACCAGATACTCCGAGATGTCCCGGACCTCTACGCCCGTCGGGGCGACCCGCTGTAGGTTCGCGAGGCAGAGCGGACACGCGGTGACGACCTTGGGGCTGCACGCGGAGAGCTGCTCGATTCTCCGCCGCGCGATCTCCGTGGACTTTCCCGGGAAGAGCGTCTCGAGCGGGCCTCCGCGATAGAAGGGAAGCTGGCCCGCCAGCACGGTGCCCCACCACCGTGGCCGAAATGCCCGGTGCGTGGTCGACGACCGACCGCGAGAATTGGGAGGTGGTAGCTCGATGAAAGCTCGAGGTCCTGAGGCGGAACTTCGGTACCGTTCTGAAAGTGACCGGACACCGCTAAGACCCGGGCCCTGGTCCCAAGTCGACCGGCTCGGCGAAGGGCCGTGGAGGCCGGACCGCTTCCAAACAGAGATTTGAGCGACCTAGCCAGCAAACCTAGGGTTTTATTGCAGGACTCGCCCTTCGAACGACGGTGATGAACGCCCCCGCTGGCGAGGAGCTCTTCCCCGAAGGGTTCCGAAATCCATCCTCCGTTTTGATCTCAGGGAGCAGCGGTTCGTTGCTGAAATGGGTCGCCTTCGCCTCTCTCGCCCGCTACTCCTCTCGGGTCTATTGGACGGACCTTCGGCTGCCGGGGGAGGTTCTCGAACCGCTCGACCCGATGGCCCTCCATGTTATCCCGGAGGAAGTGGTGCACGTTCTCCGACCCCGGGACCTTCAGCCCGAGGAGCGGGAGGCCCGCCTAGCGGAGGCGGCCTCAACGACAATGTTCCCGTCCGACGAGGCCCCGGAATCGGTTCGAAGAATCATCGAGTCCCTCCGCATGCCCTCGCACACGCAGGAGCGGATCTCGGCCACGTTCCGCAGCGGAGAGCCCGCGATCCTCGTTTGTGCCAATGCCCACCGCCTCGTCGGAGTGTTCCCGGAAGAGGGCGCCGCTCCGCTGATCCGGTCGATTGTGGATGCGGGGGCGTGCATTGTCGGCCTCTGGGCCGATGCCGTATGTTCCTTCGAATCGGTGTTCGACGTGGTGGTCCACGTGGAGGGCGGCGGCCCGACGGCCTGGCGAGATGCGACCATCCAGTGCGAGAAGGGTATCTCGACCGGGCCGCTCACGTCTGGCAGGGCCCACCGCCTAGCTGACGTGCGGCCCATCGCAACGATCCTCGAGGGATCCATTCCGGCCCCCCCCTAAGACTCGGTCGTGGCCCGATTCGTTCCAACTCCCGACCCGGGTCACTTCGCCGGAGGCCCGAACCATCTTCTCCTGACGTGAGGCCGGTCCGGGAAGGGCTTGGGAGGCGTTTCTCGACAGAAATGGCGCTACTCCAAGCACGAAAGGCTGGTTGCCCCCTGCCGTGTCGAGGGCAATCCCGGTTCGAGTCCCGATATCACGGGTCAATCGGGAATGGGTCCCGCGGGCGACGCGGGGACGGGCCGGTACACGAACCCGATTTTGGCCGATGCGAGCTTGTGGAGGGCATAGATTCGGAGCCGGATGAAATACGACTCGAACAGAAGCTTTTCCACCGGGTTCCAGATCATCACCCAGACGACGGTGATGACGACGAGATACGCGAGCGCCGTGAGGTAAGCGGGTACCCCTAACGTCGAGGGATTGGTGAGCAAGCCTGCGATCAGTCCCGCGGCAATGACCACTGGGATCGCGTACCGGACCGAACCAAACCCTTCGGTACGGTTCACCCTCTGTTCCAGCGCGGCCAGTTCAGCCTCGTTGGCGAAGAAGCTGCTCATCTGTGCTCGAGCGCTCGCCTCCTCCACCGGCCGGAGCGGAGAGGTACGGAAGGCGACGGTGGCTTCGAGAGTCGCGCTCCGACGATCTTGGCGGACGGAATCGACCAAGAACCTTGCGACCGCCTTGTTCAACATCGGTCCGGTGTGCGGATAGGTGGGTGGGGCGTCCCGATCGAACAGCGAGTCGAGGTCTTTCAACTCCACCTCCACCCTTCCCGGCGACCTCTCGAAATGCAGGATCGGTTCCCCGTTGGGCAGGGCGTCTCGTTCTACCTCCGGCGCGCGATGGGGCTGGGCCGGGGATGCACTCACGGTCGGGGGGACGACCATCTTCGGTTATTACAGTGGTCGATGACCCGGGGTCCTTCCTACCGGATCCGTCCGACACGAGCGGCGCTTCGTGGGTGGGTGCACGGCCTTGCCCTCCTCCGGCAGATTGGGAGGCTCTAAGGACCCGCCACCGCGTTCACGGCCCAACGGTCGGGCGGCGGCTACCGACGGGGCAGCGACCGCCATCGTCGTTCCGCCGGGCGACGGGATTATGGGCGGCACTCGGCAAGCGTGCCGACCTTTACCAGACCTGCAGTGGGTTCTCAGGTACGCATGATCCGCCGGCCTGCTGCCCGGTTCTTGACCATGCCCTTTCCGCCCTTACCCTTCGCGGCACGTCTCTTGGCCGCGGTCATTCTCCCGCCTCGGCTCTTCTTGGCCATGGCTACCGGATAGTCATAGGATATTTTGACTTGCTGCTCGTCGCTCGCCACTCACGCGGTTGCACCCGGGAACCGGTTCTGGGCGTTGGACCCGATAGAAGCGCCCGGAAATGACGAGGAACACGACTCCGAGGATGATCAGAATCCGTCAGTCGAGCAACCCGGATCCCTCCAAGAAGTCGACCGCCACGAATACGCGTCGTTCTCAGCGTATCGGGAGCACCCCTGTCCACGAGGGAAGAGGTGGGTGCAACAAACATTTCGACCGCCGCACGAACCCTCGCCGCTCGCGGGGAACGAACCAAAAGGGAGCGTCATAGGGGGGATTTGGCCGCCCCGGGGGTTCAAACCCATCGGATCGGAATCCGCCCGCGACCCAGAGGCCATTCGTCCATCACGCATCGACCAGGACTCTGACCTCCCCGGCAGGTTTCCACAGGGAACCCTTCGGAAGGCGACCCGTCGGATGGCCTGTCGAGGCTCCCGGCAGGGTGATCCGACCGATCAACTGCCGGTGCCTACCCCTGGGACGTAGGGGTCTACGTCTTAGGTTTCCGCTTCAAGCGTTGGCCGGCGCGGGCCCAGCCGCGCTCGGTCGCCTCGCGGGCCTTCTTCCCCGCCTTTCGGGCATCGCGTCCGAGGGTGCGAGCGCCCTTCGCCAGCTTCGGGCGGGCGCGTGCCCAGCCACGCTCGGTGGCGGCGCCGGCCTTCTTCCCAGCCCGCCGGACGTCGCGCCCTAAGGTGCGGGCACCCTTGTTCAGCTTCGTGCCGGCGCGGGCCATTCCGGCCTTCACGTCGCGGCCGACCTCTTCCGAGCGCTTTGCGATCCTCTCGCCACGGCCTTCTCCCGACTCTTCATCCGACATTGTCATCCCTCCGTCTCGACAGCGAGACCCGTTGGGTCTAATCCTTGGCCATGTGGTCATACCGGAAATCGAGAAGCAACTCGTTCAGCGGCACATCGGAACCCACGATGTCGACTCCGTGGATGTCCTTGAGCTTCTGGAAGTACCAGACGTTGAAGGGATCCTTCATGCTTCTCAAAGCGTCCAGAGCCGCCTTCTGGCTGTCCGCTACTTGGACGATGACGACCATTTCTCCCATTGGGGTCTTCTGAAGGAACATCGCCTCCTGCTCGAACCCTGCCTTCTGCCGCGAGTCCTCGTACTCCTTCTTTCGGGAACCGTTCAGGTCCTTGACGAATTGCCGGAATTCCTCAGTCTTGTTCGGCTGTATGGGTGCGACAAACGCATAGAGCGGCATCTTTTACCTCGTCTCTCCGCTTCGGATGGGAGGGGATAACCCTCCGCTTAGTCGAAATCAAGCGACCTCGGCCACGGTTCCCGGTGGACCTTGTCCTGGAGAGATTCATCGTCGATTGCTCCGCGGGAATCCGGGAGCTCACGGAATCCGCAAGGAGGTCCGCCTCCCTGCCTCGCTTTCCGAACGGATCCCGCCGTCCGAGCGCGGGTCGCCTAGAGCGCGCCGGAGAACAACCGGCAGGTCGACTCCTTGAACCGGGTCGAACGAGAGCGGGCCGCGTAAGACGGCTTGGTGATCTCCGTACACCGCTTCATGTCGTCCTCGAAAATCCGACGGTACTTTTCCCCTAGCTCTCGGTCGTAGATGACCGCGTTCGTCTCGAAGTTCCATTTGAAGCTCCGAAGGTCCCAGTTCGCGGTGCCCACCGAGGTGACGTAGTCGTCCACGGTCACGGTCTTCGCGTGCAGGAACCCCTCGTTGTAGCCGAACACACGGACACCGGCCTCGAGCAGCTCGCCCACGTTCGACAACGAGGCCCAATGGACGAAGGGCTGGTCTGCCTTGCTCGGAATCATGATCCGGACATCGACCCCGGAGAGCGCGGCGATCCGGAGGGCCGTCATCACGCTGACGTCCGGAATGAAGTAGGGGGTCTGGAGATAACACGTCCGCCGCGCCGAGTTGACGATCTTCACGTACTCCTCTCGGGGCGGATTCCAGGTAGTGTCCGGTCCTCCGCTGACGATCTGGATCGACGCCGACCCGACCTTCGGAGAGGCCGAGAAATACGAACCTCCTAGCGTCAGGCCCTCCTTGGTAGCATAGTTCCAGTCGAGGACGAATCGCAACTGGAGGGAGCGGACCGCGGCGCCCCGGATCCGAACGGCCGTGTCCCTCCACGGACCCAGGGGGCCGAGTCCGAGGTACTCTTCGCCGACATTGAATCCTCCGAGGAAGCCTACCGTCCCGTCGATTACGGCGATCTTGCGGTGATTCCGGTAGTTGAGCCGTAGGCTTACCGACGGGAAGAGGGCCCGGTAGAACCCGGAGACCCGCGCTCCTTGGGCGGTGAGCTTTCGGTAGCGCTCCCGCGGGATCTTGTTGCCAAGGTCATCGTAGAGGAGGCGGACTTGCACGCCCTCTCGGGCCTTCGCTTCGAGCGCCGCGAGCAATCGTTCGCCGAGCGCGTCGTCCCGAAGGATGTAGTACTCGAGGTGGATGTGGCTCTTCGCGTCCCGGATCGCCTCGAACAACGCCTCGAACTTCTGGTTCCCGTCCGTGTAGACATCCACTAGGTTGCCGGCGGTCAGGAACGCCGCACTGTCGGCCCACAGCAGGCGAGCGAGGTCCGGGAACGCGACCAGCTCACCGAGGTTCTGTTCCGTCTCGTCACGGACGCTTTGTTCGAGCCCTTTCCTCACCCGGCTCAGGACGGCTTGATCCCCAGTCGACTTGAGCCCGAACGCGCGGGTCTTGAAGTACTTGAACCCGAACAGTAGGTAGAGGACAAAGCCGACGACCGGGAGCGTGATGACCGCGAACAGCCAGGACAGGATGCTTTCCGGATCTCGGCGCTCGAAGAAGATCAGGGTAATGACGGCGACCACGTCAAACGTCAGGATCAGCCCGATGATCAGGAGCGCTAGGTCGCTTGCCGTCATCTCCACCTCATTCGAGTGGGTACCGTCGTACCGCAGTCCCACCGTCTTCGGGCCGGGTGCACCGGTATCGGGAAATCAACATTTCGGCTCACTTCAGGTACAGGCTGGCCCCTTCGGGCAGAATGGTCACGCGTTCGCTCATCTCGATCCGGTCGGCTTCCTTGAGGAGCCTCCGGCGAGGGGCGCCGGCCGGTTCGAAGGAGGCGGGGAACGTCTCGAAGTGCATCGGGAGCATTCTCCTCGCGCCCAGGGCGCGAAACGCGAGGAGCGCATCGTCGGCGTTCATGTGGTTTCGGCGGAACCACGGGAAGACCGCCCCCGCAATGGGGAGGATCGCGAGGTCTAAGGGGAACCGTCGACCGATCTCGCGGAACATCGACTCGTTGAGCCCGGTGTCTCCCGCGAAGTAGATGCAGCTCGGCCCGGACAGCACGTAGCCCTGGTGTCCCGAGGTGTACAGGAACGGCAGGCGGCCACCGAAGTGTCGCGAAGGGACCGCCGTCACCTTCCACGCTCCGAGTACGAGCTCTTCCCAGGGTCGGAGGACCCGCACATCCGTGAATCCTCGCCATCGCATCGGGGCGGCGAGGCCCCACGGGACGACAACGGGGTGGGTTCGACCGACGCGCTCCAGCGACGGGTAATCCAAGTGGTCGTGATGCGCGTGGGATACCAGGATTCCCACCGCCCCGCGGAGGTCCTCAGGGCGGAAGACGGACGGGGAGGCTCTCTTCGTGAAGTACCGCCCGATGCGTTCGGAGAACACAGGGTCGGTGAGGATGGTTTCGCCTCGCGATTCGAAAAGGAGACTCGCATGGCCGAGGTAGGTGACCTTCGTTGGGGCAACGGAATCCGACTTCTCGGGTATGAACTGCGAATCGGTCCTCATGGCCACCCGGTCCATGCCGGCTTGAGACTTTGTGACTTGGGCCTCCCGGTACTTCGCCCCACGGCGGCTCGGAGCGCGGCGGGTGAACGGGTCCGGACTCGACGATCTTCTCCTCCCACGGAGGACGGATCGGGTGGAGCGGACTCCCTTTCCCAATCGTTGGAATCATCCTGCACGACTGCGAGCATGTCCCCATAGCCCTCTGCTTCAAGGGATCGGTCGGAGCGAGGCCCCCTGGCGGGGTGGGGTCTACCACCTCCTCTCAAAGAGAGCATCCGGTCCTGGCATCCACCACCCTTCCGGCCGTCTGGGTCCGCAGGCCCGTCTAAGCGGCCTTGTTCTTGCCTCGCTGCCTTAGGGCGATTGCGGTGCCGATCGCGACAGCGGCCGCGACCACTACGACCGCGATGACAGCCCACTCCCACCATGGGATCCCGCTCGAAGAACTACTCGTGGCGGTGAAGGTGATCGTCTGGCTTGCGGCCGCCCCGTTGACCACGAGGTACCCCGTCGAGGGACTTGCGGTGTAGTTGGCCACCGCTCCCACCGTGTAGGTGTAGTTTCCACTGGCCACCGTGAACCCGATCGTCGCCGTCGTAGAGGTGTTCTGCTTTTCATCGTAGGTCACCGACCAGCTCGTCCCCGAGGGCAACCCGGACTCCGTGAACGTGACGCCGAAGGTTCCCGGTGCGGCGGCCTTGAACGTTATCGTCTGGCTTGCCGCCGCCCCATTGACCAACAGGTAACCCGCGGAGGGAGTTGCGATGTACCCGACCACGGTAACGGTGAACGTGTAGTTCCCGTTCACTACGTTGAATCCGATCGTCGTTGCCGTGGAGCTGTTCGGGGCTCCACCGAAGGTTACCGACCAGCTCGTCCCCGAGGCCAATCCGGATTCCGTGAACGTGACGCCGAAGGTCTTTTGTCCACCGGCCGTGAACGTTATCGTTTGGCTTGCGAACGCGCCGTTGACCGTCAGGCTGCCCGTCGGGGGGCTTGCGGTGTAATTGGACACCACTCCCGTGGTGTAGGAGTACGTGCCGCCCGCCACCTTGAACCCGATCGTCGTCGTGGTGGAGCTGTTCAGGGCTCCATTGAAGGTCACCGACCAGCTCGTCCCCGAAGGCAACCCGGACTCCGTGAACGTAACGCCGAAGGTTCCCGCTGCGGCGGCCGTGCACACGATCGTCTTGCCTGCGGCCGCCCCATGGACTACCAGGTAACCCGCGGAGGGAGTTGCGATGTACCCGACCACGGTAACGGTGAACGTGTAGTTTCCGCTCACTACGTTGAACCCGATCGTCGTTGTCGTCGAGCTCGCCGGAACTCCACCGAAGGTCACTGACCAGCTCGTCCCCGCCGTCAGACCAGTCTCCGTGAACGTCACCGCGTAGGTAGACACGGAAGTGGTGGTGGGTACGGTGATCGTGCTACCCGCGAGCGAGACCTGGCCGGTTTCCACCATCGCCCGCCCGTTCAGAACGGATCCCGTCAACATCGAGATGGAATCGTGTGCCATGACGGTCCCCTGCATGACCGAGGTCGTCCCGAGCGTGGCCGAACTGCCGATCTGCCAGAAGACGTTTCTCGCCTGCGCGCCGTTCGTCAGGATAACCGTGCGACCCGAGGTGGTGGTGAGCGCGGACGCCACTTGGAAGACAAAGATCCCATTGGGGTTACCCCCCCCACTCAAGGTGAGGTCCCCGGAGGAAATCGCCAACGAGGACGTCGACTTGTAGAGACCCGGAGTCAGCGTCTGCCCGCCGATGTTCCCCGCGACGCTGGCCGCACAGTTGGAACGACCCGAGGCATTGTTGTAGGCGATCGTCAGATTCGCCTCCGCTCCGGCGGCCGACGGAGTGGTCACGTTCTTCGTCCCAGTAATCGTTCCCGGAGGGAAGCCCGTTACCGACGTCCCAGGGCTGAGCCCGAGATCCCCGGTCAGGTGGGTAGCCCCGGTACTGGTGACGGTGGTACTGGCAAGAACGGCATAGCTCGCGGTCGAAGCGAGAGGGACGGGGACTTGCCCGCACGTCGCGGCGGGGCTAGGACTCTCCCTCAAATGCCCGGAGTTGAACGCGATTCCGGGGGTCGCCGAGGTCGCGGCCGTGAATGGAACCATCACCGCAAATGCCGCAACCAGCATCGCGACGATGACCAGTACGATCAGGGCGCCAGTCAGTGCTTGCTTGGGTTCGATAGACGACATGTTCGATCCTCTCGGTCCTGCGACCGGATTCCGGAGACGGAAGGTGGTTGGTAACGGATTCCTGAAATCGAATCAAGGAAGGACCTGGCAGTTCTGGGCGCCTCTCGGCAGGGAACCTCCGACCATCGATCGACGCGGAGACCGCCACCGGGGCCCCCGAGAGTCCACTCATCCCTATCGGTGAACAACCTAGCTCGGACCCGCATCCTCGGGCTTGGAGGAGGCTCGCTTCGGCGACTTCGAGGGAAAGATCCGATTCCCGGCTCCCTTCCCCGAGTCGAGTTCGTCAATCGAGGTCAGGATCTTGATGGCGCCCTTCCCCCTCGGTGTGAGCTGATAGCGTTCCCGAGGTTCGTGCGTGATGAGCCCGCCCTCGGATAGCGTACGGAGATGGAACGCGATCAACGACGTATCATCGATATGGGCCGCCTCCATGGCCTGGGTGAAGCTGCACGGACCGTCTGCGAGTCGGCGGAGGACGAGTCGACGGATTGGGTTCGCTAGCGAATCGAGCGTCAGGCCCGCTTCGGCCGATACAATCGACGCCCGGACCGCGAGCGCTCCCGTGGCGGTGATCTTGTTCGGGTCGTATCCCACCGCGAGCGGACCTTTTCCTTCCAAAATCGCGCGGATCCCATCGAGGAGCGCGGCGATGTCTTCCTCCCGGTGGAGGGCGAGAAGTTGCTCGACGGCCGCGAGGACCACGGCCGCCTTCTCCTTCGGTTTGACGAAGTCCTCGACCGCCTCGCGGATGTGGACCGGATTCTCGGGGTCGAGAGGGACATGGCTGACCTTCTCGGTGGTCAGGTGGACGGGAGGGGGTGAGATGAGCAGCACCTCGTAACCGCCCTCTGCGGCGAGGGCGCTGGCATACTGGACGGGGTCGAGCGGCTTCGCTCCCGCCCGGGTCAGC
>DASWZL010000118.1:0-3337 GCA_036404475.1 Thermoplasmata archaeon
GTACTCGTGCCGGTCGTGCTCGTAGATAGTATCCTGCTTGAGTTCGAGGCTCGCGTTCGAGCGGTTCAGCTCGGAGAGGAGGGAGAGAGCGTACGAGCGCCAGAAGTCCTTCCCCGCCTCGCCGTTCCCCATCGCGACGGCGAGCGCCGGTTGCGCCTTCAGCCATTCGGCGAACGCCTTCGCGAGCGCGGCCTTCGCGTCGTTGTTCCACGCGGCCCGTAGCTTCGGGGAGTTATTCGAAGTAAAGAGGAGGTTCTCGAGACGGTCGACGAACATCTCAGCGAGGCCCTCGAACCCTATCTGCCGGAGGACCGAGGACTGCGCCGATTGCGACTTCCCGAGCCATTCCTCCATCCCGGAGTCGAGCGGACCGACCTCGTAGATAGGCGAGGAGTTCCGCTTAAAGTTCGAACGGGTCTGCTCGAGGTAGGTAATGACCTCGGCCGGGACCTTCGTATGGTCGACGGGCTCGAGCGTATGCGGGATAATCGTGATAACGCCGAGGTCGATGGTCTGCGTCTTCCCGCGGGTCAGGATATACCCCTGTCCTCCGCCCTCGAGCGAGTGGAAGCCGAAGGCGTCGACCCCGCCCGGTTCGAGTATCTCGAGCGGGACGTCGAAGCCCTTCCCGTCCGTTCCGGGAGGAACGGCGAGCGCCTGCTCGATATCGTCCTTATAGGATTCGGGGAGGACCTGCGTCAGAACGTCCGGGTTAATCTGGTGGTGGTGCGTCGTGACCTTAATCGGCTTCGGATGCGATAGCTCGAAGAGGTGGTTCCCCGCCGCGACCTTCCGCGTCCGCTGGCGGAAGCCGGCGATAAAGCCCCACGTTACCGCCCCGCCCGCGAGGACAGACCAGCCTATCAGGAGCCAGATAGAAGGGCTCCCGAGCGACCACGTCCAGCCCTGCGTGTAGTTCGAGAAGAGGAAGTAGCCGAGGACCATAATCGCGAGGCCGAAGTAGATTCCGACCACGTCCGACCGGAAGCGCTCGTAGTACGGGCGCGGTTGCTTATTCGCCATCGTTACGGTACCTCAATATCCGGGCTCGTTGCCGACGCCTTACGGAACGAGAAGCGCTTCGGAGGGCTTAAGGCCGTCCTCGGGACGTTCTTCTCGAGGTCCTCGAAGGCGTCGCCGGGAATCTCGTCGAGCGCGTCCTCGAGCTTCGCCGGAGCCGGCTCCTGCTTATCGAGCTTCGACATCGCGAGCTTTACGTCGGGGATACTCTTGTAGAGGTCGCGGGGAACCTTCGGGTGCGGGACCCGGTGGTCCTGCCGGAGATGGAGGACCTTCTCCTCGTAGGACGTCGGGGTTACGCAGGTATCGCACTCGGGGAAGAGCTTCGACTTCCAGACCCTCCGGATATCCGGTTGCGGGACCGGGTTCGGAGGCTCGCCGCCGGCCCACGGGTCGGAGTCCGTCCTACCGTAGATTAGGTCGTGGCCCCAGCGACGGATAACCCGGCCCCAACGACGGTTCGCCGCTCCGGTCCGAGTTACGACGACGAGGAATGCGAAGACGATAAACTCGGCGACGCAGACCCAGAATAGCTCCTCGACCTGATACTCGAGTTGCGTCTGCTCGTAGAGGAGGCTTAACTCGCGGAGGGAAGTAATGTTAATCTCTTCCCAGACGGTCGTGAGTTCCTCGGCGAGTACGGTATCGTTCTGCGCGGAGACCATGTAGAACGTCTCGGTCCCGACGCCGATATGGAGAGTAAGGTTCGTGACGACGAGCTGGTAACCGCCGTAGGTCAGGGCGCGGGTCGGTATCGAAACGAGCATCGACGGGTTCGACTTATTCGTCGCGGTCCCGTTCGGCATCGTATAGGTATGGAAAAAGACCGGGACCGTAGTATTGAAGAAGAGCGGGGTTAGCGTAACGTTGAACGTCCCGTTGAGCGGCCCGTAGACGAAGAACGTAATCGGAGTACCGAGCGAGACGTTCTGGTCCGCGACGACGATTTTCCACGGCGGAGGACCGGCCGCTGGCGCCGCCGTCGCTGTCGGGACGGCGATTAGGATAACGAGGGCGAAGGCGAGCGCGGCTTCCCGGAGCATCTACGCCGGCCTCCGCTTCTTTTCCTCGGCCTCGAACGCTGAGATGAGGAGCGTATCGACATCGAGGTGGAGCTTATCGCACTCCGCTTGGACCTCGGCGAAGAGGAGCCGCGTCGCCTTATCGGTCGGGATATCGACCGGGACGGACGTCTCCTTCGGGAGCGTCTCGCGAACCCGCTCGAGGGCGAGACGGAGGACCTCGAAGTTCTCGACGTTCGGGTCCTTCCCCGCTTCGAACGCCCGGGTCGCAGTCGAGTCGATAAGGCTCTTCGGAAGGTCGACCGCCCAGAACCAGACGTCGGGGGGCTCGGTATAGCCGTCGGCGTACCGCGCCCAGAACGCCCGGAGCGCCGAGTGGAGCATATTCGCGAGATGGCTCGGCTCGTATTCCGCCCGGTAGTTCCGCGAGAGGTGTACGTGGATTTGCGGGAACGAAGGGAACGTCGGGTCGTTCGGAACGCCCTTCTTAATCGCCCACTCGAGGGACCGTTCGACGGCGATGGCCTTCCCGCCGAATATCTCCGTAAGGCGGTCGAAGACCCGGCGGTCCTCTCGCTTGAGGGCGATAAAGTGCGATACGTTCACTTCGGACATCGTTAGCTCCTAGGGTCCCTTCGGGGCCCGCCGAAGGTCTACGAAGATATCGACGATATCGAGGATACTCGCGATTCGCTCGGCCTGCGTAGCGACCCGGGCCGTCCGCTTACGGAGCGCCTCCCGGTCCTCCCTCGAGGTATCGAGGATAAGGCGAACTAGCTCCTCGTCGGTCAGCCCTTCTATCTTCAGCTTCTCGGGGATAGGCCGGCGGATATGCCCGTCGTCCTCCTCCTCTAGCTCGAGCTTCTCCGCGTCGCGGGTAACCCCCGACCAAGTATGGAGCGGACGGACGATATGCGGGACCGGGCCGTAGAGACCGGTATTCGCGAAGAGTTCGGAGTCGGACGGCGAGGCCGGCGGAGGGGGCGCTTCCCCTACGACGGGGATAATCGGCGCCTCGTCCGTCGGGTGGGGTCCCGTATCCTCTCCTTCGGGTTGCCCCTGCTCGTTATAGGGCGGCGGTTGAGGACCCGGTACGTCCGCTGAGGGCGTAGGGCGCGATGAATCGGGAACGGGAGGTTCCTCCTCCGGTACGGCGATACCTTCCTCTAACGGGGTCGGCGCCTCGGGCGCTTCGACCGTTACGAGGGACTCGGCCGACGGAGCTACCGGCTCGACCTCGGCGGGACCCGCCGGCGGGGACGGCGCTTCCTCCGGAGCCGGCGCTTCGCCCTTCG
>DASWZL010000119.1:0-3986 GCA_036404475.1 Thermoplasmata archaeon
CCGCGCCGCGTTCACACGGGCGCGGAGCTCGCGCGACGCCGGGAGGGCCCTCGCGCCGCGGAACGTTTCCGGACGGCCCTCTTCCGCCGCCGACGGACCTCTTCCCAATCGCCCGGGGGTTTCGCCACATCCTTACGGAGCCCCAGTCTGTGTTCCTGAAACCCGAGTCCCCGGTAGAATTCACGCGCCACCTCGTTCCCGGCGACCACCCCAAGCCGGAGATTGTCGCAGCCCATTGCGCGAAATCTTCTCTCGGCCGCTTTGAACAGGGCGGTCCCTACCCCTCGATTCCGAACCCCTGGCTCTACGAAGACATCGTCAATGTGACCCTGCAGGTTGGGTCTCTCCTCGAGTCGGGCCCAGCGGGGAGGAAACCCCGCCACAGCCGCCGCAAGAAATCCCGCGGGAGTTCCCCCCACCTCCGCGATCAGGAAGAATCCGCGGGCCTTCCGCAGCCTGCGGACAGCTCCCAAGGCAGTCCGACGTCCATCACTCGACGTGAGACGAAGCCGATAGTGCTGCGGTCTCGTCTGCGCGACGTGGAGAAGCAGGCCAAGGTACCAGCGCTCCAACGACGCCAGGTCTGAAGTTCGCATCTCACGAATTGTGATAACGGAGGATTCGGACTCCCTCATGTTTCCAATCAGTGGGGCTCGGCGAGCCTCGCACCGATTCCAAATCCGCCGTAAAAGCGAGCCGCCTCAACGCACCCGCGCAGGTCGCGCACCCTCCACTCCGCGGCGCGCTCGTCCGGATCGCGTCTCCGCGCCGCCTTACGCCCGTCGCGCGCGAGCGTCTCGGCCCGGGGGGGTCGCGACCACCGCCCGCGCCGCCTTCACGCGGGCGCGGAATCCTCTGAACCTTCATCTCGCAGCGCGTTCGTCCTCCACCGCGAGCCACCCATTAGGCCGCTTGTTATGTGGAGGAGGCTGAGTCGTCGCGCAGGGGTTTCACGGCTAGGTCTTGGTTCTTAACGAACCAGTAGATATCGCAGGCGGCGCACCGGTAGCAGAGCGGGATCTTCCACCCATTGTGCACACGTTCGTTGGGCTGCCAGTTAGAGAATTTCCATTCCTGTCCGACTTGGCGCGCCTGTTTCCACAATAGACCTCGGGTCCCCCAAAGGTAGCCCGATTCCATCGGGTTGTGACAATTCGGACACTCTTTCAGACTCGCGTGCAAAGGAATCCCCCAGATGGTCGACCAGACTGAATCACGTTCCCTTTCGGGATAAACTCCCCGTCCAGGGGGCAACCGGGAATTCCCGACCAAGTCGTGCCGCCGTGCGCCCGTCGCGCGCGAGCATCTCGGCCCGAGACGCGCGGGGGGACCCGCGAGCGGAGCGAGCGGGGAGGACCCGCGCCGTGCGCGCTACGCGGGATTCTCACCGCCACCTTCGACTGGACCCACAGGGGTCACGCCCCCGTGACGACCCGCGCGATACGGACCGCGGAATCGTGGGGCACGTTGCCCCGGTCACCGGCCGTCGTGGACACCACGAAGGGAGGATTAAGAAAGGAATCGAGTTGCCGAAACTGCGATGCCGTTCGAGTTCAAGGACATCGATCCGTTGACCGACGGAGTCATCGATCTCGTAGTTGAGAAGAGGGAGGCCGCCGATCCCATCAACCACGTCCCGTGTTACCACTACTTGATTGTGCGACACGGGTCGGGGACCGAGGTCGGAAGGATCCGACTGCGAGTCGGTAGCGCTGACAGAACTCCTTCGCTCTTGACGTCCGGCCATATGGGGTGCGATATCGAAGAACCCCACCGGGGGCATGGTTACGCGGCCCGAGCTAGCCTGTTGCTCAAGCCTGTAGCGCTCGCCCACGGAATGCCCAATCTCATCCTTACCTGCGACCCGGAGAACCTTCCCTCCCGCAGGACTTGCGAACGAATCGGGGCCCGACTCCTCGGCGCGTTTGACATTCCGATGGACCAACCGTTGTATCAAGAGGGCAAGCGAAAAATCCTCCGGTTTGAATGGGACTTGACGCGGGACCTGTGACGAAAGACCCCGCCGGAACTGCGGTTCCGTGATCCCAAACCACGCGTAGGACCGCGCCGCCGTGCGCCCGTCGCGCGCGAGCGTCTCGGCCCGCGCGGGGGGTCTCGACCACCGCCCTCGCCACGTTGTTCAATCTATGGATGGGGTGAACTCGGAGCGGAGACTACAAACTCAGTTCGATTGAACCCGCCCGATGGATACGAACGCCGGCGCACGGAGACACCATTCTTTTCGGCAGCGGCGACCACCGCGCAGACCACCTCTGGCGTCACCCTGTTGAACTTCCGATAGCGGCCCCACAACAGTGTCGCCACTTCTTTCGAAGGCGCACCGTCGAAGCCAGCGGCGGCGCGGGAAGACAGGATGAGGCGCATCCTGATTCTTCGATCCTTCCAAGGCCTCGATTCCTGCTTGGCTCGCGGGAACACCAGTGTGATTCCCTCAGAATCGAGCTCTATGGAACCCGCTCCGGGCGAGGTGAAGTAGAACACCACCCAGTAGACGAAGACAGCCACCGCGCCCAGGAGGATGACCACTCCAGTCGTGAGCCATCGAACGGTTGGGTCCGATTCGGCGAGAATGTCCCGGAGGGTGGAAAGGACGATTGTGAGGATTAAGGCTGCAAGGGCGGCCGCCATCGTGTACCGAACAATGCGCGTCGAGCGATAGTCCTGGATTGCGACGGCTGAGAAGTCGAGCTTAGTGCTGCCGTCGTTCGTTGGAAGACCCACCGGTCAGTCCTCCTCACTCCGGTTCGCTGGGAAACACGACTGACTCCCGCATCCGTCTCTCAACGGTCCAGTCGTTAGGCGAGATGAGGGGTTCGGTCACCTCCCCCTCTGTGGTTTCACCGCCAGGTATCCCGTGGCGCAATTGCGCCTCAGAAACCCGAAATCGCGTATAGAAGAAGGCTGCCTTCTTCCAATCCGCGGCTAGGATCTCAGCCAGCCCCGGCGTGCTCGACACGACCGCCCGCGCCACCTTCACGCGAGCGCGAAGGTCACGAAGCCTTCGCCCCGCCTGCTTTTCGTCCTCCTCGCGGGAGTCGTCGGGGAGGCCGCTCGTGACCTCGAGGAGACGGAAGCGCCGCGTCGGGGTCGCGATGAATTCCTCCGCGTCCTCGTCTTCGTCCGGGCCGCCGAACGCGACCCGCGACTCGAACCGCGTCCGCGAGTAGTCGCCGAAGCGGGGGGTCGGGAAGCGCCGGGAGGTCGGGGCAACGGGGCGAACCGGCAGTGGGCTCGCGCCAGGTCGACGGATTGCGGGCAAGTCGGGGAACGGGTTCGCGGCGTCGATTGCGGAGGCGCTCGGCGCGCTCATCGCGGTCATCGACACGGAGTGAGCGCGGAGGTCCGCCGAGCGCCGATCCGAGGCGCGAGGCGGACCGTGTCGCGATAATGCTCGCGCGGGCGGGTGCGGCCGCGCGGGCTTTATCAGCGACCCGCGCGGTCGAGGGCGGACCGCGATGAGCGCGCGGGTCTCTCCCCGTCCATGAGGTGGCTACGTGGGTCGACCTGAACGCGAGCCAAGAACGCCCACTTTCGGCCCCGAGAAAGCCAGGGCCGCCGTAACCGGTCTCTTCACGGTGAGGGAAATCAGGGTTGAATGCACGTGTCCCCCGCTATTGGCGGTACGACACCAAATTCAAGCTAACGAGCGCCCATGCCCGCCGCATGGCCGCGGGAAACGCTCCAACCCATCCATATCGAGGCGGCGGGATAGCCTTACTCGTCTTGGGCATTGTGTTCATCATCGGAGGTATCGCCGCATACGAGTACTGCAGCGTCAGCCTTCTTGGCGTATGCTTGGACTACCCATACCAAGCGGCGGGAGGCGGTATCGCTGCCCTCGGCTTTGTTCTCCTGATTGTGGGAATCGTCCTATCGGTAATCAGTAAGCCGGCTCCCGCGCCGGTTATGTCCGCTCAACCGCAGACCGTCTACTACGTCACAAGCCCCCCTCAGCCTATTCCGCC
>DASWZL010000120.1:0-1509 GCA_036404475.1 Thermoplasmata archaeon
CGAGTTCCTCCGGAGTATCCCCGACCTCGAGGACCTCCTTTGGGACCTAACGCCGCGCGACGAGGCCCGGTACGACGAGAAGTGCCGGGAGCTTCACGTCCAGAGGCCGGTATGACCCCGAACCGGATTCGGGACCCGCCGTATAAGCCGGGAGTCGGTTACCTCTTCGCGAACCTAAAACCGAACGGCGAGTGGTACGAGTCGCGGGACCGGGGGACGGTAAAGAGCCTCTCGATGGCGAAGAGCTACGGGCAGTGGTATCCGCCCGGAACGAAGGTCCGGGTCTACGAGATAGACTCGCGCGCCGGGACGAAGCGCGTCGTCTGGGAAACGGAGGTCCTCCCGCTCCCGTCCGGTATCTCGCCGAAGTCCTGCCTCTCGCTCGACGGGGAGAGGGTCTACTCGAACCCGGAGTTCGTCCGCGTCGAGCCGCCGAAGGGGGAGCCGTGAGTAAGGAGTGCCCCCATCGGAACCTCGTCGCCCGCCTCCAAGCGCAGAAGAAGTTCGGCGAGCAGAAGGGCTACTGTAGCCAGCAGTGTAAAGGGTGGGTCGAGGTCTTCGTTCCCGAGCCGAAGCCGGTAGGGGCGGCCGAGCGATGACCCGCTACTGCCGGCTATCCGAGCATAAGGGCGCGAAGGTTCCGGCGAAGGCGTACCTCGTTCGCGTTTACGACGAGGAGAAGCAGACCGAGCTTAGTACGGGCGTAAGGGTCGTACTCTGCGAGGAGCATTGGAACGACCTAAAGCGGACTATCCTTCTCGGATGGGGGGAACCGGCCCCGTGAGCGATTCTCGGCCCTGCGTGTTCGTTTCCCGGACACGGACGCCGCAGGAAATCTGCGGCCAGCCCGAGGACGCCCTAATCCACTCGGACGAGCCGAGACAGCGGGTCGGCTACTTTAACTGCCACCGGTACCGACCGCCGAAGGAGACGAAGGGACGATGAGTACTCCGCTCGTAACGAGGTTCCACGGCGCTCGGTTACAGGGGGTCCGTCTCGCGACCTCCCTCGGCGCGCTCCGCGAGTGCGGCTTCCGGGACTGCCGACATCTCGCCGCGGTCGAGCCGCTCTACGTAATCGTCTACGAGGGTATGCTTATCGCCGTCTGCGAGCGGTGCTACCGGACCCGCCTCCGTAGGGGGGCGACCGCCGAAGCCGCTCTCGAACTCTCGGAGACGGAGCCATGACTGACCCCGAGACCTCCTTCCTCCTCGCTACGTGCGAGGGATGTGGTTGCGGCCGACCGAACCACTGGGGCTACATTGGTCCCTGCCGGAACTGCTTTCTCTGTAACGGGTTCTCCCCGCTTACCGACGAGGACCGAAAGCGCGCTGAGGAAATCGTCGAGCGGAACTTCCGCGCGACCTTCGATAGGCTTCGGAAGAGGATACCCGGGCTCCGTCTCGGGACGAGGATATCATGACCGGCCCCGAGCGACGATGCGCCCAGTGCGGCGAGCCCGGCGAGTACCGCCTTCCGAACGCGCTCGACGTCTACGATGGGGACGGT
>DASWZL010000121.1:0-1874 GCA_036404475.1 Thermoplasmata archaeon
ACCTCCACGCGGGGGACCTGCGGATGTGGCCGGCGGGTTCGGTTCCGGACCGGGATCCGCCAATCCACCTTTCGTCTACCGAGGCCAAGGAGCTCCTTCCGATCCTCTTTGGCATTCGGGAGCCACGACAGCTCTCCGACGATACCGACCAGGGCACGGCGCCCCCGCGACGCGCTCTCGACGACCGACGAATGCGGTCCTGGGGCTACGACTAATCCCTGCGAGCCGAAGGCCAGCGTTCCTGAGCGGGACCCGGCGGTTACGGGAAGCCGGCTCGGGCTAATGGGAGATTCCCACGGCTTGCAGGACAGGGACCATCGGTCTTCCCTGTATGTGACCCGGGAGCGGTTCCCCGAGCAACGAAAGCAGTGTCGGGGTCACGTCGATGATGGACTGAGCCGGGAGCACGACCTCTCGAGCCATCTTCCGGTTCGCGAGGACGAACACGCCTTCGGTCGCGTGCACGGCATCGTCCGGGCCCGTGTCGTTCTCAGAAAGGAAGTCGCTCGGGTGCCCCACGGAGCCGGCGGACCTCCAAGCGAGATCACCGAAATAGAGCATGAGGTCGGGAGGGTCCCCCCGGACCATGCGATACGTGGTCTGGGGGTCGAGCACTCGGACCGGGAACGGCTTGCCGTCAGGAGTTCGCAAGGTTCCTAAATCCCGAATCAGACGGTCCCGCAATGTCGGGACGTCTGCCGGCTCGACGACTCCTTCCGACTCCCTCCCTTTCACGTTGAAGAAGATTCGTGCGTAGTAGCCCCCGGCCCCCCAGAGCTGAGTCCGTGACCAATCGACGGGTGCCGCGTCCAATGCGGTACCGGGCCGGGCGACGGGGCCGAGGGCAAGGTACCCTTTCTTCGCCAGCCATTGATTGATGGCGAAACATCCTGCCATCGCCATCGATCCGTGGTCGGAGACCAGGCACACGGTGGTCTCGGGATCGACGTGGGTCAGGAGTCGCCCCAGACCCTGATCGACGATACGATAGTACTCCTCGAGGCAATGTTCGAATCGGTTTCCAGGCTGATACTTGGCGTGAGTGGGGTCGAAGTACTGGGTATAGGCGTGGTGGAAACGGTCCGTACCGATTTCGTGGATTGCAAAGATATCCCAGGCTTCCCGTTGATAGAGCTCTTCGGCGATGGCGAATCGAAGTTGGGTCATCCGGACGATGTCCCGATAGAGCTGTTCTCGCTCCTCCGCGCGGAACGTGACATCCAACGGGTAGGGCCCGTACTTGCGCTCGATTTCGTCGGCGAGCGACGCCGGGTAGGTGAAGTCGCGAGCGCTTGCGGGGGTTAGGAAGTCCGAAATGTAGATCCCGTTCACCGCCGGGGGCGGGTAACCGACGGGCATGCCGATCACGCAGAGGCGGTAGCCTCGATCCGACAGCAGCTGCCAGAGGGTTGGAACCGGAATCGCGGTCGAGGTCGGCCCGTAGGTCTTTGTGTAGCTGTGGTCCCGCCGATGCCGGAATCCGTAGAGACCGAGTGACCCGGGATCCACACCGGTGAACATGACGGGCCACGCGGGCACGGAAATTGGGGGATCGGTGGTCCGGAGCGGAGAGCGCACGGCGCTCCGCAACAACCGATCGAGGTGCGGCATCACCTTTCGGCACTTCGCGAATAGGTATTCGGGCGACCCTGAGTCAAGGCCTATGACCACTAGCCGTCGACGATCGCTACTCATGATTGGGGATCTCCTCGGGCACCGCGGACGTGAAGGAACCGGGTGGCAATCTACCGTTCGCGGCTCTTACCATTTGCACGCAAGCCCCCGACTTAGCCTTGTCTCTCAGTCCGGGTCTCTGAATCTCCATGTCCGGGCCCCCGACGGTTCGACAAGAAGGGAGATATCGGGAACCCGCC
>DASWZL010000122.1:0-2233 GCA_036404475.1 Thermoplasmata archaeon
GAGCGCCGTAGCGCTTACGTCCGGTAGCCCGATGACCTTCGGAGCTACCGGGGCGTATAACTACTGCATCGACGCGACCGGGGGATTCACGTCCTTCGACGTCTCGTGGTCCCAGTAGGCCTAGCGCCGAACCCTTTCCCCCGCCGGGCCCCTAACGGGGCCCCGGCCCTCTTTATCTTCTCGAAGATAGGTTAGATGTACTAGGACGTCCGTCTCGTAGCCGATGGAAGAGACGGACGCCCCGGCCGTAGCTGACCGCCGAATCCGGCGCGCGGTCGCTAACGTCGTCGCCGGGAAGTTCGACCGCGAGGGCCTCGAACCCTTCGAGCGGTGTCCGTGGTCGAACGACCCGGACTTCCGGGGCGAGAGCCATCCGCATAACGCGGGCTACGGCTTCTCTAGAAGGACCGGACGGTGCGCGGTCTGCGGGAAGTCGGTACGGCTCGTCGAGGATTACTGCGGAGGGGTCCTCGTTCGCTTCCGGCTCGCCCGCGGGTAATGTACGAGGTCATCGTCCGCTGGCCCGGCTACGACGGCTCCTACGCGCTCGGGCCGTTCCCTACTAGAGAGGAGGCTCGGCTCGTCGTCCGGTGGCTCCGCACTTTTACCTTTCCTCCCGGCCGATATGGAATCCGTCGGCTTGTCGAGGTAAACGCCGGCGCGCCGAAATCAGCTCTCGGCCGATTAAACAGGCGTTAGTAGTTAAGTATCCCCTACGGCGGTAGGGGTCATCGGGGAGGAACCCCCGAAAGAAGGAGCAAAAAGAACTATGGCGGACTTGAGTCAGTTGGGAAACTTGGCCGGAGCGGGGCTCATCCTCGTGGTGGGCGTCCTGTTCCTAGCCTTCGCGGCGGCGGCCTTTTATTTCGGCCGCGGTCGAGGAGCGAAGGCCGCGGGCTGGATGGCGATTATCGGTGTACTCATCATCGTGGTCGTCGCTATCCCGGTCGCGCTGTTGGCTACGCCGAGTTCGAGTGTCGCCCCGCCCCCGGTCGCCGGGTCGGCGGTTAGCGTTCTCGAGAACTCGGGAATCGGTCTCGCGACGGGCGTGACGTGGAACGCGCAGACGAACATCCTCTCGGTCGACATCGGCTACAACTACACCGCGAAGGAGTACGTCATCGCGTCGGCGAACACGACCCCGACGGGAGGGTCTCCGACGTTCAACAAGGCGTACGTCATCCTGCCGCTGAACCTGATTCGGACGGACGCGCTGAACTCGACCTACGCCTTCCCGCTACAGGTAACGAGCGTTCCGACGTTTACGACCCTGACGGCCCCCACGACCGTCTACTCGTTCGTCGGGTACACGGCCGCGACGGGAACGACTACGAGCGCTTGGCAGATGAAGTGGTCGGCGGGAACGACCGCCGGGCAGTACTCTACCGTGGTCGCTCCGACCGTGACGACGAACGTTCTTCCGGGCTCGTTGGCGGTTACCGCCTTCTCGAGCGCGAAGACCGTTCTCCAGATTTCGCTCGCGGGCGGGAACTCGACGGCTGCCCTGGCCCCGTGGAACGCCGGTATCACCACGTTCCAGACGTTCAACATGCCCGTAACCATCGGGCAGGGAACGCCGGCGCTCGTAACGGTTCAGTTCATCTGGACCGGCTACGCGAACAACTAGGCGGGTCGGAGCGAGAACCCGGTAAGAAGGAAACTCTCGGAGGACCAAAGACCTTCGGACGGACGGAGAGCGACCATGCGGACGGGGGCGGCGACTCGAAGTAGCGTACGCCCCCGTCCGAACCCCTTCCTGCCTTCCTATTCCTCTTCTCTACGAGCGAACCCGCGAGGCGTCTCGCCCGCGCTTATCGGGCTCGTAATCCTATCCGTAGCGGTAGTCGTCGCGTTCACCTTCCTCGGCCTCGTTGTCGCCTCGATATCCTTCCCTCTCGTCTTCGAGGGCGTTCTCATCCTCGTAGTCGGCCTTACCCTCGGCTTCCTCGTCCGCGGGGCGCTAGCGCTCTACGCGGGTATCGCCTTCGTTATTATCGGGGCGGTCGTTATCGTCCTATCCGTCGTAGGAGTGATATCGTAGATGCCGAAGACGAAGGCGACTATCGAAGAGGTCCGCCAAGCCGTTAAGGAGCATCCCGGAGAACCGCGCGAGTTCTACGTCGGCTACCTATCGAGCCGCCATACGTACGCGTCGATTCGGGAAGCCATCCGGCGGGCGGTAGCCGACGGGGACGTCGAGGTCAAGAAGACCGGGCCCCGCCGGAACAACCGC
>DASWZL010000123.1:0-9740 GCA_036404475.1 Thermoplasmata archaeon
CCGCCGGTCGAGGACGGGCTCCTCCCGTACTACCTCGCCTATACGTTCCCGACGACCGACTCGTCGTTCAACCGGGGTCTCTGGATTAGGTCACGGCTCGCTCGCGAGTCGTTCGGCGAGTGTATCCTCGACGCGATTCGGAATCGGATACCGACGACCGAGCTTCGCTTCCCGAGGGTCCTCTCGTACCAGAAGCCGAAGCCGCGAGAGGAACCCGAGACGAAGACCGACGTAGCCTCGGCCGCGGTCCTGACGAAGTCGTACGCTATCGATTGGGGGTAAAGATGGCGGTAGAAGAGTACGGAGCGGTTACGAAGGTCGAGGTCGACGGCGCGAGGAAGTTCCTTCATCTCCTTTCGAGCGCGCCGCTCGAGGTATCGCGCTACGCGCCGGTCGGCGAGGGGGACGAGCTATTCGGCGAGAACGGGACGGTCTATATCCGGGCGAGGAACGGTCGGGCGGCGCTCTTCCCGGCGTTCGATATCGCGGAGGACCTAAAGCCGGGTTGGCCGACGATTCGCTTTAAGGAGGTCGAGACCGAGGAGGAAGAGGCCGGGTACCGCAAGCTCGCGGCGTTCCACTACCGCGGCTCGGGGCTCTACGGTCGGCGGGTCCCGGTAATCGCGCGGGTCGACGACCCGTTCTGGCCGAAGGTCGTCGGGTATATCGAGCTGACGACCGATATGATGATGAACGCGCCGCGGAACCGTCTCGTCGGGTCCGGCTACGACGACCCGAACGGGTTCGGCTGGCCGGCGAACGACGACTCGGTCGAGAAGCTAAAGGACCGGGTGAACCTCTTCGTACGGGTCGGCCGTATCGTCGTCGTCCCCGAGATTCGGGGTGCCGGGCTCGGCTACGCCCTCTACCGGTACGCCTGCCGGTACGCTAACGAGCGGTTCTACGTCGGCGGCTACGTCCCGTACTTCATTCTCGCTATCGCGGATTCGTTAAAGTACATCCCGACGGCGGAGAAGGCCGGGTTCGTCTTCGCCGGCTATACAACCGGGAACGCGGATACTATCGCCGAGGACATTCGGAAGTCGTTCGCCGATATCGACATGCTCCGCGCCCGGGACCAGCAGGGCGAGCTTACGAACCGGGGGATAATCGCGCTCCAGCTCCGGTACGCGGAACGGATTAAGGAGGCCGCCGACCGGCTGAAGCTGACGCCCGAGGGTACCGCGGCGCTCCTATCGAAGCCGGCCGAGGAACTCTCGGACGACGAGTACGCGATTCTCTACCCTATCCTGCGGTTCCCGAAGCCCGTCTACTTCAAAGGGCTGAACCCGCACGCCGAGGCGTATATCGAGCGGCGGGTAAAGGAACTCGGGCTAAAGGCCGAGGACTTCGACCCGAGGGTCCTCGTTACGCCTCTCTCGTCGCCGTTCGTTCTGAGCGGGACGTCCGTTACGGTCATCTCCTCGATACCCTCGTCGAAGCGGGTACGTTCCGTCGAGCAGGGCTTCGGTCTTCACCCGGAGAACCTCGCGGATACGGTCATCTCGGACCTCTCGCTCGAGATTCCGCCGAGGTCGACGCTCCTGATTACCGGGCCGTCCGGCTCGGGGAAGTCGCTTCTCCTTTCGCTCCTGACCCGGTCGCTCGCGCCCTCGTCGAAGGTCGAGGTAACGGGGTCGGTAGATATCCCGGAGGACGCGGTCTTCGCCCGGCTCGTCCCGCTCGAACCCGACGTTCCTCTCGTCGACCAGCTCGTTCCCGAGGCGCCCGATATCCGCCCGGCGCTCTTCCTCCTGAATACCGCCGCTCTTTCCGAGGCGCACTCCTATCTCAAGCGGTTCCGGGACCTCTCGGCCGGGCAACAGTACCGGGCGATGATAGCGAAGATGGTCGGGAGCGGGGCGAACGTCTGGGTCGCCGACGAGTTCTGCTCGGCGATAGACCCGATTACGGCGCCGCTCGTCGCGGCGAATCTACGGAAGGTCGCGAGGCGCCTCGGGGCGACCGTTATCGTCGCGGCGCCGCACTCCTCGGCGTTCGTTCGTCAGCTCGCGCCGGATATCGTCGTCCAGTTCCTCCCCGGACGGGCGCATAAGGTAGTCTCCGGGGCGGAGTTCGTCTCGTATCTCGACGGGTATAAGCCGCCGACGAACGAGGAGCCGCCGCCGGAGTTCTCGGGTCTCTCGATAAAGTCGTTGGGGGAAGAATGGTAGACCGTGGGCCGAACCCTCTAACGGCGGGGTTCTGGGAACGGGCCGAGCGGTATAACGCGACGTTCGGGAAGCTCTACCCGGGCTCGAAGTTCCATAACGACGATAACCGAATCGTCGCCGCGACGTGGTTTACGGGGAACGACTACCGGAACCGCTCGCGGCTTTACGGCGCGTACCCGCCGCAGTTCCTCCCGCGGGTCCGGTCGCTCTTCGAGGACGTTCCCCCCGAGCGGGTCCTCCATCTCTTCGCGGGTTCGGTCGTTCCGCTACCGGGCGAGGTCACCCTCGATGCGAGCCCGGAGTTCCGGCCGACAGTTATCGGGGACGCCGAGGACGTCGCGGTTCTATTCGGGAAGAAGTTCTACCTAATCCTCGCCGACCCGCCGTACTCACCCGCCGACGCCGAGAAGTACGGAGCGAAGATGCCGAACGTCCCGAAGGTCGTCTCCGCCTGCGCCGAGATACTCGAGCCCGGCGGCTACCTTGGCTGGCTCTCTACGACGTGGCCTATGTTCTCAAAGGAGCGGCTCTCGCTCGTCGGCCACGTCGCGATTATCCGCTCGACGATGCACCGGACCCGGAGCTGGTTCGTCTTCCGGAGGGTCGCTTAGATGGCGGCGAAGAACGGCGCTCCGCCGAAGAGGAATAACGGCTGCGCCCACGAACGGACGGTGGTCGTCTCCCCGCTCTCGTGGCAGTGGACCCCGAAGGGCGTCCGCGCGAAAGGACGTTGTATCGATTGCGGCTTCGAGGGAATGGTCCTTTCGGAGGGAACGGTACGGGGACTCTCGGCGGCGAGCCTCCGCTGGAATACGGATAACGTGACCGAGACCGGCCGCGAGCCGGTCGACCCGCTCGTCGGGAGCCCTTCCCTAATCGCCGAGACGAAACGGAGGCGGAGGTAGATGCCCGTAAACCGGAAGCGCGACGCGACCCGCGGGAGCGGCTACGAGAAGCGTATCAAGCTCCTTTGGGAGAAGGAGGGCTATCTCGTCCACCGAGCGCAGCGGGCCGCCGTCTTCCTCGGCCCGGGACGGATGTTCTCGCGTCGGGTCGACCTCTTCGGGTCGTTCGACCTCGCCGGCCTACGCCGCGGTCTACCGGTCCGTCTCGCGCAGGTCGGGACGCTTACGAACCGCTCGCATAAGCGGGAGCAGATAGAGCCGGCGCTCGCCTACGTCGACCCGAGCGATGGACGGACGCTCGTCGAGATTTGGTCGTGGGGAAAGTACCGGGACGAGGGCTACGGATTCCTCCGCGAGGTCTATACTTCCGAGGGCTGGAAGCTCGCCGGTTTCGTCCCCTCGAAAGAGGTACCGAGGTGAGCTAGGAATGGGCGATTGGCGTTGGCAGTACGGTCCCGCGCCCTGCCCCGAGTGCGGGAACTCGTTCCCGACGATAGGAGCGATGGTCGGCCACCTCCAGCGAGTGCACCGGGTCTTCGACAACCGGAGGATATCGGAGATAGCGTGGAAGCTACGGCTCGAACTCTCATCGGGTTCGGTTCGTCTTCCCATAGCGAACGGGAGATAGCGATGGCCTGCGAGCGGAGGCTGGTAAACCGACGCTATATCGACCGCCTCCGCCGCCGTCTCTACCGGGCGCGTCGGGACCGGTGCCTCGCCTGCTGGGTACGTCGGTCGCTTGCGCGTCTCGAATGGGCGCATCGCCGTCCGACCGGGCTTAATGGATGGGGAAGGGGACGCCTCGACCGTCTTATGGACGTAAAGAGGCATCCGCGCGCCTACGCTCTCCTCTGTAAGGACTGCCATAAGCTCTTCGATACGGACGTCCTCCACGCCCCCTCGAAGGGGCAGGGCTGGCGATGCGACCTCCTCGCTCCTACCGAGCTACGCCGTATCCTACGGTACGCCGACGCGGACGTAGGGTATAGTATCGGCTCTTCGCCTGACGTCTCGTAGAAATACTAGGACGTCTCTCCGACGTTCGATGCCGAAGTTCGACCCGGGGCAACAGCGGGGGGCCGGAGAGAATCCCGGTCCGCATCCGCATACCCCCGTAGAATAACTCGGCAAGTTCACCGGGCTCTGGCCCCGGTAGTAAGGGTTCGAATCCCTTCGGGGGAACCTCTACTCCCGTGGAGTAACAGGAAAGCCCATCGGGCCTTGGACCCGAAGGTGAAGGTTCGAGTCCTTCCGGGAGTATGGCCTCCGTAGTGTAGCGGTTGCATAGCGGACCGTGAATCCGCGGGGCCGGGTTCAATCCCCGGCGGAGGCCCTTTTCCTGAGCGGAGGGAGGGGGATTCGAACCCCCAACTCGCCGAAGCGAGACGGGCTTAGCATGCCCGCGCCGTACCGATTGGGCCATCCCTCCATCGCGCGAGTGGTCGGGGCCGGACTCGCACCGGCGACGTTTCCTTCGTAGCGCCTCTTGGGGGCGCCGGCGTCGCTACTGACCCACCCGACCGAACGCACCCGAGGGGATTCGGACCCCTGTTCTTCCGCGTTCGAAGCGCGGCGCCATTTCCAAGCTAGGCGACGGGTGCACGGCGGTCGAGCGGGCTCGAGGGGATTCGAACCCCTAACCTCCACCTTCGCGGGGTGGCGCAATATCCGAGTTATGCGACGAGCCCGGTCGAATGGAGGGAGCAGGATTCGAACCTGCGATGTTTCCTCGTACGGGGTTCTAGGCCCCGCGCCGTCACCGGACTGAGCCACCCCTCCGTAGGAGGGGGCCCGTCGCCTACGGAGATAACCGTAGACGACGCAGGAGGAGCGGACCGCACCGCAATGGATTACTTCGCCGAGGGTCCTGCTTCATCTGACGGAGCTACGCGAGTTCTCGTACTTATAGATAGCGCGACTCTGACTAATCGAACCTATGTACTAGGACGAGACGTCTAGATACCTAATGTCGATTCGGTCTTCGGAGCGCCGGCGTCAATACCAGCGATTATGGAGAAGGATACACTACTCGAAGGACCGTAGGGTCGTCGAGGCGGCGATTACGGAACTACGTACGAACTTCGCCGAAGTACAGAGGCTGTCTCCTACGGAGGCGAAGCGCCGACGGGTTCTTCGGGCTAGGAACTGGAATAAGAGTCATCGAGAATGGGCTCGTAATTGGTGGCGGTCTCGGCGCCTTTCGATTCGTCTCAGGGTCCTCGAGCACTACGGAGGTCGACCTCCTAAGTGCGAGTGTTGCGGCGAGAGGCACCTCGCCTTCCTTACTATCGACCATATAAGGGGAGGCGGTTCGAGGGACCGGGACCGGAACGGTTACAAGTACTCGGGCTCGAGAGGATATGCTCGCCTGGTCCGAGAGGGATTCCCAAAAGGTTTCCGAGTTCTATGCTATAACTGTAACTGCGCGGAGCAGTTCGCGGGCGGGTGCCCCCATAGGAGTATGGGGCGACCCGGATTTGAACCGGAGTCTCGGCGTTCCAAGCGCCGGAGCCTACCAGACTAGCCTATCGCCCCGGGATTACGGGGGTGGGCTCGGCCGGATTCGAACCGACGTCCCTCGGTCTGGAGCCGAGTGTCCTGAACCGGACTAGACGACGAACCCTTTGCGGATGCCGAACGGTAGCGGCAGGATTCGAACCTGCAAGTTCCCGAGGGAACAGCGGTTTTCGGGACCGCCGAAATACCTGATTATCCGACGCTACCTCGCGGTCTAGTAGGGCTCTATCGCCAACGGAGCGATGAGCCGAGACTAGACCGCGAAAGCGGTGGGGGGAGAGGGCCGCGTCGATAGTTCCGTAGCTCCATTTCGGTCCTCTCCTTCGGCGTACCTTAGGTATCGAGTCGAGGGAAGCGCGGGTATATCTAACTACCGAGAGTGCGGACGCGGGGATTTGAACCCCGACCTTCGCGTTGGAGGCGCGAGGTCCTGCCGGATTAGACGACGTCCGCATAGTCGGATGGCCCTTCCCGGAGTTGCGCCGGGATTTGGTCTTTGTAGGAGACCCGCCCTCGCTGTTAGACTAAAGGGCCGACCGAGCCCGCGAATGGACGCGCGGGGATTCGAACCCCGATTTTCGGAGTTGCGGACTCCGCCGTTTTCCGATTAGCGTACGCGCCCGCTCCCGGGCGGACCGACCATTGGTCCTTCCTCCTCCCGAGGTACGAGCGCTGCCATCGAAAGGACGAGGATACTCGTCCTACTTAGAGGCTTCGAGAAGTTCGCAGGAACCCCCGGCCCAGCAGTACCGTTCCGGATTTCGCCGGACCGTCTGTCCCCGGGCCCGAGGTCCCGTTCAGGATAGGGAACGTTCGGGTAGATAAACTCTACGAGGAATTATGTAGAGGGAGCGCTCCTACTCGGCCGAAGAGGTGAAGGGTCCGTGGCGTCAATGGTAGCGCACCGGGCTCTTAACCCGCGAGGTGCGAGTTCGAATCTCGCCGGACCCACTCGCCCCGCTAAGGCTCGTATCCCGATCCCGCCGTCGTTCAATGGTAGGACCGACGGCCGTAGACCGTCAGATGCCCGTTCAACTCGGGCCGGCGGGACTACGCTAGGCTATCGCGAGCGAACGAGCCTCCGAGATTGAGCGCGGCCTCCGCGCTCCTCTAGTCTAACTCGGTAAGGATGCGGGGTCCTCGGCCCCGCGGTGCGCGTTCGAATCGCGCGAGGAGCATTATAGGGTTCCGTGGTTCAGCGGTAGAATCCTCCGTTGTCGGCGGAGGGACCCGGGTTCAACTCCCGGCGGAACCGATTTATTCTAGGAGACGTATCGCGCTGCGATGTCGCAGTCCACCCGTTCTTCGGAGTCGCCCGGCGTACGGCCGGTGGTACTCCCCCGCGGTCGGGGCAAGACCGCTACGCTAGCCGCGGACGGAGAGATGGTAGGCCCCGTCGAACGGGTGGGCCCACGAACCGACCCGGGCCCGTTTAAACCGTAGGCTCTCGTAGTCTAGTCGGAAAGGATACCGCGCCTTCGACGCGGCGGTCCGAGTTCGAATCTCGGCGAGAGCATTCATCCGCGGGTTCGTAGCTTAATCGGTAGAGCACCCGGCCTTTAACCGGCGAGACGAGGGTCCAAATCCCTCCGAGCCCACTCGGGGGTCTCGTCTATTAGGAGGACTCCGTGCCGAAGACGCGGAAAAGCCGGTGCAAGTCCGGCGGCCCCCACCTACCTAATTTATACTAGGCCGAGTATAGCCGCTACGATGCCCGCGACCGTCGAGCGAGTCTTCGAAGTAATCTTGAAGTCGAAGGAGGGCGTTACGGCTGACGAGGTAGCGAGCGCGCTCGGTATCGAACGGAAGGTAGCGACGTTCCTTATCCTCGACCTCGTTACCGCGAAGCGCGTCGAACGGGCAGGGTTCCGGGAAATCGTTCGGCCGACCGCGACGTCGAAGGGGCTCGCTGCGGCGTTCTTCCGCGCTTCGTAGTCGCGTTACGTTACTTATACTAGGGACGCTAATCCCGCCGTATGCCCGCCGATAAGGTTACCGCGAACGCGAGCGGCGTCGAAATCCCCGACTATATCTGGAAGAGCATGTCGAAGGCCCAGCAGAAGAGCGTAACCGACGCCCTCGTAGTCGTCTACGACTCGATGGCGAAGGTCTCGAAGATGATGGTCCGAATCGTTAAGGAGCAGGTCGACTCGTCGTAGGTTCTTTATCCTAGTCGGGCTCTCGGTAGTTCGGAACTACACCGATGACGCCTCGAACGAATAGTCGGATACGGCGCGGCCCGCTGATTACGCAGGGCGGGCGCGTCGCATAGTAGCTACTGCGCCGGGCTTATAACCCGAAGTGGACGGGGGTGCAATTCCCTCCGCGCCCATACATTCTGCAGGCGAGTCCCCACGGCGGGGAACCGAGCTGTTAACTCGGCCGTAGTACGTTCAACTCGTACCGCCTGCGCTTCGTCGGGCGTATCTTCTATCGGAAGGAAACGAGGCTGATATCCCCGGAAGCGAGGTTCGACTCCTCGTACGCCCATCGGAGCGCTCGGATGCGGTCGCCGGGAATCGAACCCGGTTCTCCTCGATGGCGACGAGGGGTCCTACCGGTAGACTACGACCGCGCGGAGCGCCCTCGGTGGGATTCGAACCCACGTTGCGACCTTTCGGTCTACGGCTTAGAAGTCCGTTGCCTCGTCCGAGCTAGGCTACGAGGGCATGCCGTCGGCCCGCCGACCGACCTTCCCTCTTCGCCTCTCGAGCGCGTTCATCTTCGATAGCGGAGGAGAGAGTCGAACTCCCGTCTCGGGCTTATGAGGCCCGTAGGCTTCCGTTGTCCCACCCCGCTAGGCTCCGAGAGAGCGGAGGTCCTAAATAAATCCCCCGTTCTTGACTCGAGCGGGCCTCTAGGCTAATGGAAAACTCCGTCGTTGGCGTCGACGGGTTCGGGGTTCGAGTCCCCGGGGGTCCACTCCGAGAAGAGGGTCGCTAAACGGGGAGGCCGCTACACCCCCGCGCCTTCCGAGGCGGTAGCGCGTCTCGGTCGGCGCCTATCTCGTCGTCGTTTCGACGACCGTCCAGCACCCTTACGGGCTGGAACTCTTAGGTCGGTCCCCGTACATGTAATCTCCCTCGTGGTGCCCGAGCGCCCGGAGATGGCCGCGGAACGAGCGGCCTCGGGTATTCGAGTTCCTCGCGCGGGAGCGGAAGCCGCAGTCCGCGCAGACCCTCCCGGTTCGATGGATTCAGGGCTCGCGCTCTAGGAGCGGTACGACGGGATTCCCTACGCCCTTCGCGAGCATCGTTATCGACGAAGGCTCCTCTTGTAAATAGAGCCACCGACGGGAGTCGAACCCGCATCCCCGGCTTACCGTACCGGGATTCGTCCGCCGAACTGCGGTGGCATAGGAAAGCCCCGGAAGGGAGTTGAACCCTTCTGGACGGTTTTGCGGACCGTCGCGTATCCGACCTGCCCCCGGGGCATGCCGCCGGAGAGATTCGAACTCCCACCGACGCTTTACGGAGGCGCCAGACTCCCGTTATCCTACGGCGGCGCAGAGCCGCTCTTCGGATTTGGACCGAAATCCCCGACTTACAGGGTCGGGATTCTAACCGTTGAACTAGAGCGGCGGGGGCGAATGGCCTACCGGCTCTCTGTAAGCCGACAGGTAGTAAGTCGCGTTCGCCCGTGCCGCATACGTAGCTCGCCCGAGGAGCGAGCTAGGGTATAAACCTCGCGACGCGCCGTTCCTCGTCCGAAATAGGTTACATATACTAGGCTCGCCTATCCCGTTCCGATGACGCCCGAGAAGAACCCATGGGACGCCGAGACGGTCTACGCCCTCCTCCAGCACGTCGACGAAGCGACCTACGTACGCGGAATCTTCTCTACGAAGGAGAAGGCCCAACGCGCGCAGAACGACCTGACGGGGGAGTCGAAGTACGAGGACGACCTGATTCAGAAGCGCCTCCCGAGCCGTCGGGCCCTCGTCCGGGAGGCGGGCGTTCCTCGGAAGGACGGGAACTACCCCGAGACCCTTAGCTCGATTATCCACGATACCCTGCCCCAAAGACGACTGCCTCCGTCAGCTTCGAGTGACGTTTATAGGAGGGCGGGCGACTGGAATCGTTGCCCCAAGAGTGTTCAAGTTCAGCTCGCGACTCAGGGGGGTCGGGAATGAAATGACCCCTGT
>DASWZL010000124.1:0-10562 GCA_036404475.1 Thermoplasmata archaeon
GCCTCTAGTCCATCAGTTGTCCGGCAGGGCATCGCTGAGCAGCCACGCGCTCCGGGATAAGGGCTGAAAGCATCTAAGCCCGAAACCCCCTCGAAAAAGAGAGACCTCTAAGGACATTCGTAGAAGACGAGTTCGATAGAGCCGGGGTGTACGCAGAAAGCCTTCGGGCGATCTGTTCAGCCCGCGGCCACTAACGTCCGCAGCTACGTTATCTGGCTACACTTGACAGTTAAACAGAACGCGTGTGGTTTCTTTTTTTGAAACCCCGGAAAGGAGCGGCGAGCCGACCGGCCCGAGAGCGTAAAGGGCTCGCCGGTCTCCTCCCGAGCATGCCGTCGCTCGGGGTATCACGAAGCCACTGGCCGGTGGTCGCGTGGATCCGTCTGAGGCTCCCGTTCCGACCGCCGCCGATGACGCTCATGCCGGGAGTCGCCCCTCCTCCCGACCCGCCGCTCGACATCCTCGCCCCGAACCCGGTCCCGACGGACCCCCGGAAGAGGGTCTACGCCTTCGAGCTCGAGAAGGAGGAGTGGGTCGTCCGGCTCGTCTGGGACGCAGACGACCCTGACCTGCTCGAGGCGGAGTGCCGCGCGCCCCTCTACGGCCAGCGCCTGCCGAAATCGGACGTGCCGAAGTTCTGGGCGGTGGTGAAGGAGCTGACCGCCCCCATCGGCCCGCTTCCCGTCGAGTCGGCGGACCCCCGTCCGTAGCCGGCCCACAGAGACTAAAGGGCCGAGGTCCGTCGCGGCCCCCGTGCTGCGGGCGACGTTCCTGCATCTTCCCGGGATCGGTCCCGCGACCGAGGCCGACCTCTGGCAGTCGGGGTTCCGCGACTGGCGGGACCTCCTCGAACGGCCGGGGTCGCTCGGCCTTTCCCCACCGACGCGGGCGCGCCTCGCCAGCGAGCTCGCGCGCAGCGAGCAGGCCCTCACCGAGCGGGATGCCGGCTGGTTCGCCCGGCGCCTTCCGAACCGCGAGCACTGGCGGCTGTATCCGACGTTCGCCGCCGAGACCGCCTACCTCGACATCGAGACGACGGGGCTCTCCCCGTACGGTGGGATCGTCACCGTGGTCACGGTGCACGGCGGCGGGGCGACCCGCACCTTCGTCGCGGGCGACGACCTCGAGGAGCTCCCCGCCTACCTCGGCCGATACCAGGTCCTCGTCACGTTCAACGGGAGTCGGTTCGACGTGCCGTTCCTGCTCACGTCGTTCCCGCAGCTCCTCGTGCCGCCCGCGCACATCGACCTCCGGTTCCTGCTCTACCGCATCGGCCACGCGGGGGGGCTCAAGCGGATCGAGCAGCGGCTCGGGGTCGGGGACCGCTCGGGGGTAGAAGGGGTCGACGGGCTGGACGCGGTTCGGCTCTGGCAGGAGTACCGCCGCGGGAGCGCCTCCGCGCTCGACCGCCTCGTTCGCTATAACCGGGCCGACACCGTGAACCTGGAGCCGCTCCTCCATTTCGCCGCCACCGAGCTCGAGCGCCGGGTCCTTCCCGTTCTCCCCTCGGTCCCGGGTCGACCACGGGGCTAGGAGGTACTGTGCCCGAGGGACCGGAGGTCGCCGTCGTCATCGGGGCCTACCGACGAGAGCGTTTCCTCCTCTCGGCGGTTCGATCGGTCCTCGCGCAGACCCTCCCTCACGACCGCTACGAGGTCATCGTCACGAAGAACTTCGTGGACCCGGAGATCGACCGGTTCCTCGAGCAGCAGCGGATCCCCACGCTCTTCGACAATGACCCTCGGATCGGCACCTGGCTTCTGAGGGCGGTCGCCGCCACGCACGCGCCGTACCTGGCCTTCCTGGACGACGACGACGAGTTCGAGCCGGAGCGGCTCTCTCACGCTCTCGAGGTGCTCCGCGCCGACCCGGGGCTCGGGTTCTACCGCAACCGGGTCCATGTGATCGACGAACGCGGCGAGCCGGTGCCGTCAGAGACGTGGAGATTCTACGCGGTCGACGACTATTTCGACGGTCGGGGGCCGGTGACGGTCTCGCCTCGGGACAAGAACGGCCTCGCCGAACTCGCTCTCGAGCGGACCCGCGTCTCCTTCAACTCGAGCACGATGGTCGTCCGCCGTGAGCTCCTCGAAGCAGAGCTCGGGGCCGTGTTCTCCCGTACCCAGCTACCGGACGTCGCGCTCTTCGTACTGGCGGCGGTCAGCCCGTTCGGCCTGTACCTCGACGACCGTCGGCTCACGCGGTACCGCCACTACGCGGGAAAGGTCACTCACCGCGTTCCCTGGCTCCGACACGCCGGCGAAGCGTACCGCGACCTCGCCTCGCTCGCGCGAGCGCACGAGAGCCGCGACCTCGCCGACCGGCTCGCCCAGGTATCCGAGCATTACGACCGGCTCTACCGCGCGGGAACGATCGTGGAGCAGGTCGGGGCGGGAGCGAACCGACGGGAGGTCGCCCGACTCGCCGAAGAGTACCTTCGGTTCCTCGGGCAGCATCCCGCCGAGAGGGCGCTCGGGCTCGATGTGTGGGCGCCGGAGGTGTACGCGGCCTCCTATCTCCTGGCCCCCGGGGTCGCCCGGCGGATGAGCGCCCGTCAAGCGGCTCGACACCGCTCCTGACCGGCTTCGGCGACGACCTCCGGGAGAGCGAACGCGGAGCCCGTCGGAGGTCCGGGGATCCGGGCTCCCGCCGAAGGCCGCGCCCGGCGGACGCGGGCCGCCGCGAGAATGCAGTACTCGTGGGACGCGTCGATGTGCAGGTAGTGTCGGCCGAGCCGGCGGGCGACGGCCGCGACCGTCCCCGTTCCACCGAACATGTCGAGGACGACGTTCCCGCGGTAGCTGTAGAACTTCACCAGGCGTTCGATCAGTTCCTCGGGGAACGGTGACGGATGGCCGCGACGGTGCCGCTCGGGAGGGATCTTCCAGAACCCGTCGGAGAACCGTTCGAACTCCCGGGCGCTGATGTCGACGGCCTGGGGGTCGCCGGGGAGGCGCCACTGCCCTTTCGAGAAGACCAGCACGTACTCCCAGGAGGGGACGATGTGAGGGTTGGACGGGCTCCGCCAGCTGCCCCAGGCCGTGCGGCGGCCCATCGTCTGCTTGTACCAGATGATCTCGGTGCGCATGATGTAGCCGAGGTCGCGGAGGTCGCGCGACAGGTCGTGGTGGATCGGGCGGAAGTTCTTGATCGAGGTCGGGGCGACGTTCAGGACGAATCGCCCGCCCGGGACCAGAACGCGATGGAGCGACTCCCAGACGTCCTTCAGCCACCGGAGGTACTCCTCGGGGGGCAGGTCGTCCGTGTACCCTCGATAAGGGATCCGGACGTTGTAGGGGGGGCTCGTGATGGCCAGCTGGACCGACTCGGCCGGCAGCCGGTCGAGGACCTCGCGAGCGTCCCCCTCCACGATGCGGTCGAACCAGCGGGTCACGGCGAACCCTTTCGAGCGCTCCGCCATCGTCCCGAGGACGATGAGGCCGTCTATGAGCGTTGGCCCGTGCCGGCGGGTCCGGTCGACGCCTCTCCCCGACGGAAGCCTGCCTCGTCGGCGACCCGCCCCCCGATCGCGAACGCGGCGGTCGCCGCGGGGGACGGAGCGTTGAGGACGTGCAACGATCGCGGTCCCCGGACGAGGACGAAATCATCCTCGAGGGAACCGTCGGGTCGGACCGCCTGCGCCCGCACCCCGGAGGAGCGGCCCATGAGATCGCTCTCTTCAACGGCCGGCCACAGCCGACGGATGGCGGAGAGGAACTCCGCACGGCTCCATGACTTCAGCCACTCGCGCGCCGCGTACAGGCCGTAGCGACGCGCGAGACCGAGCGTCCCCGGGAAAAGGGCCATGCGCGCGAGCTGGGAGAGGGTCCATTGGCCCCCGCGGTACCCTTCGCGGGAGAGGGCGAGCGCCGCGTTCGGTCCCGCGAGGAGCTCCCCGTCCACCGTCGGGGTAAGATGGACCCCCAGGAACGGGACGTCGGGGTCGGGGACCGGATACACGAGGCAGGGGATTCGAGGTCGCAGTCGCTCACTGAGGTGGTAGAAGTCGCCGCGGAACGGGACGATCGTGACCGGTGGGTGGACTCCCATCTCCTCGGCAAGGAGGTCCGATTCGAGGCCGCCGCAGTTGATCACGTAGCGGGCAGCGACAGCTCCGGTCGGGGTGTCGAGGGTCCAGTTCCCGTCCCGCCTCACGGCCGAACGCACTCCGCTCGAGAGGCGAGTATCGACTCCCCCGACGGCCAGGAGGTCGACCAGGCGCTGAGCCACCTCCCGGTAGTCGATGATGGCCGCCGAGGGGACCTCGACCGCAGCCACCCCCACGACCTCGGGGAGCCGCGACTCGAGCTCGCCCGGGGAGAGTCGACGAACGTCCGAGACGCCGTTGGCCCGGGCCCGTTCCTCGATCGTCGAAAGCGCGGGGAGCTCCTCGGGTCGCGACGCGACGATCACCTTGCCGATCCGCCGACACCGGATCCGTTCCCGGGTGGCGAAGTCGATCAGCGCAGCCCGCCCTTCTAGACACAGACGGGCCTTGAGCGACCCGGGACGGTAGTAGACCCCCGAGTGGACGACGCCGCTGTTGTGCCCCGACTGATGGGCGGCGACCGCATCTTCCTTCTCGAGGACGACCAGGGTATGCTCCGGGTGGCGCTCGTGCACCGCTCGGGCGGTCGCGAGCCCGACGACCCCGGCCCCGATGACCGCGACGTCGAATTGGTCGCCCATTCGGTCAACCCACGGACACATCAAGCGTATAATCTCGTCCGCCAAAAGCCCCCCGATTCTTATGGCAGTCCGGATCGCGGTACCTACGGAGGTCACCCCCGGCGAGAGGCGCGTCTCCCTCGTTCCCGATGTCGTCAAACAACTGACGAAATCGGGGGTCGAGGTGGTCGTCGAAGCGGGCGCGGGCGCCAACTCGGGGTACCCGGATGCCGGCTACACGGCGGTCGGAGCCCAGATCCTGACGGACCGCTCCGCCCTCTTTGGCACGGTTGCGATCGTGCTCAAGGTCCAGCCGCCCACGGTCGAAGAGGTCGGTTGGATGAAGCCGGGGACGGTCGTGGTCGCCCTCATGAATGCCAGCCGGAACCTCGACCGCGTCGCGAAGATGCGCGACGCGAAGGTCACCGCGTTCGCGCTCGAGCTCCTCCCACGGATCACACGCGCCCAGAGCATGGACGTGCTCTCGTCCCAGGCGACCGCGGCCGGCTACCGCGCCATGCTCATCGGCGCCGGCCTGTCCCCGAAGTTCCTTCCGATGCTGACGACCGCGGCCGGCACGATCCGACCCGGCAAGGTCCTCATCCTGGGGGCCGGGGTCGCGGGTCTGATGGCGATCGCCACGGCGCACCGGATGGGCGCGATCGTGGAAGGGTACGATGTTCGTCGGGCCGCGGGCGAACAGGTCCGCAGCCTCGGGGCGAAGTTCCTCGAGCTCCAGATCAACGCGGAGGGAGCGGGCGGATACGCCCGGGAGCTCACGGACGAGGAGAAGAAGCAGGAGCAGGCGATGGTCGCGAAGGCCGTCTCCGAGGCGGATGTCATCGTCACGACGGCAGCGATCCCCGGCCGCAAGGCGCCGGTGCTCATCCGCAAGGAGATGGTGGCGGCGATGCGCCCCGGGTCCGTCATTGTCGATCTCGCTGCGGAGTCGGGAGGGAACTGCGAGCTCACGAAGCCCGGCGAGAACGTCGTGGTCAACAGTGTCACGATCGCCGGTCCGCTCAACCTTCCGAGCCAGCTGGCATTCAACGCGAGCCAGATGTTCGCGAAGAACCTTGAATCGTTCCTCACCCTCCTGTTCACGAAGGAGCACGCGCTCGTCACGGACTATTCGGACGAGATCCTCGCCGCGAGCCTTCTCGTATCGAACGGCGCGGTGACGCACAAGCCGACCGCGGACCTGCTTTCCAAGGGGGCGGCGTAGATGGCCGCGGACCTGTGGACAGCGCTGTTCATCGCGCTGCTGGCCGTCTTCGTCGGGTACGAGGTCATCAGCCGAGTCCCCACGCTCCTCCACACCCCGCTCATGAGCGGGTCGAACTTCATCCACGGGATCGTGCTGGTCGGGGGCATCGTGGCCCTCGGTCTCGCCAACAACGTCACCGAGCAGGCGATCGGGCTCATTGCCACGGTCATGGGGGCGATGAACGTCACGGGCGGCTACGTCGTGACGGAGCGCATCCTCGCGATGTTTGATCGCACGAAGAAGAAGGGAGGTCCCGCATGACGAACTGGATTGGCATCGCGATTGATGCGGTGTATGTCGTCGCCGTC
The DNA here is from genome assembly GCA_036404475.1 of Thermoplasmata archaeon. Taxonomy (GTDB): domain Archaea; phylum Thermoplasmatota; class Thermoplasmata; order Lutacidiplasmatales; family UBA184; genus Lutacidiplasma. The sequence continues at coordinate 6,244 of DASWZL010000124.1, forward strand.
CTGATCTTCATCCTCGGCCTCAAGGCGCTGAGCTCGCCCGAGACCGCCCGGCGCGGGATCGTCTACGCCGGGATCGCGATGCTGGTCGCGGTCGCTGTCACCTTCTTCTCGTTCGTCAACATGAGTTTTGCTCTCACGATTCCCGTTTCGAACCTCGGTCTCATCTTCCTCGGCGTCGCGATCGGCGGTTTCGGGGGCTTCTACTGGGCTCGCGTCGTGAAGATGACCGCGATGCCCCAGATGGTCGCGATGTTCAACGGGATGGGAGGCGGGGCCGCGGCCGCCATCGCTGCCGTCGAGCTCCTCTCCACGCTCTCGGACCACGTCACCTCCGGACTGAGCATCGCAGGGGCGATCATCGGTTCAATCTCGATCGCGGGCAGCATGATCGCATTCCTAAAGCTGCAGGGCTGGATGCCGTCCAAGGCGATCGTCCTCCCGGCCCGACAGTTCGTGAACACGGGGGTCCTCATCGTCGGCGTCGCGTGCGGTGGGCTCACGCTCTGGACTTCGAGCCTCTTCTGGCTGGCGCCGTTCTTCGCCCTCCTGCTCCTCTACGGGATCCTCCTCACCCTGCCCATCGGAGGCGCGGACATGCCGGTCGTCATCAGCCTGTTCAACGCGTTGACGGGGATTGCGGTCGCCCTCGACGGGTTCGCCCTCGTGAACGGCCCCCTCGGGGACGCCGGGTACGCGATGGTGATCGCAGGAACGCTCGTCGGGGCGTCGGGTTCGCTGCTTACCTTGCTCATGGCGAAGGCGATGAACCGGTCGGTCGGCAACGTCTTCTTCAGCGCCTTCGGCGCGGTCGAGGAGACCGGCGTCGCCATGAAGGGGTCGATGAAGCCGATTGAGGCTTCGGACGTCGCGGTGATGATGGAGTACGCGAACCAGGTGATCATCGCGCCCGGCTACGGTATGGCGGTCGCCCAGGCCCAAGGGAAGGTCAAGGAGCTCGCCGACCTCCTCGAGTCGAAGGGTGTCACGGTGAAGTTCGCGATCCACCCCGTGGCGGGCCGCATGCCCGGCCACATGAACGTCCTGCTCGCGGAAGCGGGGATCTCCTACGAAAAGCTGTTCGACCGGGACGAGATCAACGCCGAGTTCCCCAACACCGACGTGGTCCTCGTCATCGGGGCGAACGATGTCGTGAACCCGGCGGCCCATCGCCAGGGAAGCCCGCTCCAGGGGATGCCGATCCTCGACGTCGAGCAGGCCAAGAACGTCATCGTCATCAAGCGAGGCCAAGGGAAGGGGTTCGCCGGAATCGAGAACGACCTCTTCTACCGCGACAATTGCCACATGCTCTACGGAGATGCTCAGACGGCGGTCGGGAAGCTCGTCACCGCCCTCAAGCAGAGGTAACGGTCGCGTCCTTTCCCCGGCGCGCGGCGAGCTCCCCACGCCAAAGGTCGACGAACAGCCCGAGGAGCAGGGCAGTGAGGACGACGTCTAGCAGCTCCGCCGGCCAGACGACTCCTTGGCCCGACGCCCAGAGGATAAGCCCGAGGTTGAAGTTGACCGCCCCGACGGTCGCGACGCCCCACAGCCACCAGCGGACACGCGCCCCGGCGAGGGCGCACGGCAGCAGCCAGATGAGGAAGTTGTAGGAGAGGAACGGCGTCGCGAGCGCGACTCCGACGATCGTGATGGCGACGGCCCGAACCGGCGAGCGCACGAAGAAGAACACGGCGATGACCAGGGCGACCGTCAGCGTGGCCTGGACCGCTTCTACCCCCAACGAGGACGGAAGAGCGTTGTGGAACAGGAGGATCCCGTAGATGTTCAGCGAGTACGACCGCCGGGCGATCTGGCCGACGAAGACGCTGTTGAGGAACCCCGGGCCCCATACCCCGTACGACAGCGCCGAGGCCGCCCCGAACGTCCCGGCCGCGACCACGAAGCTCCAGTACCGCCGTCGCGGCGCGGAGCCACTCCTCGCCAGCACGGGGAACAGGCTCGGGAACCTCGCGGTCGATAGGAATCCGCCCAGGGCGGCGGCGAGGACCTCCCGACGCTCGGCGAGGTAGAGGACGAGCAGGAGCGTCATCGGCACGATCGCATTCGTCGCCCCGCCGAACTCCGAAGTGGCGAGCGGCACGAAGAGGATAGACGATGCGAGGTACACCGTGATGTACTGTCGATCGTCGCCGCCGACCGCCCACGTCAGCGGGAGGATGCTCAGCACGACAGCCCCCCAGACGATGCAGATGCCGGTGAGGCCCCCCAGCGACCCGACGGCATCGAGGAGGACCGCGGCGAGACCGTACGGAACCCCGAGGGTGCCCCCGCAGTACGGCACGCCGGAGAACGGGTCCCCTCCGGCCCAGAAGGCCCGCCCCGAATCCATCACGCCGAGAGCGTCGCTGAGGATCCCCGGCTGGCAGCCGTACTGGCCGCTGAGAATGCCGTAGGCCGAGAACCCGCCGAACCAGATCGCCGCCATCACGAGCAAGGGTCGCCAGTCGAGCCACCCGAGGTCGGAGCGGCCCGAGAGCCGCCGAAGCAGGCGCCGCACGACCGGCTGTAGTCGCTTTCCGTAGCTCGTCCGATAGAGCAGGACAAGCAGGTTGACGACGGTGAGGAACCCGAACACTCCCCAGGTGTCCCAGTTGCTGAGGAGGGCGATCGCCTCGTTCGTCATCCGATCGGTGGGAGCTCCGGTGCTGGGGTGAACGGGGTTCCTCCCCGAGGGCCGAAGGACCCGTAGCCGGGCGGCCGCTTAAGCCCCGTCCGCTGCGACCCCGTCCGATTCCTCGGGCGCGCCCGGAGGCACCGGGGATGCCGGGGCCAGGGATCGGAGTTGAGTCTCTTCGGATCGGACGATCGTGACCAGCATGCAGAGGAGGATCGCGAGGAGCAGGATGCCGCATAGTTCGTACGGCCACCATACCCCGCTATCGAGGGCCAGATTCCAGTAGAGGACATTCTCGTTGACGGCCGCCACGGAGGCGTAGGCCAAGAGCCACCAGTTCGTCGACGATCCGAGCAGAAGGAGGGGGATCAACCAGGCGACGAAGTGGTAGTTGAGGTACTGCGAGAAGATCATCACCCCGACCAACGGGACGGCGCAGGACGCAACGGGGGAGTACCCGCGCACGTGCACGAACACCACGAAGAGCAATAGCCCGCCTCCTTGGAGGGCGGCGAGCGGGAGGGAAGGCTGGACCCAACCCTCATGGATGAGCAAGGCGAAGAGGTTGAGCGACTCGCTGTTCGCGCGGGCGAACTGCCCTAGGTAGACGACCTGGATCGCGTCCCACCCCCACAATGCGTAGCTGAGAGCCGCGGCCCCGAGGAACACCCCGATGACGAGCGCGAGCTGCGCCCAGCGTCGATTTCCTTGGGAGGCGGAGGACCCCAGCAGGGGGAACACGGCGGGGAACCGCGCGGTGCTGAGGAACGCCGCCAGTCCGCGGAGGAGCGTCGTGCGACGTTGCGGGACCGTCACGGCATAGAGCATGAGCAGGACCGACACCGCGACCACCAGGTTCTCGACGCCGAGGTTCGTGGCGATGTTGGGAAGGTAGAGGACCGACGTGGCGGCCAGCACGCTCTTGTAGCGCCGGTCCTCGCCCGCGATCTTCCACACGAGCGGCACCACCGCGAGAGCCAACAGCTGCCAGACGAGCCAGATGCCGAGAATGCTCCCCGAGAGGGCCCCGAGCGCGTCCAGCGACACCTCGGCCAATCCGTACGGGATCGACGTCGCGAACGGATGGCTACAGAACGCCACCGAGAACGGGTCGTTCCCGTGGAGGGCGGCCGTCCCCGAGGTGAGGATCGCGAAGGAGTCGTCCGAGCAGTGCGCCCAGGAGACGTTCCAGACGATGTTCGCCACGGTGATGACCGCGAGAGGTACCATGATGTGCCACAACCGTAGCCAGCTCCAATCCGAGCGACCCGTAGCCCACCGCTGCAGGCGGTCGACCGTGCGCCGCACCGAGGGGAGGATCCAGGACCGATAGGCAAGGACGAGGAAGCTCAGGCCGAAGCTCGCGACAAAGACGAGGGTGGAGCCCGCGAGTCCTACCGTCGTCATCGAAGGCCGATGCCCGGCGATCCCCCGCCGACCGTCTCACACACCGCTCGGATAAACCCTCCTTCGCTATCGTTCCTCCCGCATCGCCGAGGCCGTGCCGGGCCCCTGCACGGGAGACGCTTACCCGGTCGATGGGCCTCGACGACCGAGGGCTCATATTCCTCGCCCAATCTGGCGGGCGCGGGGCGTCCCGTCGGATGGTGGAGCACACCGACGTCAGAAGACCCTCGACCCCCGCGGGAGAATCCCGGGTGCGTCATCTCGCGCTGTACGCAAC
>DASWZL010000125.1:0-28811 GCA_036404475.1 Thermoplasmata archaeon
ATCTGCCGTCCCAGGAGTTCCGTCATCTCGACCAGCATGGTCTGTTACCGTCGGCGAGCGACGGGGTCGGCCCTTCTTATGCCTTTGGGCCGAAGCGAACCCGCCTCGGCCGTCCCGCGACCCCCCGGAGGGTCAGCCGGCGTCGGGCGCGGATTCGGGGGTCTCCTGGCGGACCTGGGACCGATAGAGGCGCAGGAGCTCGTCGGTCGCCGTCGCTTCGGTGGCGCTCTTGTCGTCGCGAAACCGTCCGGTGAAACGGGGGAACCGGAGGGCGAGCCCGGCGCCGGCTCGGATGGCACCGAGGCCGGCCCGATGGACGGGGCTTAGCGTGAGCTCCGCGCCCCGGACCTCGAGGACGACCCCCGGCCGTATCCACCGGTCGGGGGTTACGCCCGTAACGACGTCCGGAGGTCGGTCGTCGACCTCGAACCGGTGGAGACGCTTCGGCATCTCGGTGAGCTGGGCGTCGTCGAACCCGGAGCCGACCTTGCAGAAGCTCTCGAAGCGGTCGAGCTTCGGGTTGTAGACGGCGAGCAGGAACGCCCCGTACCGGCCGGCCCGGCGTCCGCGCCCCTGGAACCCGCCCACCACCACCCCATCGATGGAGTCGGAGAGACCGGCGGTGTACTCGCGCTTGTACTTGATCCACCAAAACCCCCGGGCCCCGGCGCGGTACGCGCTTCCGTCGGCGAGAGACTTGGCCATGATGCCCTCGCCCCCGGCGGCGATCGCTTCGTCGAAGAAGCTCTGAGCCTCCTCTTCGCTCGTCACGACCCGTTGGACCGCGAGCCGCACCCGTTCGGTGGGGGTGAGCGCTTTCTCGAGGAGCGCGCGGCGTTCGGGGAACGCTTTCCCGTAGACGGGGCCGCCCGCGAGGAGGAATACGTCGAACGTGAACAGGCAGACGGGCACCTCGTCGCGGAGGCGGTCGAGGTCATGCTTGCGGCCCCGCCGTCGAGAGACCTGCTGGAACGGCTGGATCTCGTCGGTGTCCGGGTCGATCGGCACGCACTCCCCCTCGAGGATCGCCGGGACGGACCGAACGGCCCGGGGCAGCTCCTCGACGAGTTCGGGGAACTGGGCGCTGATCTCCTCGAGCCGGCGGGAGAAGAGGCGCACGGGGCCGCTTTTCGGGATATGGGCCTGAACGCGGAGCCCGTCGTACTTGTACTCGAGGGCCGCCCGCCCGTCCATCCGCTTCAGGACGGCCGCGAGGGTCGGTTCGCGCTCGGCGAGCATCGCCCGCATCGGTCGACCGACCTCGAGCGAGACGGCCGCGAGGCCGTCCACTCCTTTCTCGACCAGAACGCCGGCGACCAGCTCGAGGTCGCTCGATAGGTTGAACGCCGCCTCGATCTTCTGGCGGGTGGACTTCGTCCCGTCCCCGAACGCCTCCGCCAGGGCGTCGAGGATCGTCATCTCCCGAACGCCGACCCGCAAGGTGCCGAGGACGAACCGGACGAGGAACTTTCCCTCGAGGGGCGAGGCGCGGACGAGGAGCTCGGAGAGGATCTGGACCTTGACCTCCTGGGAACCCGCGCCCTTCGCCTCGGCGACCCGGGCGAGCTCCGCGTAGACCTCCGCTACTCGGAGAGGCGCCGCCTCCTCGAGCCGCCGGACCCCCACGAGGAGCTCGCCGACCGTCGTCCCGAGGTCCCCGGACTCCTTGGTCCGTCGAGCGACGAGGGCCTCCTCGGTATGCGTCGCGGTCGCGACCGCGCGTCGGGCGAGCGAGTCCGCCATCCCGAGCTCGATGCCCTCGTACTCCGGACGAAGGAGCCCTTGGGCCAGGTAGAGCACCCGTCCGAGGTCCGGGGGACGGAGCGGCCGGATCAGGTCGACCAGGATCGACCGCATCTCCAGGCGCTTGGACGTCGTCTCGAGCCGCTCGAACGTCGCGCAGAGGTCAGCGAACCGCACGGCCCGCCCCCCTCTCCACGCTCGCGCGCAGACGCCGGAGGTTCTCGCCGATATCCCCGCCTTCAAAAGCCGAGTTGCCGCAGACGAAGAACGTCGCGCCGGCGGCTGCGGCGTCCACCGCCGTCTCGGCGGTCACGCCGCCGTCGATGGAGATGTCCGCGGCCGAACCCGCCACGTCGAGTCGTTCGCGCGCGGCGAGGACCTTCGACAGCACGTCGGGGATGAACTTCTGGCCCGAGAATCCCGGGTGGACGCTCATGACGAGGACCTGGTCGAGATGGTCGACCAGCGGCTCGACCGCGGAGAACGGCGTGTCGGGGCGGATCGCAGCACCGACCGCGGCGCCCAGGCGGTGCCCTTCCCGGATCACCGCCATCGGGTCGGAGCGCGCCTCGACGTGAAAGACCAGCGTGTCGCCGCCCGCGCTGCGAAACGCCTCGAAGTAGCGCAGCGGGTCCTCGATCATGAGGTGAACGTCGAGCGGCCGTTTCGTCCGCGCTCGCACCGCCGCGACGAGCGCCGGGCCGAACGAGATGTTCGGAACGAAGTGCCCGTCCATCACGTCGAGGTGGAAGGCGTCAGCGCCGCCCGCTTCCGCGGCCCGGATCACATCGCCCAGGGCCGCGAAATCCGCGCTCAGAAGCGACGGCGCAAGGCGAAGCCTCCGGCTGCCCTGCGGCACGAGAGGCGCCATCTCGTAAGAGTATATATAGCGGCTTCGAAGTCTGGGTGCCGTCTCCATTGGAGATGTGAGTGGGTTCATGTCGAGTGAGAACGAGAGCTCGGCCGGTGGGTCTTACCGACTGGGTCGAAGAGGGATGTCGATGACGATGGCCATCGTGGTGATGGTCGTCGTGATCGTCATCGTTGGGGGCGCAGGGTTCGCGGCGTTGAGTGCGGTCTCCGGTAGTGGGAACAAGACGGTCAGTACTTGTTCTCCGCCGACCAGTCCCATCTGTCAGTCCTCGTCCGGACTGAACGATGTCATCCTGTCCGTCCCGTACCAGGCAGGGTTCGGTCAGGCCGTGGCCACGACCACCCAGGGAACGAGCATCCCGGCGACTGTCGCCGTTTCCGGTGGGGAATCCGTTTCGCAGTACCAGATCTTCTGGGGCGATGGTGCGATCTACACGAACGCCAGCCCGACCTCGAACCACATCTATACCGAAATGGGCTGGTACGTCATCAGTGCCCAGGCGCTCGTCGGTTCGACGTGGCACACCGGTCCAAAATATCTTTATCCGATCGACGTGACGTCAAGCTACCAGACGTCGTACTCGGGCTTCTACCCAGTGCTCGCGACGACGTTCACCAACGGGAGCTCGGCGAGCACCCAGTTCGGCTGGCTCAGCGGCTCCGGGTCCGTCAGCGTCTCGGCCACGTACACGAGCAACTCCACGGCCACGGGCTACACCGACCAGCCGCCGACGCTCACTGCGACGACGGGCGCGACGCAGTCGGGCCTCGTGTCCACGCCGACCAGCGTGTCGGCCTCCTACGCGTTCAGTGCCGCGGGTCTCTACTACATTACCATGGTCGGAGCGATCACCGCACCGACCGGGACGATCTACCAGAACTACACCTGGACGGTCTTCGTCTCCCCCACCGGCATCGCGCCGGGTTGCGGTAGCTGCTCAGGTGCCTCCGGCCCTCCGCCGGCTAGCCCGCACGCCGGCAAGATTATCTACCAGGAGGTCGCCCCGGGAGGGGCCACCTCGGAGGACCCTGCGGTAGCGTATGATACCCTCAGCTACGAGCCGATCCTCAACGTCTACCAGACGCTGGTGACGTACAACGGGAGCAGCACGGCCTCGTACGTACCTCAGGTTTCCCTGTGTGTCCCCGGGCCGGACTGCCTGGCGAAGTACGGCAGCTCGATGATCGTCAACAACGGAACCGGGAGCTCGCCGCGGTACTTCACCTTCCCGATCGACCCGGCCGCTCGGTTCTACGATCCGACGACCAAAGTCAGTTGGCCGGTCTACCCGTCGGACATGGCCTTCGCGGTGGCCCGAACCTGCGCCTTCGCCGACCTTCCGGGGTTCGGTGCCCAAAACGGTTGGATCCTGTGCCAGTCGCTGCTCGACATCGGGAGCTCCAAGTGGGACGGCGGTATCCACGCCCCCTTCAACAACACTCCGCAGAACGTCATGGGGTCGATGCTGATCAACGACAGTAAGTACTGTCCGACCGCCGTGATGACGGCCTCGAACGGTTGCATTACGTTCAACGTGTGGGGTGGAGGGGCGGCTTGGCCGTTCTTCCTTGAGCTGGTCACCGACCCCTTGGGCGCGTCAGTCACGCCGTGCGGTTGGTTCAGCGCCCAGCAGGCCACCGTACCGGGCTTTACCGGCACGACCGCCGCGAGCGGGGATGGGCCGTGCTATCTCCCCGGCGCCACCGCGGGGACCACGTCGACCAATAGTACGTCGTTCCAGACTTGGCTCACGAGCACTCCGTTGACGGCCTGGGATGCCTTGGAGTTGCTCGCGTTGAACACCCCGGGGATCCAGCCCGGCGTTCGGTGGAACATGGTCGGGTCGGGGCCCTACTACCTGACCGGCCAGCCGTTCGAGCAGTCGGTCGGCTACACGCTCGCGCAGAACCCCGCGTACTCGGCCCCGACGGGCTGCAAGGGCCAGCCGGGCTGCGAGCCCCTGCCCGGGACGTCCCACTACGCGGGCACAGTCACTGTGGTCTACCAGTCGACCGACACGGTCGGGATCGAGCAGTACAAGGCGGGACAGACCGATTTCGCTTCGATCCTGCCCGGCGAGACCCCGCAGATGCTCTCGCTGATCCAAGAGGGCAAGATCGGCGCGTTCACCGTCCCGACGCTCAGCGTCTTCTTCCTGCCGCTCGCGATGGAATTCGACCCGACCGCGGCGAAGACGCTCGACCCCAACGTCCTGAACATCCCGGGGGACTTCTTCAACTACGTAGCCCTGCGCGAGTTCCTCGTCAACGCGTTCCCGTACACCACCGTCGAGAATACGATCTTCACGACGGACGGGATTCAGTACGGGTTCAACTACGGGGGAGCGATCCCGCAGTTCATGGGGAACTACTACCCGACCAACATCAGCTGGCCGAGCACCGACCCGGTGGCGAGCACGACCACGAACGGTAGCGCCGGGTGGTGGTGGACGCAGGCAACGACCGCCGGCGGGAAGTACTACGACTCCGAGCTCGCGAGCTGCACGAAGGCCGCGCCGTGCCAGTTCCCGATCATCGGTCAGAAGGGAGCGACGACAGTCGACCAGATGATCCAGGACTACATGCCGTACATCGTCCAGATCTCGGGCGGGCGGCTCGCGCCCAACACGTTTGACGTAACGTTCACCCAGCTCGTGGTCTACAGCCTTTCGGCGCTACCCGGTCAGTCGGCGCTGCCCTACTTCAACCTGGGATGGGCGCCCGACTACCCCGACCCGACCGACTATGCCGCCCCGTTGTACTACCCCGACGCGACCTACACTTCGGGCGACGCGGTGCAGGAAGGACTCAGCCTGTTCACCTGCGCGAACGATAACGGTGGACCGACTACCTGGGCATCGATGGCGGGGCTGGTCTACTGGGCCAACCTAGGGCCGATCCCGCAGGCCTGCCAGGGCAACGCCTACGCCGCGATGGAGTGGGGAATGACCACCGCCGCGGGACTGGCGGTCGGCCCCTTCCGGGTGCTGATGTACAACCTGGTCGAGCACATCGCGAACCAGCTCGCCCTCTACGTGTACTACGACCAATCGAACGCGGTGACCACGTACGCGTCGTGGATCAACCCGACGACCATCAACATCAACCCGACGATTGGTGGCGGTGGGGACAACACCTGGTACCTCTACGGCGGGAACGGGGTGTGGAACTCGTAGGCAGGGCAGGATCGTCAGCCTAGCGCCCCGGTCGACCGACCGGGGCGTACAACCCTTTCCCCCTTCTCTTTTTTTCAAAGAACGGAAGGCGGATTCTCCGACCGGACTCGGTGCGGCGCTTCCGAGGCAGCGATGGTCTTGGACCGGACCCCTCGTAGAACGATAAGGGCCGGACGCCCAGTCGGACCGGTGCGAGAGCTTCGGGCCCGCGAGCCGCGCGAGGACCCGGTCAGAGGAACTCTTTGGCGTTCGGACCCTCTTCCGTCCGATAGATCGAGACGCCGGCCCGGACGAGGTCCGCTTCGGGGGTCCATCGACCGTATTCCGTCGGGCGGAGCCAGGTGCGTCGGAACGGTCGGATGGGACGAGCATCGTACCGGGGGCGGTACCAGAGGTACCGATACAACAGGAACTCGAGGTAGATCGCGACGGCCAGGGAAGCGACGAGCCCGACGACGCTCGAGACCTCGTACCAGGCCACGACGATCTGGACGTCCACGATGAACATGCCCAGGAGGTAGTAGCCCCGCAGCGCGCTCTGGAACAACCACGTCCGCCAGCTGGGCCCGGGTTCTCGCAGCGCTCGGGCCTTCTCGATCGCGACCCGGTCCTCGAGGGTGTCCCCGGCGATCCCGTCGTCCGTGGACCCCTCTCCGCCCACCGTTGAGCTACCGGAGGACCGCGAGGGCATCACGGGTCGTCGGGCTTACGGAGCCGGCGGGGCACCGGCGACGCCAAGGTCTCCTTCTCCCGCCGCCGCCCGGGACGTGAGGGGGCCCGCGGCGGCCGCGCCCTCGGTCGGTGGATAGAGATGGCAGGCGACCCAATGCTCCTTTCGGACCTCGATGAGGGGCGGTGCGGTGTGCGAGCAGACGGGCATGACGGCGGGGCAGCGGGTGTGGAAACGGCAGCCGGGGGGAGGAGCGGCCGGGCTGGGCACGTCCCCCTTCAAGACGATCCGCTCCCGCTTCAGGGTAGGGTCGGGGACCGGGATCGCCGACAGGAGCGCTTGCGTGTACGGATGCAGCGGACGGGAGAAGAGGTCCTCCGTCCCCGCCCGCTCGACGATCTCGCCCAGGTACATCACCGCAACGTGATGGCTCATCGCCCGCACGACCGACAGGTGGTGGGAGATGAACATGTAGGCGAGCCGCTGCTCGGCCTGGAGCTTCTTCAGGATGTTGAGGATCTGGGCCTGGACGGACACGTCGAGAGCACTGGTCGGTTCGTCCAGGACGATGAACTCCGGGCGCAGGGCCAAGGCCCGCGCGATCCCGATCCGCTGACGCTGTCCGCCGGAGAACTCGTGCGGGAAGCGCCAGAGGTGTTCGGGGTTGAGGCCGACCTCCTGGACGAGCTCGGCGACCCGTTGAGCGCGCTCCGAGCGGGAACCTGCGTGGTGAATGGTGAGCGGTTCACCGATGATGTCCCGGACCAGCATCCGGGGGCTGAGCGAGCTGAACGGGTCCTGGAACACGATCTGGAGCTTCCCCCGGAGCTCCTTCATCTTGGAATGCTTCAGTCGGTACAGGGAGTACTGGTCGGCGATCTCGTCGAGCTCCTTGAGCGCCGCCTGGGCTTCGGGCGTGCCCCCGTTCCCTTCCGCCCCGACCCCCTGTTTCAGGGTGGCGTAGAGCGATTCGAGCCGCGCGAGGATCTCGGGCGAAGGGTGGTAGTAGGTGTGTCCGGACGTCGGCTCGATCAGACGGAGCATGAGCCGTCCGACCGTCGTCTTGCCGCAGCCCGATTCCCCGACGAGCCCGAGGGTCTCCGATTCGCGGACGTCGAGGGTGACGCCGTCCACGGCCCGCACGTCCCCGATCTTGGTGGCGAAGAGCCCGCCCCGGATGGGGAAGTACTTACGAAGGTTGTAGCAGGAGATCAAGGCGGGGGTCGAATCGTTGATCATTTGATGAATCCCTCCGTGCGATCACTCCATCGCCACAGGGCCCTTGTACAAGTGGCAGGCCACGGTGTGCTCGCTCCCCTCGACCGTGGTCGGAGGGCGAACTTCCTTGCAGACCGGCATCGCGTACGGGCAACGGGGGTGAAAGCGGCAGCCCTCGGGAGGGTGGATCAGGTCGGGCACGGAGCCCGGGATCGAGCTCAGCTTCTTGTCGGGTCGCTCCAGGTTCGGGATCGAGGCGAGGAGTCCCTGGGTGTACGGATGCAGCGGATGCTGGTACAGGTCGCGGGCGGGAGCGGTCTCGACGATCTGGCCGGCGTACATGACGCACACCCGGTCGGCGACCTCGGCGATCACCGCGAGGTCGTGGGTGATGAGAAGGATCGCGGTACCGATCCGGGTCTTCAGTCCTCGCATCAGCTCGAGGATCTGAGCCTGGATGGTGACGTCGAGCGCGGTGGTCGGTTCGTCCGCGATGAGGATCGTCGGCTCGACCGCGAGGGCCATCGTGATCATCACCCGCTGCAGCATCCCTCCGGAGAGCTCGTGCGGGTATCCTCGGGCGACCTGGACGGGGTTCGCGATCGATACCTCTTCGAGACGCCCCACGGTCCGCCAGAACGCCTCGTCCCGGAGCGGGCGTTGAACGCGGCCGCGGATGCCCCACACCCCGTAGTAGAACCCGGCGAGCCGGAGGCGGGTGCGCCGGGCGCGCAGAACTCGCCGCTGATGCCGGTCGACCCGCCCTTCGCGCATTTCGGCCAGGTAGAGGTCGTGGAGTTCCTCCTCGACCACCATGCGACGGCGTCGATGACGGAGGTACCTCTTCTCGAGACGACTCAAGCGGACCCGGTGCAGGCCCTTCTCGAGACGCCGAACCATGTCCTCGGAGCCCAGCTCGCTGTCCCGAACGAGGTAGAACGACTGGGTTCCGAACGAGGAGAGATGGGCGGCCTCACCGACTTTGGCCGCCGCCTGGCGGGAGGCGTCCGGGCCTCCCGCGGCCCGGGTCACCTCGACCAGCGCTTCGAGCGCGGGACGAACCTCTGGGGCGCCCGGGGTCGCCGCCAGGATGTCGTCGACGATATGCGTTCCCTGGTGTAGAATGAGCGCCTCGGAGATCTGGTCGGAGACCGAGAAGACCGGGTTCATCGCTTGGGTCGGCTCCTGGAAGATCATCGAGATCCCCCGACCCCGCACCGCCGACATTCGTTCGAGGCCGGCCTTGATCCGGCGGAACGAGCGTCGGACCTTCGCGCGACCGGTCTTAGGGTCGATCCGGATCCGGGCCTCGGCGTCGAGACCCCAGAGAAGGTCGATCCCTCGGAACAGGACCTTGCCGCTGATCACCCGACCAGGAGGGTCCGGGATCAGGCGGGTCACGGAGAACGCCGTCACGCTCTTTCCGCATCCGGTCTCTCCGACGAGTCCGAGGGTCTCTCCCCGTCGCACCTTGAAGGAGACTCCGTCGAGCGCCAGGACGACTCCGTCGTACGTGAAGAAGTACGTCTTCAGGTCACGCACGTCCAGAACGACCGGGTTCCGTTCGGTGGGGCCGGTGGGTTCTTCCACCACCGGAGCCGCGGCCGCCGACGGGAGAGGCACCTCGGCTGGAAGGACGGGGGTTTCCAGTACCGGTTGCGAGACCGCTTCCATCGTTTCCTTTCGACTACCTCCGGAGCCGGGGGTCTAGGGCGTCACGAAGTCCGTCCGCCAAGAAGTTCACACTGATCGCGTACAGGAAGAGCATCAGCCCGGGAAACAGGAACTGCCACCACGGGATCACGCAGGCGCCGAATTGGCAGGTGAGGAGCGCGTCGGTGAACGTGCTGGCGCCGACGCCAGAGTAGACCGATAGCGCGGCCATGGAGCCCCACTCCGGGAAGTAGATGGTCGGAAAGACCGGGAACCCGAGGTAAACGAGCGTCCCGAGCAGCAAGGGAATCGTGCCGACGTCGAGCGACATCTGGACGAAGATCGGGTAGACGCTGTTCGGGATGATATGGCGAAGGACCAGTCGCCCACCGCCCGCTCCGCTCGCTTTCGCGGCCTCGACGTACTTCTGCTCGCGGACCACAAGAACCTGACCTCGGACGATGCGCGCGTAGAACGGCCACCAGACGATGACGAACCCAACGATCAGCAGGGCGACCCGCATGCCAAAGGGTTGGAAGATCGGCAACGTGACGAGCACAGCGATCACGATAATGACGAAGAGGATCTGGGGGATCGAGAGGAAGATGTCGACGATGCGCATCAGCGCTTCATCGACCCAACCGCCGAAGAACCCGGAGATCGCTCCGACCAGGAGGCCGATCAGGGCCCCGGTCCCCACGATCGCGACCGAGACGCCCAGCGACCAGTCCGACCCTCGTAACAGACCGGCGTAGATGTCGTAGAACGTCGGGTTCGTGGGAGCGACCGTGATCGAGCCGAGGGGTAGTGAGCCCAGCGTCCCGTGAGATACGTCGATGGTCGGCGCGACGTCCGATGGGTAGCCGGACGGGGTCTGATAACAGGTCGGTCCGGGGGCCACCGATCCGGCGGGATAGGTGCACACGCAGCCGGTCACGTTGAGTGACGCGCAGGTAACACCATCGGACGCGCGCAGTTGCTGGAGCTGGGTCCAGGGGATCGGCTGGGTCAGGGCGTAGATCGCGATGCCGATGAAGATGACCAGGATCACGATCCCGACCATCGCGAGCGTGTTGCGACGCAGGAAGTACCAGGTTCGCTTCATCTGGGCGATTCGGGGGTTCGGTCGCCGGCCGCGGCGGGTGGCCGGGACCGCCTCCGCCTTCGTCTCGGACTCGGGCAATGAGACCTCGGCCGCTCCTTCCGCCATCCCCTCGTCTCACCCCAGTCGGACCCGTGGGTCCAGATACGCGTAGAGCACGTCCACAATGATGTTGGCGAATACAACCAGGAACGTGAACAGGATCGTGGAACCAAAGATCAGCCCAAAGTCGTACGGGGCCAGCAGCGCATAGACGAACATCCGACCGACCCCGTTGAGGTTGAAGATCGTCTCGACGACCGGGAACCCACCGATGAAGAACGCGAAGGTGAGTCCCAGCACGGTGATCGTGACGTTGAGCGAGTTGCGACCGGCGTGCTTGGAGATGACGACGCTCTCGGGGACTCCCTTCGACCGGGCCGTTCGAACGAAGTCCAGGTTCATGACCTCGAGCATGCTGTTGCGGACAAAACGAAGCAGCCCGGCGATCGTCCCGTACGCGATGACCAGGGCCGGGAGGACCATGCGAATAATCGTGTCCAGAGAGAGCCAACCCTGGCCGTGGAGGGCGGCATCGATGGTCGGGAACCCGGTGGGGGAGGCGACGACACCCGAACCGAGCCAGGAAGGGTACGTCCCATCCGGAAAACACAACTGGCTGGGCCAGGAACCGTAGAAGAACTGGTAGAACGACTGGCCCTTGCACGTCGGGTCGGCTCCGCCGAAGGTGGGACCGAGCGCTAGGACGAACGCCATCAACAGGAACGTTCCTAACAGGAACCCGGGCAACGCGTACCCCGAGAACGAAATCACTCGGGAGGCCTGGTCGATCGGGCGGTTCCGATACACAGCGGCAAGATTTCCTAAAGGAATCGAGACGATGAGAATGATGATGAGCGAAAATATCGCGAGCTCGAGCGTGTAGGGGAGCAACCAGCTGAGGACGGTCGCGACCGACTGACCCTGGATCAGCGAATCCGAGGAAGAAGCACCGCTATGGTTATCCACGTAACCCCATTGGAACGTAATGGCATTCGAGATGTAGTAGCCCCACTGGACGTAGACGGGATCGTCTAACCCTAACTTGTGAACGTCTCGTTGATAGAGAGGGTTCGTGCAGTTGCCGGATTCATTGATATGGAGGAGCGTACACTTGACCGTTGGGCTGTAGCCACCGGGCGCATTCTTGGGCGGGGCGCCGAACGACGAGATCAGCCGGTCCTGGATGGGGAGCGCGCTCACCAGGGCGAACGTGATGGTCATCACGCCGACGATGATCGGAACAACGAGGATGAGGCGCCGCACGATGTAAATCCACATCCGCATGGGCTACGGCCCCCCCCGCGCGGGCACAAAAAGACCAGAACCTGCCTGTATTTATACGGTTATCAACTTGGTCCGCCGAGTTGGTCCCGCCCTCGAGCGGAGGCGGCCTCAAAGAAGCGGGAGCGACCCCGTTATCGGGTCGAGCTGGGAACTGGCCGCCGGGCCGATCCCGAGGCACGTCTTGGTGCCCGGCGGCACCTCGGTGAACCCGGCGTCCTCCACGAGCACCCACAAGAGCCCGAGACCGCGAGCCTCGCGCGCGAGAGCCTCTAAGTCCCCCAGGGTCGGCGCCACCAGCGCGATTTTCTTCTGGTCCGTGGCCGACCAGGCGCGGAACGCTTCCGGGGCGCGTTTCGCGGCCTCCTGAGCCAGAAGGACGGCCGCGTGGGCGACCTGGACCGCCGCCTTGCCCGCGGTGAGACGAAGCTCGCCCCGAACGACCAGGACCATCTTGTAATCCGAGCCCCCGGGCGTCGCTCTAGGTGGCATACTCTTCCTCCCTCTTTCGTCGGAGAGCGTCCCGCTCGGCCCTCACCGAGTCCAGCTCGGCGGTGAGGCGTGCGGTCTCGGCCGGATTCGGTGACGAGACGCGCAGGACGTGTTGGAGTCGTCGTTCGTCCCTCCCGAGCCGTTCCAGCTCGCGCGAGAGGTCCCACGCCCCCTCCTCTCCCGCCCCCGCCGCCGTCGGCCGGCTCGCCGGGGGAATCCGAGCGAACGCTCCTCGGAGGAACGCGGCGACGAGCGCGACGAGAGCGACCGCTCCGAGGGCGCCCTCCAGGACGGGGTCGGACCATGCGGCAGCGAATCCGCCGGGAACCAGGTCGAGGATCCCGAACCCGACCACGACCGTGAGCCCGACGCTCGTTACGAAGGAGAGCGTCACTATTTCGAGCAGTCGTCGGCCCCCCTGGGGGCCGCGGACCCGCCACTCGGGGAAGAGGGCCTTCGCCACCGCGTACCCCGGGATGAAGAAGAGGAGGAGCCCGCCGGCGAGCCCCTCCGCGATGCTGAGGAGCGTCATCGGTCGGGCGCCCGGCTCACGGGGCCGTGTCCCCTCCGGCGCCGAACTGTTTCTCCATCTGGCGCCGGAGTCTTCGGTTGGAGACCAGGCCGTGGGCGGCCTTGCGGGTCGTCTCGTAGTGCTTCAGGAGCGCCCGGACCTCCTGCGGCCGGTGGCCGCTGCCCCGCGCGATGCGGTGGATCCGGTCGGCCTTGAGGAGCTGGGGGTCGTCCAGCTCCTCGCCCGTCATCGAATCGAGGATGACCCGGAACCCCCGAAGCCGCTTCTGGGTCTGCTCGAGCTCCTTGTCGTCGACCTTCATCGAGCCGAACCCTGGGATGGCGGAGAGGATCTTCGAGAACGGTCCCATCTCCCCGAGCGAGTCGAGCTGCGCGCGCATGTCCCGCAGGGTAAACCGCCCGCTCATGAGCGCCTTCGCCGCCTTCTCCGCGGCATCCTTGTCGGAAAGCTCCTCGAACCGCTCGAGGAGGCTCTGGATGTCGCCCATCCCGAGGAGGCGGGAGACGAACCGCGTGGGCTCGAACCGCTCGAGCTCGTCCAGGTGTTCGCCGGTGCCGATGAACAGGATCGGGGCCCCGCTCACCGCCACCGCGGAGAGCGCTCCGCCCCCCTTCGCCGAGCCGTCGAGCTTGGTGAGGATCACGCCCGTGAGCCCCACCGCCTTGTGGAACGCCTCCGCGCTCCGGCCCGCCGTCTGACCCATCGCGGCGTCGAGGACGAGAATGACCTCATCCGGCGCGAACGCCGCCTTCACGCGCTTCAGCTCCTCGATCAGGTCCGGGTCGATGCCGCTCCGGCCCGCCGTGTCGACGAGGACCGCGAGGTGCGGTGGGAACTTCGCGAGGGCTTCCCGGACGATCACCTCGGCCCGCGTCTCCGACCGGTTCGCGTAGAACTCGCATCCGACCTTCTTCGAGAGTTGCTCGAGCTGGTCGACCGCCGCCGGTCGGTGGACGTCCGCGGCAACGAGCCCCACCCGGACCCCCCGTTTCTGGAAGTAGCGGGCGAGCTTTCCCGCGGTGGTCGTCTTTCCCTGGCCGAAGAGACCGGCGAGGAGGATCTTCTTGGGCCGGAGGTCGAACGGCCGGTCCTTGCCTAGCATGCCGCGCACCTCCTCGTAGATGATGCGGACCAGAAAATCGCGGAGGCTCACTCCGGCGGGCGGCTTCTCCTCGACGGCCCTCCTCCGCACCCGCTGCGTGAGGTCGAGGGTAAGCTGGACGTTGACGTCCGCCTGAAGGAGCGCGCGTTGAATGTCCCGGACGACCTCCGACAGGAGGGCTTCGTCCACGACGGAGCCGCGGGCGATCTTCTGGAGAACGCCCCGAAGCGATTTACCGAGGGAATCGAGGACCATGGTGCCGGCCGTCCCGTGAAGACCCAAGGACCCAACGTGGACGAGCTATAAGTCGGAGCGTGCGCGCGGCCAAAAGCGGCCGCGCGTGCGAGAGCTTCGCTCGCCACGGAATCGTCTTAAGAACCTGCGAGGCTCGGAAGGCTTGAGACCATGACTCCTGACGCGGCCGCCCCGTCCCCCAAGCCCGCGCCGCCGAAGCTGAACCCGGTCCGGGTCCCGATTGCCGAGGAGCCCGTGGACGCCCGGACCACGGACTTCCGCGAGGTGCTTCACGCGTACTCCAAGGAGGACGCCATCCTCGAGGCGAAGCGGTGCATCCAGTGCCGTCGGCCGTGGTGCGTCGAAGCGTGCCCCATCACGCAGGACTGCCGGGAGTACATCCGTCTCGTCGCGGACGGGGACTTCGACGGAGCGGCGAGGGTGACGCTGCGCGAAAACCCCCTCGCGACCTGCCTGTGCAAGGTCTGCTACCACTACTGCGAGGATTCCTGCGTCGTCAAGAAGAAGGGAGTCCCGATCGCCATTCGCCACCTCAAGCGCGCCGCCTTGGATTTCGGTGAGAGCGCCCTCGTCTACGTTCCGTCGAAGCCGAAGAACCAACGGATCGCGGTCATCGGCGCGGGCCCGGCCGGGCTCATGATGGCCTGGGAGCTCGGCGTCCGGGGCTACTCGGTCACCGTCTTTGAGCAGGAGCACCGGTACGGGGGCCTCATGCAGACGATCCCCGCGTACCGGATGACAGACGCGGACGTCGAGACCGACCGGAAGCGATTCCACAACCTGGACGTCACGTTCGTGGACGGGACGAAGGTTGGCAAGGAGTTCCCGTTCGACAAGCTGATCCGGGAGGACGGCTACCAAGCGGTCTTCATCGCGATCGGGACGCCGAGCCACCGCACGCTGGGCGTGCCGGGCGAGAACCTCCCCGGGGTCCTTCCAGCGCTCGACTTCCTGAAGCACGTCAACCACGGGATACCGGTCACGGTGGGCAAGGAGGTCATCGTCATCGGGGGCGGGGATGTCGCGATGGATTCCGTCCGGACCGCGCTCCGCGAGTCCCACGGCGGACGCGTGACGCTGGTCTACCGCCGCAGCCGCCAGGAGATGCCCGCTGACCCCGAAGAGGCTCACGGAGCCGAGCACGAGGGGATCCGGTTCGAGTTCCTCAAGGCGCCGCTGCGCATCGTCGGGGGTCACCACGTCGAGGGACTTGTCGTCCAAACGATGGAGCTCGGTCCGCCCGATGCCGGTGGTCGGCGAACCCCGGTGCCCGTCCCGGGCTCGGAGGAGACCATCCCCTGCGACACGGTGATCGTCGCCGTCGGACAGAAGGCCGACCTCACCGGCTTCGGGCCCGAGCTCGACCTCAAGCTCACCTCCCAGGGTTGGCCGGAAGGCAAGGGGAAAGGATTCGAGACCGCCGTCCCCGGGATCTTCGCCGGCGGAGGTCGCTCCGTCGTGTACGCCATGGGCACTTCCATGGAGGCCGCGGACGCGATCGACGCCTACCTCTCCGCCAAGAGGGGTGAGACCCCCACACCGCGACCCGACCCGCTCGGGGGAAAGGAAAGCTTCCACGTGCCGGCCGGCTACACGGCCCCCATCCGAGTGTAGACCGTCGACCCCCCGGCCGCGGGGCGGGAACCTTTTTCCGAGGTACCGCTCCATCTACGAACGATGACGTTCGGGCGACGGACCGTTCGGCTCCATTGGGTTGCGCTCGCCGCCCTCGTCGCCGTGCTCATGGGGGTCCCGAACCTCCCCGGAGCCGTGGGCCGGTCCGCGACCGGGGCCTCCGCCACCGAGACCTCCCCCGTCCCGCTCGACGCCTCCGCGGTGTACTCCGGCTCGTTCGCGGCGCGAGCCGGTTACGATAGTGGCTATCTCCGGTCGGTCTCGAACGCGGTGCCGGCGGTCGGTCCGGAGCTCGTGGTCGTCACCTTCCGTCCGAGCGACCCATCGCTCTTCTCCCCGCGATCCGGCGCCCACCCTCTCTCGGTGGCCGAAATCGCCGACCGGTACGGCCTCTCCTCCGCGGCGTACGCCTCCGCCGAGTCGTACTTCGAATCGATGGGCCTCACGGTCGTCCATGCCGGACCCGACCGCCTTACGCTCACGCTCGACGGGACCCCGTCCGCGATCGGCCGGGCGTTCGGCACCGAACTCGAGTCGGGGACGTATGACGGGCGGACCGTGACGTTCCCTTCGTCACCGCCGAGCCTTCCCGCCGGGCTCGAGCCGTCGGTCGCTTCGGTCACCGGGCTTTCGAGCGGCTTCATCACGTTCTCGTTACCGGCGGGTCTTTCGGGGGGCTCCGCCAGCGCCTCGAACGGGCCCACCGCGGGGGGGGGCGACCTGATCACGCCCGCGATCGCAAGGGAGATCTACGACCTCTCCTCGCTCTACAACGTCTCCGGCGCTCCGCGCTTCGCGGTCGGCCATGGGATCGTCCTCCTCCTTTGGGGAGACGGGTACGATCCGAGGGACCTTCGGACGTTCTTCTCGAACGATTACCCGAGCAGCTTTCCGCAGCCCGAGCTGCAGGCCTTCCCCGTGGACGGGGCCCCGTCTCCCGCCAGCAACGCCCCCAACGACCCGAGCAAGGCTCCTCAGGAGCTGACGCTCGACATGGAGTGGGCCGGGTCGATGGCCCCGGGCGCGACGCTCGATGCCGTTTACGCTCCCGACGGGCCGGCCGACCAGAACTACTCCCCAAGCGTGGCGTCCATGACGGACGCGCTCACCGAGGCCGTGACCGGGATCCCCGGCGTCTCCGTCATCTCGATGTCGTTCGGGACCCCCGAAGGGTCGAGCCAATCGCTCGCGGCCGCGTGGACCACCGCCCTCGCGACGGCGACCCAAGAGGGGATCACGCTCCTCGCCGCGACCGGCGACCTCGGCGGTGTCGAGGGGGCGGCCTGCATGGGGGCCGCCACGACGGACTATCCGGCCGACTCGCCGGACATCATCGCCGTGGGCGGGACCGCTCCTACGCTCGCGCGCGACCTCCGCGGCCAGGTCACGGGACTCGCGAGCGAGCCCGCCTGGAGCGGTAGCGGCGGGGGGTTCTCCTCGGCCATCCCGGCGCCCTCCTGGCAGGAGGTCGGAAGCGCCGCCGCACCGATCTCCGAGAACGGTCATCGCGGAATCCCCGACGTGGCCGCGGCCGCAGCGAACAACTTTCTCTACTACAGGGGCGAGGACGCGGTCGCGGCCGGCACGAGCTTTGCGACGCCGCTCTGGGCGGGCCTCGTGACGGAGATGGACTCCCTCTACGGAAGCAAGCTCGGATTCTTCACGCCACGGCTCTACGCGGTGGGGGCGGGCCAAGAGAGCGGCACGGACGCGGTCGGCCTCGCCGACGTCACGACCGGCTCCACGTGCCTCGGTACCGCGACCCGAGGTTGGGACACGGAGACGGGCTGGGGTTCGCCTCGCGCGCTCCTCCTCTACGAGGACCTGACCGCGACGTTCGTCCACCTCACCGTGTCCGCCTCTCCCTCGCCGGTTGCGCCGGGCGGCACGGTGACGGTGATAGCGCGGCTCTCGAACCGGACGAGCGGGACGCCAATCGTCGGCGTTCCGGTCGAGGTCAGCGTTCAGGCCAGCGACCCGAACGGACCGTGCTCGGGCGTGTGGGGCGCGGAGGGCCTCCTCAGCAACGCGACCGGATCCGTGACCCTCGCCGTGACGGTCCCCGTCTGCTTCTTCGGATCGCACGGGACGACCCAGGTTGCCGTAACGAGCGATGGGTACTTTGGTACGAACTCCACAACGTTTGACGTCAACCTCCTCGGGTTCGAACCGGCGCTCGTAGGGATCGAGCAGTTCCCTCAGAACGTGGTCGCGTTCGCCCTCATCATGGGGGCCGCGGTAGCGGCCGGATACGTCCTCGGGCGGGGCCGCCCGCGACCTTCCCCTCACTCTCCGACGCGGGGGCCACCGCCCTCCACGACCGGCCCGCCGTCCGGGGCGTACGGCGGGAGCCCTCCCCCCGCCGCTCCGTCCGGTCCCCCGGGGCCCGACCCGTCCTCGCCGGGGGCCCCCCCAGGGCCTCCAGCGGCATAGCCGGCGCCCCCCTGCGTCCCGACGGGACCCCCCCACCTTCTCTCGGCGGCCCCAAAAGACTTAATCCGGTCCCCCTCTCGCCTCCCTGTGCCCGAGGCATCGGGGGATGCCCCGGTCGGGGCGGCCCCGGTCGCTCTCTCGGGGCCAGAACGCTCGCTTCTGCTCGCCTTGCGGAAGCGGGAGGGCTCCGCCCTGGACGAGGAGTCGCTCGGACGCGAGGTCGGGCTGCCGGCCGACCAGGTACGCGGGAGTCTCCAGCGCCTTCGTTCGAAGCACCTCGCTCGGGTCGAAGAGGAGCACGAAACCATCTCGCGGCTCACGCCGAAGGGGGAGGGCGCCTTCGCCCGGGGGCTCCCGGAGCGGAGGTTTCTCGACGCGCTCCAGCAGCACGGCGGCTCCCTGACCCCGGACCAGGTGACGGAGGCGGGGCTCGACGATGAGGAGAGGTCCGCGGCGATTGGGATCCTCCGCCGGCGCGGATTCCTCGCCGAAGGACCCCCGTTCCGGCTGAAGGCCGACACCCGGATCCGGGAGGGTTTCCTTCCGGAAGAGACCGTGCTGAAGCAGGTGGCGGAGGAAGGGACCGACGTCGACCCGGCGATCGTCGAGGCGCTGGAGCGGCGCGGCCTCGTGCGGCGCGACCATCGGTCGATCAAGCGCTGGTCCGTCTCCGAGGAGGGGCGGCGACTTCCGCTCGCCCCGGAGGGAGAGGAGCTTCTGGGCTCGCTCACGCCCGACCTTCTGCGTTCGGGGGGCTGGCGGGGCCGCACGTTCCGGCCCTACGACGTCCGGGCGGCCGTGCCGTACCTCACGGGGGCGCGACCGAATCCCTATATCGCTTGGCTCGAAGAGTTCGAGGAGGTCCTGGTCGGGCTCGGGTTCGAGCAGGCCGAGGGCCCTCTCCTCGAGACGGAGTTCTGGAACAACGACGCGCTGTTCATGCCTCAGGACCACCCGGCGCGGTCGATCCACGATGCGCTCTCCGTCGAGGGGGTCGAAGGAAGACCGCCCCCGCCGGACCTCCTCGCCCGCGTCGCCGCGGTTCACGAGGGTCGTCCTCTGCCCGGCATGACCGCCCCCCTCGGACCGGGGTGGCCCGGGTCGTACGACGTCCGGGTCGCCGTCCGCCCGGTGCTTCGCTCTCAAACGACGGCCGTATCGGCCCGCTTCCTCGCCCGGAATCCTCGACCCCCGTTCCGGATGTTCTCGATCGACCGCAACTTCCGGCACGAGGAGATCGACGCGCGTCACCACCTCGAGTTCCACCAGTGCGAGGGCGTCATCGGGGAGGAGGGGCTCGACCTCCGACACCTCATCGGTGTGTTCACGACGCTCGCCGACGCGATCGGGCTCCGTGAGATGAAGATCCGGCCGAGCTACTTTCCGTTCACCGAGCCCTCCATCGAAGGGTACGTCCGCCATCCTCGCCTGGGATGGATGGAAGTGTTCCCCGGCGGGGTGTTGCGCCCGGAGGTCCTCCGCCCGCTCGGCGTTGAGGTGCCGGTGCTCGCGTGGGGGATTGGGGTCACGCGACTCGCGATGGTCGCCCTCGGATGCAACGACATCCGCGAGCTGTTCCAGGACGACCTGGCCGCTCTTACCGGGGGGAGCCCGTAGCGATGCCGCGCGCGGTGCTGGACACGGAACGGCTGCTCTCCCTCGCGGGCCGGCCGCTCAGCGACTCCGCTCTGGACGACCTCCTCTTCGGGTCGAAGGCGGAGGTCGAGGGCCACGACGGGGCGGCCCTCACGGTCTCCGTGACCCCCGACCGCCTCGACCTCCTCTCGGAGGGCGGGCTGGGCCTCTACCTGCAGGGCGTTCTCCAGGCGGCCCACGGGATCCCGTCGTATCGGGCGGCGCCCGCCGAGGACCTCTCCTCGGGGTTCGAGGTCGACCGCTCGGTGGAGGCGCTTCGCCCGGCGATCGGAGGAGCCCTCGTCCGGGCCCCCAAGGGTGGGTCGCTCGACGCCGGGCTCTTGGCGGAGGCGGTGCGCTTCCAAGAGATCCTCCATGTCACCATCGGACGGGGTCGACGGGCCGCGAGCCTCGGCATCTACCCGGTCGACCGCCTCGAGTTCCCGGTCCACTACTCGCTCGAACCGATGGCTTCGGTCCGCTTCGTGCCGCTCGATGCCTCGGAGGAGGTCGGGGCCGCCGAGTTCTTCCGGGACCATCCGATGGCGCAGACCTACGGGTCGCTCGGGCGGAAGGGCGATTCGTGCCTCACCCTCCGGGATGCGCGGGACACCGTCCTCAGCCTGCCGCCGATCCTCAATGGCCGCGCCGCCGGAGAGGCCCGGGTCGGGGACCGAGACCTCCTGATCGAGGCGACCGGGACGCGCGAGCGGAGCGTCGCCGAAGCGGTAGGCCTCCTCCTCGTCGTGTTCGTGGCGCAGGGCTGGTCCGTCGCTCCGGTCCCGATCGTTCGCCCGGGGGACGTCCATTCCGACGGAGCCGCCTTGGTCCAATGCCACTCGGTCGACCTGCCCTCCTCGGTCCTCCGGACGCTCGGAGGGGAGACGCTGTCGGCGGCGGTCGTCGAGCGACGACTCGCCCAGGCACGGCTCGGAGGACATCCTCACTCCGGCGGCTGGAAGGTCGATGCGCCGCCGTGGCGACCCGATATCGGGACCGCGGTCGATGCGGGAGAGGACGTTCTCCTGGCGGAGGGGGTCCGCCCCGAGGACGGGCTGCTCCCTCCCAGCCGCACCCGGGGTCGCCTCCGGCGTGAGACGGTCTTCCGCCGCCGGTTCGCTTCCGCCCTCCTCGGGCTCGGCCTGGCCGCTCCTCACACTCCGCTCCTGGTCTCGGAGTCGGCGGTCGCCCGTGTCGGAGGGGAGGCCCCGTTACGCCTCCACAATCCTGTCTCCGCCGAGTTCGCCTACCTAAGGGACCGGCTGCTCCTCTCGCACCTCGACGTGCTCGCCCACAACACCCGCCACGGCTACCCGCAGCGATTCGGGGAGGTCGCTCCCGTGGTCGTGGCCTCCCCCGGTTCCGACACCGGCGGCGAGACCCGCTACCATGCGGGACTCATGGTCGCCTCCGACACCGCCGGCTTCGCCGAGGCGGCCGCCCTCGTCGAGTACTTGCTCCGCACGGTCGACGTGGCCGGGGTACGGGAACCCACCGAGATTCCCGGCATGACGAACGGACGTGCGGCGCGCGCCCGGGTCGCCGGGGAGGTGGTCGCCGAGCTCGGAGAGGTCGCGCCGGCCCTGCTCGCGGAACTCGGGGTCCCGGTCCCCGTGGCCTGGGCCGAGGTCGACCTTACGGCCCTTTGGCCCCTCGTCGCGCGTCACGACAGAGATTAATAGCGCTCCCCGGTCCATCGGCGATGGCCCGGTCTCGGCGCGGTCCCAAAGCGTCGGCGGCGCGTAGCCGCTGGGAGAAGGACGCCCGCCGGGCAATCGGTGCGCGTGCCGAGGGAGGTCGTCTCCCCCTCCTCGTCGACCCTCCCCCCGACCCCGACGGGGCGTTCCTTCAGCAGATCGGCTTCCCCGGAGAGGCGCCGTTCACCCGGGGGATCCAGCCCACCATGTACCGCGGACGGCTCTGGACGCTCCGTCAGTACTCGGGGTTCGGGAGCGCCGCGGCGACGAACGAGCGTTTCCAGTTCCTCCTGAAGGGCGGTCAGACCGGGCTTTCGGTGGCGTTCGACCTTCCGACGCAGAACGGGTACGACTCTGACCACGAACGGGCCCACGGGGAGGTCGGTCGCTGCGGGGTGCCGGTCGCCTCCCTCGGCGACATGCGGACGCTCTTCCGGGGGATCCCGCTCGACCGGGCCACGGTCTCGATGACGATCAACGCCACCGCTCCGATCCTCCTCTCCCTCCTGGTCGCGGTCGCCGAGGAGAACGGGGTCCCACGGGCCCGGCTCGGCGGGACCGTGCAGAACGACATCCTGAAGGAGTACATCGCCCGCGGGACGTACATCTACCCCCCGGGCCCCTCGTTGCGGCTCACGGTCGACCTGATCGAGTTCACGACCCGCGAGATGCCCCAGTGGAACTACATCTCGGTCTCGGGCTACCACATGCGCGAGGCGGGGGCGACCGCGGTCCAGGAGGTGGCGTTCACGCTCGCGAACGCCATCGCCTACGTGCGGGCGGTGCGCGAACGCGGGCTCGACCTCGACGAGTTCCTCCCCCGGCTCTCGTTCTTCTTCTCGGCCGACCGGAACTTCCTCGAGGAGGTCGCGAAGTTCCGCGCGGCTCGCCGGCTCTGGGCCCGGATCGTGGCCGACGAGTTCGGAGCGAAGGGGAGCCGCTCGAAGCAGCTCCGCTTCCATACCCAGACCGCCGGCTCGAGCCTCACGGCGCAGCAGCCCGAGCTGAACGTCGTGCGCACGACCCTGGAGGCGCTCGCCGCGGTCCTCGGCGGAACGCAGTCGTTGCACACCAACGCGCTCGACGAAGCGCTGGGCCTCCCGACGGAGTCGTCGGCCCGGCTCGCGCTGCGGACCCAACAGATCCTGGCCGAGGAATCGGGGGTAACGAGCACGGTGGACCCACTCGGGGGCTCCTACGAGATCGAGTACCTGACCGACCGGATCGAGGCCGATGCCCGCGAGTATCTCGACCGGATCGAGCAGATGGGAGGGGCGCTCGTCGCGATCGAGCGGGGGTTCGTGGCGGGCGAGATCTCGAAGGAGGCCTACCGCGTCGCGCGGGCGCGGGAGCGCAAGGAGGAGGTCGTGGTCGGCGTCAACGAGTTCACGGAAGGCAACCCTCGGTTCTCGCTCTTCGCCCGGGGCGCGCACTCGGGCGTTCGCACTCAGCGAATCACGCCCGCGGAAGAGCGGCAGCAGGTCGCACGGCTCCGCCGTTGGCGCCGGGAACGCGACCGGGCCGCGGTCGAGGCCGCGCTCGCCGAGCTCCGCGCCACGACCGACCGCGGCGCCAACGTAATGCCGTCCGTCCTGAACGCGGTCCGGGCCGGAGGCACCCTCGGCGAGGTCGCGGACGTCTGGAGGTCCTGTTTCGGAGAGCAGCCCCCCTCGACGGCATTCTAGGAGGATCCATGAAGCTCGACCACGTAGGGATCGTCGTCGCGAACCTCTCGGAGACGCTCGAACGCTGGCGACCCGTCCTCGGCGCGCCGGAGTCCCCTCCCGAAGAGGTTCCCGGGAGCCAGGTCGTCGTGGCGTTCCTCCCCGCGGGAGAGACCCATGTGGAGCTCGTCGAACCGTCCGGACTCAAGTCTCCGGTCTCGAAGTTCCTCGCCACCCGGGGCGAGGGGATCCACCATCTCGCATTCTCCGTCCCGGACGTCGACGTAGCTCTCGCCGAGGTGGCCGCCCGGGGGGGCCGACTGATCGACCAGCATGCTCGCGCCGGGGCCCGAGGCCGTCGGGTCGGGTTCGCGCACCCGTCGGCGTTCGGCGGGGTCCTGGTCGAGTTCGTGGAGGACGTTCCATGAGCGTCATCGCCTCGGCGGACCTCTTCGGAATCTACGACAGCCGAGGCCGGCTCACGGTCGAGGCGAGCATCGCCCTCGCTTCCGGGGCTCGAAGCCGCGCCGGAGCGCCGAGCGGGGCGAGCACGGGCGTGCACGAGGTCGTGGCGTTCCCGAAGGGAGGCGTTCCCGAAGCGCTCGTGACGTTCCGGGCGCGCGTCGGGCCACGACTGGTCGGGCTCGAAGCCTCGGACCAGCGCGCCGTGGACGCAACGCTCCACGAGGTCGACGGGACCACGGACTTCTCGGCCATCGGGGGGAACACGGCGACTGCCGTGTCCGTCGCGGCCGCGATGGCCACCGCCGAGGAGACGGGTCGCCCCCTCTGGAAGGTCCTCGCCCGCCCGGGCGTCGACGGTCGCTCGTTCCCCGCCATCGTGGGCAACTGCTTGAACGGGGGCCGGCACGCGATCGGGGGTCCCGACATCCAGGAGTTCATCGCGTTCGCCGACTGCGCCCGGCCCGAGGATTCCATCCGTGCGGCGGTGCGGGTGCACGGCCTCGTCGGGGAGGAGCTGCACCGCCGCCTTCCAAAGGCCGCGCTGGGTCGGGGCGACGAAGGAGGGTGGGTCGCGGCGGTCTCGAACCTCGAGGCGCTCGAGATCCTCGCGGACGCCTGCGCGAAGGCGCGCGACGAGCTTCACCTCGAGGTCCATCCGGGCCTCGACCTCGCTGCGAGCGAGTTCTTCGAGAACGGAAAGTACCGCTACCACGAGCAAACCCTCGATACCGAAGGCCAGGTCGGGTTCGTCTCGAAGCTGGTCGACCGGTTCGACCTGCGATTCGTGGAGGACCCCTTCGACCAGGAGGCGTTCGACGCGTTCGCGGCCCTGACGAAGGCGGTCGGCGGTCGGACGCTGGTGGTCGGCGATGACATCTACGTGACCAACGAGAAACGACTGCGGATCGGGCTCGAGCGGAAATCGACCAATTCGATCCTCATCAAGGTCAATCAGGTTGGAACGCTCACCGACACGTTCGCGACGGTCGACCTGGCGAGGAGCCGGGGGCTCTCGACCGTGACTTCGCACCGGTCCGGCGAGGTGCCGGAAGGATGGCTCGCCCACGTCGCGCTCGGGACCGGGGCCCGGGGGCTGAAGTGCGGGATTCTCGGCGGAGAGCGAATGGCAAAGCTAAATGAACTCCTGCGGCTCGGACGCGCCACCGGAACCTGACGAGATGCCCGACGACGAGACTCTGATCCAGGAGCCCGCGACAACGAGCGACGGCCAGGACATCCAGCCCGGCGAGCTGCTCATCCCCGAGGACACGTACCTCACCTCGGGCGTCCACATCGGCACGCAGCAGAAGTCGGCGTCGATGCGCCGGTTCGTCTTCAAGGTCCGATTCGACGGGCTCCACGTCCTGGACGTCCGCGAGACCGACCGCCGGATCCGCCTCGGGGCGAAGTTCCTTTCCCACTTCCCGGCCGACCGGATCCTGGTGGTGTCCCAACGGCAGTACGGCCAGAAGCCGGTCCGCGTCTTCGCGAAGACGCTCGGGGCGGTCTCCTTTGCCGAGCGGTTCGTGCCCGGCTGCCTCACCAACCCCAACCTCGAGGAGTACTTCGAGCCGAAGGTCCTCCTCGTCACCGACCCGGCGACCGACCAGCAGGCGCTCAGCGAGGCGGTCTCGATCGGGATCCCCGTCGTCGGACTGTGTGACGTCAACAACGAGACGCGGGACGTCGACTTCGTCATTCCCGCGAACAACAAGGGCCGGGTGGCCCTGGCGACGGTCTATTGGCTCCTCGCCCGTGAGATCTTGAAGTCGCGGGCCGGCGGGGTCGAGGTCGAGTACCCGCTGACCATCGAGGATTTCCAGGCCGCGCTCTGATCCTCCCTCCCCCTCGAGTGGGTCCGCCGTTCCCGCACCTTCCACCTTTTAACGGGGGGCCGCCTCCTTCTCCCGTGGCAGCGCCGAGGTCGGGCCTCCTCGAGCTTCTCTCCCAGCACGGAGTTCCGGAGAAGGGCGCGCGCGTCTACCTGGCCGCGTGCCGAGGTGGGGCCATGACGGCCAGCGAGCTCGCCCGTGTTTCGGCGGTGAACCGGGTCGAGGCCTACCGGTTCATCAAGCAGCTCAGCACCGAGGGCCTCCTTCGGCCGACCGGCAGCCGCCCCCAGCGGTTCGAGGCGCTCTCCCCGGACGACCTGGTCGACCGGTGCATCCACCGCGCCTCCGATCGGCTGCGGCAGCTCGAGAAGGACCGGGACCGGATCCTGGCCGAGTGGGAGGAGGGTCGCGACGAGTTCGATGAGCGCGACCCGCGCAAGTTCGCGGTCCTCGAGGGTACGGAGGCGATCCGCCGTTTCCTCCTGAAGCGGATCGGCGCCGCCGACCGCGAGATCCTCGTCAGCGCGAGCGAGCGGGCGCTCTCCCGGTTCGTCGACGTAGGGCTCGACCGCGCGTTCCGGGAGGCGAGCAACCGGGGGGTGAAGGTGCGGGTCGTCGCGGAGGTCGATTCCCAGAACCTCGTCGAGGCGAAGCACTTCGCCGGCTTCTCCGAGCTCCGACATTCGACCAACCCCGTGGCGAACCGGGCCGTGGTGATCGACCGGCTCGGCTCCCTTGTCTACGTCTCCAGCGAGGACGGGCTCGGCCGCTCGGGGGAGGAGCAGGTCGCCCTCTGGTCGTCCGCGCCGATGTTCATCCGCCTGGCCCGGGACTACCACCGCCGTATGTGGACGCCCGCCACCCGGGCGGAGACCCGGTTCGTCGAGCTCGAGAACCCGCCCGAGGCGGTCCTTCCCGTGGTCGCCGGCAAGGAGGCCCTCCCGTTCCAACGCCTGAAGGATGTCGCCAAGCTCGGTATGCGGGCGTCGGGGGTCCGAGAGTTCCATCTCCAGCTTCCGGAGCTGATCGAAACGATCGCTCGGCAGCTCGGGCGCGAGATCGCGGACCAGGTCGAGGGCCGTTCTCCCGAGGAGGTCGCCCGGGCGCTCGGGCTGTACTACGAGACGCATACGATGGGCCATCTCGCGACCGTCCGCGAGCGCCCTCTCACGCTCCGTGTCACGGGGTGCTTCGCGTGCACCGGCGACTCGCCCGAGATCGGCCGAGTGATGTGCCCCCAGCTGCTCCGCACGGTCTTCGAGACCCGGACGGGTCAGCGTTGGGAGGTTTCGAAGCCCGACCCGACCAAGCACGCGAGCCGCGGCTGCCTGTTCACGGCAACGCCGGCCTGAAACGGCATGCTACGCGGCTTTGGGACGAAATCATCGTCCTGAAACGGAATCTCGGCCCCTGAAACAGAATCCCTAGATACTCAACCCACGCGGTGCAGTAGACCAGATGGGCTGTGAGCTCAGTTTGACTCTTCCCGGTCGTCCCAATCTTCGTCTGAAAAGGAGTCCAGGGTAGTGTCAGATGGGGAGTATTTTCGGTAGAGCCTAAAGAGCAGACGTAGCCGGTCTAGATCACTTCGGAAAGGCATGGCACGGTAGCACCTGTCTACGGCGGCGTCCAGCTTCTCGTGTGCTCGCACAAGAGGTTCTGGCGCGAGTAGGGGGTCATACATCGTTCCTAGGGGCGTGCCAGGGAAGCTTTTCCGAGCATCGAGAACGGCTGCAGCTCGCAATTCCACTTCATGAACCAATCGGGGGAGTGGTTCTGCGGGCCAAGGGAAGTTGTTGTAGACGATCTTGTTGGAGTAGCGAAAATCGCTCGTTCGCCCCAACCGGCCAGCGATCTGGCGAACCCAGGCCATATGCATCGCAGAGGTGAGGACGCCAAACTGAAAGAGCGTTCCACCCGGGATGCAGAGGCAGGTATCGCTCACAATGTTGGAGCTGTCAAAGAAGCCGATAGGGATGTATCGCCTTGTCTGCGACGATACGCGTGGGATTACGATGAAATCCCCCGCGATAGGCTGCCGGATTTCGCCGAAAAGGTAAGGAGTCGCCGCGAGCCGCCGAGTACTCTCTCGCTTGCTGTCGGTGCGGTATTGCTTGACTTTCTCGATCCGATTCATTATTCCACTATGTTTCTTGAGCTCCTGAGGTGAGATGTCCTGCAACCAAAGACACCACCTTGTCTGTCCGTGAAGGAACTCCTTCGCGCTGATCAGGGGCCGGAGGAATCTTGCTGCTCCGGGGTCGTCACGTACGAAAGCGTCTTTCTCCTCATCTGTAAAGATGAAGTTCCCGTCGTCGTTGGGCATACTGCCGAAAACAATTGGCGGCACGGGGCAGATAGGCCGCTCCCGGCTTGAAATCAAGAATGAAGGTTGATCCACGAGATACGGGTTGATGTTTCGTGCTGCAACCTCAACGGGGTCAGAGGTCGCTTCGGGATAGTCGAACAACCTCTTCTTGGTTGCCTCGGAAGTTGCGAACCCGATGATGACTACCGAGACGGAGGCGGTGCCCCTCGCATCGCTGGTCCACGAGAAAGGACGGTGGGCAAAGTGTATTTTGACGCCTTCACGGAGGAGGTGGTTCCAGAGGATTCCGACTTGTTCCCCCCGCGAAATGGCGCTGGCGGACACGAAGGCCGCTTTCACCGATGTCCCCTTGATGTATTCGAGGGCTTTGACGTACCAACACGCGACGTAGTCAAGATTGCCGTAGGTTTCGACCTTACCTTTCATTACCAAGTCCATGTCTTGGACCTGCTCCGCGTTCCGCCGTTTCTTACCAGCGTACGGTGGATTTCCGAGAACGTAACTCGCCTCGACCCGTGGAAGGAACTGGTCCCAATCCATGCGCAACGCGTTTCCGATGTGGATGTTCGGCGCCTTTTTCAACGGAAGGCGCACCTCGTAGCGACCGAGTTCCAGGGAGGTTTTCACGTTCATCTGGTGGTCGACTAGCCAGAGCGCCACCCGCGCAATCTGAGCCGGAAACTCCTCGATCTCGATGCCGTAGAACGCATCGACGTCGAGCGCGTTCCCTAGCTCAACGTCCAGAACCATTTGGTTCGGGCTCTTGGAGAGGTCCCGAAGTCTCATCCTGACGTCCAGTTCTAGAAGGCGGAGTTCCCGGTAAGTAATGGCCAGAAAATTGCCGCAACCGCATGCGGGGTCGAGGAACCGGAGGCGAGAAATCCTCGTGAATAGGTCCTTGAGTCTCTTCTCGTTCGACCCACACCTCTCTAGATCGGCGCGGAGATCGTCCAAGAAGAGTGGGCGGACGACCTTGAGGATG
>DASWZL010000126.1:0-8447 GCA_036404475.1 Thermoplasmata archaeon
GCACGTAGATCGAGCTCTACGTCTTCTGGACGTCGAGGCGGATGACGCCACGTTCGGTCGAATCCTCGCTGACGCGCGCGTCGTCCACGATGCGCTGCATCCTCGAGTTCGGGTTGTCCTTGGTCGGCAGGAAGTCGTTGAAGCTCGCCAGGTGGTGGTTGACGATCGAGCGTTCCCGGAAGAACGCGTCCACGATTTCGCGCATGGAATTGAACTAGTCCCCTCCGACGGACGGGACGATGAGCCGGTAGGCGACGGCCTCGCCGGCGGTCGCGCTCGGTCGGCGGACCCGGACGAGACGTCCCACGAGGGTCTCCCCGCGTTCGCGCAGGCCCTCGAACTTGGGGTCGGTCCGGAGGCCGGGGTCCGAGGCCAGGATCTTCGGAAGGCGTTCGGGCGACGCGCCGAGCTGTTCGAGGACCCGCCGCGACTCCTCCTCGCTGAGGATCTCGTGGGGCGGGGCGAGGTGGTGCGCGACGAACGGTCGGGGCGGAGCGGCCACCTTGGCCGGCGCCGGGCGCGCGCGCGATCGACGACGTGGGCTGCTGGGGGTCATGCGGTCCTCCGAGGAACGTGACGGGCCCGGGGGGACGTCCGGAGCGACCTCGCGGTCGGCGCGAGGAGGCTCGTTCGAACCCCCGACCACCTGGTTAAAAGCCAGATGCTCTTTGTAGGGCCACCCGGCGAGCCGGACGGCCAACCTAACTGAGCTACGGGCCCGTTTCCGCTCCGAGAAGGTGGGACCCGGGGGCCGTATTTGACCCTATGCCTGACGGGATTCACTGAAGGCTCTCCAAGCTCGAGATGATCGACCAGATGGCGGTGCGCCCGTGGGTCGGGAGGTTGGGGTCGTTCGCGAGGTCGTCCAGGACGTAGACGGCGCTCGCGATCCGCATGTCGAGGGCCGCCCGGGGCTTCGAGAGCGCGTCCTTCGCGGACTGGGCGCCGCGGCGGACGTTCCTCGGGACCAAGGCGTCGTCGGCCAGCTCGGTGAGCGCCTCGACGATCCGCTGGAAGCCGGCGAGGTCCGGTTCGGTCCTCGGAGCGACCGTCGGCTCGGTCCCGACGGCGGGGGCCGAGGGGGGGGTGGTCGGGGTCGTCATAGGCGGGGGGTCTTCCCTCCCTCCTTGTAGGCGGTGACGACAAGCAGCGTCTTCGTCTCCCGGATCCCGCGGACCGACGGGAGCCGGCGGAGGACGAACTCCTTCAGCTCCTCGTAGTGCGGGAAGCGAGCTTTGAGGAAGATGTCGGTGTCCCCCGTGACGAGGAAGTCGTCCTCGACCTCGGGGAACTTCGCGACCTCGCTCGCGACGTTGTCCGCCTCGGCGGTCTCGACCTTGAGGGCGATGAGGGCGACCACGTGCTCGTTCCCCCAGACGTTGGTGAACGCACTTTCGACGGCTCGACTGACCGGCGGCTTGGCCGCGGGTGATTTCTCCACGGTGATCCTACCTCCGAAAAGCGTCGTCTCCTTCGTGAAAAGCGAATGCCCAGCCCCCGAACCGCGCTACGCCGCCGGGGCGGACTCGAACTCCTCTTGGAGGTCGTTGATGACCTGATCGATTACGGCGCCGGCCGTGCCTCCGCGGTACTCGCGGATGCCCCCCGCCTCGCTCGAGACGCGGGCGATGACGTCGGCCGCGCCGCGCAGGAACTCAACACTGCAGATGAACTCCTCCATTGACGGCCGGCCCCCCACCGAGCCGGGCGCCCGAAAAAGCTCCCCTATATAGGCTTTTGCGAAGGCCTGAAAGCCCGACCTCGGCAGTCGGCGGTCAGCCGATGGCAGCGACGACCTGCCGCGGGCGTATCGTTATCTCTCCGGTCCGGTACGAGCGCTCCGGGAGGTCGGGAGAACGAACGCGCCGACGGTCCGCATCGAGGTACGCGTCGAGCTCAAGCCGGGCGTCATGGACGCCGAGGCCGAGAGCATCGAGAAGTCGCTCGCGCTCCTCGGGATCCCGTCCGTGCGCCACGTGACCACCGCCCGGGTCTACGACCTCGAGTTCGCGAACGTGCCCGAGGTGGAAGCCCGACGCCTCGCGGACCGAGCGGTCGAACGGCTCCTCGCGAACCCCGTGATCCACCGAGTGTCGGTGCGCCCGCTCTCGGCCTAGACGCATGTCCGACTGGGCGGACGAGGTCGCTTCCTTCCCGATCCGGCGCGTTTCCCGTTCCGGGCTCGACCGGCTCTCGGAAGCCCGGGGGCTCGGGCTCGACCGACGCGAGCTCCTCCGGCTCCAGGCGTACTATCGGACCGAAGGTCGCGAGCCGACGGACGTCGAGCTCGCCGGGATCGCGCAGAGCTGGAGCGAACACTGCAGCTACAAGAGCTCCCGACCGTACCTGAAGCGCGCGTTCTCGAGCCTGCATCCCCGCCCCCGCGTCCTGGGGACCGGGGACGCCGGGGTCCTCCGGTTCGAGGACGGGTACGCTTACGCCCTCCGCATCGAATCCCACAACCATCCGTCGGCCGTGGAGCCGTACGGCGGCGCGGCGACCGGGATCGGAGGGATCCTCCGGGATGTTCTCGCGGTCGGTGGCAAACCGATCGCCCTCAGCGACCCCCTCTTCTTCGGCCCGCTCGACCGAGGGCCCGACACGCTTCCGCACGGAGTGAAAAGCCCCCGGTACATCGCCGAGGGGGTCATCGCCGGGATCCGGGACTACGGCAACCGGGTGGGCGTTCCGACCGTCTCGGGATGCGTCTACTTCGACCCCGCGTACATCGTGAACCCGCTCGTGAATGTGGGCTGCGTCGGGTTCCTTCCGGTCCGTCGGCTGACGCCGAATCGCGCGCGGTCCGCCGGCGATCGGCTGGTCCTTGTCGGGGGGCTCACCGGCCGCGACGGCATCGGGGGAGTGGCGTTCGCTTCGAAGGAGCTCACCGACCGCAGCGAATCCGAGTCCCGCGGCGCGGTCCAGCTCGGCAATCCGATCATGAAGGAGCCGCTCATCCACGCCTGCCTCGAATCGTACGACCGGGGCCTCGTCCGCGGTCAGAAGGACCTCGGGGGCGGAGGCCTCGCCACGGCGTCCGGCGAGCTCGTGAACGCCGGCGGCTTCGGCTCGTGCATTGACCTCTCCCTCGTGCCGCTCCGGGAGGAGGGACTCCGCCCGTGGGAGGTCTGGGTCTCCGAGTCGCAGGAGCGGATGATCCTGGACGTAGCGCGCGCGGACCTTCCCGAGCTCCTCGCGATCTTCCGGCGCCACGACGTGCCGGCGACCGATATCGGTGAGGTCGTCCCCGGCCCCTACGAGACCCTGCTGTGGAAGGGAGCCCTCGCCGCTCACATGAAGGTCGGCTTCCGCGTCGACCCGTCCATCGTCCGTCGGCCGACCCGCGCCCGGCGCCGTCGGTCCGCCCGGTCGCCCGACCTCGCGGGGGAGGACCCGTCGAGCGTCCTCGTCGACCTCCTCCTCGCCCCGGACTCGGTCTCGCGGGAAGGGGTCCTCCGGGTCTACGACCATGAGGTCCAAGGTCGAACGGTCGTGAAGCCGCTCCACGGCCGCGTCACTTCGCCGACGCACGGCGACGCGGCGGTGCTGCAGCCCCGTCCCTCGAGCCGGCGCGGGCTCGCGGTGACGACGTCCACCCAACCCTGGGCCTGTTCCGAAGACCCGGAGAACGGGGGGATCTGGATCGTCGAAGAGGCCGCCCGGAACCTCTACGCCGTCGGAGCGCGGCCCGATGCGTTCACGAACTGCCTCAACTTCGGGAACCCGGAGGACCCGCACGTCCTCGCCGACTTCGCGTCGGTCACCCGGGGTCTCGCGCGCGGCGCCCGGGCGCTGGGGTTCGCCGTCCCGAGCGGGAACGTCAGCTTCTATAACGGGGGTCTCGGCGCCGAGATCCCTCCGACCCCCGTACTGCTCGCCACAGGGATCGTCGACGACATCGCCCACGTGACGACGAGCGACCTGAAGGAGGAGGGGGACCTCCTCTACGTCCTCGGGCGCTCGGCGCCCGAACTGGGCGGTTCGCTGTGGGCCCGGCGACAGGGCCGGACCGGGCTCGCTCTCCCCCGGCCCGACCCGACCGGCCTCCGCCGCCTCGGCGAGCGATTGCTCTCGGCCCAGCGTCGGGGTCTCGTGCGAGCCGTCCACGACGTCTCGGACGGGGGGCTCGCCGTAACGCTCTGCGAGATGGCGTTCGGAGGGGGTCTCGGGTTCGCGGTCGACCTCGATGGGACGGGTCTTCGCACTCCTTCTCTCGCGCTCGCGGCCGAAGGCGGAAGCCGGTTCGTGGTCGAGGTCCCGGCTGGGAACCGGAGGCGATTCGAACGGACGTTCGCCTCGTTGACGTGCGCCCGGCTGGGCGCGGTCGTGGCGGCCGATGCGACGTTGCGCTGGGCGGGCCGCACCCTCGCGACCGTCCCGCTCCTTCCGCTCTACGAGCGGTGGCGCTACGGCCTCGGGCTTCCCTAGTGCGCCCCCATGACCGTCACGGCGCTGGTCTCTGGGGGGAAGGATTCGATCTACGCGGCGTATCTCGCGGATACGCAAGGCTGGCCGGTCGACGAGCTCGTGACGATCGTCCCCGAAGACCCCGACGCCCTGATGTTCCACACGCCGAACCTCGACCTGGTCGCGCTCCAGGCCCGGGCCTGGAAGAAAACCCATCGCCGGGTGCCCGTTCGCGGCACGGGCGAAGAACGCGAGCTCGCGGCCTTACGGGACGCGCTCGAAGGCGACCGTGGACCGGTGGTGGCCGGCGCGATCCAGTCGTCGTACCAGTGGGCCCGCCTCTTGCGCATCGGGGACGAGGTGAGCCGACGCGTCTACGTGCCCCTCTGGAGGAAGGAGCCCGCCCGGGTCGTCCGCGAGGAGATCGCGGCCGGTCTCGATATCCGTCTCGTGCATCTCGCGGCCGAGCCGCTCACCCCCGACCTGCTCGGTCGTCGGCTGGACCTCGGCCTCGTCTCGGAGCTCGAACGCCGAAGTCGCGAGGTACGACCCCTCAACGTTGCGGGAGAGGGGGGCGAGTTCGAGACCCTGGTCGTCGACGCCCCGTTCTTCGAGGAACGGGTCGAGCCCGAGGTGGTCGAACGGGTCGTCACCGGATCGACGGCCCGCCTCCGGATCGCGAAGGCCCGTCTCGTCCCCAAGGACGCCCGTCGCCCGCCGCCCACGTCCTCCTGACCCGGGCCGCGTCCTCCGCCGTTTTTCCGGGGCCCCCGGAGTTATAGTTCCCGCCGGCCTCCCCGAGCGCGATGTCGGCGAGCCGCCCGCTTCGACCGTCCGCCCCGACCCCGGTGGACGCGGACCACCACGACCCGGTCCGCGAGCGCGCCCGCCGCTGGGAGGCCGAGACCCTCGCCCCCGTCCTTGCGAAGAACCCGGAGCGGAAGGACCGGTTCACGACCCTGGGCGGGATCCCGGTCGACCGGTTGTACACGCCCCGCTCGTCGCGGCGGTCGTTCGACCGGATCGGCTACCCGGGCCAGCCGCCGTTCACGCGCGGGGTCCATCCGACGATGTACCGGGGTCGGGTCTGGTCGATGCGGATGTTCTCCGGCTTCGGTACGCCCGAGGACACGAACCGCCGGTTCCGCTACCTCCTGAAGCACGGGGAGTCCGGGCTCTCGGTCGCGTTCGACGACCCCACCCTCTACGGGATCGACGCGGACGACCCCGAGGCGCTCGGCGAGGTAGGGAAGTGCGGAGTCAACGTGAGCTCGCTCGACGACATGCGTCGGCTGCTCGCGGGGATCCCGCTCGCCGACGTGACGACGAGCATGACGATCAACGCTCCCGCGAACATCCTCTGGGGGATGTACCTGCTCGCCGGCTCGTCGGGCCGGGTCCCCTTCGCCCGCCTGGGCGGCACGACCCAGAACGACATCCTGAAGGAGTACATCGCTCAGAAGGAGTTCCTCTACCCGCCGCGCCACGCCCTTCGTCTCGTCACCGACACGATCGAGTTCGCGACCCGGTCCACCCCGCAGTGGAACCCGGTCTCGATCTCGGGCTACCACATCCGCGAGGCCGGCTCCACCGCGGTCCAGGAGCTCGCGTTCACCCTCGCGGACGGACGCACGTACGTCGCGGAGGCCAAGAAGCGCGGCCTGGACGTGGACGAGTTCGCTCCGCGACTCTCGTTCTTCTTCAACTCCCACAACGACTTCTTCGAGGAGATCGCGAAGTTCCGCGCCGCCCGCCGGATCTGGGCGCAGGTGATGCGCGAGGAGTTCGGGGCGAAGTCGGAACGGTCGACGTGGCTGCGGTTCCACACGCAGACCGCGGGCTGTTCGTGCACCGCGCAGCAGCCCGAGCTCAACATCGTCCGGACGACCATCCAGGCGCTTGCCGGCGTTCTCGGAGGGACGCAATCGCTGCACACGAACTCCTACGACGAAGCGATCCAGCTCCCGAGCGAGGACGCGGTCCGCATCGCGCTCCGCACCCAGCAGATTCTCGCGAACGAATCGGGGGTCGCGGAGTCGGTCGACCCGTTCGCGGGCAGCTACTACGTCGAGTGGCTCACCGACACGATGGAGGAGGAGGCGCGTCGCTACTTCGACCGGATCGATGCCCTGGGCGGGGTGGTCGCCGGGATCGAGCGCGGCTTCTTCCAGCGAGAGATCCAGGAGGCGTCGTTCCGCTACCAGCGGGCCGTTGAAACGGGGGAGGAGAAGGTTGTGGGCGTGAACACGTTCACGGTCGATACCCCCGTGAAGGTACCGCGGCTCAAGATCACGGAGGAGGCCCGTCGGGCCCAGAGCCGCCGGCTCCGCGCGGTCCGTTCCCGGCGCGATGCCTCGCGCCACACCGCCGCCCTCGACCGACTGCGCCAAGTCGCCGCGACCGAGGAGAAGAATACGATGCCCGCGGTCCTGGAAGCCCTCCAGGCGGACGCGACGCTCGGGGAGATCGTCCGCGCGTTCCAAGAGGTGTTCGGGTCGTACCGCGAGCGGTCGATGTACTAGCCTTGGGGAGCGCTCGCGACCCGGGGACCCTTAAACGGACGATGGCTCGGAGGGAGGAGCCGTGACCCGCGAGGAGTATCGCGCGGCGCTGGAGGAGCTGTTCCGGCGCCGCCGCTTCGGACTTCGCCCCGGGCTCGAGACCGTGACGGCCCTTCTCGCCGGACTCGACCACCCCGAGCGGAGGTTCCCGGCGATCCATGTGACGGGCAGCAAGGGGAAGGGCTCCACCGCCGTGATGGCGCAGTCGATCCTCACCGCGCACGGGCTGAGGACCGGCCTCTTCACGTCCCCCCACCTCGCGACCTACCGGGAGCGCGTCCGCCTCGACGGACGGCTCATCCCCCGTTCGGCGGTCGTCGACGGGGTCCGGCGCGTCGAAGCGGCCGCCCGGGACGCGGAGGCGTCCGGGAGCATCGACCGGTCGCCGACGTTCTTCGAGGCGACGACCGCCCTCGCCCTCGACTGGTTCGCCCGCGAGAAGGTGGACGCGGCCGTGGTCGAGGTCGGGATCGGCGGCCGTCTCGACGCGACCAACGTGCTCGACGCGCGCGTGGGCGTGATCACGACGATCGAGCTCGAGCACACCGACCTGCTCGGCCCCGACCTCGCCTCGATCGCTCGCGAGAAGGCCGGGATCCTTCACGGGGGAATGACGGGCGTCATCGGGGAGCTCCCGGCGGAGGCCCGGGCGGTCGTGGAGGCCACGGCAACCCGGGTCGGGGTGCCTCTCTGGCATGCCGAGAAGGAGGTCCGGGTCGAAGGACGGACCCTCTCCGCGGACGGACAGACGTTCTCGGTGCGCGTGCCCGGGCGGTCGTTCCCCGACCTGTTCGTACCCCTGCTCGGACGGTTCCAGCCGGGCAACGCGGCGCTCGCGGTCGCCGCCACCGTTCGGTTCGCCCAGGCCACCGGGCTCGACCTAAGCGGCGAGAAGGTCGCCGCTGGGCTCGCCCACGTGCGCTGGCCGGGACGGCTCGAGCGCGTCGGGAAGCGACCCGAGCTCTTCTACGACGTCGCCCACACGCCCGAAAGCGCGCGGGCGCTTGCCCAGAGCCTCGCCGAGATCTCCCCCCTCGCGAGCCCCGAGGAGAGCGTGATCCTCTTCGGTTGCCTCCGAGAGAAGGATGTCGGCCGCATCCTGGACGCCCTTTCGCCGCTCGCGCGCACGCTAATCGTCGTGCCGGTCCGTTCGGACCGGGGCGCCCGCCCTTCCGAGCTCCGGCTGGCGGCCCTCGGACAGTTCCCCCGGATCGTCGAAGCCCGCTCGGCGGCGGAGGGGCTCGCCCTCGCCCGGGCCGGCACCGGCCCGGACGGGTTCACCCTCGTCGTGGGCAGCGATTACCTCGTGGGGGAGCTCCTTCGGGAGGCAGGGGACCGCGACGAGCCGGACCTCTCGGACCCGGGGGTCGTCTCGTCCGAGGCCGCGGCCTCCCCCCCACGATCGGACCGGAGGGAGCCGGGGTGACGCGGGGGAACGCTGCGGTCCCGTTCGATTGGGAGCGCCTCCTAGATCGGCTC
>DASWZL010000127.1:0-2568 GCA_036404475.1 Thermoplasmata archaeon
TGTTGCTCGCGGGCGAGTGGTTCGCGGCGTTCGATGCGTGCGTCGCGAACCCGACCTGCAACGCTGGGGTGCCACCCTCGACGCTGGAAACCTACCTCGGGCTCATGGTAGTGGGAGTCGGGCTCGCGGTGGCCGGTGTGATCGTGGCCGTGAACAAGGCCAGGGGCGAGCCGCGGCGCGCGATGATCCTCTGGTTGTGAGTTCGTCCGCCCGACCACGCATGGACCCGCCGACCGCAACGACTTTGGGCACCGGTTGGATATGTTGTTGACGATGACCGCCTGGCGGGTGACCTACCTGCCGGAGTCGACGACGGAAACTCCGCGTCCTGTGACCGTGAGGGTCGAGGACCCAGAGAGTCCGTCGCTTGAGACCTTCGTTACGAGAATCTCGGGTGGAGCACTTGGTGTCGAGTGGACTCAAGGGCGGGTCATCCGTTCGGTGGAAGCAATCGAGCACAATCCGCGTCGACGTCGAAGACTGTTCGTGACGGCTCTCTTGATTGCTCTGGTGGCGGGGAGCGTAGTTACCGGAATCGCTCTTCTCGGGATTGTCCCCAGCAGCCCGCTTTACCAGCATCCTTGGTCCGCTACAACCTACACGGGCGCCTCGTGCGGAGAGGGTTGCTTCAGTCAGCCAATCGCTGAGAGCTTCCCGAACGGCTCCTATGTATCTGGAACCTGGACCGCTTCGCAACCAGCAGTCTTGTTCATCCAGACGAGCAGCGGTACTGTCTGCCCGGGCGGGACGCCGAGTAACTACGGTCCCGACGGGTCGTGTTCCGAACTCGGGGTACCATCCGGTACGTTCGGCTTTATTTCTGTCGGGGGAATGGTATACTTCACGTTCGGCTCGCAGAACCCAGAGAATGTGAGCGTGAGCGGCTCGTGGTCTGCAGTGACGTGGTGATTTTCCTTGTGTCTGGAGCCTTGAGTTAGTCGAACTGGACCAGCGGCTCTCAAACCCCACTCTACCTAATCGGCTTGTCCGCCTGGCCCCGCTTGTCCACCCTCGTCGTCCTCTGACGAAGAATCGGTGGACCAGCGAGAATTGGCCCCCTTGTCCACTTCCGGAGGGTTTCCGGCGCTTGTCCACGTTGCCTGTCCGCCGCTTGTCACGTCGGACCCATCCCCCTCCGCCTCGTTCATGGACAGAAGATCGTAGACCGTGGGCCTACTCCCGTTCGCTCGGACCCGTCGGTGCTTCATCCCGAGGGCGTTCAGGGCGGCCCCAACCTGCTCATCGGTCCGTCGGTTTCGCTCGGACACAGGCAGGGCCTCGAGAAGTTCACGGCAGGTTGCCTGGGTCTTGCCGGCCCGCAGAAGGTCTTGGATCACCTTTCTCAGCAGCGCGGGGAGCGGATCGGTGTCGACGAGTTGCGAGAGTCGTTCCTCTGCCGTGACCCCTAACGCGGCGACGACCGTCGTCTCGCCCGAGTCCAGAAACGGCCAGACCTCGGTCCCAGGGACCCTGTGGGGTTGGAACACGCCATTCTCGTCCCTCCAAACCAGCCCGACCCCATCGGGCCAAAGCCGGAGGCCCGGGAAGGCCTTGTCCAGCACCACCAAGGCGCGCTGGACGCTCGAGGCATCAGGCAGGGCGATCAGGACGCGATTTCCCGCCTCCCGTGCCTTCCGGACGTTCCGGACGACCTGCTCCGCGGCCTTCGCGACGGTGGAGCACTCGACCTCGACGTTGTAGATCGCGTCCCCGTAGCGGAACTGCGCGTCGGGCATCAGGACACCGGCGACCTGCTCGGGAATCATGACCGCGATGCCGCGAGAGTCGAGGAACATGCACAGGTCCACGAGCGTCTCGACGTGGTCCTCGCCCTCGTTCCGACGCGCCATGAGCGCACTCAGGTGGACACTACCCCGCGGGGTCAGGCGGACCCGGCCGTGCTCCTCGGAGTCTCGTTCGACGTCCCCCGCGTCCTCAGAGCGCTGCAAGGCCGCTGCGAGCTTGTCCGGCCGAAGGTTCGTGATTCCGCTCAGTTCCTCCGTGGTCCTCGATCGGTGTGCAAGCCCGTTGAGGACAGCCTCTAAATCGTCCTGGTCGACCAGCCAAGGAGAAGCCTCCGAGTCCTCGGGCTGGGCGTATCGTCGCGAACTCGCGGTCACGACGTCCCGCAGATCGCTCGCCTGCGGGTCTGGAAGTGGGCTGGGACGCGTCCCCAGCTTCAGAAGATCTCCCGACACCGCCATCGCGACCTCGTAAGGCCGGAGCCCGTATACGAGGTCCTGGGGAAGCCACCCGTGGCTCTCCCCGTTGACGATCTTCCATGCATCGTCCATGTCCTCCGTCCCGAGCGAGAAGAGGAGCCAGACGTCGACGTTCCCCAGGAGGGCCGCTCGCATCCGTGGCGGCACCCGGTGTAGGTACTGGGTGATGGCCACAACGTGCAACCCGAACTTCGCCCCCTCGCTCAGCATGTCCGCGAGGGCCGGGACAGCGTAGTTGTGGACCTCGTCGAGCACCAGGTAGACCGGCCGATCCGTTCGTCCGCTCCGCTGAATGGCGGCCCAGAGCTGGGTGAGGTAGATCGCCCCGAGGAAGCTCGCCCCGTCC